>CAKOOU010000008.1 GCA_934098455.1 uncultured Bacilli bacterium | reverse complement strand
ATATTGGAAACTTTTATTATTTTTACAAAATAAAAGACAAATAAGTAAAATTTCTACCTATTTGTCAACAGTCTGAAGGTATTAATGTACCTTTTCTATTGTGGATTTTTTTTGACTTTTATTTTTTTATTTATTAAAGTATTTTCAGTTTTTGTTATTTGTGCATTTAATTGTTCAATTAAATTATTGTTTGTTGTTTCAAAAGTTTTTCCATTTTTGTAATATATTTTTATGCCATCTTTGTAAGATATTTTTTCAACATTCTCAATATTATCTGTAATAAAATCATCTGCTATTAGTATTGCAATATCTTTTTCTTGGGTGTCTTTTAATTTATTTGACATGTAATATAAATTCTTTTTGTTACTTTTACCATTTTTGATTAAATCTGTTGTATTTGTAAAAATAGAATCTTTTATTTCTAAAGTACTAATTTCATTATTCATGTAATAATCAAAAAATGATTCATCGATTGCTTCCATAGATTTTGCTTTAAGAATTTCATATTTTATTTCTGTCAAAAAATTTTTTATACTTCTATTAATTTTATTATCTTTAGATTTTATTGGTACATTTAAGTTTATAGATTTATTATCTTCAAGTTTAATTATTAAACTACATGTATCAATATCCATATCTTCTAATTTATTTGGTATTTCTAATACTTCAAGAACTTTATATTTTTTTAGGAAACATTTAATAATGTAAATATTTATCTTTTTGTAGTTTCTGTTATATTTTTTCTCAAGATATTTTATAAACATTTTTCTATAATTGTTCATAATTTGACTTTGATTAATTTCTTCCATTATTAAATTAAAATAGGAACTATTATTATCTAATTTTAAGTATGAGTTTATAGTAATTGATTTAAGATTACTTAAAAATATATTTTTTATATCTACAACTTCAGTTTTTATATCCATAATGACACTCTTTTCATATAACTTACTTATGAGTATATTATACTATATATTTAATAAACATAGATATAATTTCTTACTATTTGTGTGTTTTTTTATATTTTTTGTAGAAAATTTTGTACTATACTTTAATTACAAATTATTGTATAATTAGAAAATAGGAATGATGGTATGAAAAAGATATTAAAAAAATTTAAAAAATTAGATAAAAAATTTAGGATTATGTTTTATATTATTAGTATATTATACTTAGTTTCTATTATTTTTATAAGTCAGGGGTTACTATTATTAAAAAATATAGAAACTGTTTTAAGGATTGTATTTCTTATATTTATTTATTTAAGTTATTTTATATATTTATTTATAAGTATATTGTTGTTATTTAGCAAAAGGAATAAAAGTTATGTTGCAAATAGTATATTTGTTAGTTTAGTGAGTGTTATTTTTATAATATTTGGTGTTTATCTTAATAAAACGTATAATATTGTTGATAGAATGAATAAAGATGTTGTTACTTATAGTAGTAGTTTAGTTGTTATGAAAGATACTACTTTTAAAAATGATAGTAGTTTTACTGTTGGTATGATAAGTGATGAAAATGATATTGAAGGAAATATACTTGCAAATAAGTTAATTGATAAGAAAAAATTAGATAAAATTGATATTAAATATTATGATAATTATTTGGAAATGCTTGGTGATTTATATAGTAAAAGTATTGATGGAATATTGGTAAGTAGTGGTTATGTTGTAAGTTTTTCTGGATATGATAATTATAATAATATTGGTGATGAAACTAAAATTATTTATACATATAAAGAAAAGAGAAAAAATATTAGTTTAAATAGTGGTAGTGGTAAAAAGTTAACTGAACCATTTACTATATTACTACTTGGTGTAGACTCTGAGGTAGATGGTTTGAAGGCTAATCAAGCGTTTAATGGTGATACTATGATGATGATTACTTTTAACCCCACTACCCTTAATACTACTGTATTTAGTATTCCACGAGATACTTACGCTCCTATTGCTTGCAATGGTAAGAGAAGTAATAAAATAAATTCTAGTGCTGCAGGTGGTACTACTTGCGTTATAAACACTTTAAAGGATTTAACTGGTATTGATATAGATTATTATGTTAAGATTAATTTTAAAGGTGTAGTTGATTTGGTTGAGGCTTTGGATGGTATTGAAGTTGATGTTCCAGTTGATTTTTGTGAACAAGATTCTAACAGAGAATTTGGAGAACATGAAATATGTTTGAAAAAAGGAGTTCAAACTTTAAATGGTGAAGCAGCGTTAGCGTTATCTCGTCATAGACATTCTTTACCTCTTGGTGATTTTCAAAGAGTTCAACATCAACAATTAGTTGTTGAGGCTATGGCTAAAAAAGTAAAAAATATAAGAAGTGTTAATAAATTTTATGAAGTGCTTGATGCTATTAGCAAAAATATTGAAACTAATGTTAGTACTGATGAAATGTTAAATTTATATAATGTTGGTAAAAAGATGCTTTTAGAAAATGATACTAATATTAATATAGAAAAAACTTATTTAACTGGATATGATTTAACAATGTTAATTCCTGGGTTGGGAAATGTTTATACTTTCCAATATTATCCAGAGAGTTTAAATGAAATTGTTAAGGCCATGAAAATTAATTTAGGGTTAGAAAAACCTACTATGATTAAAACATTCAATTTTAGTGCTAATTATACTTACGAAGTTCCTGTTATTGGTAAACAATATTATAGTGTTAAGAGAAATGAGGCATTGCCTAGTTTTGTTGGAAGTAGTTTAGAATACTTAAATACTTGGGCTAATGCGAGAGGTATTACTGTTAATACAAATTATGTTACCGAGGGTATGGAAGGTTATGATGAAAATAAAAATGGAATTATAACAAGTCAAAGTGTTAGTAAAGGTACATTAGTAAGTGAAGTTAAAAGTATTACTGTTAGCGTTGTTAAATCTTCTAAAAGTGAAAATGGTGTTGAAGAAACAAAAAATACTGTAAGTATTAGTGAAGACAATAAAGAAATTGTTAATGATACTAGCAATAATGTTGAAAATAATGAGAATAATAATAGTTCTACTATAGATGATAGTCAAAATAGCAATACTAGAGAAAATGAAGGTGAGAATACTACAATTAGTAATGGTGAGGATAATCAATCTTTAGAATAAAAAAATATAATAAAACAAAAAGAGACTTAATATTGTTGTAGAAGTCTCTTTTTTATATTGTTTTTGGGGTTGTTTCTTCTTTATCCTTTTTTTCGATTTTTTCTTCTTTACTAATTTTTTCTGGTTTTTTTATTTCATCTTTTTTTGGATTTTTTTTATCTTCTTTTTTCATTAATGTTGGTTTTGAATTTTGTTTTTTTAATGAATCTTTTATTTCAGAAACATCTTTGAATAATTTTAGAACTAATAATAATAGTTCAAATGTTAGACGGGCTAATATGTTTCCAAATACTAGTGTACCTATAAATTCAAAGAAATTTGTTGTTATATATGAAAATGATGCTAATGTTATTGCAATTGCAGCTATTAGATATAAAACTCTGAATATTGGTTCTATAATAGTTGTTTTAAAGTTTATAAAATCATATATTTTCTTTTTGTAACCTGTGTATGTTCCTTCTTTGTCTTTTCCAAAATAATTAGTAAATAAGAATACTCCTCCTATTACAGCAAGTAATATACTTATTATTACCCATACTTCTGATATTGAGAATGATTTTGCTGTATTAGTTATTGTATCTGTTATTGCCTTTTCTGTATCATATTGTGGCATTTTAATCACATCCTTCTTTTAGAATATAGCACTGTGTTGTGAAATTTTCAAGAAATTTTGTTAAATAAGATGTGTGGGGTTTACATTTTTTCATATTTTCTAATTGTTCTATTAATTCATTTAAGCCATCTTTATAATTTTTACTAAAATCGATATATTTTTTTGTTTGTAATATTTTATGTATTTCACAGTTTTCTATTTTAATTGGTATTATTTTTATTTTATTACTATTAATTTCATCACACAAGATTGATTCCCACTCTTTTATTACCAATTTGATTTTGCAGAATTTTTTGATAAAAATTGCAAAACGTAATCACATGTTTCTAATCCTTCGTTTGTTTTTTATGATTGATTCACCTGGCAATATGTCAAAAGCATCTACCCAAGTATTAATATTTTTTTGTGTAAATCTAATGCAATTTAAATTACTAATAATTTATTAAGTAATAATTTGCAATATCAAACATATCATCAAAGTATATTATTGATTTATTATCCTCATCATTATCTTAATATCCAAATCTTACCTTAAATTTGCCTTCTATTATTTTTACTATTCCATAATCAGCTTTAGATAATTTTTCTTCCGTATATAGTATTTCTCTTTATATTCAATATTATAATAATTTTATTTTTCAATAGTAATTAATTGTTAATGAAATAAAAAATCACACTATAAGTAATTTAACATAAAATATTTTAGGTGATTAAAATGAACTATACAAGAGCTTTAAAAGGTATTGTTATTGATGCTGGACATGGTGGAGAAGATCAAGGAGCTTCAGGTAATGGTATAATTGAGAAAAATTTAACTTTAGAAATTAGTAAATATATGTATGATAGATTTAAAGAGCTAGGTATTCCAGTTGCGTTAACTCGAGATAATGATATAACTTTGACTAGTGATGATAGACCTGGTGTAGCTTTATCAAAATTTGGAAATGATAAAGATGTATTAATTATATCTAATCACATAAATGCAGGAGGTGCCGAGGGTGCTGAAGTAATTTATGCTCTTAGAAACAATGACAAACTTGCTAGTAAAATATTAAATGCACTTTCAGAAAAAGGACAATTAGTAAGAAAATATTATCAACGTAGATTACCAAGTGATACATCAAAAGACTATTATTATATGTTAAGAAATACTCCAAATGCAGAAACAGTAATAGTAGAATATGGATTTTTAGATAATACAAAAGATGCCGAAAAATTAAAAAATAACTACAAAGATTATGCTGAAGCTGTTATAGAAGCGGTGTTAGATTACGAAAATATTCCATATGAACAAACTGGATACTATACTGTAAAAAAAGGAGACTCATTATGGAGTATAGCAAATAAATATAATACTAATGTTAATGAATTGAAAAAGTTAAATAATCTAACTTCTAATTCATTATCAATTGGACAAAAGCTTAAATTACCAACATATGATTACACAACAGAAATACCAGCACCAACACCATCTCCATCAAATACATATACGGTAAAAAAAGGTGATTCATTGTATTCTATAGCAAAAAAATATGATACAACAGTAGATAAATTAAAAACTACAAATAATTTAACTTCTAACAATTTATCAATTGGCCAAATTTTAAAAATACCAGGGACAAGTACAGAGTTACCAAATACTCATACAATTTCAAAAGGAGAAACTTTATATGGCATTGCATCAAAATATGGTGTATCAGTAGATGATATAAAGAAATTAAACAACTTAACTACAAATACACTTAGTATTGGGCAAGTACTTCTATTACCAGGTACAACTGAAGAAAATACGGTAAATACTTACACAGTAAAAAAAGGTGATACACTTTATGGTATTGCTTCTAAATACAATTTAACAGCTGATGAATTAAAAAAATTGAATAATTTAACATCAAACACATTATCAATAGGACAAACTTTAAAAATTAGAAAAAGTGAATCAGATTTTATTACTGAAGATTATGATTTTTACACTGTAAAAGAAAGAGACACATTATTTAGCATCGCAAATAAATATGATACAACGCCAGATAAAATAAAATCATTAAATAATTTAACATCAAATACATTATCAATAGGCCAATTAATAAAAATACCATCATCTATAACAAATACATATATAGTAAAAAAAGGAGACACATTATGGAGTATAGCAAAAGATAATAACACAACCGTAGAAAAAATAAAAGAATTAAATAATCTAATAAATAATTCTCTAACAATAGGTCAACAGTTATTACTAAATTAAAAATTATATAAATTGTGAAATACATTTTATATAATTTTTTTTTATTTAAAATATAATTTATTTTATTATTTTTAAAATAATATCTAATTTTCTTTTTAATACTTCCTCAAGTTTATCATTTGTATAGATTGTAGATTTTTTTATCATATAATTTTTTAATAATATTGTTCTTCTCGAGTGCTATTGATATTCTCATTTCTGCATGTTTTAAATCTATTCTATGTTTTCACTATAAAAAACACTCTATTTTTGAATGCTACTTTTATTTTTATGATATTTTTTCATATCCTTATTAAGTTGCTTTATTTCTTCTTCCGTAGGAGTATAATCTTTCTCTGCAGTCCATACTTTATTAATTAATTTTGTTAATGGACTTTTAGAATCAACTTCTACTTCATCACTCCAAAATTGTATTTCTAAAGAATTTCCATTTTTTAATTTATTATCCATATAATTTTTCCTCCAAACTAATAAATATTTTACCATCTATTTTAATACCATTTAAGATGACATAGAACTAAAACTGAACTAATCCACCATCATTATTAACATATGTTTCAATACCATTTAAGATGACATAGAACTAAAACTATTCATATATTGATATTTTTGTACCACTCGTTTCAATACCATTTAAGATGACATAGAACTAAAACAAATAATATTAATTAAATAAATATATAATAGTTTCAATACCATTTAGGATGACATAGAACTAAAACGCATTTTATTAATTATTTTCACAAACCATAGTTTCAATACCATTTAAGATGACATAGAACTAAAACTATCTGTTCCAGTGAGTCCAAATAACTCATGTTTCAATACCATTTAAGATGACATAGAACTAAAACATCATCATTTGTTCGTGTTGAACATCTGCCGTTTCAATACCATTTAAGATGACATAGAACTAAAACGGGTTTTTCTTTCTAAATCGTCCATAGTTTGTTTCAATACCATTTAAGATGACATAGAACTAAAACATTTAACCCACTGTATAATCTTCTAACTTCGTTTCAATACCATTTAAGATGACATAGAACTAAAACTACTATCAAATACAGTAGCAGTTAATTCTAGTTTCAATACCATTTAAGATGACATAGAACTAAAACAAAACAGTAGGACGTGTAGCAGATAATTTAGTTTCAATACCATTTAAGATGACATAGAACTAAAACGTAGCATTAATAACATCTCCACCATTTATAGTTTCAATACCATTTAAGATGACATAGAACTAAAACTCTTTATCAATTAATTCTTCTAATTCATCTGTTTCAATACCATTTAAGATGACATAGAACTAAAACAATAGGCAAATCAAAACCTTTTGCAATTTTGTTTCAATACCATTTAAGATGACATAGAACTAAAACTTGATTACAAACCTATTAGATATGTAAAACGTTTCAATACCATTTAAGATGACATAGAACTAAAACGACTTTTTTGACTTTTTTTGTAAAATTCCGTTTCAATACCATTTAAGATGACATAGAACTAAAACAAATATATTTTATTAAATAATTATATAATAGTTTCAATACCATTTAAGATGACATAGAACTAAAACAAATATTAAATATTAAATATTAATATAATAGTTTCAATACCATTTAAGATGACATAGAACTAAAACCTCAAATAAATTTTAATTCTATCATACCTTAATAGAGATTGGCATTTCTTAAATGATATATTTCTATTCATCTTTGATCATTATAACATATAATCTTCTAAATTTTCATCAATTATTATCAATTTTTCATATTCTTTAATACAATTATATTTAATAGAATCTATTAAAATAAAATTTACTGAATTGTATGTTGCATATTTGTATAACTCTTCTAATTCTTCTTTAGAAAGATATTGTTTTAAATTTATAAAACATAATACTTTATTAGAATTGAGTATTGTTTCTAAGTCAATTAATAATAACAAATTATCAAGCAATTCTTCTTTATTATTAATTGAATATTTTAACAATTTTATTACATTTGTTATACCTTCTTCAACATTTATGGAAATTGGTAAATCTAGTTTTAATAATTCCTTATTTAGTAATTCACATATTTTTCTATAAGCTTTTAATATTTTTTCACTCTCATATTGTTCTAAATTAGATATAATATATTTAGTTATATCATTATTGTATTTTTTTGAATTAAAATTAAAATCAAAATAATTTGTAAAGAATCTTATTTTATTAGTAATTAATATTTCTTTATTATTTTTATCATATGCTTTTATGTCGTCAATGTTAGTATCATTGCTAAGCATATAAAACAGTTTTGAAATTCTATATAAATATTTTTTATTATGTACTTCTAATGAATAAATATTGCAC
This sequence comes from uncultured Bacilli bacterium, assembly GCA_934098455.1. Lineage (GTDB taxonomy): Bacteria > Bacillota_I > Bacilli_A > RF39 > UBA660 > UMGS1124. The sequence continues at coordinate 30,187 of CAKOOU010000008.1, read as the reverse complement.
ACACTAAAATCTAATTCACTATCCAAAAAACTAATTTTTATTTTCATAATACAATTAATTTATCCTCACTATTTATTATTTTACTATTATTATTTCCAATAATATATTCTATTTGTGAATATTGTTTTTCTGTTATATTCATTATTTGAATTATACCTTTTTTAGGCGATTTTTTTCTTATTCTTTCTATTAAAGAACTTGATTGAGTAGAATTTAAAACTATTTTAGAATATACCGATTCTTGCATCATAATGAATCCTTCATTAATTAAAAATTTTCTAAACATTAAATAATTTCTTTTATCCTTAGAATACACATTTGGTAAATCAAAAAATACTATTGTTCTCATAATTCTATTCCTCATAAAATACAAACCCTTTATAATTATCTATACTGTAAACAGAATCTAATGTATTTTTTACATATAATTTTATAATATCTTTTAGAGTATAATTTTTTGATTGATATAAAAATACTTTATTTAATAAATTAATTAAATCTAATTTGTATTCTGTATTAAATTTTTTATTTTGATTATAGTAAACAAAATTATCTATTATAATTCTAAATGGTTCCATTAAATCACACGATAAATTAAATTCATTAAATTCATTTTTATGATGTATACCAAGTTGAGTTAAATATCCATTATTTATAACTTCTTTATTTATTGTAGATAATAAAATTGCATAGCCATAGTTTAAAGCAGCATTTATTTCATCATTAGAATTACGAATAAAAGCATTTCCAAATAACGCATTAAAATATACTTTTGCAGCGTGACCTTCTCTATTGGTTTTATCACCTACAGTGATTTCTTTAATATAGCTAAATATTAATTCATATTTTTTTGACTTTATTTTTTTTAAAAGCATAGATTGATTAATAATTTTATTTTTTACAATTTCTTTCCATAATCTATCTTTTTCTGTTTGCTTCCACTTCATCTGCATTTTAATTGTTTTGCTGTTATTATGTCTACCGTAGTATGAAATTAACTCACCAAATGGATTATGTTTTTCATCACAAAATATAATATTAATTTTATTATCTGAAAGTTCTTTCAATAAATATGCAGAAATAGATACTGATATTGAATCAACAATTATAGTATCTATTTCTGATAAGTGAATATATTTTTCATCTTCTTCTTGTTTTACAACTAAAAATCTATTTTTATAATTTATTCTTGAATTTTTTGTTATTACTACTGTTCTAAAACTCATATTGTTTCTCTCTTATTCCTGTTGTTGATTTGGAAATTATTACTGCATGATCTATCATTCTACCATTTTTCTTACCAAATGCTGATGAATATTTTTCATTTAAAAATTTAAAATTAGCATTATCACTTTTACAATTTAATAAATTTAATATTTGTTTGATTATATTTTCTTTTTCTTCAATTGATAAACTAGCATATGCTTCATATTTTACAATATTTTTTAAATCATTTACTAGATTTTTAAATAATACATATTCTTTTTCTATTTTGTTTACAAGGTAAGTTATTATATTTTCTAATTTTAACTCATAATCTTCAACATCTTTTATATATTTTTTATCCAATAATTTTTTTAAAGCATATTTATTTTCTATCATAAAACTTTTATCAAATTTTAATTCCAATGCATTACATACTTCAACTTTATCTGATGCTCCTACCAAGTAACATATTTGATTGTTCCATTTTAATAATGTAAAAAATGGTATTTTTTTGGAGTTAATAATTATATCATCGTTCTTTTTTAGCTTAAATAAATTTTTATAATAATCTTTTACCATACTTTCTTTTTTATTTACTAAATATATTGGTAAACCAACTAATCTTTCTGTCATTATTTCATTTTTTATAATTTTTATATGTACTGCATAAGATGGATTAATATTTGTATATGAACCATAGATATTTGTTGGCATATTATTTTTTAGAGGAACTCCCTTTTTCCCTTTTTTATTTTTTGTTTCATCAAATAATTTGCCTGTTCTATATTCTACTTTTTTACTAATAATTATATCATTTCTATATAATGTATTTTCAATTTTTTTATTAAAATCACTTATATCAAATAATATTTCCCCTGTTTCTTTATTAATCATACTTTCTGATAATTTGTATGCAATATTACTTAAATTTTCATCCAAACTATTTATTACGAAACCATATTTTAGTTTGTTTTTTTTGCCTTCATCTAATTCAATTATATTTCTATTTATTTCTTTTACTATTTCAAAATTTATATTTTTTCTTAAATATTTTTCTTTGTATTCTCCTAGTACTGCTGCTAAATAAGCATCGTGAGCATGATGATAGTCATTTATTTCTCTAAATTTAAATAAATCATATTTTTCTCTATATAGATGAGATAATTCTGCTTTTAGATATATAACTTTTGTTTTCTTATGATAGCTATTCAAAATATTTGCAACATGTTTTGTTATTTGTCTTGTTTCTACCAATTGTCTATTTATAAATCCTTGTATATCTTCTTCATTGTATTCACTTCTTATTAAATTATGAAATTTTTTAGCAGATATTAACTTATTCTTTTTTAATTTTTTCCACCATTCTATTTGTTTATTATTTCTAAATTGTTTTGGTAAAATACAGTTTGCCTTTTTATCTTGATTACATTCTCTTAAAACTAAAGCTTTATTATCCAAGGAATCATCTTTAATTAATGACCTTGGTATTATATGATCTATTTCATATAAAGATTGATTTTCTATATCTTCTAAATTAAGTGGTAATCCAGAATATAAACATTTTCCTTCTTGTATAAAGTATAAAAATAAGCGTTGACTAGTTATTTCGTGAGAATCTAGTTCATGTTTTAATCGCTTATAATCTTCGATTTGATTTTTACATTCTTCATATAATTTTTTTAAATAATCTTTTCTGGTATCTTTTCTTTCTTTTTTTTCTTCGTTTCTAGCCATTTCTATCATTATATTTTTTGGTTCATAGCCAATATAATCTACTATTTCTTCAACTATTTTTAAAGATTGATAAATGCCCCTTTTTGTTGCTGGAGAAGTTGCTAATTCTTTAACAACATTATAGTCTAATTTGTTTTTTTCTTGATAATTATTTAATTCTTTAATCATATTTTGAAACTTATATTCATCATCATTAATAATTTGCATAAAGTTTTTGTCTGTCTCAAACATTAAATCAATAATAGATTTCTTGATTTCAGTTTGTTTATCTTTATAATATTTTGTTGTCAGTAATTTTTTCGATAGCTTTCCCCATCCAGAATATTTTCTTGATAATATTTTCTTTATTTGATTTTCATTTAAGTCTAAATATTTGTTTCTAACCTTTTTTTCTAATATTTCTTTATCTTCAAATATTGTTATCCATTCTATTATTTCTTCTGCATTATCTTCATTATAATTGGTATTTATAAATATGCCATTATCTCCAAAAAAATCTATATATGATTGCATATTATTGGCAAATTTATTATCGGATGAATAACCTATAATTTTTAAATCATCATACATTTCATATAAACCTGATGAAATTAAATATTTTTTAAATTTTGTTTCTGTTAATGTACCATTTGTATTCATAAAGAATTCATCAATTATTTTATGTTGAATATTATTTAATATTTTTTCTCCATTTATTTTAATTTGTTTTAATTCATTCATCACTTTAAATTTTGAATATAGTATAGAATTATTTGTTAAAGCATTTTCATTCATTAAATATGTACAATGTGATATCATTCTTTTAATAAATTTTTCTGCTGTTTTTTCTTTGTCAATAACTTCATCAAAATTAAATGGCGTTATTTTTACATTATTAACTTTTCTTTCCATCCAAGAATTGCAACTTCTCTTTTCATTTACTAGAGGTCCAATATAATATGGAATTTTAAATTCTAATAATTTTACTATCTTATATGTTCCATCATCCAATTTATTTAATAAGAATGGATAATATTTTCCTTGATTTTCCAATATTTTTATTAATTCATATTTATTTAATTGATATGGATATTTTCCATTATCTGTAGTTGTAATTCTAGGCAAAAAAGTACCATTTTCTAATCTGTTGATAATTTCTAATTGATATTTATTTATCAACTCATAATCTAATTTAACTGTTTTATTATCAAATAATTTTTCTAATAATTTCTGTAATTCTTTTTTAAACTCTTCATAATCTATATCGTTTGTTGTATATTTTTCATATAGACACATTTCTTTTTTTGTTCTAAATAATTTATCATATAATTTTCTATCATTATTGAATAATTCTTTTAGAAATTTTAAATCTTTTTTGTGTATTTCATAATAATCACACATTAATTCTGAAATATTTACGTTTTCTTTACCTTTAAATAGTTTTTTTATAAATATACAATCATATAATTCTTTTAATGTATCCATGATTTCAATATTATCACCTAATACTTCTATACACTTGTCATATTTGTCTTCATATTCAGTACCACTAAAACTAATTTCTAGTTTTTCGCTATTATCTAGTGATAATAATTTTGTTATATTAGCTTTATTACCTACCATTAATTTTCCAAATTCAGTTGCAAAATTTTTGTTGATAATATCTTCTAAATGTTCTTTTAACAAAACTTTAACATCATTTTTTGATGGGTTTATTAATATATTTTCAATGCTAAATAAATCAATTATGTCATTGTAATTTTCAGGGACGTTTAAATCTGGAAAATTGTTAACTATATTTTCAAATAAATCTATTAATTTTTCTTTAATATTCAAATTTTCTATATTAAAATTTGCATTTTGATATAAAAAGTTTCCCCTATATTTAATAATATGATGTACTGCTAAATATACTAATCTTATATCTTCCTTACTTTTATCAGTGATAAGTTTATTTCTTAGGTGATAAATTGTTTTATAGTTGTTTTGATAGTCTTTAATTTCTTTTAACTCTGAATTTTCCAATAGTAATGTTTTATTAGTTTTATCATTTTTATGATATTTTGATTCTTGTAATTTTACAAAGAAATTTTTATCAATTTTTTCTATTTCATTTTTAAATTCTTCTTGTAATAATTTTATTCTTTGTCTTCTTCTGTCATACCTTCTTCTTGTACTTCTTTTGGTTCTTCTATCAGCAGCAGTTTTTGCTTCTTCAAATAGTCTCACTCCCCACAAAGCTTTATTTCCTTTTCTCATTATTTTTTGATTATCTGTTTCAACTACAGACCATCCAACAGATGTTGTACCAATGTCTAATCCAATGTTGTATTCTTTTTTTTCATTTTTCATTTGACATACCTCCTAGTAATGTGATACCATTATATTGTCTTAATACCATTTAAGATGACATAGAGAGTTAAAATAAAGGTTTTACCCTAAATGCTTACTCTTGTAAGATACTGCTTAGGCAGTTTTTTTATTATATTTTTTATATAACGACACAATATAGTATCAAGTAGTTTCATTATATAATATATTTTTCATACTTTCAATTATTTTTTAATAAAAAAAAAACTTAATAATTATAATAATTGTTTTTAATCAACATCATCATAATAATAATCATTTTCATTTAGTTCTCTGTCACATTTTGATGAAAAATTCCAAGGATTATATCTTCCTTCTCTTACTAAATTTTTTTCAAATTCTTCTAGCTCTAACGCTTTCATTTCTTTTTCTAAATTCTCTTGTGTTTGTTCATCTAAACTATCATAATATTCATATCCTGTCTTTTTCTTTTCTTTTGTAATATTAATATTTTCATTATTTTCATAGACTTCATAAGATTCTTCACTATCGTATTTATTTTTTATATTTTCATATTTATTTTTTAATTCATTCTTTTTTTCATGATAATTGTCCATTTCATTATAACATGCTTGTTCAATGACTTTTATTAAATTAGTTTTATAAAATAAAAATTTTCTTTTCATATTATCAATTAATGTTATAGTTGATTCTATACCATAAGTATTAGTTAATTTATCAATATTAAAATTATAATATGCTATATCTTTATTTAATAATTCTATGTTACATTCAATATTAAAATCTTTTAAATAATTTATATATTTATTATATAATTCTTCTATATTATTTTTGAATTTGTTTAATGTATCAACGTTATATTTCAATTCTTCTATTAATATATTATTATTATTTGATCCTTTATCTTTATATATAACAGCATATATGTGTTTACAGTAATTACCATCTTTATAAAACGGACAAGTGCAAATAGCATTTAATTTGTTATTATTTTCATATTTAACTATCACTTTATATTTTGAAGTACCTTGTACATTAGCTACTATTTTATTATCATTATACGTTAAATCCGATACTTTATTTTTAAAATAATATTCTCTTCCTTTATAACATGTTTGTGGTTTAAATTTATCATCATATGTTGTTTCATCAAAATAATTATCTCTTAATTCAATATAATTTAATTTTTTTATTAATCTATCATACTTATTAATTATTCTAGCTAATCTAATTGCATAAAACATACTTTCACCTTCTAAAAACATTATATCATTAAATTAAAAAAGATACATTAACTGTACCTTAATTTATTAAAGAACCGTAACATAATCCATCTTTATATTTAAATCCATTTGGACATTCATTACTTGATGGTTTATTTTCGTAATCATTTATACAATTTTCATCTGTTAAATAATTTGTTTCATCACATCCAGGATAATAACATTTACCATCTATTTCATTTAAATATCCACATGATCCTGGAGATACGTAACTGTTCTTATCATAACAATCTCCATCAATATAAACTGCATTATTTGAACATTTATTATTTTCAACTACTTTTGTTGTTGTTATAGGTTTAGTGGTTTTAGAATTTACTTCATTACTAGAATTAACTGTTTTAATCTTAGTAGATTTTATTGGTGTAGATTCACTTGTCCAATTTATCACGTCAGAATTTTTTTCTTTTTCACCATAAAGATAAAAGTCGTTACTTGTATTGTATTTTTCATATGAAATCATTATTTTGTTATTTAGTTCATTTTCCGTTAAATAATTTAGTATTTTTATAATATCTTTTTCAGCACTATTAAAATCTATATCATTTGTTGTTGATAACATTATTAATAGCCCATCTTTTTTGCATTCTATTATATTATCTTCATAATTATCTTTAACATAATCTTTTATATTATTTAATGAATTATCATTTATGCATGAAGTATCATATTTTATAGGTTCAAGATTATCATCTTTATTGTTAATTTTATTTGAAATATTTTCAAATATATTTTTATCTATTTTAATATTAGGTATTATTAATATAATTAAGATTACTAAAACTATTATTAATATCGGAGATAAAATATATGGAAGTTTTGATTCTTTTTCTACTACTTCATCTTTTAATTTAATATGAGTATTCTTTATTTTCCAACTATATACTTTCATTGGAAGCCATATTCCATATATTCCGAATGTTACAATTGTTAATAAATACCACAATAGATAATGGCCTATTAAACTTATAGATTTTCCATTAAAGACAATTCTTTTTTTATTAATAATTGTATGATTTGCAATCCATTTGTATTTATAACATACTGCAAATGGGAATAATAATCCTAAAGATAATAAACTTACTAAGTAGGTAAATATATTTACTCCTATTATACCTAATATCTTTCCATCAAAATAACTTTCACCTACGATTAAATCTTCATCTTCAAAATGTGTATTTGATGCTATCCATTTTTCCATATTAAGTGGAACCCATATGTAATATATACCTAATGTAATTATTGTAAATAAAATCCATTTAAATCTTAATACAAAAAGACTTGTTCCTTTTCCTTCAAATTTTAATCTTTTACCATTATATACAGTGTGGTTGATTTGATATTCCAATAATATTTTTCAGCCCATGGTTTTGCAATTCCTATACTTACTAAACTTATAAGAAGTGCCAATATTTTATATCCTAAATATTCTATAAATTTTCCATCAAAGTAGGAATCAGTCCTGATAACCTTTTCTACTTTTACCTCATCAAAATTTTTTTCGTTGTTTTCCATTTACTCCTCCTATTATAATTATACTAAAAAAAATATAATTTTTATATGTCAATTATATTTTATTTTTTCTTTGTATTTGATATGGAAATAACACATATTATAATTCCTATAAGATTAATACCTATACTGATTCCTAATAAAAATCCTGAAATAAAATCATTTAAATTTGTGAAATTTTTGTTTAAATAACTTTGTATAAAATACAATAACTCTCCTATAATTATTAAAATAATACCTATTTTTGTTTGTTTTTTCATAAATACTTCCTTTCTAATTTTTAATTATTACTTTAATGTTACTAAAATCATATGATAAATCATTTAGTATCGATAATAAAAAATTCATTAATGTTTCGGTGTCGTAGTGTGTTTCTATGTATAATTCTTTTCTTAATTCTAAAGGACTTCTCATTCCATCTTTTGATTTTGAAATTCTTGTTCTAACTCTTCCTAATACTTTGTCTCTTAAATCCAACATTTTATTTAAATTTTCTTTATCTTCTAGAACGTGATTTAAAATTGTTTTTACAACTATTTTCCATGTTGGAGTCACTATTCTTTCATTATTTATTATAACTCCAATTACTTTTTTTCCTTTAAAAGCAGCTGTATTTGTTAATGGATGAATTGTTTCATATATACTCTTTTTTTCTATTTCACATGTCCCATTTTCTGCTATTTCTCTTATTATTTCATCAAAAGTGCTATTTATCATCAAAATTAATTCATCTTGTTTTTTTCGTATATTATCAATTATATTGATCATATTTATTCTCCTTTCCGTTTACAAATATAATTTAGCACGTTCTACATTTTATGTCAACTCTTTAAGTTAAATTTTATTCAAAAAAAACTTCATCATATATTTTTTAGATGAAGTTTAGTTTTTTATATCATATAATATTTGTTCATTTGTTCCATAATTTTTAATTTTATAATAACTATTTAACATCGATATTTATTAATCTTATTAATGAAATTGATAAATATCCTCGTCTGATGTTAAAAGTAATATAATAATGTATGTCTTAAATTATTTTATCTCTCTTCTTTTCCGTATTAAAATAAATAGTATTGATTTTTTTTAATTTATTTGCATTTATAAATGACATTTTTATCTACACTCCTTTCAACGCAAAAAAACACATTATATTTTCACATGAATTTGAGTAATATGTGTTTATATATGCGTTCTTTCACAAATGTCAATTTAATATTATCATTTGGTAGTTAATGTTGTCAATCTATTTTTTGCTCGTTTAGTAATTTTTTTAATGAATTTGCATTTAAGATTGTATTTGATATAAATTTTCCTTTATAAAAGTTTGCCCAATTATTAAATATGCATGGAGCATTTTTGGCTTTATCTAAAGAATCTATTTTTATAAAATTAATTTTTATATTATTATCTTTTGCGTAATTAGTTAATTCTTCTACTTCATATTCTACATAAGGGCATTCATTACTGTAATAAACAGTAAAATCTTCATTATCAATTTTCATTTGTCTAGCTGTTTCATTAAATTTAGGAGTTTCATTATTATCAAATTGTAGTGCTAGTAGTTCATAATCCCCTATTTCGTCTACAACTTTAAAACCAAAATGTTCATAAAATTTCTTATCTCCGATAAAAGGCTTTTTCTTTTTTGATGCTAATGTACAAATTCCACTAAGTCCTTTTTCTTTTGTATCATTTATTGCATATTCTAATAATTCTTTTCCAATACCTTTTCCTTTGAAACTACCTGCAACCCATAAACAATAAATGTAATTGTAATTGTTTCCATCTATTGGAACCCATGCAGTATTAAGATTTTCATATTCTATAAATGATTTTCCTCTAGCATTTAATTTTCTAAATACATGACCATTATTTAATTTATTTTTAATCCATTCTTTTTTTCTATTAACACCATTTTGATGTTTTTTATCTCCTATTGCACAACAAATGTGTTCTTCGTCTATATTTTCTAGTGTTAAATTAATATACTCATTCATTTAAATTACTCCATTCTTTGTTATATTTATAATTTTGTTATAACAAATTAATTATTTATTTTACAACTACCATTATGTTCTTTAAAATAATCTTCTATATGTGCTTTTGCTTTGTTTGCATCACTTTCATTTTCTACATCTGTATGATTTGATATAAAAGCATCTCCACCAGAATATATAATTTGAAAATTTTTATTATATTCTATTTCGTATAAATATTTTTCTTTATCTAATTCACATGATAGAGAATATTTTCCTATTACTTTATTGTCTTTAGAATTTACTCTATCAATATTAAATGCTATGAAAGCAATAACGAATATTACAAAAAGAATAATAATTGATATTCCAATTATTTTTAGTATTTTAATTGTTAAACCAGCTAATTTTTCAGTATTACTTACTTTTTCTACTAAAATATTATTTACGTTGTTATTAGTTAATTCATCCAAACTAATATTAAATATATTAGAAAGTTTTTTTGCTTGATTTATATCTGGGGTAGTTTCTTCTAATTCCCATTTAGATATTGTTTGTCTTGTGACACCTACTTTTTCAGCAAGTTCTTCTTGTGATAAATTATTTTGTTTTCTTAAATTAGTTATTTTATTTCCTAAATTCATTATATTTTTCTCCTTTCAAGAAAAAGTATAATATTATTATAGTTTGAATTCTACCAATATTCTATGGAAATTACGCACTTAATTTTAACATTTTCATTATTTTATAACCATCATTTTATTTTCGATAGTTAGAATTATATCATCTAATGAAGAAAATAACATCATAAAAATCATTTTTTCTAATTTCTATATATCTATTCTTTTTTTCGAATTATTTGTTTTAAGACTTTAATTATATTAAACTAGTATAAGTATCTAATATAATTTGTTTTAATGTTTCTTTATTATCGATATCTTTTACTAAATACATTGTTTTTGCTCCATTATATGGAATAGTTTCTTGCATGTTATATTTTTTATTACTATCTACAATTTTAACGAGTAATCTATTATCATAAATTCCACCAAACAAGTTTTCTTTATAATAAAGCAAATATTCTCCCATCATAGATTTGCAAGTGATATCATCTAATAAGCATAATTGTTCTAAAATAAAATTTTTATATTCTTTTGTAGTTTCCATATGTATTATTATCCTTTCAATCTAATATTTTATATGTTACTGTTAAAATTTTTTCGTTATCAATATTTTCTATATAATTGAGGGAATATTATTAGTTCAAACGAAAAAAGAATATATTTTTAAATATAATAATGCTTTTTTCTAATTATTCTGCTTCTTTTATTATATTTTTGCAACCAATGTATGTTGCTAGGAAATAACAACCATATATTGAACTCATTACTATAATAGTTAATATTATTGAAGGTAATAATTGGTCTTTTGAAGCAAGTGTATTAAATATTGATAAAGCAAACTGTATTCCAAAAATTGAATGAATTATTGCAAGTATTAGAGGAAGCATAAAGAATATTGCAATTTGTTCAAATAATGATTTGTTAATCATTTTTTCATCACAACCAATTTTTCTTAAAATAACATATCTTTCTATGTTATCTGAACTTTCTGTTAATTGTTTTAAAGCGAGTATTGCGCAACTAACTATTAGAAAAATTATTCCTAAATAGATTGCAATAAATACAACTATGGTTGATAAACCAATACTTGATTCAAATAGATGAATTTTAGTGTCACTATTTAAAGAGTTTTTAGTTTCGTGAAGTTTTTGATTAAGAGCTGATTCATTATCTGAAAAGATGTTTTCTATTTTATCTTTTCCTTCTTTATTCTTAGCATTATAATTTGCTACTAAAAGCCATAATTTTTGATTTTCGATATTTAAATTAGCACTATCTGGAACAATTATAATTCCAACATTAGTTTTACTTGTAGAAATTTCAATAAAACTATCTTCGCATTTTTGATATTTAGGTTTATATTCACTACCATTTATGTTAATTTGTGCATTTGCTTGTAAACCTTTATTTCTCATTTCTGCAATACTTTCATAGTTAGCAATTATTATATAATCATCATCATTTAAAGTATATTCTTTATTGCCATAAAGTTTTGCTATTTTATTATAATCTGATAATTTTACAATCATTTCTGGAGTTGCAAGATTCATCATTGGGAACTCTTTCTTTATATCAATAGCAACACTTTCTAATGTTTTTTCCCAGGTTAAGTCACTTAGTTCATAAATAGGTAATTCTATAACATCTTTTAAAAGGTCCATATCAAAGCCATTTTCTTTAAGTGTGTAAGAAATTGGTTTTTTAGAATCTTCTTTGATTTCTTCACTATATGTAATACTTTCTTTACTGTTATCTAAATTAGCTGTTTTATATAAATTAATATCAACTGGTGTCAAATTTTCAATATCTTTTTGCATAGAATTTTTTAAAGCTAATGATGAGGATAATGCAGTAATAGTCATAAATAACATTAAGCATATAACACTTATACTTATTACAGTTGTATTAATTTTATTATGTATTTGTCTTAGTACAAACATGTTTGTGCCTTTTAAATATATGCTCTTTTTTGATTCTACTATTTTTAAAATAAAACCTGATATTGACCAAAATATTAAAATTGTTGTAATTATACCTAATATTATTGCAAGTACTATTGCTTTTGTTGTTTCATTAATACTAGATAATGTAAATACTTTTTTTGTAACTATCCAATATGCATATCCTAATCCGATACTAGAGATTATAAATACTACTACACACAGTATAGGATTTTTTATTTTTATTTTTTCGTTCTTTTTAGATGCTGTTAATAAATTAATTAGTTTGTATTTAGAAATTGTGAAAGCATTAAATATTAATACTGCTAAATACATTATTGCAAAGTATAAACATGTTTTGATGCAAGCATTTTTTGAGAACACAAATTCAAATTTAGTCATGTCTGCTTGGAATAATTTTGCTACTAAAATTGACATAAGTTGTGAGACAAAAATACCTATTACTAATCCTATTAATAGAGATATAATTCCAACAAATATTGTTTCTATTAAAAGTATTTTGGATATTTGTCTTTTACTCATTCCAAGTGTCATGTATATTCCAAATTCTTTTTTTCGTCTATTTATTAGAAAATTATTTGCATATACAATTAATAAACCTAATATTATTGCTATAAATACAGATACCATACCAAGCATATTAATCATAAGTTTAATTATTTCTTTAGTAGAGGATGAGACTTTTAACATTGCTTCTTGACTATCAAGAGAATTAAACATATAGAATACTGCAACACCTAATACTAGTGTTATGAAATATATAGCATAATCTTTAAAACTTTTTTTCATGTTTTTTAGAGACAATTTAAATAACATCGTTTAATTCGCCTCCAAGAAGTGTTTGAACTTCGATAATACTTTCAAAGAATTCTTTTCTACTGTTATCACCTTTTATTAATTCGTTAAATATTTTTCCATCTTTAATAAAAATAATTCTATCTGCATAACTTGCTGTAAATGCATCATGTGTCACCATTAAAATAGTTGCATCTAAAGTTTCATTTAAAGTTGTTAATGTTTCTAATAATTGTTTTGCTGACTTTGAATCTAATGTTCCTGTTGGTTCATCTGCTAAAACTAATTTTGGGTTTGTTATTATTGCTCTTGCTGATGCAACTCTTTGTTTTTGTCCTCCAGATAATTGATATGGATACTTATTTAAAATATTATCAATTTCTAGTTTTTTTGCAATATCTTTAACTTTTTTATCTATTTCATGTACGTTTCTTTTTTGAATAGTAAGAGCTAAAGCTATATTTTCATAAGCAGTTAAAGTATCTAACAAATTAAAGTCCTGAAATATAAAACCTAATTCTTCTCTTCTGAATTTATTAAGTTTATTTCCTTTTAACTTTGTAATATCATTTCCATTTATTAGAATATGACCTGTTGTTACCTTATCAATTGTTGATATACAATTTAATAGAGTAGTTTTTCCACTTCCTGATGCTCCCATTATTCCAACAAATTCTTTTTTCTTAACATTGAAACTAATATTATCTACGGCTTTTGTTAAATTTGATTTATTACCATAATATTTTTCAACGTTTTTTACTTCTAATATATTTTCCATAAATATACTCCTTTCAAATACAAGTATATTATAATAAAATAAGTATTTAGTTGCTATCGATTTATATTACAATTAGACTACATTTTTGTAATATTGTTAAAAAGTATTGTTTTATTAACATTTAGTTTTTAACAATACTTTTATTTTAGATTAATATAACTACTATTTGGGAATATTATTTTTATTTCTGTAAATTCATTTTCTTTAGAATCTAATTCTATCGATATACCTAGCTTATCACATAATTTTTTACATAAATATAATCCTATTCCAGTAGATTTTTTATTTGATAATCTTCCATTAGTACCTGTAAAACCTTTTTCAAATACTCTATTTATTTCATTTTTTTTGATACCAATACCATTATCTTTGATATATAAAATAGTGTTATCTTTATTTTCTTTACTAAACATTTCTATTTCAAGTGTTCTCTCTTTATTTTTATATTTTACACTATTTTGTATAAGTTGATTTAATATAAATATTATCCATTTGCTATCTGTATATATTATGTTATTTAAATCATGTGTATTTATTTCGACTTTTTCTTGTATAAGTATAGTTTTATTTTTTTTGATACTTTCATTTACTAATTCTTTTAAGTTTGATTTTTTAATGTAGTAATCTTTTTCTACTGTATTACTTCTTGCATAATATAAAGCTTGGTCTATATAGTTTTCTAATTTATCTAATTCTTCTTCGATACTTCTAGTAGCATTATTTTTATTATTTTCTATAATCATTTTACTAGTTGCTAGTGGTATTTTTATTTCATGAATCCATAATTCGATATAGTCTTTATAATCTTTTACATTATATTTATATTTATTAACATTTTCATGCATAGATTTATTTATTTGTTCTAATGTTTCATATAATATTTTACCTTCAATAAATTCTGGTTTTTTTATTACTTCTGTTATTAGATATTTTTCTTTTAGTTGATTTAGTATTTTTTCTAAGTAATTATAATATTTTTTCTTTTTATTATATTCATAAATTAGTCCTATTAAGTATGATGTAATTATTATTATTGGTGTATATATTTTTATGTAAGTATTTAGCGGATAAGTCATAAAAAATATTTCTATTGTTATTAATGAAAATACTATTAAAATTATTGTTAGTATTTTTTCTTTTATAAATATTAAAAAGGTCATTATTCTTCACTCCCTTTTAAAATATATCCTTGTCCTCTTTTTGTTTCTAATAGTTCTTTTAGACCTAATTCTTCTAATTTATATCTTACTCTTGTAATGTTTACTGTTAGTGTACTATCTCCTATAAAGTTATCACTATCCCATAAGCACATCATTATATCTTCTCTAGATACTATTTTATTTCTATTTTGAACTAAGTATTTTAGAATTCTAAATTCATTTTTTGTAAGTTCTATTATAGTGTTATCTTTTTCTATTGTACTTTTGTTAATGTTTAAAATAAAATCATTCGCATCTACTCTATCTATGTTTTCTTGTGATTTAGTTCTTCTTAGTAATGAATTAATTTTTGCAAGCAGAATATGTATATTAAATGGCTTTGTTATGTAATGGTCTGCTCCATTATTTATAGTTAGTAATTCATCTATTTCATTATCTCTACTAGTTATGATTATTATAGGCATATTTGATTTTTTTCTTATTTCTTTACAAATATATTCTCCATCTGCGTTAGGTAGATTTAGATCTAATAATAATAATTCTGGATTTATTTTTAAAATATCATTTAAAGTGTTATTAAATGTATTTAAAGTTTCAGACAAGTATCCATTGTTATTTAAAAATATTTCTAATTCTTTTCTTAATTTTTCATCATCTTCAACGATTAATATTTTTTCCATACGTATCCCTCATGTATATTATAACATTAAATTATTCTTAATAATATTACAGTTTTGTAAGATTAAAAAAAATATATATATTTATTATTTATATTTTTTTACATATATTTATTGTTTTAACTTTTAAAATATTGTATAATTATTTTAGGAATATTTAACAGTTGAGTGCTTGCCTCTTCATTCTTTTAATAAGAAAGGGGGCTTGGTAATATTATGACTAAGAAAGATTTTTTAATCTTATCTCTTATATTTATTATATTTTTATTAATAGCCTTACTTTTTACTACTTTAGTATAGTAAAACTATATAATAAAAGCACTCAATCTAACGTAGATTAAGTGCGGACCACAATTAGGTAAGTACTCAACGTGCTATGTTAAGTATTCCCTTTTTTATTATATTCAAGTTCCCTTGACATATTCATAATAACATATTATTTATATATTTTCAAATAAAACTTATCGTATTTATAATAAATTATTTGTTTTTTTTATTTTTTCCCAAGATAAATCTAATTCTGTTCTTCCAAAATGTCCGTATGATGCTAAATCGTAATATATTGGATTTAATAAGTCTAATTCTTTTATAATATTATCTACACTAAAATTAAAATTATTATTTACGAATTCATATATTTTATCTATACCTACTTTATTTGTATTAAATGTATTTATATAAATAGAAATTGGATATTCTTTTCCTATTGCATATGCTAATTCTATTTCACATTTATCTGCTAAGTTATGAGCTACAATATTTTTTGCAACATATCTTGCATAGTATGCTCCACTTCTATCTACTTTAGAAGGGTCTTTACTGCTAAAACATACTCCACCTACTTTTCCTATTCCTCCATAAGTATCTGCAACTATTTTTCTACCTGTTGTTCCACTATCTCCAAAAGAACCTCCTATTGTGAATTTACCACTTGTGTTTATTAATATTTTTGTGTTTTTATCAAGTAGATTGGTAGGAACAACTTTGTTTATTACTTCATTAATAATTAAACTTTTTAATTCTTTTTTATCTATGTTTTCTTTATGCTGAGATGCAATAATTATTGTATCTATTCTTTTTGGAATATCATTTTCATATTCGATAGTTACTTGTGTTTTACCATCAGGTTTTAGTATAGAATTCTTATCTTTTTTCCTTACATCTGATAATCTTTTTGCTAGTTTATTTGCTAAAAGGATTGGTAGTGGCATATATTCTTTTGTTTCATTTGTTGCATAACCAAACATTATTCCTTGATCTCCTGCCATAATTTTATCTTGTTCTACTGCATTATTTATTTCAATAGATTGTTTATTTACTTTAACAATTACATTATATTCTTCTTCATAGCCAATATTTTTTAAAACTTTTTTTGCTAGAGCACTATAATCTAATTTTGCTTTAGTTGTTGCTTCTCCGTAAATAAATATTAAATCATCTTTTATAGTTGCTTCTACTGCCATTTTGCTACTTTTGTCTTGTCTTAATGCTTCATCTAATATGTAATCACTGATTTTATCACATATTTTATCTGGATGTCCTTCCGTTACTGATTCACTTGTTAAATAATATTTCATATAATCTCCCTCTTTCTCTTTTTATCAAAAATAAAAAACTCTTGAAAGAGTTATTGTTATAAAAATCTCTTTCATCGATATTAGCATTACCACCTTACTATTGCAGGTTGGTATGAGTTCTTAGAGCTAATTCTCTCCCTCATTCTTGATAAAAAGTATAATTATTTAACGTATTATTTCTAATACAATTTTATTTTAACATTATTTTTATATTTTGTATATAATTTTTATAGTAAAAAAGACTTTCAAACGAAGTCTTATTTTTCTAATAATTTTGTTATTTCTTTTATGTTATTTTTAAATATAATTGTATCTATTATATTAGATATAGAATATACTGTAATTAGTATTCCTAGAGAAGTTGTTAATGCTATAGTTCCAATACTAGGATTAAGTATAATTATTAAACCACATATAATAGATATTATAGAACATATTAGAAGTGATAACCAACTGCTAATATTATTTCTATATAGTAATATTGATAGTCTTAAATCTAGTGTTGATTTAGTAATCATTATTATACCAGCTACTATTGGGAATAATGTTTTTACAATATCTGGATTAACTAGCATTATAATACCAAGTAATAATTCTATGACACCTAATGTTAAGAAACTAGAGAAGAATATACTTGATTCTTTTTCTATTAAGAAATATATTCCATTTACAATAAGTAATATTGATAGTATATAAGTTATTGTTGTAAATGATACTTCTGGATAAATAATAAATATTAATCCTATAATTAACATTATTATAGATATTATAATAGATGAGTACAAAAATTTGTTTAATTTATTTAACATGTCTAGGCTCCTTTCTATTATAATTTTAATAAAATTATTTTGTTTTGTAAACTACATTATTCTTTTATAAGTTGGATATTTTCATTTTTATATTCTTTTAATATTTCATTCCATATATATGATTCAACTAATCTTGCTTTTTTTGGATTTATTAAAAATCTTATATTTAATTCTATATGTTTATCTTTTACTTCTGTATATATCATTGGTTCATATTTATTATAATACATTCTATATGAAGTATTATTTTTTAATTCGTTTTTCATTTTAATTGGTATATTTTTTATTACATCTATATTATTTATTATTTTGTATAAAGTCTTTTTTGCTAGTATAACATCACTTTCAAGAGATATTTGAACTTTTATTTCGTCCCATATGTATTTGAAACCTTTATTCATATTTTTTACTGTTTCTGTAAATATTATTGAGTTTGGAATTATTGAAACTACACCTGTACTTTGATGTCCATAATTATCACTTATTTCTAATAATTCAAAGAATAATGATCCTAGATTTATAACATCTCCTTTTTGACCTTTTATTTCAATTCTGTCTTCTAATTTAAAAGGTTTATAAAGTTTTATATAAAATCCTGCAAATAAATTTAATATGTAATCTTTTAAAGATAATGTTATTGCTGCTGATATAAAACTTATTAATGTCATTGCATTTTTTATATTACTTTCCCATATAAGGTAAATAATTAAAATTTGAATAATAGATATTATTAATTTTATAAAATTTAATGTTTTATATTGTAATCTATTATTATTTATTCTTATTAGTTGTTTTTTTAAAATATATACTAACGATTTACCTATTATTAAAGTTAAGATTGTGTAAAATATTAAAATTGTATATTTGTTATTAAATGATAAAAATAATGTATCTATATTTTTTAACATATAAATTTCTCCTTTTTGTATGTTTTAATATATCATTTTTATTAACTTATATAAAGTAAAAAAGAAGTATTTGTTTGCTTCTTTACATTTTTTTACATTAATGGTGATATTCCTATACCTAGTGGTATGTTAACTAAATACCATACGATTATTAGTATTAACCACATACATAATGTTCCTATTGAATATGGCACTAGATATTTTAATGATTTAAATAATCCTACACCTTTTTTATCTTGATTATATAATTCCATATACGCTAAGAATATTACAAAATATGCCATTACTGGTGTTAATCCATATGTTATTGATTCTCCTGCTCTAAATATCAATTGTGCAAATTCTGGTGTCATTCCTGAATTCATTAGTACTGGTACTGATACAGAAGATAATATTGACCACTTATAGATTGATGATGGTAATATTAATGTTGATAATGCGCTTAGTATAAATACTAGTAAGACAAGTGGTAAACCAGTAAATTTAGTTGTTGATATTATATTTGCAAACCAACTTGTTATAAGCATACCTATATTTGAATATTTTAATATTGATATAAATGTTGATGCAAAGAATATTAATACTAATACTTTACCCATTGCATCTAGTGAATGTGATAAATCATCACATACATCTCTGTTATTTTTTATACTTTTTGTTAATATTCCATATGTTAATCCATTTATGAAGAATAATATTGTTATTACGAATACAAATCCTGAATTAAAGAATGAATTATATCCGAATAGTTTATCAATATATAATTTTTGGGTGTAATCTAGTAAATTTCCACTTAGTGGTAATCCTGGAATAATATTATATATGAATATTAGTAAATAAATTGAACCTACTATTATTGAAATATATAAACTTTTTAATTCTTTTTTTGAAACGTATTTTTCTTCCTCTTCTTCTTCAATTTCATATTTTCCTAATCTAGGAATAATATTTTTTTCTGTTATATTTGTTATTATAAATGATAATGCTATAGTTGCTAAAATCATTATTATTATAAAACTTGTTGTTTTAACTACGTATCCCTCTTTTAATAAGTTTGCTGCATCTTGTGTATATGTTAATAAAGAAGAATCTACTGAATTTATAAATATATTTATTCCGATACCACAGCTTATCGCAGCAAATGCAGTTATTATTCCTGCTTGTGGATTTCTTTTTCCATATTTAAATAGTAATGCTGATATTGGAATTAATACTATGTAAGATATATCACCAGCTATACTTGATAATATACAAATTAATACTAATATAAATGTGACAACATTTTTTCTTAATTTTCTTGTTAATACATAAAACAACGTATCTAAGAATCCTGTTTTATCCATGATACCTATACCTAGTAATGTAATAAGTAGCATTGATAATGGTGTAAATGATGCAAAATTTGATACTGTGTTTGAGAATATATATTTTAATCCTCTTAAACTAAATAAATTTTCAATAGTAATCATTGTTGATTCTAATGAATTACTCTTAGTATTTACTGTGCTATAACTTCCTGTAATATCAAATAAAGATAATATTCCACTTACACATATCGTTATTAATATAAGGATTAAGAAAGACATTATTGGATGTAATACAACTTTATCTCTAATTTTTTTTATTTTATTCATTTACTATGCTCCTTAATTTACGTTCAAATTCTAATCTATCTAACATTATAATGTGATTACAACCTAAACATTTTAATTTAATGTCAACACCTACTCTAGTAACACACCATTTATTTTCTTTGCATGCATGTGGTTTTTTCATTATAACTATTGAACCCACATTATATTTTTGTTCCATTATGTACCTCCAATTGATTATAAGGTATTTTTATATTATTTTTTTCATATGCTATTTTTATTTCTTTAAGAAATGATCTTTTTACAGCCCATTGTTTTCCTCTATTACATGTTATTAGTACTTGATATATTATACTAGAATCTGCAAGTTCATTTATTCCAAGATATTCTACTTTTGATACTTCTTTATTATTTTCTTTGAAACTATCAAGTGTATCTTTTATTACTTTTTCTACTTTATCATAATCTTCTTCATAAGCAGTTGGAATGCTTATACATGTTGATGCTTTTTCTTGAGTAATATTAATTATTTTATCTATATTTCTATTTGATATTATTAATACTTCTCCAGTATATTTTTTTATTTTTGTATTTTTTAATCCAAATTCTATTACTGTTCCTGTAAATCCTTCGTATTCAACTATGTCTCCTATTACATAGTAATTATCAAATATTATACTTATTCCGTTAAAGACATCTTTCAATACGTCTTGTAATCCTAAACCAACTACTACTCCGGCTATACCTAGACCTGTAATAAGACTTGTAGTATTTATTCCATATAAATTTAATAAAAGTAGAATCATTATGATTAATATTAAATATCTTGCTATATTTCTAAATAAATGTAATATTGTTGTACGTTTTTTTATTTCTAATTCATCTTTACCTTTTATAACTATTTTATCTACTATATCGTATAGTATTTTGTATATAATGTATGATGATAATAAAATTATAACTGTTCCATAAACTTTGGGGTTGAGTAAAAAGTCTAACATATTATTCACCTTCTATATCTATGTTTAATATTTCTAATATTCTTTCTAAATCTTTATCAGTATCAAATGGTATTGATATTTTATTTTTAGATATTTGTACTTTAGTACCCGTTACATCACGTAATACTGATTCATATATTTTAAATCTTGGATTAAGAGTTGATACTCTAACTATTTTGTTTTTCTTTATAACATTTTCTTCTTTGCTTAATGTTTCAAGTTCTCTTACACTTATTCCATCATCAATTACTTTTTGTGCTAAGTTAAGTATCATGTCTACATCATCTATTTTACTTAGTACTCTTGCATGTGACATACTTATAGTACCATTCATTACTTCTTTTTGAACGTATTTAGGAAGCGATAAAAGTCCTAATAGATTTGTTATATAACTTCTTGATTTTCCAAATTTATTTGCAACTTCTTCTTGTGTTAATCCTGTTGCATCAATATAATTTTTATATGCAGTTGCTTCTTCTATCGGAGATAAATCTTCTCTTTGTATGTTTTCTATTAATGCAATTTCCATCATTTGTTGGTCTGTAAAATCTCTTATTATTGCTGGGATTTTTGTTAGTCCTGCAAGTCTTGCCGCTTTAGTTCTTCTTTCACCTGCAACTAAATCGTACCCTTTGATACTTTTTTTTACAATAATAGGTTCTATAAGTCCATGTTCTTTAATTGATTCTGATAATTCTCTTAGTGATTCTTCGTCAAAATATTCTCTTGGTTGATGAGGATTACTTCTTATTTCATCAACTGGTATTTCAAGAATATCACTATCTTTTGCACCGCTTACTATTTCTTTTTCATAATTATTTAATGTGTCTATATTTAATGGTTCACTGTTAAATAATTGTTCTAATCCTTTTCCTAATGCTTTTCTTTTATTCTCCATCTCTTAATATGACCTCCTTAGCCAAATTTAAATATGCTTCAGCTGCTCTACTTAAAGGGTCGTATTCAATAATTGGTTCTCCGTGACTTGGTGCTTCAACTAATCTGATTAATCTTGGAATAATAGTATTGAATACTTTTTCTTTAAAGAATTTTCTTACTTCTTCTACTACTTCTAATCCTAATACAGTTCTTGAATCTAGTAGTGTTAATAAAACACCTTCTATTTTAAGCCCTGGGTTTAATCTTGTTTGAGTCATTATGATTGTATTTAATAGTTGTGTTATACCTTCTAGTGCAAAGAATTCACATTGTACTGGAATTATTACTGAGTTTGAACTTACTAATGCATTTGTTGTTAATAATCCTAAAGATGGTGGACAATCTATTATTATATAATCATATTTATCTTCTACTAATTTTAATGCATTTTTTAATTGATTGTTTTTTTGAAAATTAGTATCTTGATATGCCTTTTCTACTAATTCTATATCAATTCCGGCTAAATTTATTGTTGCTGGTAATATAGAAAGATTCGTAAATTTTGTTTTTATTATTGCTTTTTTTATATCACATTTTTCACTTAGTACATCATATACACTGTAGGCAATTTCACCTTTATTAATTCCTAGTCCAGTAGTTGCATTTCCTTGTGGGTCTAAATCTATTAAAAGTGTTTTTTTACCTAATTTTCCTAAGGATGCTGATAAGTTTATACTGGATGTTGTTTTGCCTACTCCTCCTTTTTGATTTACTAAAGATATTATTTTTGTCATTTTATCACTGCCTTTTTTAACTTCTTCTTATACATATTTAATTTTATCATATATGTATATAATTGTCTAAGTGTTTTTTATAGTTTATAAAAGTTTTTATCAAAAATAAAAGAAACTACTTTTCTTCTTTAATAGTTTCTTCTTTGTTTTCAGTTTGTTTTTCTTCTTTAGAAGATAATTTTCCTGTTTTAACTAATTCATCTATTTCTTCTTTTGTTATTGTTTCTTTTTCAATTAATGTATTACTTAAAAGCATTACTAAATCTTTATTATCTTTTAATATTTTAGTTGCTTTTTTATAACATTCATTTACTATTTTTCTAACTTCTTCATCTATTTCTAAGGCAACTGCATCTGAGAAGTTTCTTGTTTTGTTATAATCTCTTCCTAAGAATACCCCTTCTTCTTTATGTTCTAGTTGTACTGGTCCTAAATCACTCATACCGTATTCAGTTACCATACTTCTTGCAATTTTAGTTGCTTTTGAGAAGTCGTCTGAAGCTCCTGTAGATATTTCCCCGAAATATAATTCTTCGCTTACACGACCACCTAGTAATCCAGTTATACTTGCTAGTAATTCATTTTTAGTTGCTATAGCAATTTTTTCTTCTTTTGGAAGCATCATTGTATAACCACCTGCCATACCTCTTGGTATGATTGTTATTTTATGAACTTCATTAGCATCTTCTAATTTTAATCCAATTACTGCGTGTCCTGCTTCATGAAGTGAAACTAATTTCTTTTCTTTATCAGTAATTTTTCTACTTGTTTTTGCAGGTCCCATAAGAACTCTATCTGTTGCTTCATCTATTTCATCCATACTTATTGCTTTTTTGTTTCTTCTTACAGCTAATAAAGCCGATTCGTTAAGTAAGTTTTCTAAGTCTGCTCCACTAAATCCTGGAGTTCTTTTTGACAAATTTTCTAAGTTAACAGACGAATCAAAAGTTTTATCTTTTGCATGTACTTTTAGTATTGCTTCTCTTTCTTTTTGGTCTGGTAAACTAACAGTTACTTGTCTATCAAATCTACCTGGTCTTAATAATGCAGGGTCTAGTACGTCTGGTCTATTTGTTGCAGCAATAATAATTATACCTTCATTTGCACCAAATCCGTCCATTTCTGTTAATAATTGGTTAAGTGTTTGTTCACGTTCATCATGACCTCCACCTAGTCCAGTTCCTCTTTGGCGTCCAACTGCATCTATTTCATCTATGAATATTAAGCATGGTGCTGATTGTTTTGCTTGTTTAAACATGTCTCTAACACGGCTTGCTCCAATACCAACAAATAATTCTACAAAGTCAGAACCACTTATATAGTAGAATGGAACGTTTGCTTCACCAGCTACTGCTTTTGCTAATAATGTTTTTCCTGTTCCTGGAGGACCTACTAATAAAACACCTTTAGGTATTCTTGCACCTAGTTTTTGGAATTTTTTAGGATTTTTTAAGAAATCGATAAGTTCTGCAACTTCTTCTTTTTCTTCAGTTAATCCAGCAACATCTGTAAATCTTACTCTTCCACCATCTTCAGAAAGTTTTGCTCTACTTTTTCCGAAATCCATAGAATTTTTATTTCCACCAGATATTTTACTAAATAGATAGAATGTTGCTGCTATCAATAAAACAAATGGTACAACATTTACTAATATTGTCACTACACTTGAATTTTCTGGATTAGTATTTGTTTTTACTTCAAATTCATTATTATCTGCATAAGATAATATTTTATTTATTACTGTTTCTGATAATGGGACATTAACTTTAAATTCTTCATTTTTACCATAATCTTTTAATTTACCAGTGATATAGTATACACCTGCATTTGATTTTGGTGTTACTTCGATACTTTTTACTGTATCTTTACTTAATTCCGTAATTAATTCATCATAATTTAATTTATTAATTTTAGTATTACCAATATTATAAAATACTAGTGTTCCAAATATAACTAAAATTAATATTAAATATGGCATTGTTTGTTTTGTAATATTATTTTTCTTCATATTCTTCTCCTTTTTTTGTGTACTTTATTATTATATCATAAAACTCTTTATTATAACAATCAAATTTACTTTTCTTTACTCCTGGTATCCATAATATATTGTTATCGCTATCACATACTATTGGATAATTATTTCTTTTTTCTTTTTCTATTTTTTCATCTATAAATATTTTTGAAACTTTTTTTGTTCCAATCATATTTTTTACTTCAATTATATCATTGTCTTCTTTGTTTCTTATAATAATTGGAAGTGTAATTTCTTTACTATTTAATTTTATTACATAATTACTTTTTTCTTTTGTATCTGGAATAATTTCTATAGTTCCGTAATTTTCAATATATTGTTTGTCTTTTAATATATACTTATATTTTTTTGTTTCAATTTTTTTATCTGTTTTAAATAATAGTTTATTATATGATTTAATTACTTTTATATTATTTGGTAAATCTATTTCACTATTTTTATTTGTATCAATAATATTCATTATATTTTCTATATGTTTTTTGTTTATCAATGTTATATTCTCTTTGTAGATATTAAATAGTATTGTTTCTAATTCTTTTTGTTTTATATAAATATGTAATTTGTTGAATTTAGATAAATCTAGTATATTATTTTTATAATTATTTTTTAGTTCATTTTGTACTACTAATTTAGTGTAATCATTTATGTTATTTAGTTCTTCACTTAATTCTAAAAATTTTTTATGAATATTCTTATTTTCTTTTTTTAATAGTGGAAGTATATCTAATCTTATTCTATTTCTTGTATATTTTTTTAATTTATTTGATTCATCATATACACAAGGAATATTATGTTTTTCTATGTATGATTCTATATCTTTTTTTGTATAAAATATAAGTGGTCTAATAATTTTGTAATCTTTATATGCAGAGATTTTTGTAAAACCTTTAAATCCGTTTAAATTACTTCCTCTTATAATTCTCATTAAAATAGTTTCTATTAAGTCATCTCCATGATGTGCTGTTAATAGTATGTCTGTTTTATATTTATTTAATATTTCTATAAAGAAATTGTATCTTTTTTCTCTTGCTTCAGTTTCTGTGAATTTATTATTTTTGTAAGACTTTATTTCCATTCCTTCGAATATTATATTGTTTTCTTTGCAATAGTTTTCTACAAAAATATACTCTTGTTTTGAAACTTCTCTTAAGTTGTGATTTACATGTGCACATATTAGATTATATCCGTTAGTTTTTAGTATGTTTAAAAGAGCCATTGAATCAGGACCACCTGATGTTGCAACTACTAATGGCTTGTTTTTATCAATATTTAATTTTTTTAAAAAGTCACACATTTCTTTCATTTCAATCACTAGGACTATATTATACTATTTTAATGAAATTATCAAGAAAAAATATGCGTTTTATTTGACATTATTTGTCGAATTTTTTTGTTTGTTATAATAATAATTTTTTTCATAGAAAAAAGCCTTGATATACAAGACTTTGTTTGAAAACATATTAACGTTTTGAGAATTGTGGTGCTCTACGAGCTTTTTTAAGACCATATTTTTTACGTTCTTTAACTCTTGGATCACGAGTTGTAAATCCAGCAGCTTTTAAAGTTTTTCTATATGAATCTTCTTTTCCTTCATTATCTTTATCAAATTCTAATAATGCTCTAGTGATACCTAATCTGATTGCTCCAGTTTGTCCAGAGAATCCTCCACCTTTAACAGTGATAGTTATATCGAAAGTATTTTCATTGTTTGTTGCAACTAAAGGTTGTTTTAAATCCATTACTAAAGTTTCAAATGGCATGTAGTCATTGATATCTCTACCATTAACTGTAATTTTTCCTGTTCCTGGAACCATTCTAACTTGAGCAGTTGAACGTTTTCTTCTACCTGTAGCAGTAAATTCTTTTTTACTCATATTCTTCCTCCTAATCAATAGTTATACTAACTGGTTTTTGTGCTTGATGTTTATGATCAGCGCCAGCGTATACAAATAATTTTTTAGCAGTTGCTCTTCCTAATCTATTATGAGGAAGCATTCCTTTAACTGCTCTTTCAACCATTTCTACTGGATATTTTTCTATCATTGTTTTAGCATTACGTTCTCTTAATCCTCCTGGAAATCCAGAATGATTATAATACATTTTTTGATCTAATTTGTTTCCTGTTAATTTTACTTTATCTGCATTAACGATAATAACGTAGTCTCCACAATCAATATGAGGTGTAAATGTCACTTTATGTTTACCTCTTAAAAGGTTAGCTGCTTTTGTAGCAACTCTACCTAAAGGTAAGTTTTCAGCATCAATTACATACCAATTACGATTAACTGTTTCCTTTTTTTCCATAAATGTTTTCATATTTTTTTCCTTTCACTATTCTTGATACTTTTAACTTCCCACATCAAAAATAAAAAGAATAAATAAAATGTACCATTTAAAATTATATGTTATTACAATGAAAAAGTCAAACATTTTCGTGCTTAACTTTCATTTTTTTTTAATTTTTTACTTATATTACGTAATTTACTATATCTTCGTACTTAGAACCATGTGGAGTAAGTTTTATAATACGAGTATTTTCATCTATTACTTTGAATTTAATATCTAATCTTTCTTCTGGTAAAATATCACTTATAAGTTCAGACCATTCGATTATAGAAACACCATCACTATTGAAATAATCATTAAATCCAATACTTTCATCTCCGTCTTCTAATCTATAAACATCCATGTGATATAAAGGCATTTCACCTGATGTGTATTCTTTTACTATATTAAATGTTGGACTAGTTATTGTTTCTTCTAAACCAAGTGATTTTGCAAATCCTTTAACAAAAACAGTTTTACCACTTCCTAATTCTCCATCTAAGCAAATAATCATTCCTGGAAATTTTTCTGATTCGATGTTTTCTGCTAATTCCATTGTATCTTCTATACTTCTTGATGTAATTTTATAATCCATTCTTTATCACCTAAATTAATTATAAAAAAAATATGAATCTATATCAACATAAAAATTCATATTTTAATAAAGTTTACACTATATTATTTCATCACTAAAAAATTCTGGTTCACATGTGATATTTATTTTTAATTTTTTTAATGCATTATTTTCTTCATTATTTATTATAAATGTAGAATGTGCCTCAGTTCCCACTAATTTATCTAGGTTGTTTATAGATTTATCTATTACTGGATTAGTTGCACTACATATTGATAATGCAATTAAAACTTCTGGAAGAGTTAATCTATTGTTTGTTTTTCTTAATTTTAATATAGGTTCTAATACTTTTGGACTTAGTAAATTTATGTCATCTGGTATTTTTGATAGTTCTTTTATTGCATTTATTATAAGTGAACTTACTGGACTTAGTAATTCCGTTTGTTTTCCATGTATTAATTTTCCATTTGGTAGTTCTAATGCTACTAAATGTATTTTACGTTTTTTAGATTCTTGTTTTACATATGGTATAACTTTCATAAAATTTTCGTCAACTTCTAATTCATTCATTAATAATTTTTCTTTTTCAACTGTATCATAATCTGATAGTCCAAATTTATAATTTTTAAGTTCACTATAATATCTACGTATAACTTCCTTTTTTGCAGCATCACTTACTACTTTGTCGTTTGAAATACAGTTTCCAACCATATTGACACCCATGTCTGTTGGAGAAAAGTATATATCTTTACCACTTATTTTATTTAGAATATTTTTTAAAATTGGAAAAGTTTCTACATCTCTATTGTAATTTACGGCAGTAATATTATACTTTTCTAAATGAAATGGGTCTATCATATTTATGTCTTTTAATTCGATAGTTGCTGCTTCATAAGCAATATTTACAGGATGTTTAAGTGGCAAATTCCATACTGGAAATGTTTCAAATTTTGCATATCCAGCATTTATACCATGTTTGTGTTCATGATACAATTGACTTAAACATGTACCTAACTTTCCTGAACCTGGTCCAGGAGCATTCACTAAAATTAATTTTTTGGTAGTTTCAATATATGGATTTGCACCATAACCTTCTTCACTTACAATAGTTTCTACATCTGTTGGATAACCTTTTGTAAATGTATGGATATAAGTTTTAATGTTTTGTCTTTCTAAACGTTTTATAAATTTATCAACGTTATTTTGTTTGTTGTAAAGTGTTATTACTACTGAATTTACTGTAAATCCTAAGTTTTTTGCATTATTAATTATATTAAGCATTTCTATATCATAAGTTATTCCGAATTCAGCACGAACTTTATTTTTTTCTATATCGTTTGCATTGATACAAAAGATAATTTCTAAATCTTTTTTTAATTCTTGAAACATTTGGATTTTTGCATCTTCTTTAAATCCTGGTAGTACTCTAGCAGCATGTGTGTCTTGAAAAAGTTTGCCACCAATTTCTAAATAAAGTTTGTCAAACATTTTAATTCTTTCTTTTATTTTTTTACTTTGTATTTTTACATATTTTTCATTGTTAAATC
Organism: uncultured Bacilli bacterium; assembly: GCA_934098455.1. Taxonomy (GTDB): domain Bacteria; phylum Bacillota_I; class Bacilli_A; order RF39; family UBA660; genus UMGS1124. Next base: position 131 of record CAKOOU010000008.1, on the reverse strand, counting down.
CTTTTTTCATGTTTACCTCTCATATTATATATATTTAGTATAACATACAAGTAAATTTTAACGCAAAAAAAATGGCAGCTTTCTATCTTCGCTTCCACTATTTTCGACGTTTGAGTGCTTGACTTCTGTGT
>CAKOOU010000007.1 GCA_934098455.1 uncultured Bacilli bacterium | reverse complement strand
ACACAGAAGTCAAGCACTCAAACGTCGAAAATAGTGGAAGCGAAGATAGAAAGCTGCCATTTTTTTTGCGTTAAAATGTCGAAATTTGTTGAAATTAACTATGGATAGTAGTATAATTTAAGTAGTGTTGTACTAAAAGAAAGGATTACTACATATGACAAATAAGGAACTTGCTGATTTAATTTATCCAAATATATCTAGTGATATAAATGTATATGAAAAAAAATATCCAGAAAGAAAATTACCAGAAGGTGCTGTTGTATCTAGATTTGCACCAAGCCCAACTGGATTTGTACATATGGGTAGCTTACTTAGTGCTTTTATAGAAAGTTTTGTTCCTAAAATAACAGATGGTATTTTTTATTTAAGAATTGAAGATACAGATGGAAAAAGAACTGTTGAAAATGGAATAAACGGAATAATAAAAGACTTAAAAGACTTTAATATAATTCCTGACGAAGGTGTAATAAATGAAAGTGAATGTACTGGAGAATATGGCCCATACATTCAAAGTCAAAGAAAAGAAATATATGAATCATATGCAAAAAAATTAATTGAAGATGGCTTAGCATATCCATGTTTTTGTACAGAAAAAGACTTAACAATAATGAGAGAAAAACAAGAACATAAAAAAACAAGAATTGGATATTACGGAAACTGGGCTAAATGTAGAAATTTGACAAATGAAGAACGTGCTGAAAGAATAAAAAATGGTGAGAAATATATTATAAGATTAAAATCACCAGGTAATTTTGAACATAAAATTATATTGAATGATTTAGTTCGCGGCAAAATTGAAATGCCAGAAAATGATATTGATGTTGTATTAATTAAGGGAGATGGGCTACCAATTTACCATTTTGCACATGTAATAGATGACCATTTAATGAGGACAACACATGTACTACGTGGGGAAGAATGGATATCTTCTTATCCAATACATACTCAATTATTTGATATTTTAAGATTTGATGAACCGAAATATGGACATCTAGGGGTAGTCATGAAAGTGGATGATACTGGTGCAAGAAGAAAACTTAGTAAAAGAAAAGATCCAGAAGCAGCAGTTAGCTACTACCATGAAAAAGGAATACCTATTGAAGCAGTAAAATTATATTTATTAACAATAGCAAATTCAAATTTCGAGGCTTGGTATGACGCAAACCCGTGCGCTTCAATATACGATTTTAAGTTTGATTTCAAAAAAATGAGTGAGAGTGGGTCTTTGTTCGATGTCGAAAAATTAAATAATATTTCAAAGAATTATATAAGTAAGTTAAAAGCAACAGAAGTATATGAAAATCTAAAAACATTTACAAAAGAATATGATAAAGAATTTTTTGAAATAATAGATAAGAATAAAGAATACACAATAAACATTTTAAATATTGAAAGAGAACAAAAAAAGCCGAGAAAAGATTATGCTTCATATAGCGATATAAGAAACCATATTTGGTATATGTATGATGAATTATTCAATAATGAAAAATATGAATTCCAAAAAATAAATGACATGAAAGAAATATGTAATTTATTAAATGAATATATAAATAATTATTATAATGAAGATGACGATAAAGAAACATGGTTCAACAAAATAAAAGAACTATGCGATAATACGGGATATGTAAGTAACATGAAAGAGTACAAAGAAAATCCTGAAAGATTTAAGGGCTCTGTTGCGGATGTCTCAACAGTTATCCGAGTCGCATTAACAACAAAGAGTATGACACCAGATTTATATGAAATTATGAAATTATTAGGAAAAGATAGAATAATTAAAAGAATTAATATATTAAATGTGGATTAGTACGAGCTTTTCCACATTTTTTATAAATAATAACTACGAAATTTATAATTTATTTCTTACAAAAATATAAAATAAAGGAGTTATAAAATGATAAAGTTTATAATAGTGGAAGATGACAAAAAGTGGTCTGAAGAATATGAAAGAGTAGTAAATAATGTATTCTTTAAAAGTGATAAAGAATATGATATTTACACTTTTACAAAATATTGTGATGAATTAAAGAAAATAATACATGATAATAGTGAACAAAAAGTGTATATAATGGATTTAGATTTGAACAATTCCAAACCAACTGGTATGGATATACTAAGAGAAATTAGAGAAGACGATTGGGACAGCGAGATAATAGTTGTTACCAATCATGACAGAATGTTTGAAACAGTACATAAAGAAATCTATAAAACTTTAGATTTTATAGAAAAGTTTGATAACTTTGAAGATAGACTTAAAAGAGATTTAAAAAAAATCGATAAACAAAAATTTGATAAGGGAAAATTTATTTATAATAGTAAAAAAATATCCTTACAAATATATTTAAAAGATATACAATACATAGCAAGAGACTCTGTTGATAGAAAGTTAATTATTAAAACAACTAATAATGAATTCATAGTTAATTTATCTATTCAGGAGATATTAGAAATGTTAGATGAAAGATTTAAGCAATGTCATAGAAGTTGTGTTATTAATGAAGATAGAGTTGTAGAAAAGAATTATATAAAAAGCTATTTCATGACAGATACTGGAGAAGTAGTACCTCTGCTTTCTAGAAGATTTAGAGGTGATAAAAAATGAATGTAAAATTTTTTCTAGAAAATTATATTGGTGAATTAATTATGATAATTGCAGTTTTATATATTTATAAAAGCAATTATGATAAAAAATTTAAACCAACTATATTAAATATAATTTCAATATTATTAATTACAGCATTAGCAATAGTAAACAATTTATATAACCCTGTATTAATAAGAGGATTATTATCAGTGCTTGTAATTATGGCATTAATAACAATTGTATTTAAAGAAAATTTTAAAAAGAGTATTATATTTTCTACTATTTACATTGTTACATGCATCTTTGTTGAAATAATAACTTGTTTAATTCTATCATTATTTGTTAAAGATATTAACATGCTTAATGAAAATATATATTTAAAATTTATATTTTCAATATTTAACAATTTGATTTTACTAATGATTTTTCGATTTAAATATATACGAAAATTATTATCTAAACTTGAAAATTCGATATATAACAAAATAAACTTGCTAGGCATAATTGTTTTAACAATATTATTGCTAAATAGTATATCAGTTATGCGAGCCATCGATTTAAAGAATATATATTTTATAAATTTAAGTATTGTTATATTATTTTATGCAGTTTTTACTATTACAACAATAATGTCAGACAAACATAATATTAAGTTACTAGAAGAAAAAAATAATGAATTACACAATTCATTTGACGCTTATGCTAAAACAATAGATGAATATAGAATATTAAAACACAATTTAAAAAATGATTTGTATACACTTAAAGCAGGATTAAATGATGAAGAACAAAATAAAATTAATAGTATCATAAAAAAATATAATAAAAATTGTGAATGGATAAATAGAATAGACAAAGTACCAAAAGGTTTACAAGGTATACTATATTTAAAAGAAAAAGAAGCAAAAGAAAATAAAATTCAATTAATATTGAATACTAAAAAAGAAATTGAAACAAATGATAAAGATTTTATGGATATTTGTGGAATAGTTACAACATTAATCGATAATGCAATAGATGCAAGTAAAAAAACTAAATCTAAAGTTATTTTAGTAAATATAACTGAAACAAAGAAAAATATAAATATAGAAATAATTAATAAATTTATTAATCCAGTCGATTGTGAAAAAATAGGTAATAAAAATTATAGTACTAAAGAATATAAGTCAGGATTAGGATTAAATTATATAAAAAATATTAAAAATAATAACATAAAAGTTGAATTCAAAATTATTAATAATTTATTTATAAGCAATGTTACTTGTAAATAACAACATTGATACACTTGTAAAAAAGTGTATTTTTTTACAATAAAAAAACAACATAAAGTTGTTTAAAAAATATAATTATTTTAATAATGATTTAGGACATTCTGGTTCATCAAATAATACTAAAAATGTAAATGGAGTAGCAGCAACAGCAGCGCCTAATTTAGATAATAATTCTAACATAATCATACCTCCGATCTATTTTGTTTAAACAAATTTATATCATTCAATTTAAACCTAACTTTTTGACCCATTAAGATGTATCCTAATGGATTAACCAAAATACCCTGTAATAACATTGCTCCTATAATCAAATTTGAAATATTATCATATTTAATTATAAAAAACAAATATACTAAACTAACTAAAAGTATTGCTACTTTAAATTTTAGTTTTCTCACTTTATTAATCATTGGTCTTTTTTCAGTATCAGCTGGACAAAATATCAAATAGTCTAAAAAAAGACATGACCATAAAATTATTTTAAGAGTAAAACTTATATTTATATTATTAAATGTATATGGAATTCCTAGTAACAGTAATGTACTGTATAACCAACAATATAAATTTGATTTTGCATGACATCCATAACCTAATGAACGCAATATACCATAAAACAATAAAAATATAAAAAACTCTTTATAAATATTAAGTATAAAAGCTAATATAATAATGACTGTAGATTTTGTTAATAAAGAATATAGTCCTAATAATCCATATCTAATTTCTTCTACTTTAACACCATCAATATTATTATTTTTAGTTTTTATATTTAATACTATCTTATTTACAACTCTCTCCTTCATAATTTATTCCTTACACTAACATCATAAAGCTATTTTTATACAAAAATGATAAACATGCTCAAAAGTAATATTTTTAAGTCTAAAAATTCTGAAAATAAATTTTGTAGATAGTATTTTTCTAATTGAAACGTAAAACAATTACTTTGAGAATTAATAAACATAATCGCAATCTTTTATGATATACTGAGCATGTCACTGTGAGAGAAAGATAGTAAATTGTCGACAACTATTAAAATTTAGTATCATGCTGTGAACAAGAAGTAAAAGAAGTAGGTAGTAAAATATTAATAGAAAGAAAGGATGATTAGTGTGCGCGGTAAGGTCAAATGGTTTAATAATGAGAAAGGATATGGATTCATAGAATATAATGATTTAGAAGACATATTTGTTCATTATTCTGCGATTAAAAAAGACGGATACAAAACTTTAAAAGAAGGAGATATTGTAGACTTCAAATTAATCGAAACCGGAAAAGGCTTACAAGCAATAGATGTATGCGAAGTAGAATTAACTACAGTATTGTAGTTTTTTTCTTGTTTTGATATAATTTAAATAGGAGAGTGATATTATGAAATTAAATATTAGAGGAGATAAATTAGTTGTAACAGATGCAATAAAAAATTATATTGAAGATAAAATAAAAAGACTAGAAAAGTATTTTGACAATGATGATATAGAGGCAAAAGTAATAGTTAAAGTAGCTAATAACAAAGAGATTATTGAAATAACTATACCAACAAATAAATATACTTTACGTGCAGAAGAGAGAAATGATGACTTATATGCTGCAATAGATTTGGTATTAGATAAATTAGAAAGACAAATAAGAAAAAATAAAACAAGATTAAATGATAGATATAAAAAAGAAAATTTTATGGATTTCAATTTTGATTTCATAGAAGAATTTGAAAATGATACAGATGAAGAAGAAGATTTGATTGTTAAAAGAAAAACAATTAATGTAAAACCTATGGACGAAGATGAAGCAATTTTACAAATGGAATTACTAAATCATGACTTCTTTATGTTCAAAAATATTGATGAAGACTGCATTTCAGTACTTTATAGAAGAAAAGATGGTAAATTTGGTATATTAAATTCAAATTAAGAGTGCAAAACTCTTTTTTTCTATGTTATAATATATATTATCGGAGGAAATAATATGGGAATTATTAAAAGATTAGTAGATACAGAATATAAAGAATTAAAGAGGTTTAGAAAAATAGCAGATGAAATAGAGGCATTAGATGAAGAATATTCTAAAATGTCAGATAAAGATTTACAAGGAATGACAGATAAATTAAAAGCAGAACTTGCTTGTGGTAAAACTTTAGATGACATCATAGTTCCTGCATTTGCAACAGCAAGAGAAGCTGCATACAGAAAGATAGGAGAAAAACCATTCTATGTTCAATTACTAGGTGGACTTGCAATTCACTTTGGTAATATAGCAGAAATGAAAACTGGTGAAGGTAAAACATTAACAACAATCTTACCAGCTTACCTAAATGCATTATCTGGTGAAGGTGTACACGTTATTACAGTAAACGAATATTTAACACAACGTAACGCAGAATGGATGGGACCAATATTTGAATTTTTAGGAATAAGTGTTGGTGTTAATTTAAGAGAATTATCTCCAATAGAAAAAAGAAAAGTTTACAATTGTGATATAACATATACAACAAATAATGAAGTAGGTTTTGATTACTTAAGAGATAATATGGTAATGAGAAAAGAAGATAGATGTTTAAGACCACTTAACTTCTGTATTCTAGATGAGGTTGACTCTATGTTAATAGATGAAGCAAGAACTCCATTAATTATATCTGGTGGAAAATTTAATTCAGCAAACCTTTATAGAGACGCTGATAAAGCAGTAAAGAAATTAAATAAAGAAACTGATTATACTTTAGATGAAAAAACTAAATCTGTTTTATTAACAGAAGAAGGTTCGGAAAAATTAGAAAAACATTTCAAACTAGATAACTTATACGATGTAGAAAATGCTGCATTAGTCCATCATATTAACCAAGCATTAAAAGCAAATTATGGTATGGCTAATGACGTTGATTATGTTGTTAAAGATGGCGAAGTATTAATAGTAGATCAATTTACTGGACGTTTAATGCAAGGAAGACAATTCTCAGATGGATTACATCAAGCTATAGAAGCTAAAGAAGGAGTTAAAATTAATGAAGAAACTCAAACATTAGCAACTATAACATTCCAAAATTTATTTAGAATGTACAAAAAAATAGCTGGTATGACTGGTACTGCAAAAACAGAGGAAGAAGAATTTAGAGATATTTATAACATGTATGTTATTGAAATACCTACAAATAGACCATGTATAAGGGAAGATATGGTAGACAAAATTTATTCTACTGAAAAAGGTAAATATAAAGCAATAGTTGAATTTATTAAGAAAGTTCATAAAACAGGACAACCAATATTAGTGGGTACAATTTCTGTTGAATCAAACGAAAGATTAAGTAAATTATTACAAAAAGAAAAATTACCTCACGAAGTATTAAATGCTAAAAACCATGCAAGAGAAGCAGAAATAATCGCTAAAGCTGGTGAAATTGGAGCAATAACAATTGCAACTAATATGGCTGGTCGTGGTACAGATATCAAACTAGCACCTGGTGTAAAAGAATTAGGCGGATTATGTGTAATAGGTACAGAAAGACATGAATCACGTCGTATAGATAATCAATTACGTGGACGTGCTGGACGTCAAGGAGACCCAGGTTATTCACAATTCTTTATATCTTTTGAAGATGAATTAATGAGAAGATTCGGAGCAGAAAAAGTTAGAGATATAATAAAAAGAACTGGTTATCCAGAAGATCAAGATATTACTAATAAATTCTTAAGTCGTCAAATTGAAGGCGCACAAAAGAAAGTAGAAGGAAACAACTACGATATGCGTAAAAATTTACTTGACTACGATAATATAGTAAGTGAACAAAGAAAAATAATTTATGATAGAAGAAACGAATTAATAGATTCAGAAAATGTTAATGACATTTCTATAGAAGTTATAAGAGACTTTATAGATAAATTAGTAAATGATCATATCGCTCCAGAAGGATACTTAACAGATAATGATTATGAAGCAATAGTAAATCATATGAATGCAAACATATTAAAACGTCATAAGATTACTGTAGATGAAATAAAATCAAAAAATCCAAGTGAAGTTGCTGACAAAATAAGTGATGTTATAGTTGAAGAATTAAATGCTAAAGTTAAAGATATTCCAGAATCTGTAATAAATGATTTTGAAAGACATATATCATTAAAAGTAATAGATGAAGCATGGGTTAAACATATAAGTTCAATGGAACAATTAAGAGAAGGTATTGGATTACGTGGTTATGCACAAACAAATCCATTACAAGCTTATGCAATGGAAGGATATCAAATATTTGAAAGAATGGAAGATTCTATAGATGAACAAATAGCTAATTTCTTACTACACATGCAAATAACTCAAAATAATAATTCTAAAACTAATAAAGTTGAAAAAACAAATGATACTAAAGAACCACTAAAAAAATCTCCTAAAAAGAACGATAAAAAAGTTGGAAGAAATGACAAATGTCCTTGTGGAAGTGGGAAAAAATACAAACAATGCTGTGGAAAGTAGCATAAAACAAAGGGAAATTTAAAATTCAAAAATTATTAAGTTGGTTCGTTTTTTGAACTTGTCCACAAAAAATTAAAATTATGTAGTAAAATAAGGTGTGAACAATGATTATATTTGTTGACACCTTTTAAAATCTAAATAGAAAGGAGAAAAAAATATTGAAAAAAGAATTAATAACAGCAGAAATAATAGTTAAAGAAAATAAGGTGGGAATACTAAGAGTCGGAAATGTTAATTATATTTCTTTAACTGATTTAGCAAAGTATCAAAATTCAAGTGATCCATCTTTTACAGTTAAAAACTGGTTAAGAAGAATAAATACTATTGATTATATTGGACTATGGGAAGAAATTCATAATCAAGATTTTAATTTGGTCGAATTCGACCAAATTAAAACTGAGTACGGTAGAAACTCGTTTGCAATGTCACCAACACAATGGATAAAAAGAACTAAAGCAATAGGAATAATTTCAAAAGGTGGGAGATATAGTATTGGAACATATGCTCATCCAGATATTGCATTTGAATTCGCAAGTTGGTTATCTCCAGAGTTTAAATTATATTTAATAACTGAATTTGAGAGATTAAAAATCAATGAAGCTTACCAAGAAAAAATAGATTGGCAAGCAAATAGAATTTTATCTAAATTAAACTATGTGGTTCACACTGATGCAATAAAAAACTACATTGTTCCAACACTTACAGAAGCACAAAAGAAATTTGTTTATGCTGAAGAAGCTGATGTTTTAAATGTAGCTTTATTTGGGATGACAGCAAAAGAATGGAGAGAAAGAAATCCAAAACTTGCTAAAAATGGAAATATAAGAGATTGTACTGATTTGCTTCATTTAGTTATATTAAACAATCTGCAAAACACAAATGCAGAACTAATTGAAGAAAAAATACCACAAGGTGAAAGATTAGTAAGACTTAATCATTCAGCAAGAAGACAAATGAAAGTATTAAAAGATAATAAAAATATAAAAGATTTGGAGCTATTACAAAAACAAGTTAATGAAGAAAATAATTTAATAACTAATTAAAAAGTATCATAAGATTCGTTGATACTTTTTTTGATGTGAAATTATAATAAATCAAAAAAATAAAAATGATAAATTAATTAGTATAAAGAAATGGGGGATAAAATTTAACAATGTTATACAGATTTTTTTATTTTGAAAAAATATATTTTGTATGTGTTCCAAATAACATAAAAATATATCGTATTGTGCGTTGACAGGAACTAACTCTTTATAAAATAAGAAAAATAAATTTTAAAACTTATATAAAACAATAATAGATTTAGTACAACAAAAAAACTATTTCAAACTAGATGATTAAGTAAAAGGATAAAATTAATAATTCACCTAGTTTTTTTATTGTTATAAATTACAAAATCATATATAATTATTATAGGAAGAAGGTCAAATAGTGAAAATAGATAAAAAAACAATTATAATAATTTCTGTAATATTATTAGCATTAGTAGCATTCTTAGGAATAAAAAATAATAAAAAAGAAGACACAGGAAAAATAAATGTAAAAGGAAACAATGTTAAAATAGTTGCAAACGAAATAAGTAAAATTGAATTAGAAGAATATAAAAATGATGCTTTAACAATGAAAAAACCAAAAGATTGGAAAGTATCAAGTGCTGGTACAGGAATGTATTATGCAATAAGCATATATGATGAAAAAAATCCTATAAATAAAATATTTTTAATGTTAAAAATTCAACCATTACTAAAAAGTGATGCAAGTAAAAAATATTGGCAAAATTATGCATCTTTAGCAAAATCAGATCAATACAAAATATTCTCAACAGCAGTAGTATTAAATAATCCAACAACAAAAGAATTTTATACAAAATTTAATGACATTACTTCATATTTAAATAATATAGATGCAACATATAACAATGTAAATTTCCCACAACTAAATGAACTTAATGTTATAGAAGAAACAAATCTTAATAGCAATTTTAAATCAATTGCATTAGATGATAAAATTTTAAGAGCAACATTTAAAGGTGAAAATAATTCAGATGGAGAAGGTATGTTTAGTGCAAGTGTCGTAAATTTTGGTGATAATTACATGAATGGTATAGATACAACATACTACATGGTATATAACATTATGTCTATTACATCAGAAAAAGATAAATTTATAGATTACAAAGATTTATTATTAGAATCAATTAACTCAATAGAATTTACTGACACTTATGTAAAAAAGACAATCGATGATGGAAATGCACAAACAAAACAAGCTCTAGAATTAAATAGACAAATACAACAAGCATTTGATTCATACATGAGTGCTTGGGAAAATAGAAGTAAAACTTATGACATAATGAGTCAAAAACAAAGTGATGCAACTTTAGGATACGAAAGAGTTTATGATACAGATACTGGAGAAATATATAAAGCCTATAATGGATTCACAGACGATTATGATGGTCAAAAATATAAATCAATTTCTGAAGAAATGTATACAGAAAAAACAAGTGGATATATAGAAAAAGATTAACAATAGATTAACACTAAACGCAAAGAATATTCAAGCAATATTCTTTTTATGTTATAATAAAATCAATAAGAAAGTGAGTACAAAATGAATAAAGAAGAAGTATATAATTTTATAAAAAATAAAAATATTTGGTACGAAATAACAGAACATCAAGCTGTATTTAATATGGAAGAACTATCAAATATAGATTTACCATATAAAGATAGAGATGCAAAAAATATATTTGTTAGAGATGACAAAAAGAAAAATTACTACTTGATCACAATAAAAGGAACTAAAAGAATAAATTTAAAAGAATTTAAAAAGAAATATAATACAAGAAATTTAACTTTTGCATCACCAGAAGATTTAAAAAATATATTAAATCTAACTCCAGGTTCAGTAACTCCGCTAGGTTTACTAAATGATAAAGAACACAAAGTAATATTTTACATAGATAAAGAATTATTAAATGATAATAGCATCATAGGAGTACATCCAAATGATAATACAGCAACTATATGGTTAAAAACAAATGACTTAATAGACATAATTAAAGAACATAAAAATTTAGTAAACATAGTAGAATTATAAAGGTACAGTTATGAATGAAAAAGAAATATTAATAAATAACATAAATAAAATTCATACAACTAATATGGGCTTATATAGAATAAAAAAGAATTTAAAATTAGATAATCATGATATTATAGAATATATAAAAAATATTATAAAAAACAAAGATACAATAACATATAAAAAAGGTAAAAATTATTATTGTGAAACAGATAATACAATAATAACAATAAATTCATATAGTTATACAATCATAACTGCTCACACAAAAAAGAAAAGAGGATAAATAAAATGATAAAAACAATAAAAAGTAATTATTTATGGATTATATTTTTTATATGCGTTTTACTATTTCTAGCACTTGCAGAAGATGTATTCACACATGAAATAATGAAGGGTGACATAATAGGATACAATTTAGTCAGCAAATACTTAATCAAAACAAACATTACTCCAATAGTAAAATACATAACGTGGTTTGGTAGTGCAACTTGTCTAATAATAATTAGTTTACTTACATTTATATTAAAAAATAAAAAAATAAGTATATGCATTCTATCCAACCTAGTAATAATAACTATATTAAATCAATTATTTAAATTCATATTTGAAAGACCTAGACCAACAGAATATAGAATAATCACTGAAACCGGTTATAGTTTTCCATCAGGACATTCTATGGTAAGTATGGCATTTTATGGTTTTATAATTTATTTAATATATAAGAAAGTAAACAACAAATATATAAAATGGATACTTATATCAATATTATCACTATTAATAATAAGTATTGGTATTAGTAGGATTTATTTAGGAGTACACTATACAAGTGATGTTTTAGCAGGTTTCTTAATCTCAATATCATATTTAATAATATATATAAAATATACAAAAAAAATTATAGATAAGGATAGTAATTATGAAAAATAAAAGAATGATTAATAGTTTTAAATATGCATTTACTGGAATATTTAGTGCATTAAAAACAGAAAAAAATTTAAAAATACATATATCGATTGCAACACTGGTAATTATATTTGGAATAATATTTAAAATAAGTAAACTAGAATGGTTAATATGTTTAATATGCATAATGACAGTTATTTCATCAGAATTAATAAATACTGCAATAGAAACAACGATAGATATTGCAATGCCAAATAAAAATGAATTAGCAAAAAGAGCAAAAGATATAGCAGCATCTAGTGTACTAATACTAGCAATTATATCAGCAATAATAGGTTTAATAATTTTCGTTCCCAAAATAATAATGCTATTTAAGTAGTATCTAAAAGAGGAAATAGTATATGAAAAGATGTAATTGGTGTAATACAAAAAATCAAACATATGTAAATTACCATGATAATGAATGGTGTAAATTAAATACTAACGAAAAATATTTATTCGAAATGTTAATTTTAGAATCTTTTCAAGCAGGATTATCATGGGAATGTGTATTAAACAAAAGAGATTATTTTAAAGAAGCATACGATAACTTCGACATAGATAAAATAATAAATTATGACAACAAAAAAATAAACGAACTTATTAATAATCAGAATATTATAAGAAATAAATTAAAAATAGAAGCTAGTATTAACAATGCAAGAATATTTAAAAAAATAGAAGAAGAATATAAAACATTCTATAATTATCTAACAACATTTACTAATAATAAAATATATTATGAAACAAATAAAACAAGTTCGGAATTGTCAGATAATATATCAAAGGATTTAACAAAAAGAGGAATGAAATTTGTTGGTACAAAAATAATATATTCATACTTACAAGCAATAGGTATAATATATTCACATGACAAAGATTGTTTTATGTATAAAATAGAAATGTAGGTGTAAAAATGATTTATCCAAAATTTATAAAAGAAAATAGCGTTGTAGGAGTACCAGCACCCTCAAACGGAGCAGGTTCAATAGATAAACAAAATAGAATATTAAATGCAAAAAAGAGATTAGAAAATTTAAATTATGAAGTTATATTATCAAAAAATATTATGAAATCAAATAAAAAAAGAAGTGCAAACTACAAAGTAAGAGCAAAAGAAATAAACGATATGTTTAAAAATAATAATATAGACTTATTAATGTGTGCTTCAGGTGGAGAATTCTTAGTAGAAATATTACCATATATAGATTTTGATATAATAAAAAATAATCCAAAATTTATTACAGGATTTTCTGACCCAACAGGACTACTTTACCCAATAACAACTAAATTAGATATAGCAACTATATATGGAACTAACTTTTCATCATTAGGAAGTGAACATCTTCATAGAAGTGAAGAAGATTTTCTAAAATTAATAACTGGAAACCTAGTAGAACAAACTAACTATGATATGTATGAAAATGAATATCAAGAAAGAATAACTGGATTAGAAGACTATAACTTAACAGACAAAGTATATTGGAGAACATTAGATAATAAAAGTGTAGATATAAAAGGAAGAATTATAGGTGGATGTTTTGATTTAATAAGTGAACTTGCAGGAACAAAATACGATGGAATAAAGGAATTTAATGAAAGATACAAAGATGATGGAATAATATGGTATTTTGATAACTGCGAAATATCTATGGAAGAAACAATACGTACCTTATGGAAAATGAATGAACTAGATTATTTTAAATATACAAAATGTATAATATTCGGAAGATTTGGAACAGACCAAACATGTTGTGATTATGATACAAAATCTTGCTTAAAAGATAGTGTAATCTCAAAACTAAACATTCCTATAGTGTATGATGCAGACATATCACATAAAGGTCCTTGTCTAAATATAATAAACGGAAGTATTGCTAATATAAAAGTTAAAAATGGAAAATCTACTATTTCATTTGAATTAAAATAACAAAATTTATTGACTTAAAATAATCCTATATTTATAATATAAAAAATTAAACAAAGAGAAAGAAGTTTGAGATTAGTGGAAGAACATAAAATTATAGAAAAAAGTATAATAAAAAAATATAGAAAAGAAATATGGAGCAAATTTATACGTGCTGTAAATGATTACGAATTAATAAAAGAAAATGATAATATTATGGTTTGTATATCAGGTGGGAAAGACTCATTTTTATTAGCAAAATGTATTCAAGAATTAAAAAGACATGGAAAAATAAATTTTAATGTTAACTATATAGTAATGGATCCTGGATATAAAGAAGAAACAAAAAATAAAATAATAGAAAATGCAAAAAAATTAAATATAGATATAAATATATTTGAAACAGACATTTTTGAAGTAGCAAATAAATTAAATAAAGAACATCCATGTTATATGTGTGCAAGAATGAGAAGAGGATACTTATATAACAAAGCAAAAGAATTAGATTGCAATAAAATAGCATTAGGACATCACTTTGATGATGTAATAGAAACAACTTTACTTTCAATGTTTTATGGTTCAGAAATAAAAACTATGATGCCAAAATTACATTCAGATAACTTCCCTGGTTTAGAATTAATTAGGCCACTTTATCTAGTAAAAGAACAATCAATAATATCTTGGAAAAACTCAAATAACTTAGCTTTTATAAATTGTGCTTGTAAATTCACAGAAAGAACTGCAAATAGTACAGAAAATATTAGTAAAAGAAAAGAAATGAAAGAACTAATACAAAATTTAAGAAAAGTAAATAAAGATATAGACTATAACATATTTAAAGCTTTAGATAACATTAATCTAAACTGTGTACTAGGTACAAAAAAAGACGGAAAATATAAATCATTTTTAGAAGATTATGACAAATAATTTTCTTTTTAATTATAAGAAAAATTTTAGCAATCTATAATATAAAAAAGACATAATTTTAATTATAGAAAGACGTGGAATAAATGAATAATGTCACCTTAAAAGAATTTATAAATTAAAAAAAATTAAGTATCAACTTTTTTTCTTAAAAACTGAATATTTATAGTAACAGCAGAACAAAAATCTACTATTTTTTTACACAATAAAAAACTTTTGACAAGTTTTGTCGAATCACTTTATTTATATTTAAAACTATTGTAGTATATCTAATCGAACATTCATTTCTTAGTGTCTACCTACAACTTTTTAAGGAGGTAGGTTGATTATATGAGTAATAAATCATTTATTTTAAAAATATGTGATAAATTCATAATAATAATCAAATTGATTATTTTATCTAAAATACTCTTCAGGGGGTAATTGGTTGAATATTAATTAGACACTAGTATTTTTTATAGTCCAAAAAAAAAGGACACGTAATAAATACGTGTGTCTATCAACTCAGGTAGACATTCTGTAAATGAATGTTCCCTAATTAAATTTTATCACAATAATAATTTGTGTCAATATATATATTACATTAATCTTAAAAAAATTACCATATAGACAAAAACAAAAAAATACTATATACTAAATATTAGTTATAATCTAATAGGGAGGATAGGTTTTTAGTTTATAATGAGCGCCAGAACTAACAATAGTTGACGAGGTTA
This sequence comes from uncultured Bacilli bacterium, assembly GCA_934098455.1. GTDB lineage: Bacteria > Bacillota_I > Bacilli_A > RF39 > UBA660 > UMGS1124. Next base: position 23,214 of record CAKOOU010000007.1, on the reverse strand, counting down.
GTAGTTATCGAAAATTCGGCGGATGCTACTACGGGTTAAGTACTCGATAGATATATAACAAAAAATAAAATCAATATTATAACAAAATATATATCATCTTTACTTATATAGAAGGAGTTATTATGTGTGGAATAATAGGATATATAGGTAAGGAAAAAAAGGCAATCAATGTAATTATTAATGGTTTAAAATCTTTAGAATATAGAGGATACGACTCTGCAGGAATAGCAGTATTAGAAGATAATAAAATAAAAATAGTAAAATCCTCTGGAAAAATAAAAAATTTAGAAACAGAAATAAAAGATTTAAAAGAATCTAATATAGGAATTGGACATACAAGATGGGCTACTCATGGAGAACCTAGTTTTAAGAACGCTCATCCTCACAAAAACGGAAATATTACTTTAGTACATAACGGAATAATTGAAAATTATGAAGAAATAAAAAAAGAACTATTAAAAGATGGATATAATTTTATATCAGATACTGATTCAGAAATAGCATGTGCATATATAGATAAAATATATAAAGAAACAAAAAATAAATTACAAACAATAAAATTAGTTCAAGAAAAAATAAGAGGAAGCTACGCATTTGGAATAATTTTTGATGATGAATTAGATACAATATATGCAACAAGAAAGGATAGTCCGCTTATTGTAGCAACTAACAAAAATGAAAACTTTATAGCAAGTGATGTACCAGCAATATTAAATGAAACAAATAAATATCTACTACTAGACCAACAAGATATTGCTGTAATAAAAGAAGATTCTATAAAAATATACAACAAAAATTTAAATGAAAAAAAATATGAAATAAAAGAATTTGAAGGTAGCAAAGAAGCAGCGTTAAAAAATGGTTTTGAACATTATATGTTAAAAGAAATATATGATGAACCAACACTAGTTAAAGAATTTATTAATTTATATTTAAAAGATGAAAAAACATTACTTACAAAAATACCAGATATAACAAAATATAAAAAAATAGAAATAGTTGCTTGCGGAAGTGCATATCATGCAGGATTAGTTGGTAAAAATCTTTTAGAAGAGTATGCAAATATTGAAACACATTGTTACGTTGCAAGTGAATACAGATATAGTAAACATTTCTTTGATAAAGAAACTTTAGTAATATTAATTTCACAATCGGGAGAAACAGCAGATACACTTGCAGCCCTTAGATTAGCAAAAGAAAATAATATTGATACATTAGGTATAATTAACGTAGTAGGTTCATCTATTGCTCGTGAAGTAGATAATGTAATATACTTAAATGCAGGATATGAAATAGCAGTTGCAACAACAAAAGCTTATTTAATGCAAGTATTAGTTTTATCACTATTAGCCTTCGCTACTTCAATTAAAAAAGATTTATTAGATAAAGAACTAATTAAGAAAATTATAAAAGACTATAAAGGTTTAGATAAAATACTATTAGAAGTTATCAACAATAGAGAAACATATTACAATATAGCAAAAGAAATATATAATAAGAAAAACGTATTTTTTATAGGAAGAAAAATAGATGCATCATTATGTATGGAAGCATCTTTAAAACTAAAAGAAATATCTTATATGCATAGTGAAGCTTATGAAGCAGGAGAATTGAAACATGGAACAATATCTTTAATAGAAAATAATACTGAAGTAATATCAATTATAACAGATAAATCTATTGCAGAAAAAACTATAAGTAATATAAAAGAAACAATTGCAAGAGGAGCAGACGTTACTCTTTTAACAACAGATAAAATAATGAAAGAATATAAAAGTTCCAATTTTTATAACAATAAAATTGTAGTTACAAATCAAACTGCATTCACAGAACCATTAATAATTTCACCAAATTTTCAACTATTGTCATATGAAATAGCAAAACTACGTGGTGAAGACATTGATCAACCTAGAAACCTTGCCAAATCAGTAACAGTAGAATAAAAATCTACTGTTTTATACATTAGGGAAAAACGTTTTTAGTAAATAAACAAAAAAAGCAGATAAATAAATCTACTCATATAAAAAAAGTGATAGTGACTATTCATTATCATTTTTATATTGCATTGTCTCTTTTTCACATTTAGGACAAGTCATTTTAAAATTTTTTTGGGGATTTTTTTATTTAATAGAGAAAAAACTCCAAACTCATCCAAAAGTCAATCTGGTACAGGATCTTCAAATTTACATTTGTAGAATTTAAAGATATATATATTTTAGTATCAGTACCAAAGCAATTTTGCCAATTATTCTTATTCATAAATCTAACCCTTCATTAAGGATATTCACATTTATAGTATATCATTATAAAACAACTTGTCTAATGTTTAAATGAATGAAAGTTTTAAGAAAAACAGGCCACTATTTAGAGAAAATAATTTGAATTTTAAATCTAACTTTTTTGTTATCAATATCTTTTTTATAAAGATGAAAATCCTTAGCGTCTTGAGTACAAAGAATCATAAATATCACAATAAAATTTTATTAAAAATAAAAACAAATATCAAAGTGTTAGTGAATGAAATATATTTCATTCTTTTTTTATTTATGAATATGGACCCTATCTATTCTTAATCATCTATTCTGCAACAAATCCAATCCATAGATAATTGGTATTTTTTTGCTAAATCATAAACAAAAGTTGTTGAAATAAGAAATTTACCATTTTCATATCCCCATACTGTTGAAGTAGCAGAGTTGAATTGGTTTGCAATATCTTCCAACGTTAAGCCATATCTTTTTCTTATTTCTAATATCCTTTTGCCAATTTTTTCTTTATTTAAAGTTGTAGATGATAAGCTTTTATAAGTACGTTGGTCGGTTAAATTGAAAATAAAATCCATAGAAACTTGATATAAATTACATAGGTCATTTAATTTTGTTAATGGAATTGTTCTCGAGTTTCTTTCCCAATGAGATAATGCACTCCTATCAATATTTAATAATTTTGAAACATCTATTTGTTTTAAATCTTTTTCTTCTCTTACATATATTAATCTATCAGTTTGCATAGTACCACCTCATTAAATTGTCACAAATTAATTACAATTTTTTATAAAATGTGACACCATTTGAAAAAATGTGATATAATTGTTTTGATTGAAATAAAGGGTGAGATATTATGAAGGATAATAAAATAAATGTTGATATAATTGTCCCAGCAATCGGGGAAAGATATAATGTTTTTATACCTGTTAATAAAAGCGTTGGAGAAGTGATTTTAATATTAAATAATTCAATAAATGAATTAACTGGAGTGTTTGCTGTTGATAATAAGTTATGTTTATATGATGTACTAGATAATAAAATTTATAACAATAATATTGAAATAATAAAAAGTGGTATGAAAAATGGAACAATACTAGCTTTAATATAATAGGAGTTTTGAAAATGAAGTTAATTTTAGAAGATGGAAAAAATATTGTTTGTTCTAAACTTCCAGAAACAATTGTAGGAAGTCATTGGATAACTGATAAAACACAAAAAAACTTACTAAATATTATTAGTAAGGATAATGTGTGGATATTAAAAAGTAATAATGAATATAAGATAACTAATAGTTTATCTGATAATAGGTTATCCAATATAAATTATTTAGATACTATTAATCTAGAAAATTTTAAAATATATTTTTTAGTGAATATCTTGACAGGAGAAAGATTTAATTTATACACTATTCCAACTTATGAAAATTTTGAAAATTTACTAATAGATTATTCAAAAAATTCCGATTTAATAATAGGTGCTGGAAACAAGTGCGATATAACAATAAATAATGATATTGTAAAAAAAGAACAAATACAAATTGAAATAGATAAAAATACAAATAGTATTAAAATAAAGAACCTTGATGATACAAATAAAATGTACATAAATAATAATTACAGTAAAGAAAATTATTTAAGTAGCGGCGATATTATATTTGTAGGTGGTATTTTTATATATTTTTTTGGTGGATTAATACTAGTATCCAATAATGGAAAGTTAGTTTATAATTCTTTAAAAGTTTCTAAAAGAACAATTACTCCTTATGAAATAAAAGATTATAGTAATAATATAGATGTTGATATTAAGTTGTATAATTCAAATCAATATTATCAAAGACCACCAAGATTCAAACGTAAAATTGAAACGAAAACATTTCAAATAGATGCTCCTACACAAAAACAGAATACCGAAGAAATGCCTTTAATTTATACAATGGGACCAATGATGTTAATGGCGGTAACTTCTTTGGTAAGCGGGTTAAATGCTATCACTAATGTACTAAATGGTAAAGGAACATTTAAAGACAATATGATGCCTATTGTAACTTCATTAGCTATGCTTGGTGGCATGATTGTTTTCCCTTTATTGCAAAAGCTTTATACTAAAAGAATGAGATTTGTAAAAGAAAGAAAAAGAAAAAGAAAATATAAAAAATATATAGAACAAAAAAGAGAAGAAATTTTTCATGAAATAGGTTATCAAAAACAAGTTTTAATTGAAGATAATTTACCATTACAAAATGTTGCCGGAATTATTTTGAATAAAACTAGAAATCTATGGGAAAGAAAAACAGAACATGATGATTTTCTAAATTTAAGATTAGGAATTGGAACTAGAAAACCAGATATTAATATTAATTATCCTGAAGAACATTTTACTTTAGAGGAAGATAATTTAAAAGATATCATAAAAGAATTAATAAATGAATCAAAAGATATAGTAGATGTTCCAATAACCTTAAATTTTAGAGAAAATAATAAGGTTGGAATTATAGGAAACGTAGAAATTACTAATCGATTTATAGATGGATTAATGTTACAATTAATGGCATATCACGGATATGATATGTTAAGAATGGCAGTTTTAACAAATAATAGTAATAAACATTTTTGGGAAAAATATATAAATTTGCCATATATATGGAATAATGAAAAAACATTAAGATATTTTGCTAGTTCTAAAGATGAAATTAATAAAGTGACTACGCTATTAAAAGAAGAATATAATTACAGAGATGAAATTATAAAAGAAACAAAAAATTCCGTTAATTTTTCACCATATTATATATTCTTTATAGATGATATAAATTTAATAAAAAATAATGCTTTAATAAAAGAAATATTAGAAAATAAAAATAATTTAGGATATACATTAATAATGAATGTTGATAAGGTTGATAAATTACCAAATGAATGTGCAATGTTTGTTAACGTAGAACAGCAGCAGGCAGGATTATTTACTAATTCAATGACAGCAGATAATCAAATAAATTTTATCCCAGATTTTCCTAATTTTTCATTAAGAAATTGTATTATGAATGTTAGTAATACACCATTAGATATAGCAGATGGGAAATTTGTTTTACCTAAAAAATATAGTTTTTTAGAAATGTTTGATGTAGGGAATGTTCAACAACTAGATAGTTCAAACAGATGGAAAAATAATGACATTATTAATACATTAGAAACACCTGTTGGGATTGATGAACAAGGAGAAATATTTAAAATAGATTTACATGAAAAAGCACACGGGCCTCACGGGTTAGTAGCTGGAATGACAGGTAGTGGTAAATCAGAATGGATAATAACTTATATTTTATCTATGGCTGTTAATTATAGCCCTGAAGAAGTTCAATTTGTTTTAATAGATTATAAAGGTGGAGGGTTAGCTTTAACTTTTGATAATAGAGAAAATAATATAAAACTACCGCATGTTGTAGGAACAATAACAAACTTAGATATTGTAGAAATCAAGAGAAGTTTAGCAAGTATTGAAAGTGAATTAAAACGAAGACAAACTATGTTTAAGAATGCACGTGAAAAACTTAATGAGAGTAGTATGGATATTTATAAGTACCAAGAAAAATATAGGAACGGGGAAGTTGATGAGCCAATGAGTCATTTATTTATAATAAGTGATGAGTTTGCTGAATTAAAGGTTCAACAACCTGAATTTATGGATAAACTTATTTCAACAGCTCGTATTGGTCGTTCATTAGGGGTTCACTTAATTTTGGCTACGCAAAAACCTAGTGGAGTTGTAGATGACCAAATATGGTCAAACTCTAAATTTAGAGTTTGTTTAAAAGTGCAAGATAAAAGTGATTCTAATGATATGTTAAAAAGGCCAGATGCTGCTATGTTGAAAGAAACAGGAAGATTTTACTTACAAGTTGGTTATAATGAATTTTTTGCAAAAGGACAAAGTGCTTATGCTGGTAGTCCATATTACGAAAGTGAAAAAAGAATTACTTTAGTGGATTCTACTATAGATTTTGTGGATGAAATGGGAAATAATTATAAAAAAGGAAATATCAAAAAAAATAATACTCAATATGTTTATAAGGGTGAAGAATTACCAAACGTATTAAATTACGTTATAAATGTGGCGAAGAATACAAGGTTAAATATAAAGCCACTGTGGTTAACAAGAATTCCTGATGTTATATATGTAGATAAATTGAAAGAAAAATATAATTATCAAAAAGAAAATTATGTCTTAAATCCTATCATAGGAGAATATGATGATCCTAATAAGCAAAAACAAGATTTATTAGCTTTGCCAATTAGTAATGATGGAAATGTTTTAATTTATGGTTCAGGAGGTAGTGGAAAAGAAAATTTATTAACAACAATGGTTTATTCCTTAATATCAAATTATACTTTGAAAGAATTGAATATTTATATTTTGGATTTTGGAAGTGAAGTATTAAATAACTTTATAGATGCACCACACGTTGCAGATATTATTCATATAGGAAATGATGAAAAAATTAATAATTTCTTTAAGTTGATAGAAAAGGAAATTAATGCAAGAAAAAGAGAATTTGCAAAATATAACGGAAATTATATGGATTATATAAAAAGTGGGAATAGTAAACCTAATATGTTAGTTATAATTAATTCATATGAAATATTTAATGATTCATATGAAGATTATGTGGATAAATTAATTGATATGCTAAGAGACGCTAATAAATATGGAATATATTTTGTTGTTACTGTTTCAGCTGTAAATGGTATTCGTTCTAAAGTTTCTCAAAACTTTAAAAATGTTTTAACTTTACAATTAAATGATGAAACTGATTATCCTGTAATCCTTGGAAAGACTGAAGGCAAAGTGCCATCAAAAGCATATGGTCGAGGATTAATTAAAATTGGTTCAATATTGGAATTTCAAACAGCATATGTATCAAAAAAGGAAACATTATATGAAGATATAAAGCATTATTGTAAAGAATTGGCTCTAGCTATTAAATTAAAGGCAACTCCTGTTCCTATATTGCCAGAAATGGTATCATTTGATGATTTAAAAGATGGAATAAAAGATATTTCTAATTTGCCTATAGGATTAATAAAGGATACGTTAGAACCTGCATATATTAGTATAGGAGAATCATCACCTTATTTAATTACAGGACGAGATTATGAATATTTATTAAGCTTCAGTGATAAATTATGTTATATAATCTCGAAAATAAATACAAATAATTTTGTATTTGATTGCAAATTCACTTTTGATAATTTTGCTTATCCTAATATATTATATAAAAACAGAAATTTTAGTGAAGAATTAAATAAAATTAATAGTTTTGTAGAACAAGTTTATGAAACTTTAAAAATTAATGATTTTAATGATAAATATATTAAGGGAATTAAAAAGGTTACGCTAGTTATTATAGGTTTAGAAAAGTTTATTAGTTCAATTAGCTCTGAAGAAAAAAATATATTTGAAAACATTTTAAAAAAGAATAAAGAAATAAATAAAATACAATTTATTTTTATTGATATAGTTTCTAACTTGAAAAAATGTGAAATAGAAAGCTTTTATAAAGAAAATGTGTCTAATGGTTCTGGTTTATTTATAGGTGATGGTTTTGGTGATCAATATACAATTAAACCTTCTAAAGCAAGCCAAGCATATTACAATCCAATTGGTAGCAGTTATGCATATCTAGTAAAAAATGGGGTAGTAAACTTTGTGAAAATAATTGAAAAAATATAAGTATATCATAAAAACATGAAATCACGAGAAAAAGTGACAAAATTTGAAAAAAAGATTGTTTGTTTTCTTTTTTTCTGGTATAATTTACCTAGAGTAGAGATGATACTCAAGGATTAAATAAAAAATTTTTAGTGTTTTTTATTTGGATGGGAGGTTAGATAATGATTAATATTGATCCAGAACAAGCAATTACTTATGGAAATGAAATCATTACTGATGCAGGTAGTTATAACTCTGAAATAAAAGTAATCTATGATATAATTACTGATTTAAAAAATGCCTGGTCAGGACAAGCTGCTTCAAGATTTACAGAAAATGTTGAAGCATATAAAGCAGATTTTGAACAATTAGGACAATATCTTAATGACGTTGGAGAATTATTAGTTGCTATAGGTAAAGACTATAATAACTTAGAAGAAAATTTATAATAATGAAAGGAGATGTTATCTAAATGGCAGTTACATTTAGTTCAACAGGATGTAAAGATGCTGCAGATTCATTAACTAAATCAGCAGGAAACTTAGATAGTATTTTAAATACTGAGTTGAGTGGAGTTATAAGTAAAGTTAAGAGTATTTATAGTAGTGATACAGCTGACAAATTATATGATTCATATGATAAAGTTAAACAAAAATTCCCAGAATTTATTTCTGCAGTAACAGAGTGTGCAAATTATTTAACTAATACAGTTGCACCTTCATATGAAAAACTTGAACAAACAGCAGCAAGTAAAATTAATTAATTATAAATTGTCTTATTATTAAGACATTTATAAATAAGAGTTAAAAATATGAATTTAACTTTTATTTATGAATTGGAGTATGAGTACAATGACTAAATCAGAAATTCGTAGAAAAATTAGCAAAGCAGAAAATGAATTAAACGCATATAATGAATCACTGAAAAAAGCTAACTTATTATATAAAAGTTTAGATGATAGTAAAAAACATCTTAATACTGCAATCCTGAATATGGTTAAATATTTTACATTTACTACAACAACTGCTGATGGTGGTGATTTAGCAAAAGTAGTGGAAAAAATTGATAGTTATTTAACTAAGTTAACAAAGGAAATTATACCAGCTATAAATTCAAAGATTAATTCATTAAAAAATGAAATCAGAAGATTGAAAAATGATTTGCAATATGCAGAGGAATAGAAAGAAGGATATGATATGAATCAAGAAATAAAAGAAAAATATTTACCTCTAGGGACAGTATGTTTATTAAAAGGTGCAACTAAAAGAGTAATGATAACAGGTTTTTTCTCAATGGCAGCGGATGATAAGGAAAAAATTTATGATTATTCAGGATGTATGTTTCCAGAAGGTTTTTTATCAAGCGAACAAACAGCTTTATTTAACCATGAACAAATAGAAAGAGTAGATTATTTGGGATTAGTAGATGAAGAAGTAGAAAAATTCCATAAAGGATTAAAAATACTTATCTCTAATATAGATAAAGCAAATTTAGATACAAGCAACATTTCTAATGTTGAAACATTAAATGTAGATTCAGAATAATGGATAAAAACATATTATTGTTTTTTTGTTAGGCGAAATACTAGGAGGTAACAATATGAGCATAGCATTAGATCCAAGTAAAGTTAATTCTGAAATAATAGATAAAATTTCAAAAGCAAAATCTGCTATGCAGGAAGCTTATAATTATAGCGGGGAATTATGTAATTCATTGCCTAGTTCTTTTTCGTATAAAAATTATACAAAACAATTAAAAATAAATATTGATAATTTAAAAGTAGAAATAGATAACACTAAAACTAAAATAAACACTAAATTTGAATCAGCGTTAAATATAGAACTTAACCATTCTTCTAAAATAAACTCATTGTTAACAAATTTTTCTTCAATGAAAGAAATGAATGGTATAGAAAGCAACAATTTTTCTGATGCTAATATTATTTCATCAGATAAAAAAACACCATCAGAAAGTTTAGGTGCTAAAATAGCAAGTAAATGTTCAAGTATTTTTGGACGATTAAAAAATCAAGTTGTTGATGTATCTCAAAAAGTTGGAGCTTTTTGTTGTAAGGCAAAATCTGCCATTGGAAGCACTTTAGAAAAAGTTTATAATTGGGTAAAAAATGCTGATAATTGGAAAAGATTGGGAACAAAAATTAGTAATGGTGCTAAATCCGCATGGAATTTTGTTACCAATAAGGAAAATTATATTAAGCTAGGAACGAAAATAGCAAATTATACAATGGACTGGATAGAAGACCCTGTTGGAACATTTATTAAAACAGGTGCATCTATATTAAATCTGGGTGCATCTTTTTTAAAAGGACTTATGTCGTTAGTTGAGGCAATAGGAGACTTTGCTTTGATACTAGTGGCATTAAGAGACTCCGTTAAAACAGCAATTATTGAAGAAATATATTATTTATGGTCTGGTAAGTCATTAGGATTAACTGAAACTATGTGGAAAAAAATAGTTGTTCCTGCGGTAAGTTTTAATTGGGTTAACTGGCTAGATGAAAAAATTGGTATTAGACAAGGGTTAGATAATTTTGCTTATGATGCCTTTAAAACTGATGGAATTGCTTGTCAAATTTCAGAAGGTGTTGGATATGTAACAGGTATAATTGTTATTTCTTATTTAACATTTGGTACAGGTGGAGTAGCTGCAGGTGGAGTATCTACAGGTGCAACTGCATTAACAGCAGGTGCTGCAGGTATGGGAAAAGGAGCCGAAGAAGCATGGTCTCAACAATCAGACCAAAAAGTTTTAATTATGGCTACTGAAGAATTGAATAAAGAAATTGAACAAGGGATAGTAACTCAAGAAATGTTTGATGAAAAGGTTAAGGAATTGTTAAAAGCAAATCCGGAAATTCAATTAACTGAAGAAGATGTATCAGTAGCAATTTATAATGATTTATTAGCAAAAAAAGTAGAAGAAATTAATAAAAGACCTGGGGCAAGAGAGTTAAGTAATGATGAAATTATAGGCGGATTAGGTTATGGAACAATGACAGGAGTTATTGATGGAATTCAATGGTATGCAGGTCAAAAAATAAATGGATTATTTAAAGGCTCAGGGACAAAAATTACAAATAAAGCAGTAGCTTCTTTACTAAGAATGGGTGCTGATACAGTAGATGCCGTAGCAGAAATACCATTTAGAACTTATGCTCAAACTTTATATAGAACAGACGAACAAGGAAATAAAATTTCATTTTCTGAAGCTTTTGAAGCTAACGGTGGATGGGATCAAGTTAAGATTCAAGCAGGAATAGCAGGCGCTGCATCCGGGTTAGGAGAAGCAGTAGATGTAACTTCTAGTGCAAGAACAGTAAAAAAGATGACATCTTTCTTAGATGGTAATATCAAACCTAGAACTGAAATTACGGATAAAATCATAGATAAAGTAAATAAAAGTATTTCAAAAATGAAAGACATAGATGCAAAAAATTATTTAGAATCATTAGATGGAGTAGAAAGAGTTAAGGCATTTGACCAAATGAAAATTAATCAGCAAATGGCTAAATCTTTAAATTCTCTAGATGATATTTCTTTAAAAAAATTCTATGACTCATTAGATAAAGGAAAACAATCTCAAATATTAGGTATGGTAAATGAATCAAAAAAATCATTTCTAGTTGCTCAGTCTGGTGATAAAGTAGCCCATTCATTATCAGCAGACCAAATGGCTATGAAAAGTCAAAAAGATTCTTTTAACAATAATATGGAAAATATAAGAAGCAATGACTCATTAAGTGAAATTGAAAAAGTAACTCAAATGAGAAAAATATGGGAAGAAGATTTAAAATCTTTATTTGGTGAAGAAAATGTAAAAGCAGATGATGTTGGAGATGTAGTACATAAATCTAAAAAAACAGAAATAGGGTCAGATTGGAAAAATGGAGAAAATGAAAAACTAAACATTGAAAAATTATATAACAATAGGGATTCATTATCAGAAAGTGAATTACATATTTTAGAAAAAACTGAAGAATGGCAAAATTTATTGACTAATGAAAAAAATAAAATTAAAGAAATTAACAATCCTAATGTAGAAAACAACTTTAAAATAAATGGAGAAGAAATAAATAAAAATATTACTTCTAAAACTATAGAAATAAAAGTTCCAAATCGAGAAACGATAAGACAAAAAACAAAATTAAAAATCAATAATAAAACTTTTTCCAATTATTCTGAATATAAAAAGTCAATTAATATTTCTGAGTTATTTGATGACTCGATAAGTAGCAAAACAATAAAGTTAGGAAACATGGAAATTGCAGATTTATCTATAGACGATGCAAAATATATTTTGGGATCATTAGGATTGAAGAAGGAAATGCTTGCGAACGAAAATTTTGATATATATGATTATGCTTCGTTATATGAATGTATTGCCAAAAGAGTTATAGAAACTAATAGTGGTGAATCACTAGATGTTGTAAAAATACTTGATAATTTTAGAGATTTAAACTTGAGCGATCCCACAATATCAGAATTAGAGAAAATGGTAAGTATAAACAAATCTTTAGAAAATGTATTGAATTTAGTAAATTTAGATAAAAATACAAATATCAGTATTTTAACTTCATTGGAAAATGCTAATATAAATAAAAGTTCAATTAATAAAATAGATTATGACTTATCGTTTGAAGATCTATCAACAATTCGAAAAATAATAGATAAAACTAATAGATTTAAAAATATGGAAAAATTTACCGAATTTAGTTTAGAAGATAAACTTATTTTAGACAAATTTTTGAAAAGTGGAGCTGGAAACACAATTTTATTACTTAGTGACGAGGCTTACAATTCATTATTTACTTATTCTTCAATGAGTTGGACTGATATTAATAAGTATTTAGATGATAATATTGATAGAACTTTTCATGGGTATAATCTAAAATGTAGTGATATGGTAGAAGAAATAGATTCTGTTATGAATGTAAGCAAAACAGATTCTACAATAATTTTAAATAGAGGAACTACTATAAAAGAATTTGAAGGAGTAAAAAATCTAAGTGACATTGAAGGAAAAATATTAGACCAAAATAGGTATAAAAGTACATGCAAGGGTATAAAAGAAAATATAGGTACTTCTAAAGGAGGAATGGCAACTGGAGCAGATGCGGATTCATTACAAGTTAAAATTGATTATGTATGTCCTAAGGGTACCAAATGTGTTAATTTAGCAGCAATGGTTGATAGTGATATAGGAGACGAAGTATTATTAGCTAGAAAACAAAGAATTAGATACGACAGTGTAATATATGATGGAGACACAGCCTGTGTATTAGCTGTAATTTTGCCAGATGGTATACCTGATAATATTTCAGTTAAAGATTTAGTTGATGAGGATACTTATAAAACGATTATTTCTAAGTACAATGTAAATCAAAATTCAAGCATTAAGGAAATATCAAAGAACACAGAACTATTTGATGCAAAAAAACTACCATTTTCTTCAGATCCCAAACTAAATGCAATACAACAAAAAATGGTGAAAAATGAAGAATTAACTATGTTTGAAAAAATAAATCTTAGAGATCATGTTGAGACAAAAATACAAAATTACGATTTAAAATCTGACCATGCTTATAGGGTGGTAGATGAAGATACTTGGAATGTTTATTTAAGAGATAAAAAAATATATAGTAAATCAGATGATTATATTTTAAATGCAGATGGAACTTCAAATGGCAATGGCGGTTGTGATTGGTACCTAGGGGGATATGCATCTAAATATGGTGGAAAAGGTAAAGCTACATACGTTATAGAAACACCAGCTAATAAAAATTTATTTCAATTAGCTAGAGATAATGGAAATGGTATGTCTGATAATGTAAATGTAAGACATATAAAATCTTTCAATACTCATGATCAAGTATCAATAGATAATGTATCAAAAGTTTTTAGAATTGACACAGATGGTACTATAACAGAAATTAACTTAAAAAATATCTTAAAAAAAGAAGTAGAAATGCCAAAATTAGCATCTGAGATTAATTCATCAACAATAAGTAGTTCGGTAGATAATGTTAACTATACAAACGGATTAAAAATGGCTGGAGATTTAACAGATAGTGCAAGTCCAAAAGCAATTAGAAATTTAGATATAAATAGAATAAAAGAATTTAATAGTGCAGAATTAGCATTTTCATTAAAAAATGGCGATTCTGACGTAATTAAGAGAGTGTTTAAAGAATCTGAATTGTCGGAATTAAAAAAATCTTTATCTTCTTTAAATCATACTGAAATTAATAAAGTTATGGAAAATATTGATTTAGTAGATTATCATAAATTATATAGAGTATTAAGTGAAAGTGATATTGTAAAAAGCTTAGACTCTTTAAGTGATAAAAGTTTAAATAAAGTTATAAATATGCTTAGAGCAGAAAAAAATGGTTTAGAATTGTTATCGATGAATAAAGAATTTGTGGATGTAATTGCTCTAAAAGCAGACGTGGATTCATTGAGGGTTATATTTAGTACTAATGCAGAAACTCTTAAATATAAACTTAGTAAACAACTTGATGATGCTACCTTACTTTCATTAGTTGGATATGGTGATGGATATTTTGAAAATTTATTAAAAAAACATCCTTTAAGTGAATGGATAACAAATAAATATGACGCGGCAAAATTTATTCCTGTATTTTTAAGAGATGGTGTTGTTAACCCAGAAAATTTTGCGGAAATAGATTCTATTATAAAAAAATATAATTTAGAAAGAAATTTTTCACGTTGGGATAGAGTCTTATATCTTATGGCAGAACAGTCTGCATTTGAAAATGCAAGTAATATTAATGTTTCAAAAAACATTATAATGAATAAATCTCCAGATGACCTTATGGCTTTACTATCTACGGAACAAGGAAGAAAAGTTTTTAAAAAAATATTATATACAGTTGATGATGTAGAATTCAATAAATATTTATCAAAATTAGATGATTTTTCTAGATTAGATTTTGATGGAATGGATGATGTTATTTCACTTATGAAAAGGATGGATTCTGATAATATAGATGCTCTATTAAGTTCATGCGGTGATGCAGATATAAGTGAAATTATAAATAAATTAGATTCAACTCAATTAAAACGTTTGTTAAATATGAGTTTTCAATATACAAACACTTCGACTGCATTAACTAAGTCAAAATTATTAGAAAAAGCAATTTCATTAAATCTATTTAGTAATTCAGATTTTAATATGTATGTTTCACAAATGATAAAAAATGGTGATTTAAATTATAAAAATTTTAAAACAATACAAAAATATTCTAGTTCCACAGGTTTTTTTAAAAAATACCATCTAAATTTAGGAGACTATGACAGCAGAGTATTAGATGCAACTACATTTGCTTATGACAAAATGATAAAAAATTTTAAAAAAAGATTTGGGAAGTATTTGCCTGAAGGTAGGTTAGAAAGCGTATATGATTCATTTATATTTAAATCTCAAGAAGAATTTATTAAGTTAGGATATGGTAATGCTATGGCATATAATGACCCTAGTGGAAAGTCAATTATGAATGTTGATATTCATCCATTAGCAAATTTTGATAATAAAACTCGGCAAAAAGTTTTAAAAGCAAATGTAAATCACGAATCTGTACATCAAGTATCACGGATTAAGGGGTCTTCAGTTACAGGGGTGTTTGGTTTAGAAGTTTATAGAGGTATAAATGAATGCTTTACAGAATTATTAAACAAAAAATCATTAGGTAAAGATTATCCTAAAGTTGCATATTGTGCATATCAATCGTCTATGAAAGAACTGGAAAGATTGCTAAAATATGGTAAAATAAAAGATAAAGAAATATTTAGTATTTATTTTAACAATAATATAGATCAATTAGATGATTTATTTAAAAAAAGGTTTAATTTAGATGAGAACCAATACCAAAAATTAGTAAATGCTTTTAATAATGCTCATCATGGAAAAACTGATGCTGTTAATGAGTTAAGTAAAATGATAACAAGTATAATTTTAAGATAAGGAGGATTTTATGAGTTTAATTGAAATAATATATAATAAAACTATAAAAACATTTATGTATGGATTGCCAGATGATGATAATATTAAAAACTATTATATGGATTATATAAAAAAATCCTATGAAGAATTTGATAAAGGACAGATTGTGGATAAAAATAAAATCAACATTTTAGTTGAGTTAGAAAATAATAAATGGTCAAATGAAAGTCCTGAATATAAAAAATCATTTATAATACCAGACGAAAATCTTAAGAAATTATCTGAAATATCTGAATTTGCGTATGATATTGCAAAAAATAGATTAAAAAATGATATAATAAACAGTAATATTAATTTATCAGAGTACCTATTAAAAATAGAAAAATTAAACAAAAAAGTTTATGATTTTAACATTTTTTTAGCCAGTGAATTGGTATCAGAAACTATTTTGGATTTGCAGTATGCAACGGGAAAAAGTGAAGATACAAGTATAAGAATAGGTAGATTAAAAGAAAATACTCCAAAAAAATAAAGAGTTTATAGGGAGACAGCGGACTGCTGAAAAAGTATAGAGAGATTATTGCAAACTATAGCAGTAGTCTTTTTTTACACAATAAAAAACTTTTGGCAAGTTTTGTCGAATCACTTTATTTATAGTTCAAACTATTGTAGTATAACTAATCGAACATTCATTTCTTAGTGTCTACCTACAACTTTTTAAGGAGGTAGGTTGATTATATGAGTAATAAATCATTTATTTTAAAAATATTTGATAAATTTATATTAGTAATCAAATTGATTATTTTATCTAAAATACTCTTCAGGGGGTAATTGGTTAAATATTAATTAGACACTAGTATTTTTTATAGTCCAAAAAAAAAGGACACGTAATAAATACGTGTGTCTATCCGAGGTAGGTAGACATTCTGTAAATGAATGTTCCCTAATTAAATTTTACCACAATAATAATTTGTGTCAATATATATATCATATTTATTAAAAAAATACATATTATTTCAATTTTGTAATATAATATGATATAATCAACTAAAGAAGTAGGTAGTACATGAAAAAAGAACAAAGTAAAAATTATATAATATACCAAAAAGCTTTTTGGCTATTTATGATTGCAAATGTGCTAGGTGTGATACTAGAAGGGATATGGTGTTTATATAGACACGGACATTGGGAAAGCCACGTCGTCACGGTATATGGTCCATTTTGTTTAATATATGGATTAGGGGCTTTAGTATTATATTTCAATGCAAAATTACAGAAAAAAAGCAACATGTTTATCCAATTTACATCAGCAGCAATACTTTGCGATGTAGTAGAATATATATGTGGTTTCATGTTAGAATATGGACTTCATATGAAAGCATGGGATTATAAAAGAAGAGCATTTAATTTACATGGATATATATCACTAGATATGACAATAATGTGGGGATTACTAGGCTTAATATTCATATATGTTATAGTACCAAAATATGATAAATTTTTTGATAAAATAAAAGGTTACAAATATAGCATAATATGCAATATATTAGTATTTCTAATGATTTTAAATATGTCATTAACATCAGTTGCAATCATAAGATGGAAAGATAGACACTTTAGTATTCCACCAAATAATAAAATAGAAGAAAAAATAGATAAGAAATATAATGATGAATTCATGTCAAATAAATTTATAGAATGGTGGTTCGTAAAATGAATATAAAAGAAATTATAAACATAGAAGAGACAATATCAACAAACCTTTTTAAAAATATAACATATCCTTGGGAAGTATTATATAATTTAGAAAATAAAATAATAGAATTAGGAAAAGGGTTAGATAAAACACATTATAAAGAAATAGAAAAAAATATATGGATAGGAAAAAATGTAATAATAGATAAATATTCTGTAATTAATCCACCTTGTATAATAGATGACAATACAAAAATATTACCATTCTCTCACATAAAAGGTAGTGTAATAATAGGTAAAAATAATGTTATAGGTTCAAATACAGAAATAAAAAACTCTATTCTTTTTAACAATACTAAAATACCTCATTTTAATTACGTAGGTGATTCAATTTTAGGTTATAATTCTCATTTAGGAGCTGGAGTAAAAATTAGCAATCAAAAATTAGATAAAACAAATATTAAAGTAAACAATATAGATACAAATTTAACTAAACTAGGAGCAATAATAGGAGACAATGTAAACGTTGGTTGTAATACAGTATTAAATCCAGGAACAATAATAGGAAAAAATACAAATATATATCCACTATTAAACATAAGAGGTATAATCCCACAAAATAAAATTTTAAAAACAAATGATATAGAAAACTTAAAAATCATGTAGAACAAACTCTACATTTTTTAATACAAAATTATAGTTGAAATTAAATTATATATGTTATAAAATTTTAAAAAAAGAAAGGATTTTATTATGAAAAAGAGACAAGAAATTTATGACTTATACTGGTATTTTGCTAACGAGAGGCAAAATATATTTATAAAAAAATTAAACGGAGATACACCTCCATGGACTAATGACCCCATCTTAAAGACCTACAAATTTTGCAACAGTTATCGCGTGAATGACAGAGTTAGTCAATATTTATTAAAAAATGTAATATATAATGGCAAGACATATAAAGATGAAGATATGTTATTTAGAATAATATTATTTAAATTGTTTAATAAAGAATCAACATGGGAATTATTACTAAAAGAATTTAAAGATATAACATTATCAACATTTGATATGAAAGAATATAGTAAAGTATTAACAAATGCAATAAATAATAACATAAAAATATATAATGATGCCTATATAAGTTGTGCCACAAAAGCATTTGGATATGATAGAAAACATGATAATCACTTAGCACTTTTAAACAAAATGTTCATAATTGATAAAGTACAAGATAAAATATTAAAATGTACCAATATGGAACAAGCTTTTAAAATAATAAAATCATATCCGTTAATAGGAAACTTCATGGCATATCAATTAATAACAGACATCAATTACAGTAATATAGTTGATTGGAAAGAAGATGAATTTACAGTTGCAGGACCAGGCTCATTAAGAGGAATAAAAAAGTGTTTCATAGATAAAGGAAACTTATCAAATGAAGATATCATAAGGTATATGTACAATCATCAAGAAGAAGAATTTAAAAGATTAAATCTTGATTTTAAAACGATAGGTAATAGAAAACTACAACTTATAGATATACAAAATATATTTTGCGAATTAGATAAATATTGTAGAGAAAAAGTTCCATCCTTAAAATCTAATAGAACTAAAATTAAAAAGAAATATACGCCTAAACAAACAAAAATAGAATACATATATCCACCAAAATGGAATATAAAATAGAAAAATAAATAGCAATTCACTTGCTTTTTTTATGTACAATAAGTATAATAAGTATGAAAAGTATAACAAAGGAGAAATTATTTTATGAAAAAAGATAAATATGTTGGAATATGTAAAGTAGGAGAAAAAGGACAAATAGTAATTCCAAAAGAAGCAAGAAATATGTTTGATATTAATCCAGGAGATTCAATCATAGTATTATGTGATAAGAAAAAAGGTATCGCTCTAGTAAAATCAGAAGTAATAGAAGATATTAGTACAAATATTTTTAACAAAGGAGAATAATTATGTATACAATTAAAACAGAAAGTTTAACTAAAAAATATAAAAATAAAATAGCAGTTAATAATCTAAATTTAGAAATAAAAGAAGGTGAATTATTTTCTCTATTAGGTACAAATGGAGCAGGTAAAACTACAACTCTTAAAATGTTATCAACATTAATAAAACCAACAAGTGGAAATGTTTTTATTAATGAATTAGACTTATCTAAAAACAAACAAAAAATAAAAGAAATATTAAACATATCTCCACAAGATACGGCAATTGCAAAAAATTTAACAGTTCTAGAAAACTTAAATTTTTTTGCAGGAGTATACGAAATAAATAATAAAGAAACGAAAATAGAAGAATTAATAAAATTATTTAAATTAGAAAATGTATTAAATCAAAAAGCAAAGACATTATCAGGTGGATGGCAAAGAAAATTATCAATTGCACTAGCACTTATAAATGAACCTAAAATATTATTTTTAGATGAACCAACATTAGGATTAGATGTTATAGCAAGAAAAGAATTATGGAATATAATAAAAACTCTAAAAAATAATACAACAATAATTTTAACAACACACTACATGGAAGAAGCAGAAAAATTATCAGATAGAGTAGGTATAATGAAAGAAGGAACATTAAAAATAGTAGGAACACCAGAACACATAAAAAAAGAATCAAAATGTAAAACATTTGAAGATGCATTTATAAAAATATCAACTGGAGGTGAATTATAATGAGAACATTAAATTTTGCAAAAAGAAATACTAAAGAAATAATTAGAGACCCATTAAGTATAATATTTTCTATTATATTACCATTATTTTTATTATTTATATTTAGTCAATTTAATATACCAAGTGATAATTATAAAATAGAAAACTTTACTCCAGGAATAATAATATTCAGTTTTGCATTCTTAACCTTATCAACGTCAACTCTAATTTCTAGTGATAGAAATACATCATTGCTTATAAGATTAGGTGTATCACCTATGAAATCAAAAGAATACATATTAGGTTATATAATTTCACTAATTCCAATAGTATTAATTCAAAATATATTATTATTTACATTAGCAATAATACTTGGATTAAAATTTAGTATAATTATAATTTATTCAATATTAATTTCAACATTAATATCTATATTATTTATATCAATAGGTATAATAATAGGAAGTATATTTAATGAAAAAGCATCTTCTGGAATATCTAGTATAATTGTACAACTAGTTGTATTTACTAGTACAATGTACTTTCCTAAAGAAATGTTAGGCAATTTTTTCACACATTTATGTAATTTTTTACCATTTGAAAGTTCATTAATAATAATAAAAGGTATACTAAATAACAATCTATCTCTAATTAAAATGAACAATATATTAATATTACTAACATATTTCACCTTATCAATAATAGTATCAATAATAATATTTAATAAAAAAATGATTAATAATAAAGATTAAAAAATATAGAACACTTGTGGTTTTATATTTTTTTAATTTATGACTAATTGTTTAACTTTTCTTTTATCTTTGCCTGCTTCATTCCACATATCCTTTTTATCAAATAACATCTCTTCAGCTTCAAAATATTCAATATTACCTTTTGAGTTGGAATAAATATCAATAAAATATGCACCAACAGAATTAGATAAACCCATTTTTTGTTGAAATTGAGTCCTATCACAAAAACATGGTACTTCTACACATCTTACATTTCTATAAACAAATGAATAACTTTTATGATAATGACCAATTAGTAATATTTTAGGCTTTGAGCCTGATTCTAGTATTTCTATTCTCTTTTGTGGTTTATAAGATAAAGATTGTGCACTGCCACCACCCGGATGATCTAATACAATTTTAACACCATTAATATCAATAGTAGCTGTATCTTGACCTAAAAAAACCATATCTTTCCTACATCTAGATAACCATTCATTTACTGTGACTTGACCATTTTTATAATGCGATTCATCATGACTACCAAGAATATATTTTGTCGTAATCCCCTTTACTTTTGGATACATATCAACAACATACCCAACTTGTTCATCAAAACCATGAAGAAATTGTTGCCTAGCTTGTTCAGGCCTAATAGGATAATTACCATCAACAACGTCGCCTATATGTAGTACTAAATTAATACCTCTGTTATAAGATTCTTTATAAATTTCATTAAGTAAATGTAGTTGTTGATGAATATTACCAAAATGAGTATCAGAAACAGCTGCAAAAGATGTATGAATTAAGTTTTCACCTTTTGTTGCTTTAGTACATAAACGTTTAGTAATAACTTTTTTAAATACTAATTTACCATTTTCCTCAACAACACTAACATCTTTACCATATATTTTAAGCAATTCTAAAATACCATTAAATTCAGAATCACTAAAATTAAATTTTTCTTTAAATAATGAAATATCCATATTATTTTTTATATATTTATAAATTTTATTAACATAATTTAAACTTTTATAATCCATATTAAATCACCGTCTTTCTTAAAGCTTTGCAATTTTGATAATCATTTTTATTAGTTTTATAATAAACAGAATCAAATGCTTTAATTGTTTCTAAGAAACCTTTTTTGTTTGTTTTAATAGTTACATACCATGCACCAACGGTATTGGAATATCTTTTATCATTCATTTCCTTAGTAGTAGCACAAACACTAGGAACACTCATTACAACGACATTCCTATAAGTAAACTTTTCCATTTGTAATAATCCACCATAAAGTAAAATATTTGGTTTATCTTCACTTCTAAATGAATCTATTTGTTGCTGTGGTCTATAAGAAACCGTATAAGTTTTAGAAAGCTTTGGACTAAATAGCATTATTTTAGTATTATCTAACATTATATTACAAGAGTTACAACCTAGATATATCATATCGTTTCTTGATTGACTGATTCTCTTACCTATATTTATTTTATTAGTTTTTAAGTGTTTTTCATCTTGCTTTCCTAATATAAAATAAGTTTTCATACTTTTTAGTTGTGGATAATTATTAATAATATAGTCCGTTTGTCTCATAGTATCATCTAAAAAAATAGTATCTACATATGGATCATTTAAAGAATATAAACCTTCTGATATATTTCCACATAAAATAACATTATTATATCCCAAACTATAACCTTTTGTATATATATCATTTATTATACTTAGCTGTTGATATTTTGAACCTAACCTAGTATCAGATATCAAAATAAATTTAAATTCATTGTTTTCATCGCTACTTAATATATAATTATTTTCTTCTTCAAATTCATTATCACCTTGATTTATCAAATAAATATCATCATCTTTTTTTCTATCAGCAATATTTATACCATTATTTCTTAATTCCCTTACTATTGCTAATACTTCTAATTCATTCAAGTTTAAAGAATCACACAAATCACTAATAGAAATATTTTTTCTTGTTAATTCTTTTAATTTTTCATATAAATCAGTGTTCTTCATATTTTTAACCTCCAAAAAAAGAGAATATAAATCTATAAATTATATTCTCTCAGACTGTTGACAAATAGGTAGAAATTTTACTTATTTGTCTTTTATTTTGTAAAAATAATAAAAGTTTCCAATATA
>CAKOOU010000006.1 GCA_934098455.1 uncultured Bacilli bacterium | reverse complement strand
AGAGGATTCACAAACAGTAACAATAAATTTAACAAAGACATCAAGTGATTTTACAATTAATTTAGATAAAGTAGAAGATTATATTGACCCATATAGTTTAGCAAACGCTATAATAACTAATGCGAAAACGAAAGCGAATGGAACTGAATTTTTAGAAACTCCTAAAACAAAACTCGCGGAAGAAGCAAGTGCAGAAGATGAAGAAGTTTTAAGTATTACACCAGATGATTATGGAACAAGTTATTATTATAGAGGAAATGCAATAGATAATTATGTAAATTTTGCAGGAATGTGTTGGAGAACAGTTCGTATTGTTGGAGATGGAAGTGTTAAATTAATATTAGAAGACCAAGATAGTACTTGTGCAACAAGTGATGGTAATTGGAACATATCAACTACAACTGGAGGAACAACAATGAAAGGTAATTTTGGATATACTGAATATGCAGCAAACACATTAACTGCTTCTGATGGAACAACAAATTCAAAAGTATTATATTTAATGAATTACTTAAATGGTGGAACAAATAATGATAAATCAATGGCAACAGCATTTAAAAATTTCCAAACTGGACCTTTAGCAAATTATTTAGATAAATTAAAAGCAGGAGATTGGTGTTTAAATGATAAAGTGTATTATGCTGGTAATGTTACAACAGCATTAACAAGCAAAGAATTATTAGATAAACAAGTTACAGGCGGCACGGTATTATATTATGATTCATATGTTCGTTTATATATAAAGACAACAAAGGAACCAACACTAAAATGTTATGGAACAAATATGAATAGGTTTTCAGATAATTCAGATATGTACGTAGGAACGCTAACAGCAGACGAAATAGTATATGCAGGAGGAAAGGTATATACTAATAATGAATATTATTATTTAATAAATGATTATCAAAAATCAAATCGTTTATACTTTTGGTCTTTGTCGCCAGGTGATAGTACCGATTACTCTAAATTAGGTGATACTGTAATTGATGTAGCCCCTAATGGTAATGTAGGTTTAAATGATGTTAGTATTGAAGCCGCTTACCGTCCTGCAATTACTCTTAAATCAGGAACTCAAATTTTATCAGGAAATGGAACAATTTCAAATCCTTACATTATAAAGTAAACAAAAAAAGGTTGACAAAGAATATAATTATAGTATAATAGTACTTAGTTAAGGAGGATATTATGGCTGTTAAATTAAGACTTAAGAGAATGGGTTCTAAACAAAAACCTTTTTATAGAATAGTTGCTGCAGATTCAAGAAGTCCAAGAGATGGTAGATTTATTGAAACTGTTGGAACATATAACCCAATATTAAAAGACAATAATATTACTGTTGATGAAGAAAAAGTTGCTAAATGGGTTAGTAATGGAGCACAACCAACTGATACAGTTAAAAATTTATTAACTAAAGTTGGTGTTTGGTCAAAAATAAAAAATAATAAAAAAGAAGGTAAATAATCATGATTGAAGAATTAAAAATATTTACTGAAGAGTTAATAAAAGGTTTAGTTGCTGAACCTGATATGGTAAAAGTACAAAATTTTGAAGATGAAGATGAAAACCCAATCATAGAAATTATTGTATCAAATGATGATATGGGTAAAGTAATTGGTAAAAGTGGTAAAACTGCAAAAGCAATTAGAACACTTATACAAGCAACTGCATTTAATAAAGGAATAAAAAGAGTTAAAATTAATATAGATTCATTTTAATTCTTTTTTTCTCATCTAGGGGGTATTAAATATGGACTCAATACAATACTTAAATAAAATCATGAATATTAAAACAAGAAAAGAATTAAAAGAAAATTATTTTTCTTGGATATATCCATTTACAAATGAAAATATTAAAGGATATTATACTAATTTAAATTTAACTAATAAAAATATACTTTGTGTAACCGCCAGTGGCGACCATATTTTAAATGCATATTTATGTGGTGCAGATAAAGTACATGCTTTTGATTCTAATCCGCTAGCAAAATACTATTCTGAATTAAAAATTGCATCTCTTAAATCTATTGAACTATCTGAATTTGTAAATTTTTTCAATAGATTTAAAAAGAATACATTTTTTGATATAAAAGTATATGAAAAAATTAGAGATAACTTAAATGATGATATAAAAATATTTTGGGATTATTTATTTAATAATTATTCTAAAAAAGATATATTAAAGTCATATTTATTTACTGATGATTTTTTACCAACAAAAGCATTAAAAAATTCTAATATGTACTTAGATAATAATAATTATAATAAATTAAGAATGATTTTAAATGATAAAAAAGTAAAGTATTATGATATAGATTTTAAAGATATTTCAAATATAAATGAATATTATGATTATATAATATTATCTAATATTGCTAGTTACTTAGATTTAATTTTTAATATTAAAGATGAAAAAACTCTTTTAATAAAATTAAGAGATATCTTACAATCTTTAAAAAGTAAAGAAATAATAGTTTCATATTTATATTCTGTATCAATGCATACTAATTATGGTATATATAATAGAGATTTAGTAGGAAAAGTTTTATCTGATTATAATTATGAATATATTAAATTTGATAGTTGTGAA
Source organism: uncultured Bacilli bacterium (assembly GCA_934098455.1). Lineage (GTDB taxonomy): Bacteria > Bacillota_I > Bacilli_A > RF39 > UBA660 > UMGS1124. The sequence goes on along the minus strand of CAKOOU010000006.1, from coordinate 37,377 downwards.
AGTTTATTATATCCATTTATTTCAAATTACTATTCTATAAAAGAAGATAGAGTATTATTATTAAAAAAATAAAGAAGCATTTTATTATTTATATGCTTCTTCTTTTATTAATTCAATATTTGCTTTCATTAATGTAGTATAATCTTCTTTTTTATCTCTTTCATCACTATCTAAAATAGTCATAGTATTTAATATTTTTATTTCTCCACCATTTTCTTTAACATCATTAATAGTTTCTGATAAATTATTTTCTTCTTCTTTTGTTATAAATATATAACTATTTTCTTTAGATTTTAATAAGTTTTTTGCTCTATTAATTGTATCATTATTAAGATTATCTGTCTCTTCTAAACTAATTACATCAAATCCAAAATTTTCTAAAAATTTAAAATAATCTTTTGATACTATTAAAGTATTATATTTTCCATTTTGACTTATTAATTTTAATGTAGTTTCAAATTCTGATAAAGTTACTTTTAAATTATTATAATTTGCATTTATTTCATTTTTTAATATTGTACTATCTATATATTGATTTAATCCATTTTTTAAATTTTGTGCCATCATTAAATAATTTGTAGGGTTTAACCATAATTCTTCATAAGAATATTTAATAGCAAGTCCTTCAGACACATCAATTATTTTTAATTTGCTATTTTTATTAACAAAACTTGCCGCAATTTGTTTTTCATCTGTTAATCCATTATATATAAATAAATCTTCTTTAGAATATTTTTTTGTTTTTTTATTTGACAATTTATATTCTTTTATATCAATTCCATCTGGATATATAGATTTTACATTACTATTATATCCATATAATGTAGTTGATAAATATTCTAATGGATAAGTAGTTGTTCTAATATTTGCGTTATCTAAGTCTTCTGATTTAAAACATCCAGTTAATAGTAAAGAAATAATACCAATAAATAATACTTTTTTTAAATTTTTCATAATTTTTCCTTTCATAAGTCATAACCTTTTTTACCAAAAGGGTGACATTTTAAAATTCTTTTTATACCAAGTAAACATCCTTTAATAAATCCTTTTTCTCTTATCTTTATTTTAGTATATTCACTACAAGTAGGAATGAATCTACACATAGAATGACTATGTATAGGAGTACATTGATATAATTCAATCATTTTAATTGCTATCTTTTTCATATTATTATTTTACTATATTTTTTTAATTATGTAAATTTAATTTTTTCTCATTTTGTATTTTATTAAAACTATTTATAATTGCAACACCAAGCATGTGTTCATTATCTATATCATTCGGTAATAAACTTTTAACATATTCATCACATAATAATTTTTTTACTAATTCATTTTTATTAAAAGAACTAATACTATAATTTGTTAACAATTCTTTTAAATATTTTAATAGTTTAATATAATCATTACTTAATCCTTTTATAAAATGTTTTTCACCTATAGAATCTATTTTCTTTGAATAATAATCACAATCAATAGGTTTATAATATTCTATACTATCTATTTTTAATGCTAACATAGTATTTATTGAATATTGATATAATGATTCATCTGCAAATGGACTAATATAAAGTAAATCATAATAAGAATTTATTTTTTCATAATCTGGTAATTCTTTTATATAAATATAATCATATATTTTAAATATTCTAATAGGAGTATCTAATGTAATAGTCATACCAGAATCTTTTAAATTTTTAAAATCATTCTTTGTATTAATAGCAAGTAATTTTTTATTATCTTTAAATTTTACTAAACATGATTTTCTGTTTGAAACATATATATCATAATCATATGGCATTTCTTCTTCTTTATAAATTAACCAATCACAAAAATTATAATTATTTATAGAACTACACCATAATCCACCTAGTGGTTTTGAATAATTTGTATAGTTATTTTGCATATATAAATCTAGCCATAATTCTCTTCTTATATTATCTGTTCCAAAATGAAAATATTCTTTATCTAACATATTTTCCATTAAAAACACTCCTTTAAAGTCATATTATTATATCAAATTCAATTAAAATTGCAAATAATTTTATGTATTTTACTTTAAAACTAGATTTTTATTAATAAATTTGATACTATTTATATGGTGAATATGATATGAAATTTTTAAAAGAACTTGGAATAGATATAAAAAATAAAGAATTATTATATACAGCACTAACACATACTAGCTATTCAAATGAGCATAATTGTGAGAGCTATGAAAGATTAGAATATTTAGGGGATGCTGTTTTAGAATTAATTATGAGTGAATATTTGTATTTGAATGCTAATTTAGCTGAAGGGGATATGACAAAAGTAAGAGCAAGTTATGTATGTGAATCTGCTTTATATGAATATGCTAAACATATTAATTTAATTCCTTATGTAAAAGTTGGTCATGGAACCCCTGTAGATAATGAAACTATAATTGCAGATGTTTTTGAAGCTGTACTTGCAGTAATCTATTTAGAAAAAGGATATGAGGTTGCAAAAGACTATATATATAAGATAGTTATTCCTTATATAAAAGAAAATAGGGCATTTCTAAGTGATTATAAATCTCATTTACAAGAAATGGTACAAACAGAAAAAAAATCACTTGATTATGAATTAATAAGTGAATTTGGTCCTCCACATGATAAAACGTTTAAAGTAAATGTTTTAGTGGATGGAATAGTTTTTGGTACTGGTATAGGTAAAAACAAAAAACAAGCAGAACAAAACGCTGCAAAAGATGCAATAAAAAAGGTGGCAAAATAAATGAAGTTATTAAGTATTAAAGCACACGGTTTTAAATCATTTGCTGATAAAATAGAAATAGACTTAATAGGTGGAATTACTGGAATAGTAGGGCCTAATGGTAGTGGTAAATCAAATATCGTTGATGCAGTTAGATGGGTATTAGGAGAACAATCAATAAAAAATTTACGTGGTCAAGAACACATGACTGACGTAATTTTTAGTGGAAGTAAATCAAGAAAACCAATGACACGTGCTTGGGTAAGTTTAACATTTGATAATTCTGACCACTATTTAAATAGTGAATTTGATATATTAGAAATAAAAAGAGTAGTATATAAAACAGGAGAAAACGAATATTTCATAAATAATACAAAAGTTAGATTAAAAGATATAACTGAATTATTTATAGATAGTGGAAGTAGTACAAATTCATTTAGTATAATATCACAAGGTAAAATAAGTGAAATATTAAGTGGTAAAGTAAGTGATAGAAGAAGTATCATAGAAGAAGCAGCAGGAGTATTAAAATATAAAAAACATAAAGAAGAAACACTAAGAAAAATAGATAAAGCAAATGATAACATAGATAAAGTAAATCTAGTTATTAGAGAATTAGAAACACAATTAGAACCATTAAAAAGAGATAAAGATAATGCAATAAAATATAAAAGATTAAAAAGTGAACATGATGAATTAGATATAATCTTAACTGGTATAGATTTAAAAAATAGTTTAAATTTAACTAATGATTTAAAGAATAAAATAGATAAATTAAATCAAGAAATAAATAGTATTGATACCAATAATATAAATGATTCAAGTATAATAGAAAAACTAAAATTAAAAAATATAAATATAGATAAAGAAATAAATGATTTACAAGATAAATTAATAGAATTAAATAAAGAAATAAATGAAGTAGAAAAAGATAGACAAGTATCTTTAGAACGTAAAAAGTTTGAAGTAGATGACATTAAATTACAAAATAATATAGTTAATTTAAAAGAAAAAGAATTAACTATAAAAAAAGATTTAGAAGTAATTAATTATGAAATAAAAGAATTAAATAATGATAAAGATAATATATTAAAAGAATTAAATAATATTAAAAATAATTTAGATAATAATCAAAAAGAATATAATGATTTAAAAAATAAATTAAATATAAAAAATATAAATAAACTAAATATAACAAATAAAATAAATATATTAGAAAATAATATATTAAATGAAAATGGTATACCAAATAGTGTTAAAAATATAATTAATAGTAAAAGTTTAAAAGGTATACATAATATAGTAGCAAATATAATTAACACGGATATAAAGCATAAAGATGCACTTAATATAGCATTAGGTTACAATTCTAATGTAATAATAGTAGATAATGAAGATAGCGCTAAGAATGCTATAAATTATTTAAAACAAAATAAATTAGGTAGAGCAACATTCTATCCACTTAATGTAATAAAACCTAAATATATAAATGAAGACGTTTTAAATAAAATAAATAATATAGAAGGCTTTATAAATACATTAGATAACTTAGTAGAATATGATAAAAAATATACTAATATTATTAAAAATTTATTAGGAAATATTATTGTAGTAGATAATATAGATAATATGAATATAATAGGTAAAAAAATAAATTATTCATATAGAATAGTTACTTTATCTGGTGACATATTACATACAGGTGGTAGTATTACAGGTGGAACTATTAAACAAAATAATAGTATATTGTTAGATAGATATGAACTTGAAAGTAATAAAAATGAATTAAAAAATATAGATAATGATATAGTTAATTTGAATGATAAAATAAATAATATAGATTTTAAAATAAATGATTTATTAAATAATAAATTAATAATTAATGATAAATATAATAATATAATAAATAAATTAGATATAAAGAATAAAGATAAAAATAATTTATTAATAGAAATAAATAATGTAGAAAAAGAAATAAATGGTAATAAAGATATATTAAAAGGTAGTATAGATAATAATTTAGAAGAGTTATTAAATAAATATTATAAACTAAATAGTGATAAAGAAATATTAGAAAGTGAATTAAATAAATTAAAGATAGATAAAAATGATATTACTACAGAAATAACTGAATTAGAATTAAATACTAAAAAGATTAATAGTAATTATAATAAATTAATGAGTGAACTAAAAGATAATGAAATAGAATTAAGTAAATATGAAATAAAAATGGATAATAATTTAATTAAATTAAATGAAGAATATCATATTACTTATGATTATATACTTCAAAATTATGATTTAAATATTGATATTAAGTCTAATAGTAGTAAATTAAATACTATTAAAAGAGAATTAAGTTTAATAGATAATGTTAATTTAGGAAGTATAGAAGAATTTGATAGAGTTAATGAAAGATTTGAATTTTTAACTAATCAGAAATTAGATTTAGTAGAATCTATTAATAATTTAATGGAAGTAATTGATGAATTAGATGAAACTATGAAAGAAAAATTTATAGATACATTTAATAAAGTTAATGTAGAATTTAATAAAGTATTTAAAAAGTTATTCAAAGGTGGTACTGGAGAATTACATCTAACAGACCCTGATGATTTACTTAATACTGGAGTAGACATTACTGCATGTCCTCCAGGAAAGACACTTAAAAGCATAAATTTACTTTCTGGTGGAGAAAAAACTTTAACAGCAATAGCACTATTATTTGCAATACTTAATATTAGATATGTACCATTCTGTATACTAGATGAAGTAGAAGCAGCACTTGATGAAGCAAACGTAGATATGTTTGGTAATTATATAAAAGAATATGAAAATAAAACAGAGTTTATTATAATAACACACAAAAAACGTACTATGGAATATGCTAATACACTATATGGTATAACAATGCAAGAAAGTGGTATATCTAAATTAGTTAGTGTAAAATTAGATGATATAAAATAGATTATTATGAATAAAGAAGATATATTAAATAAATTAAACAAATTAAAACTTGATAAAAATAAATATATAATAATAAGTGGTGCTTCTTTAGTTTTACAAGATATTATTAATAGTACAAATGATATAGATTTATCTAGTGATTCTTTATATTATGATAGTATAGATTGGAATACTAAGATAGGTTATTTTAAAACAGAAATAAAATATTATGATTGTTTTGAAATAGGTAAAGATTTTTATAGTGAAAATTATATAAGTCTTTATGGATATAAAGTTCAAGATTTATATTCAGTATATAAATTAAAACTATTAGAAAATAAAAGTAAAGATAAAGAAACCATAAATAAATTAGAAAAAATATTAAAAATTAATTAATAACTAGTACTTAATTTTATAGTTGAGTACTAGTTTTTATAAAATGATACCCTTTGTTATTGATTTAATAAATTATATATTATATAATTGTATAGTAAACATAGAGCGAGGTAGTATATGGATAACAAGAAAAAAATTATAATAAGTATAACAGGTATTTTAATAGTATTAATAACTTTATTAGGTTTAACATATGGTTATTATTTAACTAGAATAAAAGGAAATACTAATAAGAAAAGTATTAGAGTTACTTCCGCAAACTTGGAATTAGTATATGGTGATGGAAATGGACAAATAACAGCACAAAATATTATGCCAGGAGAAAATATTGCAGAGAAAACATTCACAGTAACAAATAATGGTAATAGTGTAGTAAACGATTATGTTGTTTATTTAGAAAACGTAATAAATAATTTTTATTTTACAAAAGATGTAACATATACTTTAACATGTAAGTCTGTTAATGCAACTACTGGTGCTGTTAGTGGGACATGTAATGGTGTCACTAATGCACCATTTCCAAAAGAAGATAGTGTATCAATAACAAATAACATTAATGTAGGAATAAGACATGAATACACTTTAAAAGTTACTTATATTGATTCAAATACAAATCAATCTAGAGATATGAATAAAAAAATAAGTGCTAAAGTTAATATTTATGATAGAATTAATAAATATACTAATCTATATGATAATAAATCTGTTAAAACCTTAGTAGATAATTTTGACAAACTACAAAACTATGCTACAACATTTTTAGGTAGTGATGCGACTGGAGATACAAGTACTTATTTTAGAGGTAAAGACAAATGGTTAGCGTTTAGTTCTATATCTAAAATTAAATATGATTCATCTAATTGGACTGAAGTTGCTGGTGCTAAAAATACAGAATTCTTAACTTATATAAAAAATAATGGATTAGATATAAATACATTTAATACAAATTATGTAGCTACCTTAGATGGACAAACTGGTGATTTTGTTCACTTTGCTGCACCTCTAGCAGGTCAAATGTACAATACTGATGCTTTATTAAATTTGGCATATACAGAAACTCAATACGATGACTTAAGTGGATGGGCTGGAGATTTACAAACATTAATTTCAAATAACGTACTGCCTAACGTAAAAGACACTTCTAATTATGATGAAGCTTATAATGTTACATTAGAAAAAATGGGTACTAATTCATATTTTGATTTAAACGACTTATATTCAGATGCAGATGCTGTTATTATGTATAAAAAATTAACTACAACAAATAATTCTACTGATGTATTAACAAATTACTTTAAAAGTGGATTTAGAACTAGATTCAAAGATTTTATAACTTACTTAGCAGGTAAATATGATAAAACAACTTTAAATACAAAAGTAGGTGAATACACTACAACATTATATGTAGGTAATACAACAGGTAAAATTGCTGGGGTTGTAGGTAACGCATCAAGAGACGCATTTACAGATTACATTTGGAATTTATCAATATTTAATTATATGAATATATTTAGTGAAGAATTAGAATATAAAAAAGGTAATACAATCAATTTCTATGCAGAAATTATTGACAATGATTATAATATGTTTGATACAGAAAATTCTGATTATACATGGACAGTTACTACGTTAGATGGAAAAACAAGCACATCAACAATAGACTCAAATGGTGCACTAACTATACCTACTAGTGAAACAGCAACTCAATTAAAAATTACTGCAAAATATAATAAAACAAATGCAATAGTTAAATCAAAAATTATTTCATTAACTTAACGAATAAATATCACTTATTAAAAATATATATTAATAGGTGATTTTTTATGGATAAAAAAGCTAGTTTTAAAGAATTTGTATCAAAACATCCAGAACTTATAACATTCGTAAAAAATAAAGAAAGTACTTGGCAAGATTTTTATGAAATATATGATATATATGGAGAAAATGAAACAGCATGGAATAAATATTTTAATAATGAAAATGATTCAATAGGAGAATTAACAAATCTATTTAAAAATGTTAACATGGATAATGTACAAAAACATATAAATAATGCTCAAAAAGCAGTTAGTTTAATACAAGAATTAACTAATAAAAGCACTCCAAATATAGTAACAAAAACACCTAGACCTATTACAAAATTCTTTGGAGATTAATATGGAATTAGATATAATATATAAAATAAAACAAGAAAAAAAACACTATTTATATTTAAGAACACACAGTTATTGGTACAAATACTTAAATAGAAATAGAAATAATTATAATAAATTTATAGATTCATATAAAAAATATAATAGAAGTGTAACAACAAATAAAGTTAATGATACTATAAATAATATAGATATGGTAACAAATATATTAAAAGTATTAGAATAACTAAACTAATACTTTTTTTAATTTAATACTATTTAAGTATATAACTAAGAAAATATTTATTATTTCTGATATTAACAAACCATATAAACCAATATGTAATAAACTAAATATAAATAAGGTAATAAGTTTTATGACAGTTGTTATTACTGTTACTAACATAGTATATTTAGCATAATTTAATGCTTGTAAAGTACTAGATAATGGTCCCTCTAAATATAAGAATACAAAGAATGGAGCTAAAAATCTAATGTATTCTATACCTTTATCTGTTTTAAATATAATACTAAGTAAATCACCAGTAAATATATATACTAAAGTATTAGATATTAAACCTAATAAAAATGAAAATATAATAGATTGTTTTAATCTTTTTTTAATTAATTTATTATTATTTCTATTTTTAGATATTTCTGGTATAAGAGATGTATTAAGTGCCAATATAAAAAATGACGGTATAGTTAGTAAAGGTAAAACATATGCATTATAAGACCCATATTCATTTAAAATAAATTGATTAGAATAACCAGATAAAGTTAAAGTAAAAGTTAATATAATAGGTTCAAAAAAATATCCTACATTACCTATTATTCTACTAGATGTAGTAGGTATAGCAATTCCCATAACTTCTTTTATAATACTAATACTAGGTTTTAAATCATCTTTTGTTATAGTAAAATTACGAGGTGCAAACAATAAGAAAACTATAATAGATATTATTTCAGATAAAATATTTAATAATATATATATAGAAACAACAAATACAGTACCATATTTTAATAATTTTGGTAGTATTAATATTACTAATAATAATCTAAATATTTGCTCAATAATATTAGATAAAGTATGAGGAAACATCTTTTGTTTACCAAAGAAATATCCTCTAATAATACTAGATAAAGAAATAAATGGTAAAATAAATGCTATTGAAACTATAGGATAATAAGTATCTTTATTATTAAGTAAATTATTAGATATAATTGGTGCTACTAAAAAGATAATTATAATTAATAATATATTTATTAAAAGAGATGCTGGTATAATAGAAAATAATATCTTTTTAGAATTATTTTTATTTTTAGCTATTATATTACTTATTGCAAGAGGTAAGCCTAATTGAGCTATAGTAATCAGTAAAGAATATGTAGGCATAATAATACTATATAAATTTATAGTGTCAGTCGTAACTGTTCTAGTAAATATTATTTTTATAACAAAACCTAATAGTTTAGTAAATAAAGCACCTATTATTAAAATTAATGTTGATTTAACAAATTTATTTTTCATAATAAAATATATGTTAAATAACTTAATAATATAAACTTAAAATAATAAAACTAAAAAAATGTAGAATTTTAAAACAAAATGTTGCACCATAAACGTTTTCTTGTTATAATAAATTAGGAAATGAAGGGAGGGAAAGTAAATGACTAAAGTTGAAGTAAAAAATGGTAATGTAGATAATGCTTTAAAGAGATTTAAAATTAAAGTTGCTAAAAGCGGAGTCCCTTCTGAACTAAAGAAACATAAAGAATATAAAAAACCAGGAGTTAAAAGACGTGAAGCTAAAAAAGAAATGATAAAAAATTCACGTAAAAGAAATAAAAAGAATAGATAAATAATAAAGTGGTTATAGTATTATAAGCACTTTTTATATAGAAAGAGTGATATTATGTTTGATAAAATAAAAAAAGATTTAGTTACTTCTATGAAAGAACAAGATAAATTTAAACTATCTGTATTACGTATGTTAAAAAGTTCATTGCAAAAAGAAGAAATAAATAAAAAAAGAGAATTAACAGATGATGAAGTATTAAATGTAATAAAAAAAGAAGTAAAAGTTAGAAATGCTTCATTAGAAGAATATATGGAATATAATAGAAAAGATTTGGCAGATGAATTAAGAAAAGAAATAGAAATACTTAAAACTTATTTACCAGAAGAATTATCGCACGAAGAATTATTAAAAATTATAGATGAACAATTTAATATAATTAACCCTACAAGTATGAAAGATATGGGAACTGTTATTAAATCTGTATCGAGTATAGTTGGCACACGTGCTGATATGAGTAAAGTAAGTAAAATTGTAAAAGAAAAAATAAGTAATTTATAAATCTTAGTGGGGGGATAGTATGACAGAAAAACAATTTAAAAAAATACTAAGAGAATATGAAATATTAAAAACTATTATAATTAATAATAAATTTAATGATGTATACCATCTATATGATTTTGATATTAGTTATGAAGAAGGATATGCAATTATATCAAATATATATAATACAAAAAGTGTAAAAACTAAAAAATTAAAAGAATTAAGAGAACATATAATACATCATAGAGACTATTCAATCATAAAAAAGAATATAAAAAAGCTGAGTTAGTAAAATAATTCAGCTTTTTATCTTATAAAATATATTAATAAACTTGCTATCATACTACCTACCATAGCAATTAACATAATCCAAACTAATATCTTAGCAGCTATGTTATTATTTTTCTTCTTTTTAGTCATCTTTTCACCTCAACATATTAATTATACTAAATTATGAATAATAAATAAAGTATTTTAATAAGATTAATTAGGTGATAGCATGGAATATATTAAATTAAGTTATAATAAATATAGTAAGTTATATAATCTAATATTATTAAGTATATCAATAAGTATTACATTAGGATTAATATTATCATTTTGTTTAGATAAAGAATTAGTTAATAATATATATGATTACTTTTTAAATCATGTAAATAATTATAAATTAAATACTTTTAATAATATAATATATCCTATAATAATATATTTAAGTATATTTATTTTATCTTTAACTTTAATAGGTAGTTTTATACCTTTTTTAATGATTATTATAGAAAATATAAGCATAGGATTAATGTTAGGTATAATATTAAGAATAAAAGCTTTAAAAGGATTACTCTATGGAACAATATATTTTACTTTTACTAAATTATTATATATTATACTATTAATATATTTAACTATTAATATATACAAATTTATAAAGAATTTTATATGTAATCTAAAAAATAAAGAAAATATAAGTTTGTATAATATATATTCAAGAATAATATTAAAAGTTTTATTATCAATATTTATAATTACTATATATAATGTATTAATGTTATTTATTGGTCCATATATTTTTGATTTTTTTAGTTTTTTAATTTAAGCAATTTACAAAAATATAAAAATTTAGTACAATATCCTTGGTGATTTAATGAAAAAAGTAGTAATTGGAATGAGTGGGGGAGTAGACAGTTCTGTAGCAGCTTACCTACTTCAAATAGAAGGATATGAAGTTATAGGATTATTTATGCGTAATTGGGATAGTATGATTAATAATGATATAAATGGTAATCCTACATTAAATAATAATATATGTCCTCAAGAACAAGATTATAATGATGCTTTAGAAGTATGTAATAAATTAGGAATTGAATTACATAGAATAGATTTTATTAAAGAATATTGGGATAACGTGTTTACATATTTTTTAAATGAATTAAAATTAGGTAGAACTCCTAACCCAGATTTAATGTGTAATAAATATATAAAATTTGATTTATTTGTAAAAGAAGCTAAAAGATTAGGTGCTGACTATATTGCAACTGGTCATTATGCTAAAATAGAAGGAAATAAACTTTTAAGAGCTAAAGACTTAAATAAAGACCAAACATATTTTTTAGCCCAAGTAAGTGCTAATCAATTGAAAGATGTTATATTTCCATTGGGAGAAATAACTAAGCCAGAAGTACGTGAAATAGCAGAAAAAATAGGACTATCAACTGCCAAAAAGAAAGATTCTACTGGAATATGTTTTATTGGTGAAAGAAATTACCAAAAATTTATACAAAATTATTTAAAACCTAATCCTGGTGATATAATTGATGTTGATACAAAAGAAATAATTGGACGTCATACTGGTCTAATGAATTATACTATTGGACAAAGAAGAAATGTTGGTATAAGTGGAAATCCAGAAAAACATTTTGTAGTTGGTAAAAACGTAAAAGATAATATTTTATATGTTGCATTTGGTGAAAATCCAGAAACCCTTTATAGTGATTCTTGTATAATAGATAATATTAATTTTATTTCTTCAAACCATCCTACATTCTGTACTGCAAAATTTAGATATAGAGGTCCAGATTATGAAGTATCTTTAGAATATCTAGAAAATGGTGAAATATTAGTTAGATATCCAGAAAAAGTTGCTGCTGTGACACCAGGACAAGCTTGTGTTTTATATTTGGGTAGAGAATGTTTAGGTAGTGGAATAATAAAAGAAGTTAGAAAAAATGATGAAAAATTATGGTATTTGTAAAATGAATTTAGAAAAGTATGGAAAAATAGTTTGTGCTTCAATTATAAAAGATAAAAAAATATATATGTCATATAAAGGACATCATGTAATATTTAAAATGGAACCCATGGGCTATTTAAGAAATGAGCCACAAGGATTCGTTACAGAAAACGGATATTTTGTAGATAGAAAACTAGCATTATTAATTGCTCAATACTATGACCAAATTAATTATAAACACAATCCACATGATGAACTTAATAGTGAAGATTTAAAAAAAGAAAAATTAAAACTTTTAACAAAACTAAATAATTATTCATATATATTAAAAGATAATGATTAAAGATAATTTTATCTTTTTTTTCTTTACTTTTACTTGACAATTAAATGTATAGTAAGTTACAATTAATATGTAAATAAAGAGAGTAGGGATAACATGACAGAAATTAAAGAATTATTAAATAACTTAGGAATATCAAAGGTTAAGCTAGCTAAATATTTAGGTGTATCTAGACAAATGGTATACAACTATTTAGAATTAGATAGTATAGATAAATGGCCAAAAGATAAAAGATTACTATTATATAAATTATTAGATATAGAAGATGGAACAGAAGAAAGTATCAATAATATTAAAGTAAATACTGACTATATGGAAGATGTTGAAAACAAATTAAATTGTACTAACAAACATGTTTTAGATTTAATAGATATAAAAGGACTAGATAAGAAAACATCTACGTTATTATCTGATTTTACATTTTTGATAAAAGAAAGATTAACTGAGTCTAAAGATAAAGAAAATTATTATATTATAAAATATCTTTATAATTTATTACAATCAGTAGACAATGTTGAAGAATTTAAGTATTTGTTGGGTTATGTTAGTAAAGCAACTGGATTTACTAAACCAAATGAATTTGCTTTTAATGAAGATAAACAATTTATGTTTGAAGGAATAATCCACTCTGCTTTCACACTTTATAATAGTGGGGGAGCTTCTAAAAGCAAAGTAATAGTATCACGTGATAGATTTGTACAAGAAATTGAAGCACGTAATGAAGAAAAATTATCTAGAACACAACAATTAAATACTGTAAGAATACAAGCATTAAGAGAACTTGGATATGATGAAATAAATGCATCAAATGCAGCTGAAGTATTTGAAAAAATTGCTGAGATACAATCAAGAGGTGTATAATTCTCAATCTAAAACTAATTTATATAGAACTTCATATAATATATATTATGTTAACTTCTATATTTTAGGATAAAAAAATGATTAGTTGATAAGCTAAATTATTCTTCTAAATTAATCTATTGTTTTATCAATATAAGTTTAAATAAATTTAATTATTATTAATTAAAAATAACAATACTCTATTAATTTAATTATTATATTGTATTGTTTTTTTATTATGTAAATAATATACTTATCAAGAAAAATATTATTCCTATTAAGAAACCTATATAAATATATTTATTATTCTTGTTAGAATATTTTATAGATTCTTTTAAAATATCATTAATTGATAAACTAATCATTATACCTGCTACTAATATAAAAATAATATTTAATATTGTATTATTAATATATTTATATAGAAATAAATAAGCTAGTATTGCACCTAAAGGTTCAGATAGACCACTTATTAATGTAGTTTTAATAGCCTTCCCTATTTTACGAGTAGAGTAGTATATTGGAACTCCAATGCAAATTCCTTCTGGTATATTATGTAATGTTATTGCTATTGCAACTTTTAAACCAATTTTTAAATCATTAGTACTAGTTAAAAAAGTTATTATTCCTTCTGGTATATTATGTAACATTAAAACAATTGCACTTATTATACCTAATTTGTATAAACTACTCCCCTTCTCTTCTAACCTATTAATAATAAAATTTGATATTTTAATTAAAATAATTCCTATAATAAATACTATTATTGATAAGAATAAACCTATATATTTATGTTTTAATATTAAATAAAAGAAGGAGTTTGGAATTAAATCAAATATACTAATAAGTATCATAACCATTGCACTAAAACTTAAACATATACTTAAAAATCTATTTATATTTTTTACTTTAATAAATATAAATAAACATCCTAACATTGTAGATAAACCAGCAATTGTACTAATTAAAAAAGCATAATAAAAATTGTTCATATCATATCACAATTAATATTATGCTTTTAATTTATATATTTTACTAAATATTATAATTTAATCTTTTTTAATGATTTAATATCACTAATACTTTTAATATCCATCTTATATATTTCTTCTAAAATATTTATTTGATAAATAACATAATTTACTAATTCTTTAATACTATTTATGTTTTCTTTATTATATAAAGGTATATCAATAAATTTAAGAATTAAATTGGCAAGTGCTCTAACATTATAAACATATAAGTCATTATATATACATAAATGTCCATATTCATCAGAATCAATTATATTTATTGCCTTTTCATTGCTATCATATAATATATTACCAGTATGTAAATCTAATATTTTAATATTATTTTCAGATATTATTCTTAAATCATATTCTAATTTTTTTAAAGCTTCTATAAAGTCTTTTATTAATATATCAATATCTAATTCATCAAATATTAAACCATCTTTTTTATACATCGTATATCCTTTAATTACATTTCTTATATAAATAATATCTATTGGAAATGCAAAATAATTAGTTTTTAATTCAGATAATTTATTCCATTTATCTATATCATATTCATCTTTTCTTGTTCTAAATATCTTTAATAATAAATAATTATCTTTATCTTGATATATATCTGCAGTAGCGCCTGTATTATTAAATAATTTATAATTTTCTTTTAAATATTTACTACTTTTTATATTCATTTTATATCCTTTCTTTAGCCAATAATTACCATTATATTAATATGGTCTAGTTACATAATAATAGTGGGAGGTAAATAAATTTATGGCTAAAAATAATGCTAGAAATAAAGCTAGAGAAACTGAAAAATGTTCAAGTTGTAAAAACAATGAAAGAGCAAAAAATAATGCTAGATGTTCAAAAAATAGTGCTCGTTAATTAGCTCTAGTTAAATTCCTAAAGAACTATTGATTTGTAATAGTTCTTTTTTCAGTATAACTATATTATCACAAATTTATAAAATATCAAGAAAAAAATGATTAATTTCTAGGAAAGTATTCCATATAATCATTTTTTAATTTTTTATTAGTTAAGTGAGTATATATTTGAGTAGTACCAATACTCTCATGGCCTAAAAATTCTTGTATTATTCTTAAATCTGCACCATTTTCTAACATATGAGTTGCTATACTATGTCTTAATGTATGTGGTGATACATCTTTTTTAATACCAGTTTCAATTGTCCTTTTTTTTATCATTTTAAAAATACCTTGTCTTGTCATTTTTTTACCATGATTATTCAAATAAACATAATTATTTTGTTCTGTTTTAACTAATTTATGTCTATAATCTTTAACATATATTTTTAAATATTTTATAGCTAAATCATTTATAGGAACTATTCTTTCTTTACTACCCTTACCCATTATTCTTACAATACATTCATTTAAATCTATATTTTTAAATTCTAAATTTGTAAGTTCACTTATTCTAAGACCAGTAGCATATAATAATTCTAATAATGATTTATTTCTAGCACTAAAAGCATCTCTTATATCAATATTTAAAAGTTTATCAACTTCTTCAACAGTTAAATATGTTGGTAAATGTTTAGATAGTTTAGGACTATCTACTTTATCTATAGGGTTGATAGATATCTTTCCTATTTTAATATAATAGTTATAAAAGGTTTTATATGCACTTAAATAATTTGATATACTACTTGATTCTAAATTTAATTTTGAAATAAAATTCTCTATATCATTACTATTTAATTTTAAGATATCCTTTTTTATTTCATTATTTAAGTGATTTAATGCATTAGAATAAGTATCTATCGTATTCTTAGAATAATTTAAGTCCATTTCTAAATACAATAAAAAATCATTTATATATTCATCATTCATAACATCATCTACTTTTCTTAATACATTAAAATTATAACAAATCAAAATATTTTAAACAAGAATTAATTATCTTTTTTTAGTTCTATAAGCATTTGTTCTTTTATTTTATCAATGTCAGTAAAGAATAGATTTATTCTACGTTTCTTTAATTTAAGTAATTTTTTAAAATTATGTAAAATTTCATTTTTTAACGATATACCAACTTTTGCAGGTATACCATTATACAAATGAACATGGTCTATATATTTTTCTAGTGTAGGAAATGCATTTTGAAAAAGTATAACAGATTCATTCTCTAAAATCTTTCTTATAAAAATAGTATTACAAAATCCATGTTTTTTAATTTTTTTATCAATAATTTTTTTATACTTTTCCACTTTACTACTTAATGGTATGAACCATAATATATCATTATCTTTAATAGTAAAATAAGTTGGTCGTTTTTTCCCACGTTCATGATTAGTCATCAAATTTTCATCATTTACTAAATCAAAAAATTCATCTTTAATATGATATAAATATCCTGTTTCTATTTTCATATAACCCTCCTGATATATATTGTTTAAATATAATATAACGTATAGAATGTATAAAAGTCAATAAAAATAACATAAAAAAGAAAACCTTATTCTAGAAATAGGGCTTTCAAACATTGACGACCGAGCTCATTTATTGCTCGCACCACTCGGAAGCGATTAACATTTCACGACTAGGTTCATTTATTGCTCGTACCACCTAGAAGCGATTAACATTTATTAACACAATATTAATGTACAATACTTATTTATATATGTCAAGTATTATCCTACTAATATTATATACAGAAAATAATATAACTTTCCTCGTTTACACTCTTAATTTACTACATTCAGTATTAAGTTTCTGTTCGTTGAGCCACAATTTTGTTTTCCTAATACTTCGCAGATACCTACGCGCATAGTGGACTTTCACAACCCAGTTATATACCATGCCTGACACATAATAAAAGAAAACTCTACCAAAAAGATAAAGTTTTCAAAAAATTTTCCATCAGGATAACTTATTACTCGCACCACCTGTAAGCGAGAAACATTGACATCCAGGATAATTTATTACTCGCACCACCTGTAAGCGAGAAACATTTACTAATGCAATATTAATATACAATACTTATTTATATATGTCAAGTATTATACTACTAATATTATATACAGAAAATAATATAATTTTACAATAAATTTTAATAAATGAATGACTTTTAATTATAAAATTGATAAAATAATATATAGAAAGTGTGATAATATGGAATTACTTGCTAATAAAATTAGACCTAAAAAATTAAGTGATGTTATCGGGCAAGAACATTTAATTGGAGAAAATAAAATAATATATAATTTAATAAAAAATAAGAAAATGTTTTCATGTATATTTTATGGTAAACCTGGTATAGGAAAAACAACATTAGCGAATGTTATAGTAAATGAATTAGGTGTTAATTATAGATTTTTAAATGCTACAACTAGTAAAGTACAAGATTTTAATATAGTTATAGAAGAAGCAAAAATGAATGGAGAAATGATTGTTATAATAGATGAAATTCATCGTATGAATAAAGATAAACAAGATATTCTTCTACCCTATTTAGAAACAGGTTTAATAATCTTAATTGGTTTAACTACATCTAATCCTTACCATAAAATAAATCCAGCAATTAGAAGTAGATGTCAAATATTTGAATTACATGAGTTATCAAATACGGATATAGTTAAGGGTTTGAAAAGAGCTTGTGATAGTTTAGAAAACATTAAAATAGAAGATGATGCATTAAATGTTATTGCAAATAGTTCTGGTGGTGATTTTAGAGCTGCATTAAATAATTTAGAATTAGCCTATTATGGCTCTAGTGATAAAATTATTACAATAGATACAATAAAAAGCATTAATTCCAAACCAATTATATTTGCTGATAAAAATGAAGATGGTCATTATGACTTATTAAGTGCATTTCAAAAAAGTATACGTGGTAGTGATATTGATGCTTCCTTATACTATTTAGGCAGATTAATAGAAATTGGTGATTTGGATAGCATTTATAGAAGAATGAGTGTAATTGCCTATGAAGATATTGGACTTGCAAATCCAGGAATGGGGCCTAAAGTAATGGCTGCTATAAATGCGAGCGAATTAGTTGGACTACCTGAAGCTAGAATACCACTTTCTGTAGTTGTTAGCGAACTTGCATTATCACCAAAAAGCAATAGCGCTCATGTAGCACTTGATAATGCTCTAAAT
This sequence comes from uncultured Bacilli bacterium, assembly GCA_934098455.1. Lineage (GTDB taxonomy): Bacteria > Bacillota_I > Bacilli_A > RF39 > UBA660 > UMGS1124. Next base: position 18,282 of record CAKOOU010000006.1, on the reverse strand, counting down.
GACATAAGAAAAGGAAATACTGGTAACGTACCAAATCACATAAAAACTAATTCAAAGAATTATAAATATCCACATGATTATCCTAAATATTGGGTTAATCAACAATATCTACCAGATAATATAAAAGATAGGAAATACTATATACCTAGAATAAATAATTATGAAAATAATTTAAATAAAATTAATAATGAAATGAGGAAATAAGAATGAAAAAAATAGCAATGATAGGAACTGGGGCTTATGGTTTAGGAGTAAGTATATCTCTTTTAAAAAAGAATGAAAATGTTACTATGTGGGTAGAAAGTGAAGAAAGAGCAAATTTTTTAAATAAAAATAAAAAGAATGCTAATATTTTACCTAACATAGAAATACCAGAAAATATAACATTTACAAATGATTTAAACGAAACAATAAAAGGAACAAATATTGTATTTATAGCAGTAGCAGCACAATATATTGACTCTGTTGCGAAAGAATTATCAAAACTTAATATTAAAAATAAACATTTTTGTATATTAAGTAAAGGTATAGAACAAAATACTTGTGAATTTGTTACAGATGTATTTAAAAGATATATAAAATCTAAAAATATATCAGTTATTTCTGGACCATCTTTTGCAATAGATATGGCACATAATGAACCTGTAGGATTATCTATAGCAAGTAAAAATACTAAAACAATAAAAGAAATTAAAAAAGTTTTATCAAGCGATACAGTAAAACTTAGAACTTCTAATGATATTATTGGTATCGAATTATGTGGAAGTATTAAAAATGTTATTGCAATAGCATCTGGAATATTAGATGGATTAGGATATACAGAATCTACTAGAAGTTTTTTAATAACAGAATCAATTCATGATATTAAATCACTAATATATGGTTTAGGTGGCAAAAAGAAAACAATACTTTCTTTTGCAGGTATTGGAGATTTGCTTCTAACAGCAACTAGTACTAAATCTAGAAATTATACTTATGGTATATTAATTGGTAAAAAAAATTATATAATGGCAGATGACTATTTAAAACATAACACTGTTGAAGGATATTATACACTTAAATCAATCTATACACTTATTAAAAGAAAAAAAATAGACATGCCAATAATAAATATAATTTATGAAATAATAATAAATAAAAAAGAACCTGATACTTTATCAGAATTCTTAATAAAGAAAGATTAACTTCTTTCTTATTTTTTTTCTAGCAATGCTATACTATAATTAGTAAAATCTAAATTCATTATTATATCTTTATAAGTTTTAAATGAAATATTTTCAATATCATCTATAGTATCTACATTTTCATATTTAAAAGATATAATATTTTCTATCAAAGGATCTATTGTTCTATATATATCATCACTTCTAGTAATTAAATCTATTATATAATTTCTTTTACATAAATTAAAATAATCTTCATCAAATACAAATTTCTTATTTTTAAAGTAATCTAATATTATATTATTAAATAATTTTTTATTTTTAACATTAGCCTCTATTCTAATAACATGATAACCTTCTACTAAATTACATGAATAGTTAATATTACCAATTATTATATCTTCATTAACTAATTTAGTATTTAACATACTTACTACACTAAAATTATTTTTTAAAAAATAATATAAATAAGTATCTAACATTAATTTATCATATGGTTTCATATCTAAATCATCTACTTTAAATGATATTATACTTTTTTCTAAACTAATATCTTCTTTAATAATTACTTTTTTCTTATTTACAGTATTTTTATGAATAATTGTAGGTTTAACAATATTATCTTTATTAAATTTTATATCATTATAAACTTCATTTATTACATTTAAAATGTTATCTTTATTAAATTTACCACCTATAACAATAATCTCATTTTCTGGTCTATAAAAAGTATTAAATGCTAATTCTATATCATTTTTATTAATATTATTAATATCTTCTATATCTCCTAAAATACTTTTAAATCCTTTAGTATCTAATATACTATTTAAACTAGCATTATATATACTACTAGTATCTTTATTATCTAAACTTCTTTTTTTCTCTTCTAATATAGGTCCTCTTATTTTATCAATAATTTCATCTGATATTATTGGTTCATGTATTCCACTCAATAATATTCCTAAGTTATTTTCTACATTTTCTACACAATCAATATAAAATTGGGTTCTATCAATGCTAGTAAATCCATTACTACCTACCCCATTAATTCCGAAAAATTTCATCAAATCTCCGTATTTGCTACTTTCTAATACTAAATGTTCTAGGAAATGGGCAGTACCATTTTTTATATTATATTTTTTATTATTAATAATTATCTTGTTATTTAATCCTCCAAAATTAACTATTAAATTAATATAAGTAGTATGTTTATTATTATCCGGTAATAAATATATAGTTAACCCATTATCTAACTTTATTTTATTTAGCATTAATATCACCTTCTAAACTATATATTAGTTTTAAATTTAATCTTTTAATAAATTTTTTTAAATCATCTAAACTTATATTTTTTAGTATCTCTATTTCTTCATTAGTTGTAATATCAGTATTAAAATATTTATTTATTATATCACTAGTAGTTATGTAGAAATTATCTAATTCTCTTTCTTTAGATAGTTCTAATCTTTTAATAATATAATTTATATTTTTCTCATATTTTTCTATATTCTCTAATTCTTTAACAATACTTTTAATAATTAATTTAGCATAATTAATATTTTCTTTATCTGTTACTGCTTTTATAAATAATAATCCATTTTTTAACATTACACTACTTCCAGTATGATATACTAAATTACTTTGTTTACGTAATGCATTCATTAATAATCCACTACTACTAGAATTTAACAATAAATGTATCATATATAATTTATAATAATCCTCTTTTTTATAATCCAACACATTATATACTACATATAAAACACTTTGATAAAATCTACTTGTTTCAACTTTTTCAATAAAATTATTATCTTTATAAAAACAATCATATTTTTTTATAATATTATAATCTTTCAAATTATATTTACTTATATATTTATATATTATCTCATCAACTTTATTAATATCAATATTTCCATTTATAAATATTTTAGGCATAACATTTTTAATATATTTATTATAAAAATTTATAACATCTTCTAATTCTAACATAGATATATTATCTAAATCTTTATATTTTAATTTATTAAATATACAATCTTTATCTAATATATCTAATATATTTGCCTCAGCAATAAAACCTATATTTTTATAATTATTTAAAAGTGTCTCTGTATATAATTTCTTTTCTTTATTAAATAAATCTATATCACCTAAATTATTATTAAATATATTATCTAACAAAAATATTATTTGACTTTCAATAACATCATCTTTTAATATATTTTTATTAGGTATTAACATAGATATATTTAAAAAGTATACATCATTTATTCCTTGATTTATTACTTTATAATTAATTATATATCTATTTAATTTTTCTTTTTGAAAAGATGCTTCATCTTTATAATTATTATTAGTTTTATTTAATAATCTAGAAAGAATTGTTAATGCCATTAATTCATTTTTTTCACACTTAAATTGATAAATAATATTAATAAGTGTTGTATGGAAATTTTTGTTTTCTACATATTTTGTAATTGTACTCATATAATAACCTCTAATTCAAATATATTGTTACTACTAATCTTATAAAATATATTTTATCATGATGTAATGGTAATGTAAATTAGGAAAAAGAAAAAAGTCAATAATTTGACTTAATTCGTTGTAAGTATTTTACAAATTTCACGAGTTGTTAGTACTTTTCCTTCAGAAACAATGTTATTGTTAATTATCAAAGCAGGAGTATTTTTTATATTATATTTTTTTAAATAATTAACATCATTTATTTCTTTAACATCTATATTAATATCACTATTTATTTTTTTTATATTTTTAATTAATTTAATTCCATTATGTGTTTTACTTCCGACTACTTTTATTTCTATACTTATTCCTCCTTCCATGATTACATGATACTATAGTAAAATGAATAAGATGTGAAATAATTATGAAGTTTTTGTGAAAATTAATTTATTAAAAAACATGAGTTTAACCTCATGAATTTTATTTAAATAAATTTTTAATTTTATCTATAAAACTAGTTTTAGTTTCTTTATTAGTATTAGTTTTTTCTTCTACTTTCTTTTCTTTACTATCTATTACTAACACAAATTTAGTTTCATCAGCATTATTTTTATTAGTTAATTGATATTCATTACCTAAACTAACTAATTTTTTAACCCTAGCACTTGTAGGTTTAACTTTATTATCTATTATATCACTTAATACTTTTATACCTTCATCATTATATTTAGTTATACCAGTAGATAATTCATTAATACCATTATCCAACATATCTACACCATTATATAAATTACCGAGTGATTCACTAATACTTTTTACAGATTCGTTTTTAACAGCATTTGCAACTTCATTAGAAAGAGTTGGCGCAATACTACTTGCTACACTCTCAGCAGTACTTTTTGCAACATTTGCTGATACGCTTTTAGAAACATTTTCAGCAACATAATTAGATGTATCACTTAAAGCATTTTTAATGCTAGCTTCTACAGCATTTTTTAATGCTATAAATGTTGTATCACTATTTATAGTTGTACAGGCAATTAATTCGTCTGATGTATACAAAGAGTAATTATCACCCTTAGTATTAATAGCATTCTGGCATACTAAATATGAATTATATTCACCAGTAGATTGTAAATATGTACCTAATATATTTAATCCAGCATTATTACCAATCTCATTTACTTTAACATCATTAGGGTCCATATTATTTTTAACTTCTTCCCAAGCCTCATTACTTATAGAACTTAAATAATCATTTGTAAAAGTACTACTAACATTACTTACTGTTTTATTCTTTATTGCATTAACTTCATCTTCACTTAAAGCATTTCCACTACTCTTTTTAAGTTTATCAATAGAACTAGATAAACTACTTTTTAAAGTATTTGAACCACTTTTTATTTTTTTAGATGATTCATCTATTAAATTCATATTATCTTGTAAAAGTTTAGTTTTGTCATATAAACTATCTAATTCATTTAAACTACTAATATCACTACTACTAATTAATTTAGGAGTTGCAACATTATATATAGTAGGTAATTTAAAATTAGTTGTATCAAATGTAATAATAATATTATTCATATTTTTTAAACTACTAACATTTAAACTTTCATATAATCCTGGAGCACTTAATCCTACTACTATATTCTTAGTACCAGTAGAAATTACTTTACCATTATTAATATTTATATTAGTATTTTCTTTTCCATCAAGTATCATACCTGTTGTTATTAAAAATGGTGTATACATAGTTTCATTCTTACCATTTATACTAACGTTATGACTATCTTTATTCTTATAATCGATTAATATACTAACTTTACCTTTTTTACCTAATATATCATCTAATTCTTTTACTTTACCATCTAATTTATAAGTAATACTTAATTCTATTGGTAAATCTTTTTCATATTTACCTTGATAAAATATATCATTTTTATTAGAATTCCATACAATCTTATTATTATCTATCTTATAAGTTTCATCACCATTTATATTTAAAATATCTTTTAATTCTGAATAATCATTTATATTTTCTAACTTTTCATCATTTACTAAATGTTCATTTACAAAAGTTGTTTTTAATTTACCATTATATTCTAATTTACTATATACTGTTTCATTTTTACTTAAAGCATGTACTGGAGTTGCAAATAAAGATAATATTAGAAATGAACCAACAATAGTATTTTTAATTTTTTTATCCATATTAACTTTCCTTTCTTTTATAACAAATTTATCAAATATTAATAGTATAGACGGTAATACTGTTATTACTACTATCATACTTATTATGGCCCCTCTTGAAATTAATGTACAAAGAGAACCAACCATTTCAAGTTTAGAATAAACTCCTACACCAAATGTTGCAGCAAAGAAACATAATCCACTAACAAATATTGAGTGTCCATTATAATCAAGTGTTAATTTCATAGCCTCTTTCTTATCATATTTCTTTCTATTTTCTATATATGTTGTAGTAAGAAGTATTGCATAATCTATAGTAGCCCCTAACTGTATAGTACCTAACACTATTGGTGCAACAAATGGAAGTACTGTTCCACTAAAATATGATATAGACATATTAGTGAAAATAGCAAACTCTATTGCAAGTATTAAAAGAATTGGTAATGATAAACTATGAAGCACAATAATTAATATAATAAATATACAAACTATAGAAGAATAATTAACATTTTTAAAGTCAGTATCACTTATATTAATCAAGTCTTTCATTAAAGGACCTTCTCCTGCTACAATAGCAGTATCATCATATTTTTTAACAATATCATTAACTTTAACTATTTGATTATTCAATTCATCACTAGCAACTTCATAAATTGAATTAACAAGTATTGCTTGATATTTATCATTTTTAAATATATTTAATGTATCTTCATCTAACATATTATCTGATAAACCAGCATTCTTTAATTCTTCATAAGATAGTACAAAATCTATACCATCTACATCCTTTAAAGCATTTATCATATTATTTACATTATTGCTTTTTATATTACTGTTAACTAATATTATTTCTGGACTAACTATATTATAATTATCTCTTAAATAATTATTAGTACTTATACTTTCTAATGATTCTGGCAATGATTTATCTATCTTATAATATACACTAACTTTGTTATTAGCTAAATACATAGGAACTAATAATATTAAGAATACTATAAATATTGATTTATTATGTTTTATAACAAAATTATTTAATGGACTGAAATTAATTTTAAAACTTTTATGTTTAGTCTTTTCTATATACTTATCAAATGTAAGAAGTAATGCTGGGAATAATGTAATAACACTTATAACACCTAGTAAAACTCCTTTTGCCATTACTATACCTAAATCTCGTCCTAAAGTTAATTTCATAGTACAAAGTACTAAGAATCCAGCAATTGTTGTTAAACTACTACCCATAACTGATTTAAATGTTTCAACTATTGCTTCACTCATAGCCTCATTTCTATTCTCATATTTTTTCTTTTTATCTTCATAAGAATGATATAAGAATATAGAAAAATCTGTAGTAACCCCTAGCTGTAAAACAGCAACTAAAGCTTTAGTAATATATGATATTTCTCCTAAAAATATATTACTACCTAAATTAAATAATATAGCACAACCAATATTACCTAGTAATAATACTGGAACTAAGTATGAATCAAGTGATAATTCTAATACTAATATACATAGTACAACAGCAATAACAATATATATCATTATTTCACTTTCACTTAAATTCATAGTATCAAGTACCATACTACTCATACCGCCAAGTTTCATATTTTTAGATATCTTTCTTATTTCTCTAACAGCATCTATTGTTGAATTAGCACTAGTACCATCTTTAAAAGTAATAAGTAAAATATCTGTATTATCTTTATGTAAATGACTAGTGACTTCACTTGGTAAGAAATCTACTGGTACATTAGTACCAACAACATCATATAAAGATATAACATTATTTACGCCATCCACATCTTTTATTTTATCCTCTAATTTAATAATATCTTTATTAGATAAATTACTAACTACTACTGTACTATAAGAACCCATATTAAAGTCATCAGTTAAAATATTTTGTCCTTTAATAGTCTCAATATCACTAGGCAAATAAACTAATATATCATAATTTACTTTAGTTAATTTCATACCTATAAAAGATAATACTAATAATATTAGAGATATAATTAATATTAATATTTTCTTTTCACAAATCTTATTTGCAAACTTTTTCATATTTTTTCTCCCTTCAAAAAGTATTTTATTAAAACATATAAAAAAATAACACACAATATATTAATAATAAGTATGTTATCCAACAAAAAATAAAATATGTATTAATATTTATCCAACAAAATATACTTTATCTTTACTTTTGTAAAATATATCATATAATATTGTTGTGATTATTATGAAAGAGAAAAAAGATTTAAGAATTATAAAAACTAAAATGGCATTATATAATGCATTAACTAATTTAATGAAAGATAAAACATTTGAAGAAATAAGAGTAAGTGATATATGTAATGAAGCATTAATTAATAGGTCAACTTTTTATGCTCATTATGATGATAAATATGAATTACTTGTAGATTTTTTAAAGAATGTAGAAAATGAATTAACTAGTGAATTATCTAAAAATAATAATATAGTTAATACTAAAGAATATTATATAGAACTTATTAGATTATTTTTAAATCATATTGAAGAAAAGAAAGATATATATAATTCAATTATGATTAATAATAGAAATAGTATTATGATGGATATTTTACTCAATGTAGTTAATAATGATTTATTGAATAAAGCTAATGATAATAATAATAGTGTTATTCCAAGTGATATAGCTGCTAAATTTTATTTAGGTGGTGTTATTAATTTAGGAATAGATTATATTAGTAATAATAAATATTCTAAAGAAGATTTAATTAAATATTATAGTATTTTAATACCAGATAATATAGGAAAAGAGTAATATTTTTTAATTACTCTTTATTTCTTTTCCATTAACATATAATTTATATCCATTAAAATCTATATTAGAATTAGTACTATCACTATTATCTAAACTAGTTATATATGAATCACCAGTTAATTTTATACTAGATGTTTTATCTAATTTTAATGTTATAGATTTAGCTCTGTTATCACTATTTATAACACCTTCATAATAAGATTTATTTGTAAGATTCATTGTTAGTGTACTAATACTATCTATTACAATATTTCCTACTGCTTTTTGATTAGTCATATTTAGTGTAACAGTTCCGCCATTACTTCCAGTATTTCCCCAAGAATCAGCTTGCGCTCTTAAAAATGATCCTGTACTGTCATTATTTGTAATAGTATTATTTTCTAGATTTATTTCACTTGATGTATTAGTTATATAAAATGTATCTCCTTTATTAGTTGTGATTTTAGAATTTTTAGAAGTAAATGTACTAACACCAGTATTTGCATCTCCACTATTGATTGATAAAGAAAGATATTTTTATATGTTATAGATTTTCCATTTAATTTATTATTAGTATCAGTTAAATCTACATTTTCTAATTTAACACTGTTTTTACCTTCTATTACAACACCTTCACTTGCGTTAGCAACTAATGTAGCGTTTTTTGTATTAAATATTTACCATCACTATTTCTTATAAACAAAATACTTATAAGTATATGTTCATCTTTATTTAACTTTGTACCTCTTTCTACCTTCTTATCTAATCTATTTTTATATTTATCATATGTATTTAAATATTCCATATCCATAACATTAATAAAGTTCTTTTATTAAAACTGTATTACTTCCTCTCTCATTTATATATTCATCAACGACTTTATAGTTATTTGCTAACATATTGTTTAAAGAATATATATTTTCAGCGCAAACTTTAGTAAAAATGTATTTTTTGTTAAGTGTTTTTACATAATCATCTAAAATATTCATCATATCTTTTTGATATCCATGACCTATATATAACGGACTAACCATAATAGGTCCTAATGCTCCAACTAACGATTCATCATAATTAATATTGTGTTTAATTAACGTTTTTTGTTTAATAGGCATATAAAAGCAAGAACAAACTAATTTATCCTTATCATAATATAACCATATCTTACCACCACTATTTAAAATATCTATTATTTCTTCTTTACTAAATGTTCCTAACCATTCAGGATGTTCCATATTATCTCTTACATATTTATAAAGTTTTAAATAGTCATCTAAATCTACATTATCCCTTACGCATTTAAACATTTTTAACATAATATCTCTCCTTTTATTTAATCTTTAACCATTTCAGCACAATCCCAGTATTCATCATAAAATTTGAAAACATTTTTCTCTATATCTATTATTTTAAATCCTGCATTCAAATAACAATTTAATGCATTTTCATTATCAATAAATACTCCTAAGTTAAAATTCTTAGCACTATAATTTTTCTTGGCATATTCTATTGCTTCATTTATAATCTTCTTACCATAACCTTGTTTTCTATAACCAGGATTAATTATAATAAAGCCCAATCTAAAAGTTGATAAATCTTCACTAGGATTTCTAATAATTAAGTGCCCTATTATATTATTTTTATCAACCAATGTTAAAGGGTAAAAATTATTGTTTCTTTGGCATTCTTTATAATTATTTATTATATCAAATTCAGTTATTGGATAATTTTCATATCTATCTGCGCTCCACAATCTTAATTCTCTTTCACTTTTTATCCACTTTACTATTGCCTTAGCATCTTCATTTTTATACTTTCTTAACTGCATAAAATATTCTCCTATTCAAATTCAACATTAATAACAGTTATCTCAGCTTTAGTTCCTATTCTCATATTTGGTCCATATAAACCTACACCAGAAGTAACTATATTATGTAAATTGCCATATTTCTTATAACCATAAGCATTATCCCACATTATATTTACTGTAATGTTACCTGGAAACAATTGGCCATCATGAGTATGTCCAGATAAATCTAAGTCAACACCAGCTTCATTAAGCAAATCTTGCTCTTTTGGTTGATGATCTAATACAATTATAGGTTTATTTTTATCTAAATCTTCTGTTAATTCATTAGGCGTTTTTCTTACGCTTATATCTCTTCCTGGTCTAGTTCTATCTGCTCTTCCTATCAAATATACACTATCATTTAATAATACATTCTCATCTCTTAATAAAGTTATATTAGCCTTATCTAAAAAATCATCCATTTCTTTAGCACTCATTTTTTCATCATGATATTTAAAAGTAAAACCAAATAAAGTTTTTTCATCTATATCATGATTACCATAAACTGCATAAACTCCATTTTTTGATTTAATATTTTTTAAATCATTTATTATTTTATCAGGATTATCAATAGCTTCATAACTATTATCAAATATATCTCCAGCAATTAAAACTAAATCAGCATCTTCTTTATTAATTAATTCAACCATATTACTTATTTGTTTATCTCCAATATTATAACCAATATGTAAATCAGCTACCATAACTATTTTCATATTGCTAACATTATCTATCTTCTTACTAATCTTAATATCATAATTAGTAGTATGTATTATTCTAGCATTAATAACACCCCAAATACAAACAGATAAAATAATTAAAATACATAATATACCATTAATAAAATATCCTTTACTAGTATAAAGTTTAGTATCTTTTAATTTATTATTTTTTCTTAATATAATACGTAATATTTCAAACATAATAATAGTTAAAAACAAATATAGTAAAACTCCTAACCAATAATTACCTATACACATAAGTATTCTTTTTAGTTTACTAGTTTTTAGTATAAAACCTATTACACCAGATAATGCAAAAAAGAAATATATACTTAACAATATATATCTAAAATATTTTTTCTTAAAAAACTTATTACATATATGAAACCATTTAAGTATTTTTCTATATATATAATAATTTATAATTAAATATATCGGTGATAAGAATATTGCTATCATATATATCTCTTTTCTATCTAAATATTATCATTTATATTTTATACAAGTTATTATCTTTCATTCTCTAAAATTCTTTATTTTTACTATCAATAATTATAGTAACAGGTCCATCATTTATTAAACTTACTTTCATATCACTACCAAATATACCAGTTTTAACATTTACATATTTACTAAGTTCTTTATTAAATTCATCATACAATTTAGAAGAATGCTCTCCATTTAATGCCCTTTTATAGCTAGGTCTATTACCTTTCTTTGTATCAGCATATAATGTAAATTGACTAATAGATAATATACTACCACCTACATCAATAATACTTCTATTCATAACACCATTTATATCATTAAATACTCTTAAATTAACTATTTTTTTAACAATATAATTAATATCATTTATATCATCATCTAAAGTAAAACCAACTAGCACCATAAATCCTTCATCAATAAAATTATATACTTTATCATCAATTGTTACACTTGATTTACTAACTCTTTGTATAACAGTTCTCATTCTATCCCTCTAAAGTAATACTAGAAACAAATGGTAATATTCTAATACTTTCCATAAAATTATTTAACGTTTCTTTATCTTTTACTTTTAATATAACATTATATCCATGAATACTATTTTTATTAAATTCATTTATTGAAGTAACTATTATATTTTTTAAACTAGCCTTAGTAATTATTTCTAACATATTATTATGATTATCATTAGTTATTATTTTTAAATTAGATATATAAGTATTATCACTATTTAAATTCCAATTAACTTCTATTAATCTTTCTTTTATATCTTTTATATTAATACAATCTTTTTTATGAACAGTAACCCCATTACCTTTCGTAATATAACCTATTATTTCATCACCTTTTACAGGATGACAACAATCAGCAATACTTACAAGTATATCATCACATCCTTGTACTAATATATCTTTTTTATATATATTCTTTTTATCTATTTTATTATTATTTAAAACTTTATCAAGTAATATATCTTGTACATTTTTCTTATCTTCATATATTAAATTTATTATATAAGAAGGAGTATATCTTAAAGAACCAATACTTAAATATATTTCATCAATATTTTTTAATTTTAAATCTTTATATAATTTATTTAGATGTTCTTCACTCATTACATCTTTAAAAGATAATTTTTGTTTTCTAATTTCTTTTTCTAATAAATTAGAACCTAATTCAGTATATTTTTCTTTATCAATTTTTGAAAAATATGATTTTATTTTGTTTTTTGCTTGACTTGTTTTTACTATATTTAACCAATCTTTATTTGGTGAAGATGATTGGTCTGTTTTAATTTTAACTATATCTCCATCTTGTAATTTATAATCTATTGGTACTATATTTTCATTTACTATTGCACCAACCATTTTATCTCCTACATTAGTATGTATTCTATAAGCAAAATCTATTGGAGTAGAACCTTTTGGAAGTTCCATTACATCTCCTTTAGGAGTAAATACATATATTAAATCACTTAATAATTCATCTTCTACATGTTCTTTAAATACATCATCACTAACATCTTCATTATAACTGTCTATAATGTTTTTATACATTTCTAATTTTTGGTCCATTATATTTTTTATATTACTTGATGTATGTTCTTTATATGACCAGTGACTTGCTATACCATTTTCAGCAATATCATCCATTTCTTTAGTTCTAAGTTGTATTTCAAAAATATGTCCATCTGTTCCAAATACAGAAGTATGAAGTGATTGATACATATTAGATTTTGGCATTGCTATATAATCTTTAAATCTATTAGGAATAGGTCTATATTTAGCATGAATTAAACCAGCTGCCAAGTAACAATCACTAACATTATCCACTATAGCCCTCATCGCTAATATATCGTAAATATCACTCCATTTTCTACCTGTACATAACTTAGTATATATACTATATACACTTTTAACTCTACCTTTTATTTTAAATTTAATACCATGACTACTAAGAATTTCACTAACACTTTCCAACATATCATTTAAAACATTATTCAATTCTTCTCTTGTACCATCTAATTTTTCTAATATACTTTGATAAACATCAGGTTTAGAATATTTTAAAGATAAATCTTCTAACTCACTTTTAATACTGTTTATACCTAATCTATGTGCAATAGGTATTAAAACATTCATTGTTTCCATAGCTTTTTGTTTTTGTTTATATAGTGGTAAGTAATCCAATGTTCTCATATTATGTAATCTATCTGCTAATTTTATTATTAATACTCTAGGGTCTTCAGATAAGCCAACTAATACCTTTCTTAAATATAAACTACTTGACTCACTATCATCATTTAATTTTAATCTATTAATTTTAGTTAATGATTCTACTATATGACCAACTTCACTACCAAATAATTTTTCTAACTCTTCTTTTGTTGAGTCACTTTCAGATATAGTCTCATGTACTAATGCAGATGTAATTGTTATATCATCAACATGTATATCACATAATATTCTAGCAACACTAAGTGGATGCGTTATAAAATCACTACCATCTTTACGTTTCTTCCCTTTATGTTTATCCAAAGCATATTGATATGCTTCTTTAATTTTATTTAATTTATCTTCACTAAATCCTTCTTCTTCATATTTATTTAATATATAATTAATATCATTCATTATTTATCACCCAGTATATCTTTCATCTTATCTTTTATATATTTTTTATAATCATTATCACTAGTATTTAATATATCATCAACACAATCAGATAATGTTAAATTTCTACTATTATTCCATTTATATTTTCTTAAATAATCCCATATATCATTTATATTAATATATTTAATACCATTATTTTTAAGTTCGTTTACTTTTGTTTCCATAGCAGGAATTAATCTATTATATAATTCTTCTAAACTATTAAATTTAATATCATTCATTATATATCACCATCACATAAAGTATATCAAAAAAAGTACTAAAATAATAGTACTAATCATTTATTTTTTTCTCTAATACTTTTTTTAATGTTTTAGTTAATTCAACTCTTTTTATACCTAAATCTAATTTATTTTTCATTATCATTTCATTAGAATCATTTATTAATTTTCTTTGCTGTTGTTCTTTATTATAATCAAATATAGCTGCTAACAACAAGAATTCTCTTGTAGTAAAATTTGAATTTAACATAGAACGAATTAAATTTTCTTTATCTAATTTTTCAGTCATATTATAATAATATTCTTTTTTTCTAACATTATATAATATTTTTAAAAAAGTTTTTAAATCAATACGTTTATTAAATTTATCTTTATATTTAGAAATAAATTGTTTAACTCTATCTTTTTCATCTTCATTAAATATTTCTTCATTACTTATACCATCCATAATATTTTTCATATAACGATGATATATTCTATCACTATCTACTAATTCTTTTCCTTCAAATAAATTTGAAAGAGTATTTAATGTTTTTATTTCTTTACGTCCAATAACATTTATATTTTCTAATACATCATCATTAAATATTTTTGCATCAAAAGAACTATTTATTAAATAATTAGGTGTTAAAGTTTCTATTTCATTTAATGTTTTTAAAAAGAATCTATATCTATTTATATAAAAATCTTCATCATTTTCTTTTTTTGAATCCCAAGTTACATCAAAGTAATAAGCACCATCAATATCATATTTATCATCTTTAATATAAGTAAAGTTTCTAGCATGACCACCATTAGGATTTTTCTCATCATCATACATACATATTATAGATTTACGACCTAAATGTAATAATATTTCATTAAATATTCTAGAAAATCCTAAACAAACTATTTTATCTCCTAATAATACACTACATAAATCTCTAGATAACTCATTAGCCTCATTTTCATTTTCTTCACAATACATTTTATTTTTAACTATATCATAAGCACACATTATTTCTTCAACTGGACTTAGTTTTAAAGCTTTAATAAAGTTTACATATCCATTTATTATATCTAAAGATTTTTTAAAATCTTGAAGACTAATATAATTCGTATTTCCACTTATACTTAAATATAAGTTAGTTTTATTACCAAAATATTTAATAATATCTTCATAAGTTTGTTGACTAAAGTCTAAACAATCTGACAAACATATATTTCTTTCTTCTAAATTATTTTTCTTAATATATTCACTAATAACAGGTAATTCACCAGCAAAACTTATATAATCATAATTATCTACAATTTCTAAAATATTTTCATCTTTTATATAATCTTTTTCATTAAGATGTCCATTATAATTTAATCTAAATTCATTATATTCATCAGCCATCTTTGTAATATCACAATCACTAAATAAATTATCAAAAGGTTCATCTAAATCAGTTAATATTTTAATACCAATAATTTTATCTGAATCACATATTTCACAATCAATTTCATACTTATCCATAAAGTCGAATCTTTCGCTGTCTAAATCAATTTTTATATAACTTTTCATAATATTATAAACACCCCTTAAAACGACTTATACTTTATCATTAAACTGAATTAATGTCAAGAAAAAAGAGAGCTACAAAACAACTCTCGTGACATCATAACCATATATCTCCAATATACTTACAACTTTCTTGCTTTTAACACCTTTTTTACAATAGAAATAATATTTTTTATTCTTATCTAAATATAAAGAAGGATTATATAATAATTTTTCATATGGTGTATAATCAGTCTCTAAATTTATTAATTCTCCATCATGTGGAAATTCATTTATCTTTATTGTTTTCATATTATATTATATGAAACTAATTAAATAAATTTCTATAAATATATAAAATAACTATTAATTACTTGTACTTTAAAATCATCACTTACTGTATCATTATGTAATATATCATAACATATAGTATTTAATTTTTCTTTTAATATTAACTTTTCTTCATAATCTAACATATTAATATTTTTCTTTATGTTACCATCTACTAAATCTATATAATAATCTAATAATTTATATAATTTATTTCTTTTATTTGAATTATTATTATATAATCTATCTAATTCAGTAATAATATTAACTATAGAATCTAATAAATTACTATTAATTATTATATCTTCTATTTTATTAGATAAAAATTTAATATAATTATTTATATAATCATCTCTATTTATTAATGATAATTCTTTAATATAATTTTCTAATAATTCTTCTAAACTAGAATTATTTATTTTTTTATTCAAACTATTTTCTAGATTAATTAACCATATATTAACAGATTTAATTTCACTATTTAATCTATTGATAATAAATGTATTATCTTGACTTTCATTTATTAAACTACTAGCAATTTCACTATCTAATTCATCAAACTTATTATCTTTATTTAAGTCTTTTTCTTTTATTTTTTCAAATATTTCTTTATTTTTATTATTTAATAAATCTATTCTTTCTTTAAATTTATCTATTCTATATTTTAATATACAAATTAAGTTAGTTAAATCAAATAATGATATATCTGTAAGTATATTATTTATTTTGTTATTTATATAATTAACTAACGTTTCTACAAGTTTATCAGTTGGATCAGTATATAATAATTCTATTTGTATTATTATTAAATCTTCTACACTAGATTTATCTATTTTTTGTTTTAAATAATCTATTACACTATCATCAGCATTCTTATGTAATAAGTAATATTTAACCATATTAACAATATTATTCATATCTAATCCCTCTTATTCTTAATTTATTATACCAAAGTACAGAAAAAAAATAAAGTATTTAACTTTATCTTTTATCAACTTTTGTTATTTTATTCAGAAACTATTTTATATGGGTCACTACTTGTTCCTGTTCCACTAAATTTAACGTCTTTCTTCAAATTTATTGTTGGGCGGAAAGCAATAGAGTTGACAACATTGTTACTATCAATGCGACCATCGGAATAATAAACATACCACTCATACGCATTCGAACCATTATGGTTACCCGGAGACAAAAGATACCAGTCAGAAGTAATGGAAGAATTATATAAATAATGTGTTTTATTTGTTTGGAAATATTTATATACTCCAGCATATGCATCTTCATCTGCTGATAATAATCCTATTGGATATTTTAAATTCCCATTCGTTTCTTTTCCATTAGGCAATGTACTTTGATTTACGGTATATCTTGAATAACTATTATTTGTTTTCTCTGCACATTTTAATGTTGGTATAGATGTTGTTATTGCTGTTGTACCAGTATTATATCTTAGCCTTTCTGTTGAAGAATAATAAGTAATATTTGTTCCATATCCTAATTGTGTTGTTACTCCTCCAATGCCGTTTTCTGCTAGTGTCTTATCTCCGCAAAATAATGTGTCACTTAAATAGTTTGTATAATTTGTTTTTAAATTATCTTCATACCATTTGTCTACTGCAATTTTTATTGTACTATCATTTTTGTTTTCATGTGTTGCCTCATACGTTGTACTTCCTGGCGTTCCATACATGTATCCTACGTATGCATTATCGTTAGAATTAGTATTAAATTTAGTTTTTATTACACTTCCACTTGAATCCTTCGCAACATCATCTAGTATTAGTCTTATTGAGCCATCTCCATTTATTCTTACTATTCTCCAAGTTTTGTCTGCAAATGATACATAATTATCTATTACATTCCCTCTAAA
>CAKOOU010000005.1 GCA_934098455.1 uncultured Bacilli bacterium | reverse complement strand
TTAAAAGATTCTTGTAATATTTTTATATCTTCTGTGTTTTTTATAACTTGATTATTAATATATTTTTGTTCTAATAAGTTGGATGAAATATATCTTTTCATCAAAACAAATGCGTCCATGATAGCAATACTAACTTTTGTTGCTACATTAGTTTTTAGTATAGTTGCTAGCATTGCAACTCCTTGTTCTGTAAAAACTCTGGGATTACTTCTAGATTTTTTATTAATATTTGCGGTCGAAAATTTCGACCACAAAATGAGTTAACTCTTCATTTGTTAATTTCCGCGAGAATCTTTCTGGAAATTTATCTGGATTATTTTTAACAGCTTCATTAATTCTCTTTGTTTCAGTTCCATAAAGAATCGCTAAATCACTATCAAGCATTACTTGCACTCCTCTTATTTCATAAATCATATTTTCTATCTTTTCTTGTTTAATTAATTCATTCATCTCATTTTTCTCCTTTTCTAAAACAAAAAAGAGATATATTCTATAAAATATACCTCGCATACATGTATACAATCTTCGTTGCTTAAAAATTATACACTCTAGTCGTTCAAATTGTCATATTAATATGTAGCAACTTCATTAATACATCTAAATTGTATCAAACATTTTATTGACTAACAAGTAAAACATTAACTTTTTTTTAGAATACATATAGTTTCAAAATGGTATGTATTACTAAACATATCTAGTAAATATATTTTATTTACTGAATACTTTTCTTTTAACAAATTAATATCTCTTCCTAAAGTAATAGGATTACAAGAAACATATATAATAGTATTTGAATTTGTTTTTAATATATCATTTATCATATTTTTATAAAGTCCACTTCTAGGAGGATCAATTATTAAAGTATCTATATTTTCTTTTATATTACTTATTAATTTGCTACTATCTCCACACATATAATAAGTATTGTTAATATTATTTATTTTAGCATTATTGATTGCATCTATTATACTATTTTTATTTAATTCTATGCCATATATTTTATCAAATTTATAACTGATTGCTTGGCCTAAAAAACCTACTCCACAATATAAATCTAATAATATTCTTCCATAACAATTATCATTTATAATATTTATTATTTCTTTTGTAATATAATTATTTATTTGAAAAAAAGAATTATAGTTGACTTTAAATAGTTTATTATTAATCATTTCATAAAAGAAGTTATCTCCATAATATTTTTTATCATTAATAACTATTCCAACTAATTTTATATTATTTTTTAAATTATTTATGTCTATATTAACTTTATCATCTGTTTTTATATTTAATAAAATCTCATCATTATAATTACATCTTATTGTTATACTTCCACTTTTTATATTAATATATTTTTTATTTTCAATAACATTATTAATAGATTCTTTTGCTAATATGCAATTTGTTACTTCTATAAAGTTGTGAGTTTTAGAATTATAATATCCCCATTTGTAATCTTGTATTTTTAATTCAATTTTGTTTCTATAATTTATTACATCTTTATTTTTGATAACATTAATATCTAAATTTATGCTGCTAAATTTATTTATTATATTTTTTAATTTATCTTTTTTATATTGTATTTGGTTATTATAATCCATGTGTAATATATTACAACCTCCACAATAATTATAATATGGACAATTTACATTAATTCTATTATTTGATTTTGTAATATATTTTATTACTTCTGCTTCATAATATTTTGTGGTTTCCTTAATAATATTTACATCAACTATTTCATCTATCATAGCATTATTAATAAAAGTAATTTTATTATCTATATATGATATTCCACGACCAAAATCATCTAGTTTTTCTATTTTAATATTATTTTTTATATTCATATAATTTTTTCACTTCTTTTATGGATAATTGTCTATATTCTCCACTCTTAAGTCCATTTAGATTTAAAAATGCATATTCTATTCTAGTTAATTTATCTACTAAATAATTAAGTTCCATAAATACTCTTTTTATAATATGATTACGCCCTTCAACAATACTTATTTCAATAATACTATAATCTTTTTCTTTATCATTCTTCTTAATTTTAACACGTGTTGGAGTACATTTAACTCCATCAACTTTTATACCTTGTTCTAATTTTTTCAAATCACTTATTTCAAAATATTTATTTAATTTAGCAACATATTTTTTTTCTACTTTATTATTAGGATGCATTAATGTATTTGCAAGTTCTCCATCATTTGTTAGTAATATTAATCCAGTAGTATCATAATCTAGTCTTCCAATAGGATATATACGTTTTTTTGTATCTATTAAATCTACTACAGTTTTTCTACCTTTATCATCACTAACACTTGATATAATTCCTCTAGGTTTATTAAGTAAGTATACTACTTTATCTTCTTCTAAACTAAGTACTTTACCTTCAACCTCTATTGCATCAGTTTTATTTACTTTTGTTCCTAATTCAGTAATCTTTTTTCCGTTTACGTATACTTTACCTTTACTTATTAATTCTTCTGCTTTTCTTCTAGAACAATAACCACTATTTGCGATTATTTTTTGTAATCTTTCCATAAAGTTCACTTCTTTCATAGATGTATTTTATCATATATTTTATAAAATAAAAAGTAGATTATTATCTACCAAAGAATAAGTAAACTAGTAAAAAACTCATAAGTATTCCTACTAAGTCTGCAAATAAACCAACTGGAAGTGCATATCTAGTTTTTTTAACTCCAATACTACCAAAATAAAGTGCTAAAACATAAAATGTGGTATCTGTTGAACCTTGTATAGTACTAGCTAATTTTCCCATAATTGAATCTGGTCCATATTTTCCTAGTATATTATTTAATATTGCTAAACTAGCATTTCCACTTATTGGTCTAAATATTGACATACTTATTATATCTGTACTTAGATTATATTTAGATAACATGGGGTTTAAAAATGAACTTATATAATCTATAAAGCCACTTTTTATTAAAAGATTAACAGCAAAAATCATTGCTAGTATATTTGGAAATATTTCTACACAAGTTTTAAGTCCTTCTAATACTCCTTTCATAAATGAATCATATATATTAATATGTTTCTTATATCCATAAAGAACTATACTTAGAACTATAAAAGGAAGTGCTATTATACTAAACGTTGCCATTTTTTCTCCTTATAAAATAATCTAATATTAATCCAGATATACAAGATGAAAATGTTGCTATTATACAAGTTGGTATTACTTCTGTAGGAGTAGCACTTCCATGCATAACACGTAATGATATTATAGTAGTAGGTATTATTGTGACACCACCGGTATTAAGTACTAAAAAAGTTATCATAGATGTAGTTGCTCTATCTTTTTTATCATTTAATTTTTGTAACTCTTTCATCGCTTTTAAACCACATGGTGTTGCTGCTGAACCTAAACCAGCCATATTTATTGCCACGTTGCTAGCTATTAAACCTAATGCTTCATTATCTTTTGGTACTTTTGGAAATAAATGTTTAAGTATGAAACTTAATTTATGTGCAATTTTTTTTAATAAACCGCTATCTTCTGCAATACGCATTAGTCCCATCCATAAAGCAAGCATTGGAAGCATTTCTAACATTAATTCTAAAGCACTTTTTCCACTGTTAATTATTTCTGTATTTATTAAATCTATTTTACCATTTATAAATCCGAAAATAATTCCAATTATTATAAAACTGCCCCATAAGACATTTACCATTAAATCATCCTATCTAAAAAAACTTTTTATTTTATCTATTAAACATTTTTTCTTTTCTTTTTTTACAGTTTCTTTCTTTTCATAAATATATTCTTTTACTAATACTTTATCATCTAATTTTATTAATACGTATCCTACAATATCACTTACATTATCATCATATAAAACTATTTCTTTATTTAATTTTTTATATTCATCATTTGTTAGTGCTATGTATTTATCATTTTTTATGTAATAATTTTTATTTTGAAATTTATCTTCTTTACTTAATACTTTATAACTTTTATATTTGTTAAAATATTTTTCATATAAGGCTTTATGATTAGTAAAGTCATTTGGATCATTTAGTGTGACAACTACAAAATTCATGCCATCTTTACTAGCAGTAGTTACTAAAGTTCTTCTTGCTTTTTCTGTAAATCCAGTCTTACCACCATTACAGTATTTGTATTCTTTTAATAGTCTATTTTTGTTATACCACATATAAGTTTTATAATTTGTTTTTACCATTTTTTCTTTTGTACTAACAATAGTTCTAAATTTTTCATTCTTCATAGCATAACTCATTAAGAGTGCCATGTCATTACTCGTACTAGTATTTCCTACTCCATCATTATTTTCTAGGCCACTAGAATTAACAAAATTTGTATGTTTCATTCCAATTGATTTAGCAGTATCATTCATCATTTTTACAAAATTTTCCATACTTCCACCGACAGTATTTGCAATTTGTATAGCAGCATCATTTCCACTTCTTAGCATTAGTCCATATAATAAATTTTCCATGCTCATTTCTTCTCCAACCTCTACATATATACCACTACCATAACTTTTTAAAACACTTTCATCTATTTTAACCATTTTAGAAACATCGTAATTGTTTATTGCAACTATAGATGTCATAATTTTTGAAATACTAGCGATTAGTCTAACATCATTACCGTTACTATTATAAAGTACTCTATTATTATCCATATCCATCAATGTAGTACTTGTAGCATTTACTCTTAGAGGAAATAAAATAATTATTAATAATATAATATACTTTTTCATATATTCACCTATAAAATTGTATGAAAAAAAAAGACTATTTAGTCAATTATTTTAATCTTTTTGTATATATTATATTATTTAAATCTTTTTCAACACTTTCTAGCTCATCTAAATTCTTACATTGTGTGAGTTTATTAGATAATAATTTATAATTATTTTTCTTCCTTAATAGTTGTTGATAATACTCTATTTTATAATTTAATTTGCTTACTTTTAATATATATTTATAATCTTCTATAGATAATTTATTTTGAAAATTATCCTTTTCTTTTTTATTTTCATTATTTTTTTCTATACTATTTTTTTTATTCGAAATAAGAGATAGTAAAGTTTTTGTGCAAGATTTATTTTCTTTCTCTATTGCTTTTTTTCTTTTATCAATTCATTTTTTTCAAACAATGAAACTTCGTAGATTATTATTGAGGTTAGTATAACACCTATTTTAAATATTGTTGGTATAAATAATGCAGTGTTAAAATACATTAATCCAAAGTTAAATAATGTACTTAATACACATATTGCCATTATAATTTTAAGTATATTTTCATCTTTTTTAATCTTTTTTATATGAATGTTATTTAATTTTATTTTATCATTAATTAATTCATTAAGATTATACATATCAATATTTTCTATATCTTTTTCATTTATTAAATTTTTTTCCATAACGTTCTCCTTAAGTACGATATATTATACATTTTCTTTAAATGTAAAGCAAAAAAAAATATTATAAGAGTTATTGATTTTTCTTATAATATTTTTTTACTGTATCTAATCCCTCTCTAATTTGTTTTAAATCATCTACGTCAATTTCTGTTTCTATTTTTTTATTTATTGTTCCAAATCTCATAAATTTATTATTAAATGATAATAATCTAAATAGTTTTATGAAATCATATATTATTACACTTAGAGCTGGTAATAGAATTGCTAATATCCATCCAAATTTGTTTGCAATTAAAAATTGTACTCTACCTAATTGAGGTATTTTAAATAATACTTTTCCTAAAACGTCATTGTAATTAACTGTTGCTTGGTCTGCTTTTAAATTGTTATCACCTTTTGTGATATAAGATTTGGTTCCATCTTTATTATCAATTACTTCTATAACTCTATGGGTAACTGTTAAACCTTTTGATACATTACTATTTGATATAAATGTTATTATATCACCTTTTTTTATGCTATCTTGATTGAAAACATTTAAGTCTACTACAACATCATATACTCTTACATTAGGTTCCATACTTGGACTAATGATAGTGTATAAACCAAATTTTGGTATGTTGACTGTTGGATTTTTTTCATATAATTTTAAAGAGATAAAATAATATGAAAAAAACACACCTAGAAATATAAGTGAAACTATAACAGCATATGAAAGTAATTTCATTGCTCTATTTATATAGTATTTTAATAATTTTCTGCGTTCCCTTTTATTCATCTTTTTCATTTTATCACCGAACTAGTTTCTATATTAATTATATATTAATGCTATAAATAATTCAATATAAAATTTTGCTAATATATATTGCTTTTTTACAAAATATAAAAAAACTCCTAAGGAGTTAATTCATTTGAAATTCTTTGTTGATTTTTAGTAACTATTTCTATACTTGCTTTAAAGTTTTTACCTTGATCATCATTTTGTGGTAATCCAGTTTCATATAGCCATAATTCAAAATACCATTCATTTGCACTACCATAATTACCTAAGCGAGCACCATCACTTATTTTTAATAAGCATGCTCCATCTTCTTTTTTGTATCTTTCATCATTTTCTGGGCAATTTTCTGGATTTGCATTTACAGGTATTGCACTAATACTTACTGTTCCTTCATCACCTGTTATATTTCCAACAGAAATAGTTTGGCTATTTTCGTTTAACATTGGTGTTAATTCTGTTTTTTTAAATTTATCATAAGTTACTAATCCTGTTGTTGGATATATAGTTCCTAATACATTAGGTACACTATTTTGATTAGTTGGGTCTGTTAATTGTGGTGCTCTAGCATTATTAAATTCTTCTATGAAATAAACTAAATTAGTATTCCCATTTTCTAAAGTTCCACTTTGTGTAAATTCATTATTTGTAATTTTTAAATATACGTCATAGTCTGTCCCTACTGACATTTGTTGACCACTACTTAATGTAAATTGCATTCTATTTTTTGTTATTAAACTTTTTGATCCATCACTATTTAAAGTATATACATCTGGTCTTCCTGGAATAGCACCTGTATATTCAATACTATTTCTAGAGTCAAATTGTATTACCATTTCTCCAGATTTAACTACTACTTCTTTGGGTTTATTATCATATTTTATAGTAGCTGTAAAATATGCAAATGTTGCTCCTATAACTGCAACTAATAGTGTAGCTATACCTATAATTGTAAGTATAATCATTGAACCTTTACTATTATTATTTTTCATATCACATCTTCCTTTACTATAAAAATAGTATCATAAAAAAAATAAAATATCAACAAAAATGTATATTTTATTTTTGTGAAAAAAGGAATAAAAAATAGTGTGAGTTATAAAGTCTATAAATTATTATAAAACTATGATAAAGTTTGTAGTAAAAATAACAAAAAAATTTCCTTTTTCCATTTGCATAATATTATGTTCATGTGAATTTTTTATGAAATTTTAGTAATTTCAAAATAAAATGTTGTACCTTTACCTATTTCACTTTTTACACCATACTTAAATTTATGTTTATCTAATATATTTTTTACGATTGAAAGCCCTACACCTGTACCAACTTTATTTCTTTTATGATTTTTTTCATTTTTATAATATTTATCCCATATTATATTAAGTTCATCTTTTTTTATTCCTTTACCTGTATCGATAATATTTACTAAATATGTCTTTTTTTGTTCTATAACTTCTATTTTTACTATTGAATCATCTCCAGTATAATTAATAGCATTATTTATTAAATTATATATTACTTGACTTATTTTATTTAAATCTCCTTTAACTATAGCTTTTTTAGGCATATTTAATATAAATTTATAATTTTCTGTTTCTTTTATAATATTATATTTTTTTATAATATTATTAATTAGTTCCACTAAATCAAATTCTTTTAAATCAAGAGTTTCTTTATTAGCTTCTAATTTACTTAAATTTAATATATCATTGACTAGTATAGTTAGTCTGTCTGTTTCATCTATAATAATATTCAAGTTTTCATTTCTTTTTTCTTCATTATCTTTATTTATATCTCTTATCATTTCTGCATAAGCTTTTATCATAGTTAATGGAGTTTTTAAATCATGACTTACATTTGCTAATAAATCACGTCTTAATTCATCAGTTTTATTTATTTCATGGCTTGCATATATTAGTGAATCTCTTAAATCATCTATTTCTTTTATGTTGCTTTTTGGAATGTTTAGTTCTTTATTCCCAGTAGCTAATTTTTTTGCCTCTTTTGTTATGTTTATTATTGGTTTATTTAGCATTTTTGATATTATTGTTGAAACTACTATAGATAATAATATTACTATTAGAGTTATATATATTAATTGATTTTTTAATACACTTGTGGTACTATCTACATCTTCTAGATTTGTGTTTAGTATTATGTATTCATTATCATTTAATTTTAAGTTATATAAAATACTTTTTGCATTATTATTGGGATTGTTTATTTTAATTATTTCTTTAGAATTGTTATTCTGTATAAAATTATTTATTATATTTATTATGCTTTTACTTTTAGAATTTAGTATGCAGTTATTATTTAGACCGTTGAATAAATAGGAATCATTATTATTAAAATATTCAATACATAGATTATTTTTATAGGCTATATTTTCTATTTCACTTATGCTATGACTATTTTTAGTTAATTTGAATGCTACTTTATTTAAGTTATTAATTTGATATTTTTCATAAAATAGTGTTAAGAATAATATTTGACTAGCCCACATAATTAATAATATTATAATTGAAAATATTATTAAACACTTTAGTGTTTTATTTTGTATATTACTCTTTTTCATATACAAATTTATACCCTACGCCACGTACAGTTTTTATTGAGTTTTTGTATTTGCCTAATTTTACTCTAAGTAGTTTTATATGAGCATCTATTGTTCTATCTTCTGCTTCATATGTATATCCCCATATTTTATCTATTATCATTTCTCTAGTAAATACTATATTTTCATTTTTTAAAAATAATGTTAATAAATCAAATTGAGTATGAGTTAGTTCCACTTCTTTTTTATCTATGAATACTGTTCTAGATAATTCATCTAATTTAATGTTGCCTACAACTATATCTTGGGTATTTATTTTATTTCTTTTTGTGACAGCTTTTATTCTTGCTATTAATTCTTTAGGGCTAAATGGCTTTGTTACATAATCATCTATACCAAGGTCAAATCCTGATAATTTATCAAATTCTTCTGTTCTTGCACTTAAAACAATTATTTTCGCATCACTAATTTTTTTTATTTCTTTAATTGCACTATATCCATCTAATTTTGGCATCATGATATCCATTAATATACAGTCATAATTATTATTTTTTACTAAGTCTATTGCTGTTTGTCCATTATCAGCTTCATCATAAGTAAAATTTTCTAATTTTAAGTATTCTTTTATTACATTTCTTATAAGAATTTCATCATCAACAATTAATATATGCATTTTACCACTCCTCAAACATTATTATATTATAAAACTATTATGAATTTAATATGAAAAAAGAACTAATCTAGTTCTACGTTATGATATATTTCAGTTACATCTTCTATATCTTCTAACATATTATATAATCTTAAGAATAATTCTTTGTCTTCACCATCTAATTTAATTTTTTCTTTTGGATACATACCTACTTCATCTATTTCATAATCTATATTTGGAATCATTGACTCTAGTATATCTTTTATTTTGTGTATATCAGTTGGATTACATGTTACTATTAATAATCCGTCTGCATTTTCTAAATCATTTATTTCTATTCCTTCATCTAATAATTTTTCGAATACTTCATCATAATTATCATATTTGAATCCTATTAATCCTAGGTAATCATAGTTGTAACTTACACTATTTGTTACGCCTAAACTTTTATTAACTTTGTTAAATGCTGCTCTTACAAATCCTACTGTTCTGTTAACGTTGTCAGTAAGAGTTTTAATTATAAGTGTACTTGCACCAGGGCCAAATCCTTCATAAATGACAGTTTGATAATCTTCTTGTCCAGCTCCTTTTGCTTTGTCAATTGCTCTATTAATTATATCGCTAGGTACTTGACTTTTTTTTGCTTTTTCTACTATTCTTTT
This sequence comes from uncultured Bacilli bacterium, assembly GCA_934098455.1. GTDB lineage: Bacteria > Bacillota_I > Bacilli_A > RF39 > UBA660 > UMGS1124. The sequence continues at coordinate 31,961 of CAKOOU010000005.1, read as the reverse complement.
TAGATGTATATTACTTTCTAAATCTGGATTACCTTTAGCTGCTAAATATATTTCTTTAGCAAAAGTGCTATATAGTTTAGCCTTTGCTGCACCAGTTTTTTGTATACTTGCTTTTCTTACTTCATATGCTCTTCCCATGATCTTTTCCTCCTAAACTTCTTGAATGACAGCAATTATCATTGGTTTACATTCTGTTTCATTATAAAAGTATTTACTTAATTTTTCTCTTATTTCTAATTTTATATTGTTATAATCAACATAATTATTATTAATGTTATTTTCTATTATTTCTAAACTTATTTTTTTTACATTATCTATCATTTCTTTACTATCTTTAATATAGATAAAACCTCTTGTAGTCATTTCTGGTCCTATTAATATTTTCTTTGTGTTTTTATCTAATGTAGCACTTATTAATACTATACCATTTTCACTTAACATTTCTCTATCTTTGATTACTAATTCACCGATATCATCATTTGTGTTTCCATCTATTAAAACATTGCTAACATCTATTTTATCGTAACATTCAATTAGCTTTTTGTTATTTATTTTTACTATTTCGCCATTAGTTTTTAAAATTATGTTTTTATTATCTATACCTAATTTAGTTGCTAAATCAGCATTGTTTACCATGTATCTATATTCACCTTCAACAGGCATATAATATGTTGGCTTTAACAAATCTATCATTAACATTAAATCTTCTTGGCTAGCATGTTGGCTTATTTCTTTATCTTTTGGAATGCTTATAGTATTTGCGCCTAACATTGCAATTTCATTTTCTATTCTTACAACTACTTTTTCATTTTCATCATATCTTGGTTCTGCAAATATAATTGTATCTTCTTTATTAAGTGTTATAAATTTATCATAACCACTTACTATTCTATCTATAGCAACATAAGGTTTTTCTTTATCATCACAAACTAATAGTATAGAATTTTTATCGTTTATGTTACTTAAATCTCCCATTATTTTTTTGTAATCTTTTAAATATCCTTCATGCATAGCCATATTAATAACACTTTGTAATTTTTTTCCCATTACAACTACTTTTCTTCTTGTGTTTTCTGCTGCTTCAAATATTTCTTCAATTGTAAATAAATGGATTGGTAATACTGTGAAAATTACTCTACCTTCGCTTCTATTAATTGAATCTCTGAAGAAGTTTGTTAATCTATGATTAGGACTTGTGTGACCAGGTCTTTCTGAAAATGCAGAATCTGCTAACATGCATAAAACCCCTTGTTTTCCTATGTAAGCAATTTTACCGATGTCCATGCTATATTTTCCTTGCATTGATGGGTCAATTATGAAATCTCCAGTATAAACGATGGCCCCATCTTTAGTATTTATTACATACATTACTGCATCAGGTACTGAATGGCTTACGCTTATAGGAAAAACTGATAATCCATCAAATGAAATTTTTTTGTATGGTACAACTTCAAATATGTTATGGTTAAATCCATCTAATTCTAAATATTTTTTTGTATATTTGGTACAATAAACTTTTATTTCTGGTATCAAACTACATAAATCTCTTATTCCACCCATATTTTCTGGATGAGCGTGTGTTAAGAATACGCCGACTATTTTTTTTCTATTTTGAACTAAATAGTTATAGTCAGGAATAATATAATCTATTCCCAACATGCTATCATTAGCATATTTTAATCCAGAATCCATAACAAATATTTTATTATCAATTTCTATAACATAGGTGTTTTTACCATTTTCATTTAATCCACCTAAACTTAATATTTTAATTTTACTCATTAATATCTCTTCTTTCTAATAATTTTTAAAGTTTTAAAACGCATACCAATTATAACAAATATAGAACTTATTTACAAGAGGGTTAAATTTAAAAATACTAGAAGTCCTAGTATTTAATTGCGTTTTATATTTATTTAATTTGCTTTATTAATTGTTTTACACTTCTTGTTTTATTTTTTATATTATATAATTCTTCAGAATGATTATTAGTTTTATAACCATTAAATTTTTCTAATAATGCAATATTACTAGAGTCTGACCCTATTGCATATATATCTTGATAATCTGCAGTCAATCCTTCTTTTTCTATTAAGTTCAATGCTCCATTTAATTTATTACATCTAATACTTAAACAGAATTGACCTTTGTTGCTATTGTAATCTATTTTTAAATCTTTGTATTTTAATGATAATGCTTTGAAATATTTATATGCATTTTTATCAAAAGTTTTTATGATTAATACAATTAAGTTATTCATAGTATTAGTAGAACCATATTCATTAAAGAAATGTACTCTTTTATATCTTATATTGTCTAAAATATATTTAATATCGTTTAATATATTATTTTTTATATAAGATGCATGTATAATATTAAAGTTTTTATCAAAGATAACTCTGCCATTATAGGTTATTAAATAATTAAAATCTAATCCAATAGTATTTAAAACATTTTTTATAGAATCAGTATTTCTTGAAGTTGATATTATAAATTTATTGCCGTTTTTTACAAAGTCTTCTATTTCTTCTCTATCAGATTTTAATTTAATCTTTTGTAAAAAACTATTCATATCCCCATTTTTTATTACTCCATCAAAATCACTAAATATTATTTTCATAATTTCCCCTCTTTTCAGTACGTGATATTATAATACAACTTAGAAAAAAAAGCAAATTAATTTATAATTTTGCTTATTACATACTTTGCGCAAAGAATTCCAGCAGTGGCTGGTACTATCATAAAACTTCCTAAAATATCACAATCCATTGCTTTTTCTGTACTTGAAACTACGTAAATTTTTTTGTTTATATGTAAATCTTTAACTTTTTTTCTAAGTACTTTTGCTAATTTATCATAATTTGTTTTGTCTAGTGTAGTTATTGTTAGTTGTGTTGGGTCTATTTTTTTTGCTGTTCCCATACATGAAATTAATTCGTAATTATTACTATTTTTAATTAATTCTAATTTAGTGTTAATGCTATCACATGCATCTATAATATAATCATATTTATTTTTTAATATTGTCATTATATTGTCTTCATTTAAAAATAGTTTATATATGTTCATGATCAAATTTGGGTTTATTTCTAATGCTCTTTTTTGGGCTTCATCAACTTTATCTAATCCCACATTATTTTGATTGCTGATTATTTGTCTATTTAAATTACTTAATTCTATTTTATCAAAATCTATTATATCTATATTATTTATACCACTTCTCACAAGTGTTTCGAGCGCATATCCTCCAACACCGCCACAACCTACTATTAACACTTTTGTATTTTTTAATTTATTAAATTTTTCTTCTCCAATTAAACTAATAACTCTTTCAAACATATTAACACCCACAATAAAACCCAGAAATTAGTATATGTGATAAAAAACCCGCTCTCGCTAGGTGGGCATCACATAATATGCTTTAGGATCCTAGTTCACTTAATGGCCTAGTTTTCGACACCGCATATTAATTAGACTCCCAAAATCACACTTAGTCGGTTTTATGAAGTATACCAATCCTCTAGGTAATTTAATTATATCATAATTAAAAAGAATTGAAATAATTACTTATCTATCTTTACAGTAAAGTGTTAAGTAAACTTTCAAATTCTTCTTTTATTTCTTTTAATCTTTTATTACTTTCTGCTTCAAATCGCATTGTAATACATGGTTCAGTGTTACTACATCTTAATAATGCCCATCCGTCTACAAATACAACTCTAACACCATCTATATCTATAAAATCATATTTTTTGTTTTTTACGTATTCTTTAACTAAATTTATTATTTTCCATTTTTTTTCATCAGTAGTATTTACTCTTATTTCTGGAGTATTATAATAATGTTTATAACCTTCTAAAAGTTCACAAGATTTTTTTTCAGTATTTGACAATAATTCATACATTCTTAAGCTAGCATATATTCCGTCGTCAAATCCATAGAATTTATCTCTAAAGAATATATGTCCAGAGTATTCTCCACCAATTAATACATCCAAATCATGCATTTCTGTTTCAATAAATGCACTACCATTTTTTACCATGATGGCTTTTGCACCTAAATTTTCTATATCTAATTTTAGTGCATTGGAACATTTTACATCCATTATTACTTTTTTATTATTAGTATTTGGAATTATGTTTCTTGAAAAAATAGCAATTAACTTGTCACTTTCAATTGTATTTCCAAGGTTATCTACAATACCAATCCTATCTCCGTCTCCATCGTATGCAGCACCAAAGTCACATTTGTTATCTACGACTATCTTTTTTAATGTTACTAAATTTGCATCGTTGTTTGGGTCTGGATTATGATTAGGAAAAGTACCATCACTTTTATTATTTATAAAAATTGGTTCAATATTTTTAAAAGTTGTTATGATATCCTTTATAAATAAAGATGTTGTACCATTACCAGTATCTATTGCTAATTTTATTTTTTTTGTTGATGGTTTTATTGATTTTGATAACATTTCAATATATTTTTTAGATAAATCAATATATTTTATATTACCTATACCTTTTTCAAATTTTTTATTTTGTATTAAATTATATACTTTTTCTAATTCAGTATGTGTTAAATGTAAAAAGTTATCTCCAAATAATTTAAAACCGTTTTGATTTGCTGGATTATGACTTGCAGTAACAATTATTCCTGCTTCTATTTTTAAATGTATTGTTGCAAAATTTAGAAGAGGAGTTGTTACCATTCCTATTAAAACTACATTTATTCCAGTGCTTCTTAGACCTCCAATTAATTTTTCTGCTAAACTTTCTCCACCTATTCTATTGTCATAACCTAAAACACATTCTTTTTTATTATTATTTATTAAATATGTACCAAATGCTTTTCCTAATATAAGTGCAAAATCTTCTGTTATATTTTTTCCATAAACTCCCCTAATGTCATTTTCTCTTAAAACACTTGTATCCAACATAGTTTAATCCTCTCTTTTATATAGTAATGGTGTATCTTCCATACTTTCTGGAATTTTTATATCCATATATTTTAATAGTGTTGGTGCTATCATAGTTATATCACCATATTCTTTTAGTTTAATATTTTCATTGCAAAAGATAAATGGTACTGGACTCATAGAATGTGTTGTAACTGGTATTCCATGTGAATCTATCATTGTGTCAATGTTTCCGTGGTCGCTTGTGATTAATATATCATAAAAATTCTCTTTTGCTTTTGTGTAGACCTCTTTTAATGCGTTATCTACATATTTTAAACATTCTACTGCAGCTTTATAATTCCCAGTATGACCTACCATATCTGGGTTAGCTAAATTAACTAGAATAAAGTCATAATCTTTATCTATACATTTTAAAACTTGTTTTACTACACCATCTATACTCATTTCTGGTTTTAAATCGTATGTAGCAACTTTTGGGCTTGGTATAAGAAAGTTATCACAATTTTTTAATTTATCATTTATTCCTCCATTGAAGAAATATGTTACATGAGCATATTTTTCTGTTTCTGCTATTCTTGCTTGTTTTAAACCTAAATCACTAAAATATCTACCAATACTATAAATGTCTGATAAATCTTTTTCAAATATTGTTTGAGTTTCTACTTCTGGTACTGGAAACGTACTTACTACTTTTAAATTATTTACGTGACCAATTGGATATTCATTAAAACTTACATCAGTTAAACTTTTTAGTATTTGTCTTGCTCTATCACTTCTAAAATTAAGCCATAATAATCCATCATGTTCATTGATTTTAAATTCAGGATTTAGTATTAAAGGTGGTAGAAATTCATCGGTTAAACCTCTTTTATAACAATTTTTAATTGCTACGTTTGTGTCTAATATTTTAAGGCCTTTACCATTTATTAATAAATCGGAATACACTCTTGTTCTTTCCCATTTATTATCTCTATCCATTGCATAAAATCTTCCACATACTGTTCCAATATGTCCAATATTATTTTCACTTAAAACTTCATTCATTTCATCAATATATTTTAAAGCACACATACTATCTGTATCTCTACCATCTGTTATTGCATGAAATATAATCTTATCAACACCCATTTCTTTTAATTCTGGGATTAATTTTTTCATATAATTAATGTCAGAATGTACTCCTCCATCACTAAGTAGTCCCATTAAGTGTAGTGTTGACTCATTTGTTTGTACATGTTCAATTAGGTCTAACAATTCTTGCGATTTTTTTATTTTTCCATTATCCACGTTTTCATTTATTATAGTTATATCTTGTTTTATTTTTTTACCAATACCGATTGCAGTATGACATACTTCACTATTTCCAAATTGTCCATCAGGAAGTCCAACATAACTACCACTTGCTTCCAATATACTATGTGGATATTTATTCCAAAGATTAGTAAAAGTTTCCATATGTGCATCAATTATTGCGTTGCCATGTGGTTCTTCTCTATAACCAAAACCATCCATTATTAATAAAATTGTTTTCTTCATCCTTTATCATTCCTTTATTTGTAATTTTTATCACAACCGTTTATAGTTTCGTCATCTTTTGCAATTCCAATTAACTTTAAATTATTTGTATCATAATTTATTTTAACAAATATTGTATCTCCTCTATATTTTTCTCCAGTAATGTTATTTTCAATATATTCATCTGTTTCACTATCACTTGATATAATTCCATTTCTTATTAAGTAGTTTACAGAGAAACATAAAGTTTTAGATAATGTTCCATCATATGCTTCATTTTTTAAATATTTTTCAACATAACTTAATGTATGAGCTTTTATTGTATTTTTTTTTGATTCGTAATTTTTAGTTTTTATATTGTTGCTAATATTATCATATGCAGGGGTTGTAATAATAGCAATTAAAGATAAAATTGTAATAACTGCTATAAGTTCAACTAAAGTAAATCCTTTATTCATAGTATCACCTATTAACAATTCTATCATAATATATAAAAAAAAAGTAGTATAAACTACTCTTTAGTTAGATTTACTTATTTTAATTCTTACTTTACTATTTGTTGAAACTAGAGTGAATCTCGAATCGTCTGTTTCTAATTTTACTTCTACTTCGTATGTTCCAACTTCAGTATATCCTGATAAATCTATGTATGCTTTAATTTTAGATGCATCTAAACTATCTAATGCGCTTGTAACACCTTTTGCTATAACTGTTATTGTTCTGTCACTTTCTGAAAGTGCTGATACAGTGTAGTTATTAGCTAAATTTCTTGACTCTATTACAATTCCAGGGAATTCTTTGCTGCTTTCTTGATCTAGTGTTACTGTTACACTAGTTGTAGTTTCGCTCATGAATCTTACTCCGCTTGGCTTTGTTAAATTAACACCACTGAATGTTTTATCTGTACTTAATCCTGTTACATCTATTGGCGCTTCTATATATGTTAATGTATCTAATATATCTTTTTCTCCGTAAACTGTGACTTTAGTAATTGTTGAATTAATACTATTAAGTGCATAACCTGTTGTAATATTTCCTTTTGTTACAACTTTTACTGGTAAATCAACTGAATAAGAATCTACAACTACTTTAGCACTTATGTTATTTGGTACCATTTCAACATTGTTAACTTTATTTCCTTTACTATCATATGCAACTAATTTAATTGAATCAATAGTAAATTCACCTTTATTAGTTAATTTAGCAGCTTCTAAATCTATTAATGCTTTTACATTTGATATAGTATCTAATGTTTCTTTTGAACCTTTTACTATTACTTCACTCTTATCTAATGTAACACTATTAATATTTAATTTTTTATCTAATTTATTTTCATTTACTAAATCATAAGACAAATTAAATACTTGACTTTCTTTTTCACTTATTTTTACTGTTACAGTAGAAGGGTCTAGTTTGTAGCTAACATTGTTCATTGAATGATTATATTTTAATTTCACTTTGTATGTTCCAGTTTCGTAATTTGTTAAATCTAAAACAACTTTATGGTCACCTATTTGTTTAGCTAAGTATAAATTACTTTTTGAACCTATTAATGTTATATCAACTTTGTCAGGTACTCCTTCAACTACATAGTTTTCTTCGTTATAAATTATATTAACTTTTTGGTCTTTTATAATTTCTGCTTCGTTATCGACTAGTGAAATAACTTTAGAATCAACTAAGTAAAATACTGCAATTGCACAAAATAATGATAAGTATAATAATACAATTGGTCTATTTAATATTTTTTCTAATTTACCATTATTATTTTTACCTAGTTTACTTATTCTATATATTAATCTGCTTATTGGAGTAACAATTAATTTATCTAATATGTTATATATTAATTTGAATATTGCAATAAATGGTTTAAGTATTTTATTCATTTATATCATCCTCCTCATCAGCATCATAGAATACTTCTGCTTTTGGTTTAAGTTCATTTAATAATTTCATTTTGAATTCTTCTAGAGTTAAATTGTAATATAAATGATTATCTACTGCAATAGAAATTCTACCTGTTTCTTCTGAAACTACTAATGCAATTGCATCTGTTTCTTCAGCAACGCCTAATGCTGCTCTATGTCTTGTTCCAAGTTTTTTATTAACATTTGGATTCATACTTGTTTTAAATACTGCTCCTGCGCATGTTAATCTATCTCCTTGAATTATTACACCACCATCATGAAGTGGGTTTGGAGGTAGGAAAATTGCGTCTAATAATGGTGCAGTTATATCAGAATATATTTTGTTTGCCGGTTCTATGTATTCTTGTAATGACATATTTCTTTCTAAAACAATTAATGCTCCTATTCTATTCTTTTTTAAGTATTCAATTGCAGTCATTAATTCGAAAACTATTTTTTCTCTTTCATCAACTGTTAAGACTTTATGTCTACCTAAAAGTTGACTTCTTCCAATGCTTTCTAATACATTTCTAATTTCAGGTTGGAAAATTACAATTAATGCAATTGGTCCCCAAGATAAAACGTATTCTAGTAGTAATCCTACTGTATATAAATTTAATATATTACTTAATATTTTAATAAGAATTATTATTAATACTCCTTTAAATATTAATACCATTTTTACATTATTTTTAATATTTTTAAAAATAAAATAAAACATAATCCATACAAGACAAATATCTATTATTTTTGTCACTACACTCCATATTGAAGTTAATGTCATTCTATCACTCCTCTACAATATATTTTATTATATCAAATTATTTTTAATTAATCTATCTATTAAAAAGATAAATACTTTAGTTTACACTTATTTATCTTCATTATAATTTTCTAATAATTCATCTTTGTTATCTATATTATTTTCTGTATTATTCTCTACAACATTTTCATCTTTTTTTTCATCAATTTTAGTTATTTCTATGGGTGTGATGTTGTTTGGTATATTGTTATTTTCATTTTCAGTTTTATTATTTTTTAATAAGTCAACTAAATAACCAATTAGAGCAAAAATAAGAAATAATCCAATTAATATTATAACTAAATAATTTTCTAGTATCGTTTGCATATCAAATCCCCATTATTCTATAGTTAATTCTCTATCAGATGGTTGAATTTGTATAAATGTATTGCCGTCATTTACAACTATTTCTTTTCCATCTGGGTATGTGTATTCTGTTTGACATTCTCTACACTCTTTTTTCCAATTAATTTTTGTAGCATATCCGTTAGTGATGTAATAGCCTTCTCCATTACCAATGTTGTCTATGCCTTGACGTCCTTTTCCTTCTGCATCGTCTAAAGTATAATTTCTAACTTTATAAGTTATGATATTTTTGAAATTATATTGTTTTTTTGTTACATAATCTACGTGTTCTTGGTCGTTTACATATCTATAGTATACTTTTTCTTCATTATTATATTTATATGATGTTGTACTATATCCTGAATATGGTATTACAACTGTGTTAGCAACTAAACTATTTTCATTATTATTTAGATTAATTTCATCTGCAGAGTAATTTAATAGTAAATCTTTTTTTCGTTCTGTTCTTTTATTTCCTATACCATTTTTTAATTTTTCTATACTTGTAAATAATGTATGTTCACTTGCAACACCTAAAGTTTTGTCTCTCCAACCGGTTTTAGAATTATCAACAACAATTCTGTCAACGTTTAATGCTGAAAAATCACTTTGTGCTTGTGGACTTTGTCCGTGATGTACATAAAATGCATCATTTTCTAGTGCATAATCTAAATAATAGTGTCTCGCACTTCTTATTGAGCCAATTCTTTCAGTATTTGTATCTAAAAATAATGCTAAATATCTTGTAATTCCACCTTCAACAATCATTTCATACATTATATATGCATCTTGTAAACCACTTTGTAATGGTCTTGCAACACCTACGTTATTTATCATTACAGCAAATGGTCTTGAAGTAGAATTAACATCAACTATTTTAATTTTACTTTCTATTTTTTCTTTTTTTTGTTTTTTAGTAGTTTCTACCTTTTTTGGCTTATTAGTAACAGCTACTAAAACTATTAATAATATTAATAATACTCCTGCAATTATAAATAATTTTTTATGTTTAAGTTTTAATTTTTGTTTTTTAGTTTTTGGCATTTTTATTTTTTTATCATCCATTTTTATATCACTCCTATTAAAATGATAACACAATTTATATAAATTTAAAAGAAAAATATAAGTATTAATTGAAATAAAAAAATAAGCATGATATACTCTTTTTAGGAGTGATTTGATGGATGAAAAATTAAAGAAAATTATTTATATAGTGTTAGGAGTATTTGTTATATTTTTTGTAGTATTGATTATTATTTCTTCTTGTTCTTCTAAGATTACACCGAAGACTTTAGAAACAAAGATTGTAAATAATACGAAAAGTTATTATGAATCACATAGGGATGAGTTACCAAGTGAAAATGGTGTAATTACTCTATCATTGGGTGATTTAAGTAATAAAGGAATTATAAAACAAGTTGATAAACTTTTGGATAAAGATACAACTTGTAATGGAACAATATCTATTGAAAATAATAATAATTATTATATGTATTCTCCTAGTTTGGATTGTACTGTTGGTAATGAAACTTATAAGACAATAAATTTGAAAGAAATATTATTAGAAAATATTGTTACATCTGGTAATGGATTATATAGTAATGGTGGTAGCTATTATTTTAAGGGAGATAAAGTTAATAATTATCTTATGTTCGATAGTTTATTATGGAGAATAACAAAGATAAACGAAGATGGTACTATAAGAATTATAGAGGCCGGAAGAAGAGAACCTGTAACTTGGGATGATAGATATAATTCAGTAACTACATCAACAACTGGTATTAATGACTATGTTGTTAATAATATAAATAGTAGAATAAAAGATAATTTAGATGAAATTTATAGCAACGAGACTGTTGTTACAAATGATGCTAAAGGTTATATAAAAGAAACTTCACTATGTGTAGGAAAAAGAGGAACATTGGATAACGACAATTCAGGTTCTATAGAATGTTCTTCTAGATTAGATAAACAATATTTAGGTTTACTTCAATTAAATGAATATATGATTGCAAGTTTAGATAGTAATTGTGTTGACTCTAGTTCTGTAGCTTGTAGTAATTATAACTATTTAGCAGATTTAGGAGTATCTTATTGGACTATTACAGCAAATAAAGATAACACAAGTCAAGTATACAAAATAAATAACACTGTTATTTCTACTGGTGCAAGTAATTCAGGAATGGCGAGATTAGTTGTAAATATTAGTGAAAATACTAGTGTAACTGGAACTGGTACTGAAAGTGACCCATTCGTTGTTACTGGAATGAGTAGTGAATTAAGAAAATAATTGTTCAAAAAAAAAATCAAGAATTAACTTGATTTTTTTATCTGTAATATCTATACTTCCATGTTACTTTATAAACAATACCATAATTACACTTATTAGTTTCTCCATTAACTGTAAATGGTGTTCTACATTGTTTATTAACATAAGTTGTATACCATCTTACTCTAAATCCATTGGATAAAGCTTCATCAAAATCAACGTAACCATCTTCATCATAATCAAAATTAACAGCTCTAGATGTTATTGTGGCTAGTGAACTAGTTGAATTAACATTTGATTCCCAACCATTCTTTTCATAGAAGAATGTATTTCTATGATTAGTTCTGTATTCTTTTGCTAAACTTTGTGTATTAATTGATTGATAGAAATCTATATCATCAATTTTAATACTTTCTATATCTTTATTTTTTAAGTAGCTAGGAACTTTTATTTGGTGTTCAATATCAATGAAATCACTTCCATAAGTATCCCAACCCATAGTGTATACTTTACTTGTGTATGTTCCTGTTCTTAATTGACCTCTGTAATTATCATCATAACGATTATCATAACGATCATCATCATCGTAATCATCATAACAATAATTATTTCTAGTAAATTTTGCAACTAAAGTTATATTTTGTGTTACTGGAGTACTAAAGTCATATTTACGTCCATTTAAGTACCAACCATTAAAAGTATAACAATCTTTACTAACACTTCCTGGATCATAAGCAGTATTGTTTTCTCTTACAGTTTGATATTTATAACTACTTGGATATCCACCATTAGTATTAAAACTTACAGTGTATGATTTCTTAGAGTATGAACTATTATTGTTACTATTACTGTTTGAATTGTTCTTACTACTATTGTTATTGTTAGAACTCTTAGTATTACTATTACCATTTATAGTAACTTTTTGTGAAACTGTATTTGAAATTTTTACTTCACTTGCTTTACATGAAGATGAAGTACAAGTATTTGAAGAACTTTTACTATATGAAACTGAATCTGTTTTACTATTTGAAGTATTACTACTTGAAGTATTTGTTGTATCACTAGTATTATTGTCATTTTCTCCCATATATACTAATGAATAACTTGAAGCACTACCACAAACTAAATTAGCTTTAATTTTAGTTTTACTTCCTTCTAAAATTGCAGTTACGTAACTACTTTCTCCATCACATGTTTTACCATCTTCATCAGATAAATTAGTTATAAAACCACCATTTATTAATTCATTTAATGTTACCATAGATGTAGTACCTTCTGTTTTTGGCATTTTATCTTTATTATCTGTGAAATATTTTTCTCCTGCTGTTTTTAATTTTTCAATGTTTTCTGTAAATGTTGATGAGCTTTTTGATTCTGCTGTAGCTTCAGTAGTTGTTGTTTTTGTAGTATTATTTGATTTTAAAGTACTATAACCTTTTACAGCTATCATTACTATTAAAAATGCTATTACTACTTTTAGAAATAATCCTTTCCAATCAATTGAACTTTTTGTTTCTTCGTACATATATCATTTCCCCCTTCTAAGAATTATGTGTACTAACTCGAAGTTGTAAGTTATTTTAACATTTTTATACTATCTTGTCAATATGTTAAAATAACTCCTACAATGGAGTTATTTTTTTGTTATTTTCTAACTTACAACCCCCATTGATGTATAAATTATAACACTTTTGTTCGTATTTGTCAAATCTACATCTGGTCTAGTTGTATTGTTTGAATTTTTTGAAGGTTTCTTCGTTATCAAGTTCTGTTTCATTTAATTCTTTTATTAATTTTTTTTGATTTCTATCTAATTTAGTTGGAATAATAATATTGTAAATTAAGTATGTATCACCTTTTTTACCATATTTTTCATCATCAATTCCTTTTCCACGTAATTTTTCTTTATCACCATTTTGAGTTCCTGCTGGGATATCTACTTTAACTTCGCCTTGAATTGTTCTAATAGTTTTTTTGCATCCCATTATTGCTTCTGTTATTGTAAGTGGAACTTTGATATATATATCACTTTTATCTCTTTGATAAATTGGATGTTCTTTTATTGTGAATTCTATGTATACATCGCCATTAGGTCCACCATTTAAACCACTTGATGCTTTTCCAGCCATTCTCAATTGGTCACCATTATCAACACCACGTGGTACTCTTAATTTAAGTGTTTTTTTTGAATTTATTACACCAGTTCCCTTACAACTACTGCAATTTGATTCAAATATAGTTCCAGTTCCACTACACTTTGGACAAGTTGATTGTGTTTGCATCATTCCTAAAATAGTTCTTCTTTCTTCGACAATCATTCCTCTACCATTACAATTTGGACAAGTTTTTTCACCATGACCACCAGCGCCATTACAACTATTACATTTGTCTTTTACGTTTATAGTAAATTCTTTTTCACATCCATATACAGCTTCGTCAAATGTTAAGTTTATATGTACTAGTGCGTCTTCTCCTTTTGTTTGCATTTTTGAAGTTCTTTTTCTTCTTCCACCAAATGATGAACCTCCGCCCATAAATGTTTCAAAGATATCACCTAGGTCTATATCACCAAAGTCAAAGCCAGAAAAACCTCCAGAAGAGAAGCCACCAAATCCTCCACCACTTCCATCAAACGCAGCAGAACCAAATTGGTCATATTGTTTACGTTTATTTGGGTCAGAAAGTACACTATAAGCTTCGCCTATTTCTTTAAATTTTTCTTGAGCTCCTTCCTCTTTATTTATATCTGGGTGATATTGTTTAGCAAGTTTACGAAATGCACGTTTTATTTCTTCATCACTTGCATTTTTTTCTACACCTAAAGTTTTATAATAATCTTTTGCCATTTTTTACACTTCCTTTTGATATTTTAAATATAAATCTAAAATATTTTCAAATTCTTTAAATGCTTCTTTATAAACTTTTTCTTCTGTTAGATTAACTCCTGCAATCTTAAGTGATTCTACAGGGTCTTTTGTACATCCTAATTTTAAGAATTTTATATAATTTTCTCTAGCATCTATTTTTTTATCATATATATCTTTTGCTATTTTCATTGCTGCTATATATCCAGTAGCATATTGGTAAACATAAAAATTATAATAGAAATGTGGAATTCTTGACCATTCATATTTTATTTCTTCATCTAGTACAATTTTATTTCCAAAATATTTTTTGTTTAAATTATAATATTCATTACATAATAAATCTTTTGTTAGAACTTCACCTTTTTGTTCAAATTCATGTATATTTTTTTCGAACTCACTAAACATAGTTTGTCTAACTACACTAGCTTTAAATCTCTTTATTAGTTCATCTAATATGTATAATCTTTCTTTCTTGTCTTTAGCATTTTCTAGCATATAGTAAGATAGTAATAACTCATTTACTTGACTAGCAACTTCTGCAACAAATATTGTATAATTATAATTTTGATAAGAATTATTTTTCATTGCATAATAATAATGGATTGCATGTCCTAATTCGTGAGCAATGGTTGAAACTTCATCAAATCTTCCGTCAAAATTTAAAAATACGTATGGATGAGTTAAATAACACGCTGTACAATATCCGCCCATTCTTTTATTCTTAGTTGGATAAACATCTATCCATCTGTTATCAAAGGCTTGTTTTAAAATTTCTATATATTCTTTACCAAGCGGATTTAATGCTTTTAAAATTATTTCTTTTCCTTCATCAAAAGTATATTTTTTATTATATTCTTGTACTAAAGGAACATATGTATCATATAAATGTAATTCATTCACACCTAATATTGATTTTCTTATATTCCATTGTTTATGAATTATTTTTATATTATTCTCAATAGATTTAATTAGTATGTTATATACTTTGCTATCAACGTTGTTACTAACTAATGATGCTTCTAAACTTGAATTATATTTTCTAATTTCTGCTATAGAATTATGTAATTTAACTTCTCCACTTAATAACTCACTATTAGTATTGATAATACCTTCATAACCTTTATATAATGTTTTGAATGCATTTTTTCTTACATTCCTTTTACTTGATTCTAGGTATGTCGCGTAGTTGCTATTATTAATTTCTATTTTTTTATTATTTTCATCTTGTATTGTTCCAAATTTTAAGTCAACATCTGTTAGTTTAGAAAATGTATCTTCTGGTATATTAAACATATCTAATAATTTTGTGATAATTGTTTCTTCTTTTTCACTTAGTATGTGTTCTTTTTTTCTATAGATATCTTTTAATGCAATTTCATATTCTAATAATCTACTATCTTTTTTATATAATTTTTCTATATCAATATATTCATATTTCATTAATTCTGGTACTATATATGAAGATAATTCACTATATTTTTTATTTAATTTAATTACGTTGCCATATAATTTATTATATATGTCATTGCTTAAGTCTATATCATTATTTATGTGAGCATATATAAATAATCTTTCAATTCTTTTTGATATATTTGTATCTAATTCTAATAGATCATATAAATTATTTAAAACATTTCCTTTATATTTTGAAACTTTATCTATACATTTATATAGTTCATCTATTTCTTTTGAGAATTCTTTATCATTTTCAAATAATTCTTTTAAATCTATTTTGTATTTTTCAGGTATATCATTTCTACTCTTATATTCCATGTATCCTCCATATAATCTAAAAAGAAGAGTTAGATAAATCTAACTCTTATCTTTTTTATTTATTAACAAATTCTGCTTCGCTTGCATTATCATCAGTAGAGTTATTTCCACCATTATTTTGATTTTGTGCAGCTTGTTCTTGATAAATTCTTGTAGCAAATTCCATAGCTTTTTCATTTAATTTTGTTGTTTTTTCTTTAATTTCATCAACGTTGTTTCCTTCAAGTGATTTCTTTAAGTCACTAACTAGTTCTTCTGCAATTTTCTTTTCATCTTCAGTTAATTTATCACCTAAATCTTTTATTGATTTTTCAGTAGTAAATATTGCTTGTTCTGCTTCATTTCTAGCATCTGCTTCTTGTTTTTTCTTTTCATCTGCTTCTTTATTTGCTTCTGCTTCTTTCATCATTTTATCTATTTCTTCATCTGTTAAATTAGTATTTGAAGTAATTGTGATATGTTGTTCTTTATTAGTTCCTAAATCTTTAGCACTAACATTAACGATACCATTAGCATCTATATCAAATTTAACTTCGATTTGAGGAATTCCTCTAGGTGCTGCTGGAATATCTGATAATTGGAATCTTCCTAATGTTTTGTTGTCAGCTGCCATAGGTCTTTCACCTTGTAATACGTGAATATCAACAGCAGGTTGATTATCTACAGCAGTTGAGAATACTTGACTCTTACTTGCTGGAATTGTTGTATTTCTTGGAATTAAAACTGTCATAACATTACCTAATGTTTCAATACCTAATGATAATGGTGTTACATCTAGTAATACTAAGTCATCAACTTCTCCAGTTAATACTCCACCTTGAATAGCAGCACCCATTGCAACTACTTCATCAGGGTTAACACTCTTATTAGGTTCTTTTCCTATTTCATTTTTTATTAAATTTTGAATATATGGAATTCTACTTGAACCACCAACTAATACAACTTGGTCTATATCATTTTTAGTTAATTTAGCATCTTTTAAAGCTTTTCTTACAGCGTCAAGTGTTGAGTCGAATAAATCTTTACATAGACTTTCAAACTTAGCACGAGTTATTGTCATATCCATATGAACAGGACCATCAGAATTTTGAGTTAAGAATGGTAGATTTATGTTTGTTGTAGTCATACTACTTAAATCTTTTTTAGCTTTTTCTGCTGCGTCTTTGATACGTTGCATAGCCATTTTATCATTTGATAAATCTATTCCGTTTTCTTTTTTGAATTCAGATACCATGTAATCCATTAAGCATTTATCAAAATCATCTCCACCAAGTCTATTATTACCACTTGTAGATTTAACTTCGAATACACCATCACCTAGTTCTAGAATTGAAACATCGAATGTTCCTCCACCTAAGTCATAAACTAAAATTGTTTGTAATTTATCTTGTTTATCAAGTCCATATGCAAGTGCTGCAGCAGTTGGTTCGTTTACTATTCTTTCAACTTCTAAACCTGCAATTTTACCTGCATTTTTAGTTGCTTGTCTTTCAGCATCGTTAAAGTATGCTGGAACAGTTATAACTGCTTTAGTAACTGTTTCGCCTAAATAGCTTTCTGCATCTTTCTTTAATTTCATTAATATCTTAGCACTAATTTCTTCTGGTGTATATTTTTTACCATCAATATCAACTTTTTCATTAGTACCCATTTTTCTTTTTATTGAAGCAATAGTATTATTTGGGTTAGTTACTGCTTGGTGTTTTGCAGTTATACCTACTATTTCTTCTCCATTTTTAAATGCTACAACGCTAGGAGTTGTTCTATCTCCTTCAGCATTAGTTATTACTTTTGGTTCCCCACCTTCTAGTACTGCAACACAACTGTTTGTAGTACCTAAATCTATACCTATAATTTTTGCCATAATATCATCTCTCCTTTTATTTAATTTTTGGCTTATTTATATTTATATTGCTTTTTATTTCATTTTTTATAATTGTTTTATTTTCTTCAGATAATTTTACATATCTTTTTCCAAAATCTTCTAAATGTCCAGTGGATTTACCATTACTTAATACATAGAAATATAAATCCATTAAACATTCATTCAATTCTTTTTTATTAAAATCAAAATTATTCATTTACTTTCACCATTGAAGGTCTTATAACTCTATCTTTATACATGTAACCTTTTTGTAAGACTTCTATCACAACATTATGTGGTTTTGTTTCATCATGTTCCATTAAAACTGCTTGATGAATTCTTGGGTCAAATTCTACTCCCTCTGCTTCGATTTCTTTTACTTCAAACTTATTAAATATGTCTATAATATTAGTATATATCATTTTAAATCCACTTAAGAATTTAGAAAGTTCATCTGTTAAATCATTATCATCTAACATAATTGCTCTTTCAAAATTATCTATAACAGGTAAAAGTGATTTTAAAACATCTTCATTTGCATATTTTAACATATTTGATGTTTCTTCTTCTTTTCTTCTTTTAAAATTCATCATTTCTGCTTGTGCTCTAATAGCTTTATCGTTACTAACATTTAATGCTAGTTTTAATTTTTCTATTTCACTTTCTAGGTGAGCACATTTTTTATTTTCATTTTTTTCTTTGTGAACATTGTGATTTTGTTTTGAAGTTTTTTCTGTTTCTTCTTTCTCTTTTTTTAAATTTTCAACTTTATTTTTTATTTCTTCTTTTTTATTATCTTCTTTCATATTTTACCTTTCTATGTAGTTTTTTAAATAATCTAAAAGTGTAACAACTTTATCATATTCCATTCTCTTTGGCCCTATAATAGCTAGTGTTCCAACTTCTCCATCAATGTTGTAGCTAGTTTTTATAACTGTTGTATCTGGGTCAAAATTATTTTCTTCTCCAATATAAACTTTTATATCTTTATCATCAGTTTCAATATTTTTAACTAATTCTACATCTTCTAGTTTATTTATTATTTCTTTTATTTTTTCTGGTTCGTTGTATTCTGGTTGTTTAAGTATATTTGTTTTACCGCCAAAGAATACATCGTCACTTTGATTTTCATTAAATTCTGAAAATGCATTGTAAAAGAAACTACATAATTCTTCATATTTTTGCATTGTTTTAGCAATTTCTGGTTTTATAACGAATTCTAATCTTTCTAGTATTTCATTTATTGGTGTTCCAATTAATTCTTTATTAACTATTTCACAAGTTTTAACTATTTCTTTTACACTAATGTCTTCTGGAATAATAACCTGTTTATTTTCTACATGTCCTGTATTTGTTACAAGAACTGAGACAACTTTTTTTTCATCAATTGGAATTATACTTATTTGTTTAAGTATATTATTATAACTATTTTTACCTAAAACAATACTTGTATAATTTGTAATATCACTAATAATTTCCATACATTTATTAATTGCATCGCTTAGTATTAAATCTTTATTGTTTAAAATTGTTTGAAGTTTTAAAACGTCTTCTCCAGTAATCTCTTTAGGTTTCATTAAATTCTCTACGTAATAGTGATATCCTTTTTCACTAGGAATCCTTCCACTACTTGTATGCGTTTTTTCTAGATAACCTAATTCTTCTAAATACATCATATCATTTCTTATTGTTGCTGATGAGCACTTAAATTTTTTACATAATGATTTAGAACCAACTGGTTTAACAGTTTTGATATAAGATTCTACTATTGCTTTTAATAATTTACTTTGTCTTTCTCCCACAAAATCACTTCCCTAGCACACTTCTTTCCTTAGTGCTAACTACATTATAATATTATGCTTAGCACTTGTCAATATATGAGTGCTAATTTTTTAAAATTTTTTCAAAAAAAATAAATCATTTTGTGCTAGTGATTTATTTTCCTATATTTCTTTACTTTTGAACTTTTTATCCATCCTATTAAAGTTTTTTCTTCATAGTCGCATTTTAAGTCACACATAATAAATAATACTTTTAAATGTTCTAAATCAATTTTATCACAATTATATTCTATTCTTGGATATTCAATTTTGTAATTGAAATCACTTTTAGGTGTATATTTTTCTATTATTAAATATGTTTTATCATCTACTTCTTCAACAATTATTCTAAAATTAACTCCATCTTTTGTTTCTTTTAATACTTTTTTCATAATATCACAGAATAACTTTTCTGTATTTTTTTCTATTTGTTTCATAGTTAACCTCTCTTTTTTATATTTTACATAATAAATAGACTAAAATCAATAAATTTGATATTATGTATTAGGTGATAGTATGTTTATTAATAAATTAATTGAGAAAGCAAAAGAAGATAAAAAAACTATATGTTTGGTAGAATCTGATGATTTAAGAGTTTTAAAAGCAGCAAGTATTGTTAAGAAAATGGACTTTGCAAATATAATTTTGATTGGAAATGAAAAGAAAATCAATGATTTTGCAAGTTCTAATAATGTAGATATAAAAGATATTAAAATTATTAATCCTTTGAATAGTGATTTAACAGATTTATTAATTCAAAAATTTTATGAAATTAGAAAAGATAAGGGATTGAGTTTTAATGAGGCTCAAGATATTATTAAAAATGATTATTTGTATTTTGGGGATATGTTAGTGTACTTAAATTATGCTGATGGATTGGTTGCTGGCGCTAATCATTCTTCGAGTGATGTTTTACGTTCAGCTTTAAGAACGCTAAAAACGTCTCCTGATTCTAAAATAGTTTCTTCATTTTTTCTAATGGAACTTAATGATAAAAAATTTGGTAGTGATGGTTTGTTTATATATTCTGATTGTGGAATGATACAAAATCCTACTAGTTTAGAATTAGTTGATATCGCATATAATAGTGTTAAAACTTTCAATGAATTAATTGGTGGAGTTCCTAAAGTAGCCTTTCTTTCACATTCAACTAATGGTAGTAGCAGATGTTTAGATGTAGATAAAGTTAAAAATGCTGTTAATTCTTTTAAAAATAGTTATCCTGATATAATTGCTGATGGTGAAATGCAATTTGATACTGCTATAATTCCAGATGTTCAAAAACAAAAATTTCCAGATTCTAAAGTTAAAGGGGATGCTAATATCTTAATATTTCCAGATTTAGATGCAGGTAATATAGCTTATAAGATTACTGAAAGACTTGCTCTAGCTAAAGCTTATGGTCCTATAACACAAGGTATTAGAAAACCTATTAATGATTTATCTAGAGGATGTAATGAGAATGATATTGTTGGTGTAATTGCAATAACATGTATTCAAGCAAGAAAAAATAATTAGACAAGATAAAATCTAATTATTTTTTTATATACTTATGGGATTGTTATCAATTTCCAAATATACATCATTTTCGTTTATATATAAGTTATCAATAAAACTTAAGGATTTAAATAAAAGGTTATCATGTTTATATTTTATAATAATTTGAAATCTATATATATTATTTAATTTAAAAAGATTTGCTGTTGAAGGTCCTAATACAATTGAAGTTTTTGATATATTATTTTTTATGTAATTACATATTTTTGTTGCGTTTTTACTTGCTTTATCATAATCTTTACTACAAATTTTAATACTTGTTAAATAGTAATATGGAGGATAATTTAATTTTTTTCTCAAAGACATTTCATAATTATAAAAATTTATATAATCATTATCTTTTATAAATTGAAATATTATATTTTCTGGATTAAATGTTTGAATAACCACTTTACTTTCTATTCCGCTTCTACCAGCTCTTCCACTAACTTGATTTAATAATTGAAATGTTCTTTCATTACTTCTAAAATCTGGTATGTTAAGAGTTTCATCAGCATTTATTACACCTACTAAATTTATTTTAGGAAAGTCTAAAC
This sequence comes from uncultured Bacilli bacterium, assembly GCA_934098455.1. GTDB lineage: Bacteria > Bacillota_I > Bacilli_A > RF39 > UBA660 > UMGS1124. Next base: position 9,788 of record CAKOOU010000005.1, on the reverse strand, counting down.
CTTTACTTATCATTTGTGTTCCAACTATAATATCAACTTCATCATTTTCTATCATTTTGATATATTTTTCATGGCTACCTTTTTTTGTTGTTGTATCTCTATCCATTCTTATTATTCTTGCGCTAGGAAAGAGTTTATTTAATTCATTTTCTATTCTTTCTGTTCCTGTTCCAAAACTTCTTATTGCATCCTCATTACAATTTGGACAAACATTTTTTAGGTATGTAGTATATCCACAATAATGACATCTTAGATTATTGCTACTTTTATGGTATGTTAATGTTATTTCACAATGTGGACATTTATAAGTATATCCACAATTTTGACAACTAACAAATGTACTAAAACCTCTTCTATTTAAAAGTATCATTGCTTGCATTTTGTTTTTTAGTGTATTTTCTAAATATCCTTTTAATTTGTCACTAAATATCATATTTCTTTTTTTCATTTCTTTAGACATATCTACTAATTTAACACTTGGTAAATCATAATTACCTATTCTTTTATCTAACATTAATAGTTTATATACATTTTTTTGTGCCCGTGCAAATGATTCTAAACTTGGTGTTGCACTTCCTAAAATTAGTGGACAATTATTATATTTAGCTCTCCATTTTGCTATATCTATCGCATTATACCTTGGATTATTTTCTTGTTTATAAGTACTTGAATGTTCTTCATCTATTATAATAACACCTAAATTTGTAAGTGGAGAAAATATTGCACTACGTGTTCCTACTACAACATTTACTTCATTGTTATTAATTTTTGTATATTCATCATATTTTTCTCCGTCAGATAATCCACTATGTAATATTGCTACATCATTTCCAAAAGAATTATACAATCTATTTACCATTTGTGTTGTTAAACTTATTTCTGGCACTAGCATAATTGCTTTTTTACCTAATTTTAATACTTTTTTTATTAAATCAATATATACAATAGTTTTTCCACTACCAGTTACTCCGTATAAAAGATAAGTCATTTCTTTATTTAATTCTACACTATTAGATACTTCATTTTGTATGTCTGTTAATTTATAAGTAACATTCTTTGAATCATTATTTTCTAATCTATAAATTCTTTCTTTTTCTATTTTGATTATTTTGTCTTCTAATAAATTTTTATAAACTGTACTTAATTCTTTTTTATTTATTTTATTTTCTATTAATAATCTATTTAATAATTCTATCTTTTTTTTACTTTTTTTATTATTATTTATATATTCTATTATTTCTTCTTTATTTTTATTTAATACAATATATTCATTGTATTTATTATAGTTTGTTTTAATATTTTTAACTTTTAAACTAGATGGTAACATTGTTTGATAAGATTTAATTAAAGTACATAATGTTGTCTCAGATAAGTATTTTCCTAGTTCGATTAGTTCTTCATTTAAGTATATTTCTTCGTTAATTACTTCTATTATTTCATTTACTTTTTCAAATTCGGTAGTATCTTTTATGTCTATTACGATACCATATATTGCTTTATTGTTGAATAATATTTTTACTTTATTTCCAATTTTTACATTTATGTTATTGGGTATTTTATAAGTAAATGTTTTATTTAATGTTTTAGCACCATATTCTATTAATACTAATGCATACATAGTATTTCCACCTTTCATAAAGTATTATAGCGAATATATGTTCCTTTTACAATAAAATATATCTAAAAAAAATATAATTAATCTTTAACTTTGTCAATTATATTTTTAAGTTCTTTTATTCTTTTATTTTTTTCTTTAATTATTTTTTCATCTATGTTTATTTTATTATTTAATTTATCATATTCTTCTTTAGTTAAATATATATAGTTGTTATAATCTGTTTCGTTATTACCTAGTGCATAATATAATAAAGTCATACCAAATGTAAACATAAAAAACGTGACTAAGTATATGTATAAGTAATTGTTTGTAACAAAAAAATTTATTAAGGTATATATAAATAATATTATATTAATAAATTGTATAAAACTTAAAATATTATGTTTAAATGTACTGCTTTTTTTCATAAATAAAAATCCCTTCACTTTAATAATATCAAATAAAGGGATATTTCGGAATAATAAATTAACTACTTAACGTTAATTTTACAATGTTAATCTTCTCTATCTAAATTTAAGAAAATTTCATCTGAAAAGAATTCTTTTAAAGTTATGCCTAATCCATCACAAATCCTTATAATAGTTAATAGTTTAGGATTTTTAGACTTACCATTTACTAAACTATCAACTGTACTTTGTGTTAAACAACTTATAGTTGCAAGTTTATTTATAGTTATGTCCCTTTCTTTGATGATACATAATATCTTTTTAGATACTGCTTCACTTATCTTCATAATAATCACCCAAATTAATTGTACAAATATTTTATATTCCACTTATAACGTTCTATTGTTAAATTTGTGTAAATTCTTAATTTTTGATGGAAAAAAAACTATAAATGTTATATTTATATCTATATCATTTATAGTTTGTGCAATATTTAAATATTATTACTAATTTTTTCTAAAATGTCTTCTATTTCATTTTTTAGTTTAATAATTTTATCTTCCCATTTTTTATGACTTTTTTTAAAGAAATTTAATGGTTCTAATTTTATTAAGTATCGATACTCATTATTTAAAAAGTTATATCTATCAATATAAATATTAAATATTTGGTTATCAATTTTGTTAAATCCATCATAACAATCAGTGTATAAATTAGATAAATTATTAATAAAATTTTCTTTCTTTTTCATATTTCACTCCTTCTTAAATATTTTTTAATAAGTTACATTTATATTGTTTTACAATATACGTAAATTATAACAAAAAAAACATATTTATGACTCAAACTTTGCGCGAAACCGTGGCTAATTTGTCTAAAATTATGTGAAATAATTTTTATATGAGGTGATTACATAAAAATGGCAGTAAAAGAGTATAGTTTGTTACAAGAAAAAGTAAGCTTGATTAATCAAGAAAGATTGTACAGAAATATTTGTAAAAATATAAAAAAATTCCGTATTGAGAAATATAATGAATTTAAAACATTAGAAAATAGGAATTTAATAAATCCCTACTCTAGTGAAAATATTAGTGCACTTTTAGACTATAGTCATAATCATTATAAAAGATTTGAAAGTGAAACTGATAGTACTAAAAGAATACCGCTTGAAAAATTGGTTAAATTATCTATAATTTTAGAAAAGGATATAGAAGACTTTTTTAAAGATTAAATCTCAATTAATTTGATAATTGAGATTTTATTTTTTCTGTATTTTTGAAATTTAGTTTTGCAATTTCATTTAATTTATTAAAACCATATTTTTTTACTATTTCTACTCCTTGTTCATCTACGTTTATGCCTGCACCTTTTTTTAATGGAATGTGTAATTTGTCACTTAATTTATCCATCTCTTTTAAGAATATATATCTTGATATGATGCTACTTGTTGCAACTGAAAGACATTTATCTTCTGCATGAGTTGTGAATGTAATATCTGTAATTTTATTTTTTACTTTATTTATATGCTCATAATATTTATTTACTAAGCAAAATTGGTCAACTACTATTTTTTTGTAATCATAATTATCTTTGTTAACTAATTCATATAATACTTTGTTGTGAAGTATTGCTTTTACTTGATTCATATTAGTTATGCCTTTTTTATTGTATTCTTCTGGACTTAATATGTAACTTACATGTGGTATAGTTTTTATAATCTCTGGTGCAATTGATAAAATTTTCTCATCTGTTAATTTTTTTGAGTCTCTTATTCCAAGTTCTTCTAATTTGAATTTATCTTTTATATCTACATAACTTGCTGTTACTACTATTGGACCAAAGTAATCTCCAGTACCTACTTCATCTGAACCAATTGTAGAAATAAACTTAAATCTATCATCATTTTGTTCTTTCTTTTTGTCATCCTTTTTTTTCATATCACTTGCAAGTTCACTAGAAACATTTCTATTATTTAATATTCTTTCTCTTTCTATCCAATAAGATGCTTCTATATCTGCTCCAATTCCTTGAAACATTATTTTGCCTGAATCATATAATGTAGTTACACAATCAAAATCTTTAACTTGGAATACACTATATGGAGGTTTTTTCTCTAAAAATCTATCTTTATAAAATTCTATTATTTCATTTTTTAAATTAGGACTTACTTTATAAACTATTGTTGTTTGTGCCATAATATCACTCCTTCTTTATATAGTATAACAAATATATCTTTCTTTTTCTATAACTATATAATATAATTTAGATAGGAGGAATGATATGAATATAGTAGATTATATTATAATTATTATTTTAGTGTTATGTGCTTTAAAGGGGTTTAAACAAGGTATGTTACCAAGTATTATTAATTTTATAGGAACATTTTTAATATTTATTATTGCTTTTTATTTAAAACAACCTATTTCTACATTAATGTATGAAAATTTACCTTTTTTAAATTTTGCTGGTATTTTTAAAGGTGTTATTGCTGTTAATATTTTATTTTATGAAGTTATAGCATATGGAATAACTATATTGATACTAGGAATTATTTTTGGAATTGTTAAAAAGATTTCAGTTGTTTTTGATAAAATATTAAATGCTACAATAGTTTTGACTTTACCTAATAAAATTATTGGTGCAATAGTTGGTGCATTGGAAGGTATTTTATTTGCATTTATTTTACTTTGTATTGCAAGTATGGTTAATACTACAACAAAATATGTTAATGATAGTAAGTACAGTGGTATAATTTTAAATAATTTGCCTATAATAAATAGTGTTACTGGTGATTTAACAAATAGTTTTAATGAAGTTTATGATACTATTTTGCATAATGAAAATGATACTAATAAAGCTAATTTAGAAACAATAGATATTTTGATGAAAAATAAAATATTGAGTTATGAATCTGCAAATAAACTTGTTAATGATAAAAAATTAAATATCAAAGATGTAGATAAAGTGATTGAAAAATATAGGAGTTAATTATGATTAAATATTTGGAAAAAGAAAATTTAGATGAATTATTAAGTGATGGTATAACACTAGTTGATTTTTATGCTGATTGGTGTGGTCCTTGTAAAATGCTTGGTTCTGTTTTAGAAACTATGGACTTAAATGTTGTAAAAGTTAATACAGATAAGTTTCCTGGCCTTGCACAAAAATTTGGAGTTATGAGTATTCCTACTGTTGTAATTTATAAGAATAAAGAAGAAAAGTCTAAATTTATTGGATTTAAAAGTAAGGAAGAAATTGAAAGAATTATTAATAATTTATAAAAATTTATTTAAAATTGATAAAAAAGTAGTAAAAACACTTGAAATTACTACTTTTTTATTATATAATCTTTCTTGTAATCGAGTTATGTCTGCGTAGCTCAGCTGGATAGAGCAATCGCCTTCTAAGCGATCGGTCAGGCGTTCGAGTCGCCTCGCGGACACCACTTTTGAATTTTAAAACAACTAAATTGATAGTTGTTTTTTTATACTTTCATTGTATTTTTTAATCTTTTTATAACTTTTTTTTCTATTCTTGAAATATATGATTGACTTATTCCTAACATGTTAGCGACTTCTTTTTGAGTATATTCTTCTGTATTATTAAGTCCGTATCTTAATTTCATTATATGCCTTTCTCTATTGTTTAAACTATTTAATTCATTTTCTAACATTTTTTTATCTATTTTATTTTCAAATTCTTTATAAACTATGTCTTCATCTGTACCTAATATATCTTCTAGATGAAGTTCATTACCTTCTGCATCATAATTTAAAGCGTCTTCAAAACTTATTTCTGTTTTACGTCTTTTATTTTTTCTTAGAAACATTAATATTTCATTAGCTATACATCTCGAACAATATGTTGCTAATTTTATATTTTTATCCATTTTGTACGTATTTATTCCTTTTATTAGACCTATTGAACCAATACTTACTAAATCTTCTAAATCGTAGCCTGTATTCTCATATTTTTTTGCTAAAAAAACTACTAATCTTATATTATGTTCAATAAGTTTATTTCTTGCTTCCATATCACCTTTGTTAGCTAATGTTAAATATTTTATTTCTTCTTCATTGCTAAGTGGTGGTGGTAATATATCTGTACTTCCTAAAAATAAACATACATTGTCTTTGTAAAATAATTTTATTATTAATTTTATTAATTTTTTCATATATCGAATATCCTTTCATTTAGTATGCAATCATATTTTAAATTATCACTAATTCCTATTAAACATTTATCATACTTTTTATTATCTATTAATATATATTCTGGAATGATACATTTTAGTATTCCATTATTATTTAATGAATTAAATGGCACATATATTATTTTATGTTTTTTTAAATTTATATATTTTTTATTTAAAAGTATTATGGGCCGATGGAAATAAGGGTCAATCAATTTGTTACCAGTATCTAAAAATGCTTCTATATTTATGGTTTTATTTTTTATTTTTATGATAACATTATATGTTGTATTAATTTTCTTTTTAAATTTTAGAAATTCTTTTATATATAAATATATTATTAGAGGACTAATTATTAATAGTATTATTAGATTTATACTATATCCATTATTAATAAATATGAAACTGTCAACCTTATAACCTAGAGAATCGTTTATTAGGTATAATGAACCTCCTACAATAATGCTAATTATATATAGGTAAAATAATTTGTTAAAAAATTTATTCTTACCAAATGTAACATATGTCATAATTATACTTATTAGTATTTTATATATGTTTAATTCTAAAGTATTTAGTTTTAAGAAAAGTAAAAGTATTGATGAACTACCAATTATAGAACCTAGTATAATTCTATATAATTTAGTTTGTAATTTTAATAAGAACTTTACTCCACTTAAAATATAGAAATCCATTATTAAGTTAATAAAAAAAACTAGATCGATGTATATAGTCATACTATCACCTAGTTTATTATAAAATATATGTTTTAAAATAATTGTTGAAAATTGTATTTTATTTTTTATCTATAATAACTTTATCTTCTTTTATTTTAATTTTGATGTTATTATCTAATTCTTCTTTACTTATTGGGTCATATTGTGTTTCTAAATATTTTTTTTCATATAAATCATTTAGAGTGAAATTATCTTTACATTGATTTTCTAAATAACATTTATTTGAAGCATATTCTATTTTTGAATATAATACATTATATAGTTTATCTTCGTGATGTTTATTAATTTTATATATTGTTATAATTGTTAAAATTATTAATACTATTATTAAAATAGTATTTGATATTTTATTTAATTTCTTTTTCTCCATAGTAATTTTTTATAAACTCCTTTTTATATTCTAATATGTTGTCGTTTTTAATTGATTCTCTTAGTTCTTCTGTTAATCTTATTAAGTATCTAATGTTGTGTATTGAGAGTAATCTTGCCCCGAATGTTTCATTTGCATTTATTAAATGTTTTATGTATGCTTTTGTATAATTTTTGCATGCGTAACAATCGCAAGTATCTTCTATTGGTGTAAAATCTTTTTTGTATTTAGCATTTTTTAAATTTATTTTTCCATATTTTGTTAACGCATGTCCGTGTCTTGCAAGTCTTGTTGGACTAACACAATCGAAGATATCGATACCACGTATAACATTTTCTATAATATCGATTGGGTCTCCTACGCCCATTAGATATCTAACTTTGTTTTCTGGTAGATACTTTGTTGACATATTAACCATCTTGTACATTGTAGATTTGTCTTCTCCTACACTTGTTCCGCCTATGCTGTAACCGTCAAAATCCATTTTTACTAATTCTTCTGCACAATGTTGTCTTAAATCAGCATATTCTCCACCTTGTACTATTCCAAACAAACTTTGTCGTTCGTTATTAAAAACGTCTTTACCTCGTTTTGCCCAACGTAGTGTTCTTTCTACACTTTGTTTACAATAATCATATGTTGCTGGCCAACCTATGCATTCATCAAAGCTCATAGCAATATCACTATCTAATTTATTTTGTATTTCAATACTTTTTTCTGGTGTTAAAAACAAACTATCTCCATTTAGATGATTTTTAAATTTTACTCCTTCTTCAGTAATATCTTTGGGTTTAGCTAAACTAAAGACTTGAAATCCACCACTGTCAGTTAATATTGGCCCGTTCCAATTCATAAATTTGTGAAGTCCGCCAGCCTCATTTATAATATCTTCTCCTGGTCTTAGCCATAAGTGATATGTATTTGATAATATAATTCCGGCATGCATGGCTTTTAATTCTTCAGGACTCAAAGTTTTTACAGTTGCTTGTGTTCCAACAGGCATAAACATTGGTGTATCATATTCTCCGTAATTTGTTTTTATTTTACCTAGTCTGGCACTAGTATTTTTTTCTTTTTTCAATAATGTATATTCTATTTTCATGTTGCACTTCCTTAACTACATTTAGTATACCATTTTTAAATTTTAAACAAAAGATAAAAATCACGATTAATTTGAATAATTAATTTTATTTATATATAAGTATTAAAAAATGGATAAAAAAAAACTGCAATTAGCAGTTTATTGTAAATTAATATATCCTCTAAATTGTAATGAATTTAATATTTTATTAATACAATCTGTTGCATTTCCAGTACAAGAAGAACTTACTTCATTAGCGATATCTGCTTTAACTGATGCATTTATAGGGTGTTTTCTTGTATTGCTTATAATTGTTGTAATTTGACCTTCAATTGAAGTTAACTTATTATCAATTGTATTTAATTTACCATCTACACCATCAATTGTTGATTGTAATGTTGCTATTTTGTCAAATACTGTATCTGTAGTTGTATCATTACCATATAATCTTTTAGATATTTCATCTACTTTATCTTTAGTACTGTTTGATGTTGTTGCTATATCTCCAACAGTATCATTAATTTTATTTAATTTTCCAAAAATTGTATTATTACTTGAGCTATCTGTTGCAGTACCAATTAAATCTGTACTATTTTTTATATTTGAAATATTTGTATTTGCATTGCTTAAAGTTTCTGCAACTGTACTTCCAGTTATTGTGCCTAAATTGTTAACCAAGTTTTGTGTATCGTTTTTAATTATACCAACTGTTGAATTAATATTATTGAATCTAGTTGATAATGAATCTGCACTTGTTCCCATTATTTTATTTAATATTTCATTTTTAGCATTTGTTGTATGTTCTTTAGCACTTTGTACTTTGTCATCTGTATTTCCATTTATACCTGTAGGAATAGAATTTATGTGTTCTTTAATGCTTTGTGCACGTTCTGTTACATGATTATTTATCTCACTTTCTACTCCATTTATATGTGTTTTTACGTCATTTGTACGTTCTGTTACATGATTATTCATATCATTTTGAACACCATTTATATGTTTCTTAACATCTAATGTACGTTCTGTTACATGATTATTCATATCATTTTGAACACCATTTATATGTTTTTTAACATCTAATGTACGTTCTGTTACATGGTCCAACATATTAGTGTTTAAAGTATTCATATGAGTTTTAACTCCAGTCGCTTCATTTTGCACAACACTAACAATAGAATTTTTTGATTGAATAATTGAATTATTTAATAATGTTTCTGCAGCAGTTGTTCTATTATTAACATCTTTAACAATCTTATTTGTTTTTAAATTTGTATTATTATTTATTTCATTAATAATCTTATTTGTTTTTAAATTTGTATTATTTATAATACCTTCTTTTGCTGTACTTATATTTCCATTAATTGTATTTGATTTACTATTAACGTTATCATTTACTTCATTAAT
>CAKOOU010000004.1 GCA_934098455.1 uncultured Bacilli bacterium | reverse complement strand
AACCTTACGTATTTATTATATAACATTTTTTATAAAATAAAAAGACTATTAACAAATTTTATTTGTCAACAGTCTGAGAGAATATAAATCTATAAATTATATTCTCTTAAAAATCACCTAATTTTAAATTTGTTAAAATCAATTTCATTACAACCACACTCTATTATATATATAACATTAAATATATAAAAATACAAGTAAAAGTATTTAAAAAAATATACATTTTTGTTATAATCAATCTAGGTGAAATAAATATGGATAAAAAAGAAATATTATCTGCATTAGAAGAAGAAAAAGAAAAAATAAATATACTTGGGAGGTCACTTTGACTTACAAAGTAAAAATAATAAAATAAAAGAACTAGAAACAGAATTACAAGATGAAAATATTTGGAACAACGTTGATTATGCTAATAAAGTTAATAGTGAATTAGTTAATTTAAAAAAGACTGTATCATCTTTTAACAATTTATCCACAAAAATAAATGATTCTATATCACTTTTAGATATATTAAGTAGTGAGGATACAAACGAATTAAAAGAACTAGAAACAGAATTAAATAATATAAAAAATGAAATAAATGATTTAGAAATAGAAACTTTATTAAATGGTCCTTATGACAATTCAAGTTGTTATCTAGAAATACATCCAGGTGCAGGAGGAACAGAAGCTTGTGATTGGGCAGATATGCTACTTAGAATGTATACAATGTTTTGTGATAAAAATAATTACAAATATGAAATAATTGATAAATTAAAAGGAGATACTGCTGGAATAAAAAGTGTAACACTAAAAATTACAGGAGATCATGCTTATGGATATTTCAAAAGCGAGATAGGTGTGCATAGATTAGTTAGAATAAGCCCATTTAATGCAGCTGGAAAAAGACAAACATCTTTCGCATCAGTATCTGTAATACCAGAAATAAATAAAGATATAGAAATAGACATCAATCCAAATGATATTAGAGTTGACGTTTATAGAAGTAGTGGATGTGGAGGACAAGGAGTAAATACAACAGACTCAGCAGTACGTATTACACATATTCCAACAAATATAGTAGTCACATGTCAAAATGAAAGAAGTCAAATACAAAATAAAGAAACAGCAATGAACTTATTAAGAAGTAAACTATTTCAAATAGAATTAAAAAATAAACAAAAAGAAATAAATGATTTAAAAGGTGAAACATTAAATATAGATTTTGGTAGTCAAATAAGAAATTATACTTTAGAACCATATAGTTTAGTAAAAGATGTAAGAACAAACTATGAAACTACAAATACAAGTAAAGTATTAGATGGTGATATACTAGAATTTATGAAAGAATATTTAAGAATAAAGAGGTAAAAATTATGAATGAAATTAAAAAATATACAAAGATAATAATATCATGCATTCTAATTAGTTTAGGATTAAATATATTTATAGTGCCAGCTAAATTAATTGCAAGTGAAACAATAGGTTTAACAAGTATATTTTCATATAATTATGGATTTAATATAGCTGCATTATTATTAATAATAAATATATGGACACTATGGCTAATTTATATGATATATGATAAAGATAAATTATATGAATATCTATTACCTACATTATTATTACCATTATGTATTTATTTAACTTCATTTATAAATATTAATATAGTAAATAATGTAGAAGAATTATTAGTAGCAATATCTGGTGCATTCATAATGGGATTAGGATACAGTATAATGTATAAAGAAGGATATAAAACAGGTGCAATATATATATTAGAAGATATGTATAATGATTTCTCTAAAAAAAATACAAGAATAATATCAAGAGGATTAGACGTAATACTTATTCTAATCAGTGTAAAAGCTTATAGCTTAGAACAAGCATTATATTCTATAATAGTAATTATAATTATTAGGTATATGACAACAAAAGCTAGAATAGGTATAAGTGATACTAAAGCATTCTATATTATTACTTCAAAAGAAAAAGAAATAAAAAAATATATAATGGAAGAACTACACTTTGACTTAACAGCATTTGATGCAGAAGGTGGATTTTCCAAAAAGAAAAATAGAGTAATAATGACAGTTATTCCAACTAAAGATTATTTTAAAGTAAAAGAAGGAATACATTTAATAGACGAAAAAGCATTTATTTCAATAACAGATAATTATGAAGTTATGAATAAAAATGTTAAAATAAATGAAGAGTAAAGCACAATCAAAGTGTTTTTTTGATATATAAAAGTATAAAAATTATGTATTTGAAAAACAATATAATAGAAAAGATGAAAACTATGAAATTTGAAGAACTAATAAAAAATTTAAAACATTGTGAATTATGTAAAGACTATTTTGGATTTCAACCAAATCCAATTTTTTGGGGAAACAAAAATTCTAAAATAGTTCAAATTAGTCAAGCACCATCATTAACCGTACACAAAACATTTAAACCATTTTCAGATCAATCTGGTAAAAAATTAAAATATGAATGGTACAAAATAGATGATAAAACATTTTATAATACAAATAATTTTTATATAGTTTCATTAGCACATTGTTATCCTGGAAAAGATAAAAATGGAAATGACAGAATTCCACCAAAAATATGTTATGAAACATGGGTGAAACAAGAACTTAAATATATAAATAATAAAATATACATAATAATAGGAGCAAAGGCAGCTAAAGTATTTTTTCCAAAAGAAAAATTTAATGATTTAGTTTTTAAAAATAATTATTTAAATGGAAAATTAGCATTAGTTTTGCCTCATCCATCACCTCTAAATTTTAGATGGATAAAAGATAATCCAAAGTTTTTAGAAGAAAGAATTGTTGAAATAAGAAAAATAGTTACGAAAATTATAGAAGAATAAATAAAAAAAACACTTTATATCATATAAAAAAGTCATATTTAATAGAATATACTATGAAAAAGAATATAATAATACTATTAATAATTTTAAATATATGTTTAATATTACCGACAAAAGCATTAGAACGTAAAATGATATTAAATAACATAACTATAATTATAGATCCAGGACATGGTTCTAAAGACATAGGCACTAGATATCAATCTATTTATGAAAAAGATATAAATTTAGATATATCAAAAAAATTAAAGAAAGAACTAGAAGATTATGGAGCAACAGTAATATTGACTAGAGAAGATGATTACGATTTATCAACTCCAAATGCTAATAGAAGAAAGAAAAGTGATTTTGATAATAGAATAAAATTAATTAATGATATCAATCCAAAACTAGTAATATCAATTCATCAAAATTATTACAAAGATTCAAAATATAAAGGAACACAAATATTCTATAAAGATAATAAAGAATTAGCAGAGTATTTACAAAAAAATATAAACAAAGATAGACAAGCAAAAAAAATATCAAATACGCTTTATATGTATAACAAAATAAATACAGAAGTACTTTTAATAGAATGTGGCTTTTTATCTAATCCAACAGATAGAAAAAATTTAACAAATGAAAAATATAAAACAAAATATACAAAAGACTTATCATACAACTTAAAAGAATATTTTAAAAATAATTAATATAAAAGAATTATATCAATTTTTCATTTATTTTAACCGTTTAACACAAAACACGTATATTAAAAAATATTAACAAAATGCATATTATATATTGACACATAATCGATCGGTATAGTATAGTTTAAATACAGGGGTGATAATAAATGAATCAAATAAAAAAATATAGCGAAATAAGTTTTGAAGATATAAAACATGTTGATGAATATGGTAATGAGTATTGGTTAGCAAGAGAATTACAACAAGTACTAGAATATAAAGAATGGAGAAAATTTTCAAGAGTAATAGAAAAAGCAAGGGATGCATCTAATAATAGCAAATTTAATGTATCTGACCATTTTGTCCAGACCGACAAAATGGTAGGAATTGGTTCTAAAACTTCAAGGAGTATTGATGATTATAAGTTATCTAGATACGCATGTTATTTAATAGTACAGAATTCTGATCCTAGAAAAGAAGTTGTTGCTTTAGGGCAAACTTATTTTGCCATACAAACAAGAAAACAAGAACTGACTGAAAAAGAATATGTAAATTTAACAGAAGATGAAAAAAGATTTTATCAAAGGAATTTGACTAAAAAAGGCAATTACTCTTTAAATCAAACCGCTAAAAAGTGTGGAGTTAAAAACTTTGATCAATTTCATAATGCTGGTTATAAAGGATTATACAATGGTGAAACAGCAGATGATATTGCTAAAAGAAAAGGATTAAGATATAGAGAAGATATTTTAGATAATATGGGTAGTGATGAATTAATTGCTAACCTATTTAGAATTTCACAAACTGAACAAAAATTAAAAAGAGATAATATACAAGGTGATGAAAAAGCCAAAGAAACTCATTACGAGGTCGGACAAGAAGTTAGAAATACTATTAATAGACTTGGAGGAGTCATGCCTGAAGATTTACCAACACCTAAAAAATCTTTAAAAGAATTAGAAAAAGAAAAGAAAACACAAATAAAAATTGAATTATAGATATAATTTTTTTCTAAAATAAATACAGAAATACTTTTAATAGAATACGGCTTTTTATCTAATACAACAGATAGAAAAAATTTAACAAATGAAAAATATAAAACAAAATATACAAAAGACTTATCTAATTACATAAAAAACTATTTCAAACAAAATTAACGTAAAATTCATAATAAATTCATAAATTTTATATATGATTTTAGTGTTAGTTGTGATAGAATTTATAATAGGTGGTAGTATGAGTAAACATAATAATGAAAAAAATAACTCAACTAATAAAATATTCAAAACCTTAGACGAACAAATAGAAATATTAAAAAGTAAAGGTTTAGTTATAGATGATGTAGATTCAGCTAAAGAAATACTTCTTAGAGAAAACTACTTCTTCTTAAGTGGATATAGATATTTATTATTACGTTCAAGAACAGAAAAAAAATATCTTCCTGGAGCTAATTTCAGAGAACTATATGCATTATTTAACTTCGATAGACAAATACGTAATATAATATTTAAAAATCTACTAATAATAGAAAATAACATAAAAAGTATATTCTCATACCAACTATCAAAAAAATATGGTTTTAAAGAAAAAGATTATTTAAAACCATCAAACTTTACAAACAATCCAGAAAAGTTTAGACAAGTAAATGACTTAATAAAAAAAATGAAAAGACAAATAAGAATTAATGGAAGTCAACACTCAGCAACTAAACATTATCAAATGAATTATGGTTATGTACCACTATGGATTGTTGTTAAAGTATTATCCTTTGGTATAGTATGTGAATTATATACCATAATGAAAAAAGAGGACCAAATAGAAATATCAAATATTTATAACATCGATCCTAATACATTATGTATATACTTACCAATACTATCAAACTACAGAAATCTATGTGCTCATGAAGATATTCTTTATGATTATAGAACACAAAAACCTATACCAGATAATTACTTGCATAGAGAATTAGAAATTCCAAAACAAGATGGCGAATATATATATGGTAAAGATGATTTATTTGCATTAATGATAATATTAAAAAGAATGTTATCAAAAAATGAATTTAAATTATTAATTAATGAAATAAATTATGAATTAGACATATTAGAAGGAAAACTAAAAACTATAAAAATAGATAGATTATTAGATGCAATAGGATTTCCAACGAATTTTAGAGAAATTAGTTATTTAGATAAGGAGTTATGATTATGAAAAAGAATAAAACATTAAGTATTATATTAATAATAATAGCATTTATAGTAGGAGCTGGAGGCATGTATGCACTAGTAAATTATGCACCTAAATCAGTTCAAACAATCGTTAATAAAAGTGAAAAAGAAGTGACTATAACAGATACAGGTATAGCAGATTCAGTAGAAAAACTATATGACGCTGTAGTAGTTGTAGGTTCATATAAAAATGGTGTACTTGCTAGTAGTGGTACAGGATTTGTTTATGAAGAAGATGATAAATATGCTTACATATTAACAAATTCACATGTAGTAGATGGAGCTTCATCTGTTAAAGTTAAATTTACAAATAATAATATAGAAAATGTTGAATTAGTTGGTAATGATTCATATTCAGACATCGCAGTATTAAAAATAGATAAAAGTAAAGTATTAAAAGTAGCATCTATTGGAAAAACAACAGACATGAGAGTAGGAGATACAGTATTTGCAATAGGAGCACCATTAAATGATGAATACTCTTGGACTGTAACACGTGGAATTTTATCAGGAAAAGATAGATTAGTAGATGTTAGCACAACAAATTCAAATGCAACATCAGATTGGGTAATGTCTGTAATGCAAACAGACGCTTCAATAAATAGTGGAAACTCTGGTGGACCACTTGCAAATGCAAATGGCGAAGTGATTGGTATAACAAACATGAAATTAGTTTCAACAGGTGTAGAAGGAATAGGATTCGCAATTCCAATAGAAGATGCAGTAAATTACGCTACACAACTTAGAAATGGTGGTAAAATTGAAAGACCATTCCTAGGAGTATCAATGTTAAATTCAAGTGATACATACAATTTATCAAGATATAGAATTAGCGTTCCAGAAAATGTTGAAGGTGCAGTTGTTATAGAAGCACAAGCCAAATCACCTGCAGATAGTGCTGGACTTAAAACTGGAGACATTATAACAAAAATAGAAGATTATGATGTAACAAGTGTATCAAGATTAAAATATTATTTATATAAATACAATCCAGGAGATACAGTAAAAATTAGTTATGTAAGAAATGGTAAAACAGAAACAACAACTGTTAAATTAGAAAAAAGTGAGTAGGTTATTAATTTAATCTATTTTTCTTTTTACAAAATATGTTATAATACGATATAGAAACGAGGAATTAATATGTCATTAAAAGCAGGAATAGTAGGATTACCAAATGTAGGTAAAAGTACATTATTTAATGCAATTACTAAAAAAAATATATTAGCAGCAAACTATCCATTTGCAACAATAGATCCAAACGTAGGAGTAGTAACAGTACCAGACTATAGATTAGAATATTTAGAAAATTTATATGATCCAGACAGCGTAGTACCAACTACATATGAATTTACAGATATAGCTGGATTAGTAAGTGGAGCATCACACGGAGAAGGACTAGGGAATAAATTTTTAAGTCACATAAGAGAAACAGACGCTATAGTAGAAGTAGTAAGATGTTTTAAAGATAAAAATATAACACACGTAGAAGGAGACGTTGATCCAATACGTGATATAGAAATAATTAATGTAGAATTAATAATGTCAGATTTAGAAATAGTACAAAATAGAATATCTAAACTTGGTAAAAGAATAGAAATGTCTAAAGATAAAAAAGAATTATTAGAAATAAGTGCATTAAAAAAATCTAAAGAAGCTTTAGAAAAAGGGATAGCTCTTAGAAGCATAGAATTTACAGAAGATGAATTATTAGTTTTAAAAAACTTTAGCTTTATAACTCTTAAACCTATTATATATGTAGCAAATGTTAGTGAAGATGATGCTATCGTTGGAACGAATGAATATGTAGAAAAAGTAAGAGAATATGCATCAAATGAAGGCTCTGGAGTCGTTGTTTTAAGTGCAAAATTAGAAAGCGAATTATCAGAATTAGAAGTAGATGACAAAAAGGAATTTATGGATAGTCTAGGTTTACAAAATAGTGGATTGGATAAATTAATATTCGAAACATACAATTTATTAGGCTTAGCAACATTCTTCACAGCAGGAGAAAAAGAATGTCGTGCATGGACATTTAAAAAAGGTATGAAAGCACCAGCATGTGCAGGAATAATACATAGTGATTTTGAAAGAGGATTTATAAGATGTGAAACAATGAGCTTCGAAGATTTAGAAAAATATGGTTCAGAATTAAAAGTGAAAGAAGCAGGTCGTATGCGTCTTGAAGGAAAAGAATACATAATGCAAGACGGAGATATTTGTTATTTCAGATTTAATGTATAATAATATGGAGGTTTTTTTATGAAAAACTATACAAAATTATCAAATGATAAAGAATTTCTAATACATCTGAAAAAAGAAATAAAGTCTGGATTATCTGATGATAAAGAATTTCTAAAATTTATAAAAAAAGAAATAAAATCTGGTTATAAACTAGAAATAAATTTAAAAGAAATGCAAAAATTAATATATGAAATAGCATCATGGTATAAATTTAAATATCCTGACGATTACATTCGTGGCGAATTAGATAATTATGTTGATTTTACAGATAAAATGACAATAGAACAGTTATTACTAAGATTAACATATATAGAAAATAAAATATTAAAATGTGAATATTCTTCTAATGACTGGATTTATAAAAAAATATATAATGGTTCAGAAGCAATAGAAAACAAACAAATATTATTTTTTTCAATTAAAAATTCTTTTAACCATACTATTTTAATATATTTTGATCCAATTACAGGATTAATATACGATTACATAACCTCCCAGGATAATACTAAAGAAATAAATAAAACTAATAGAATCAAAATAACATCAATAGATGATTTATATAATTTTCTTACTAATAAAAAAGATAATAAATTAAATTTTGAAGAATTAAAAAGAATTATTAAAAAGAAAAAAGTAGATGAGGAAATTAGGAAATATATTATAAAAAAAATAAGTAAAGCTATATCGCAAGATAACACTTTTAGATCATGTCAATTCGAAATTGAGATTGATAAATATTTAAAAAATCGTAACTCATATATAATAGGAAACGAAGAAAAATTAAAATTATTTAATAATGAAATTGAAATATTTTGTAATACAAATAATAAAAAAATATTAAATAAAACAACAAAATTGACAGAATACAATTAAAATAAAATTGCATAAGAAAAAAATAGATTAAATAAATATAGGAGGTTTTGATATGAAAGATAAAACAAAATTATCAAATGATAAAGAATTTCTAAAATTTATAAAAAAAGAAATAAGAGAGGGATATATTCCAATAATTACAATAGAAGAAATGGATAAACTTATAAACAAAATAGCATCTTGGTATGAATTTAAATATCCTATCCGTTATTTTATAGATGAAGAATTTGTTGAGAATAACAACAGTTTTAAAAATAAAATGACTATAAAAGAATTATTATTAAGATTGGATTATGAAGAAAGACAAATATTAAAATGTGAATATACTTCTACTGGTGGGGGGACTAGACCGATATATAAGAACAATAAGATAGTAGACACTAAACCAGAATTATTTTTCAAAATATATAACTTTGGTTCATTTACTTTAATAAATTTCGATCCTGAAACAGGATTAATATATGATGATGCATTTTCTAGATTATATACAAAAGAAACATACAATATAGAAACAATAGCAGAATTATATAGATATCTTGTAAATAAAAACGATAAAAATATTGATTTTAAAGAATTAGAAAGAATAATAAAAGATAAACAAATAGATAAAAAAATTAGAGAATATGCTATCAAATATATAGAAATAAACATCATGCAAGATAATATAGATAGAGCATTTTTATTTAAAAAAGAGATTAATGAATATATAAAAGAACAAAATAAAAGTATAAATAACAAAATATATATAAAAAATAGAGAAAAACAATTGACAAAGAAAAAGAAATAAGAAAAAACTAATTAAATAAATATAGGAGGTTTTGGTGTGAAAGATAACACAAAATTATCAAATGATAAGGAATTTCTAAAATTTATAAAAAAAGAAATAAAAAATGGTTACCAGTTAGAACTAACTATGAAAGAAATAGACAATATAGTAAATAAATTTGTAATTTGGTACGAATTTAAATATCCTCTAAATTATTTATTAGATGATGATTTTGATAAGAATTATGTTGATTTAAAAGATAAAATGACGATTGAACAATTTTTATTAAGATTAAATTCTAGTGAAAGACAAATAATTGAGTGTAACTACAAATCAAAAAATTATATAAACATACCAATACATGAAAGTGAAGAAATAGTGGATTTTAAACATGCATTAATTTTGAAAATAGGCTATAATATACATAAAAAAAATGATTCTAAAAAAGATATAGTTATAATTTTTGAACCAGAAACAGGGATAATAATTAAAAATGAATCTTTTCAATTATTGCTTAATAGAATTAATGAACATCAAATAAAAACAATAGAAGAATTATATGAGTGTTTGGTAAATAACAAAAATCCAAATATTGATTTTATAAAGTTAGAAAAAACAATAAAAAATAAAAAGATTGATGAAAAGATAAGAGAGTACGTTTTAGAATATGTAACAAATAATATATTAAGGAATAATATAATCGATAATTTAGAAAGGCAGAAACTATTTAAAAAAGAAATTAATGAATATATAAAAGCAAAACAAACATGTAAATTACGAAATATATATATAAAAAATCAAGAAAATAAAGAAAAACAATTGACAAAGAAAAAGAAATTGTGATATTATCTATTATGCATTTATATGTATTTATATAAATTGCTTTGTGGAAGGGAATAGCGGATTTGCCCATACCACAACAGCGAAAAAAATATGAAAGGATGTGTTTTTCGTGGCAAAAGAAGTCGTTAAGAAAATTAAATTACAAATTCCTGCTGGAAAAGCTACACCTGCTCCACCTGTTGGAACAGTTTTAGGACCTGCTGGAATTAACTTACAAGATTTTTGTACAAAATTCAATGATGCATCTAAAGATAAAATGGGAGATATAGTTCCTGTTGAAATATCTGTATATGATGACAGAAGTTTTGATTTTGTATTAAAAACTGCACCAGCTGCATTCTTAATTAAAAAAGCTGCTAAAATCAAATCAGGAAGCAAAAAAGGTAAAAATGAAATAGTTGCAACAATTACTAAAGAACAACTTAAAAGTATTGCTGAAACAAAATTACCTGACTTAAATGCTTATGATGTTGAAGGAGCTATGAAAATAATTGAAGGTACAGCTAGAAACATGGGTGTTGCTGTTGAAGGAATGGATAGCAATGCTGATTCTGAAAACTAATAAACAATAAGTAAAAAATAAAAATATCCGCAACAATATACCACGATTGGAGGGAAATAGAATGAAAAAATTTGGAAAAAAATATGTGGAAGCTTCAAATAAAGTAGAAAAGAATAAACTTTATACTGTAGAAGAAGCAATAGATTTAGTAAAAAATACATCTACAACTAAATTTGATAGTACTGTAGAAGTAGCATTCAAATTAAATCTAGATACTAAAAAAGCAGATCAACAATTACGTGGTTCTTTAGTATTACCAAACGGTACTGGAAAAACTAAAAAGATTTTAGTTTTAGCAAAAGGTGCTCAAGCTGAAGTTGCTAAAAATGCAGGTGCTGATTATGTTGGTGACGTTGATATGATAGAAAAGATTCAAAAAGAAAATTGGTTTGATTTCGATACTATCATAGCAACACCAGAAATGATGCCTATGTTAGGTAAAATTGGTAAAATTTTAGGACCTAAAGGATTAATGCCAAACCCTAAAACTGGAACAGTTACAACTACACCAGATAAGGCTGTAGAAGATGTTAAAAAGGGTATGATTGAATATAGAGCTGATTCTTATGGAAACGTTCATACAATCATTGGTAAAGTATCATTTGATGCTGACAAGTTAAAAGAAAACTTTAATTATTTATACAATACAATAGTTAAAGCTAAACCATCTGCTGTTAAAGGAACATACATACAAAATATATCAGTAAGTACTACTATGGGACCTGGTATCAAAGTTGATAAAAATTCTTTTGACAAGTAGAAAATAATATATTATAATAATTTCGTTAAAAAAACTTTTTACCGAAGACAGTAGGGGATTCGTCTTAATAATCCTACCGAGGGAAGTTATAAATAATCTTTATACTTTCCTTACGGAAAGTTTTTTTATAAATAACAAAGGAGGATATAAATGGCAAGTGCAAAAATTATTGAAGGCAAACAAAATGTTGTTGATGAAATAACTAGCAAACTTGATAACTCTAAAAGCGTTTTAGTTGTTGAATATCAAGGAACTAACGTTTCTGATATGAGCGAACTTAGAGGAAAATTAAGAGAAGCTAATGGTGAATTAAAAATATACAAAAATACTTTAGCAACTCGTGCATTAGATTCTAAAAATTTAAAATTTGAAAACGCTTTAGAAGGTGCTAATGCATTCATATTTGGTGAAACATTATTAGAACCAATTAAGATTATCAGCGAATTTGCTAAATCTCACGATACAATAACTGTTAAAGCTGGAATTATCGAAGGTGAAATAGTAGGTTTAGATACAATAAATGAATATGCATCAATTCCATCAATGGAAGGATTACTTACTATGCTTGCAGGTGGTATGATAGAACACGTAAAAAATCTATCTATTGGACTTAATTTATATGCCGAAAAATTAGGTGAAGAAAATTAATTTAAGAAAGGAAATGATTTAAATGGCAAAATTTACAAAAGAAGAATTCATTAATGGATTAAAAGAAATGACTATTCTTGAAGTTAAAGAATTAGTTGACGCAATGAAAGAAGAATTTGGAGTAGATCCAAGTGCTGTAGCTGTTGCTGCTGCTCCTGCTGCAGGTGCTGAAGCTGCTGCTGACGCTAAAAAAACTGTAGTTTTAAAAGATGCTGGAGCTGCTAAAATCCAAGTAATCAAAGTTATAAGAGAAATAACTGGATTAGGATTAGTTGAAGCTAAAGGTTTAGCTGATAAAGGTGGAAA
Source organism: uncultured Bacilli bacterium (assembly GCA_934098455.1). Lineage (GTDB taxonomy): Bacteria > Bacillota_I > Bacilli_A > RF39 > UBA660 > UMGS1124. Next base: position 36,975 of record CAKOOU010000004.1, on the reverse strand, counting down.
TATTAAAGAAAACGTTTCTGCTGACGAAGCTAATGAATTAAAAGCTAAATTAGAAGAAGCTGGCGCTACAATCGAATTAGTTTAATTCATACTGAATTTAAAGAGATAACATGTGTTGTCTCTTTTAATGTGTAAAAAAGTGCAAAGAAAAATTAAAAATAATTTAGCACAAATTGACAAATAATCAGAAAGTGATAATATAATATTATATGAAGGGAAGTTTTATTATGAAATTAAATAATAATGGTTGGGGATATAGAATATTTATAATGTGCCTTAGTATGTTGTCTACATTATTAATAATTGCAAATCATTACATAACAATATTCATAAATAGCTATGGTAAATAATATGAAAAAAATAACAATATTATGGATTGCTCTTATAATTTTATTATTAACACTGCTTAGTATAATAGGTATAAATGCATCAAAAAGACAAGCTCCATATAAAGCATTAGAAAATGATATAGTGGAAGCTATGAAAACTTATTATGGTCAAGACACCAATTTAACAAAACTTCCTAAAAATAAACAAAAAGTTAAAATAACAATTGCTGAATTAGAATCTTTTGGTATAAATATAAATAATATAATAAAAGATGATGAATGTAATGGATACGGAATTGTAATAGGAAAAACAGTATCACATGACTATAAAGCATACATAAAATGTAAAAATTATACAACTAATAACTATGAAAAGTATTCAAAATAAGAAATATATGATAAAATAATACCTCGTAATAGAGGTGTTTTTTATGTCAATATATGGTGTATATAATGATTTAAAATATGATATGAGTATTATAGAAAAAGATATTTTAAAAAATCTAAAAGAAGTAATAAAAGAAATAAATCCTAAAAACATACATGAATTATTTTATATTTACTGTTATTTATTAATGAAAGGTTATTTTTCAAAAGATAAATATTATGAATATAGTGATATAGATGAAAATTTAGAAATAGATGAAGTGACTTTCAACGAATTTAAAATTTATAGTGGAAAAGGTGTTTGTAGACATAATGCTACACAATTAAATAAAATATTAAAAACATTAGACAAAAATTCTAATTTTATTGGTTTAAACGTTCAAAAAATAGAGACAGGCAATTTAATGGATTTTACACCAAATATTGGTGAATGTTTAAAAACAAGTAGTAGAGTAATCGATAAATTTAATCATGCATCAGTATATGTAGAAACAAATGTAAGTGATTTTATATTAGATCCAACAAATTTATGTGAAATAGAAATAATTAAAAATAAAGAAATATATTGCCCAACTGGTGAATATGTTGTTAATATGAATTTTTTAAAAAAGACTCTACCGAATAAAGAATATAAAGAAAAAAGTACTATAAAAAAAGAAGATTTAATAGAATATTATAAAGTAGCAAAAGAAAAAATAATAAACAATAAAAACTTAATAGAAGAATTTTATAAAAGTAATGAAGAAAAATATAAAGAAATTTCAAAAAAATTAGAATATTTTAAATTATCGTATTGACACAAAAAACATAAAATGATATATTAATAACGCATTTAATCTTAAGTTCTATTTATATGTAGAACTTATCTTTAAAAAGTAATTTGACACACCTGGACGTGTGTACGTAGAAAGGAAAGAAATATATGCCTACAATACAACAATTAGTTAGAAAAAAAAGAACTAAAAAAACTAGCAGAAAAAAGAGCCCAGTATTAAATATTGGTTTCAACAGTAAGGATAGAAAAGTAACTGATACTAATCATCCACAAATGAGAGGTGTTTGTACTCGTGTTGGTACTAAGACTCCAAAGAAACCAAACTCAGCTTTAAGAAAGTATGCTCGTGTTAGATTATCTAACGGAAAAGAAGTTGATACATATATTCCAGGAGAAGGACATAACTTACAAGAACATAGTGTTGTTTTAATCCGTGGAGGACGTGTTAAAGACTTAATCGGTGTTCGTTATCATGTAATCCGTGGTGCATTAGATACTCAAGGAGTAAATGATAGAAAACAAGGTAGAAGTAAATATGGTACTAAAAAACCTAAAAAGTAAAAATAAATAAGGAGGAAAATTATGCGTAAAAGACGTGCTGAAAAGCGTGATGTATTACCAGATGCATTATATAACTCTAAAGTAGTAACTAAATTAATCAATGCAGTTATGCTTGATGGTAAAAAAGGTACTGCTGAAAAAATAGTTTATGAAGCATTTGATCAAATTAAAGAAAAAACTGGCAAAGATCCATTAGAAGTATTTAATGCTGCTATGGAAAACATTATGCCATTACTTGAAGTAAAATCTCGTCGTGTAGGTGGATCTAACTACCAAGTTCCAATCGAAGTTAGACCGGATAGAAGACAAACATTAGGATTACGTTGGTTAATTCAATATTCTAAAAATGGACATGGTAGAGGAATGGCTAACAAATTAGCTAACGAAATCATGGACGCAGCAAACGGAACTGGAGCTGCTGTTAAAAAACGTGAAGATACTCACAAAATGGCTGAAGCAAATAAAGCATTTGCTCACTTTAGATGGTAGGAGAGAAATATGGCAAGAGACGTTTCAATTGACAAATTAAGAAATATCGGTATCATGGCTCACATAGATGCCGGAAAAACTACATTTACAGAACGTGTTTTATTCCATACAGGTATAACTCATAAAATAGGAGAAACTCATGATGGAGAATCTCAAATGGACTGGATGGAACAAGAAAAAGAAAGAGGTATAACAATTACAAGTGCTGCAACAACTGCACATTGGAAAGGTTATAGACTTAATATCATAGATACTCCAGGACACGTAGACTTCACAGTAGAAGTTCAAAGAAGCTTAAGAGTACTAGATGGAGCAATCTGTTTATTAGACTCAAACGCAGGTGTTGAACCACAAAGTGAAACTGTTTGGAGACAAGCAAGCGAATATAAAGTTCCAAGAATGATATTTGCAAATAAAATGGATAAACTTGGAGCAGATTTTGAATTTACTCTAGATACTGTTGGTAAAAGATTAGGTGTTAATTATGCACCAATTGAATGGCCAATAGGAGCAGAAAATGAATTCAACGGAGTTATTGATTTAGTAACTATGAAAGCTTACCATTTTGATGGTGGTGAACATGAAGAATATACTGAAATCGAAATTCCAGCTGATTTAAAAGATTTAGCAGAAACAAAACATATTGAATTAGTTGAAAAAGCTGCTGAATTTGATGATGAATTAATGGAAACTTACTTAGAAGGTAATGAAGTTTCTGTTGAAATGATAAAGAAAGCTATCAGAAAAGGAGTTCTAGCTGCTGAATTCTTCCCAGTAATGTGCGGAAGTGCATTATCAAATATGGGTGTTAAATTAGCACTAGATGCTGTAATAGATTACATGCCAGCTCCAACTGACGTAGAAGGAATTGACTGTACAGATAAAAATGGAAATTTAGTAAAACGTCATCCAAGTGATTCTGAACCATTCACAGCAATGGCATTCAAAATCATGACGGATCCATTTGTAGGAAGATTAGCATTCTTTAGAGTTTATGCAGGTAAGTTAACAAGCGGTTCTTATGTATTAAATAGTACAAAAAATACAAAAGAAAGAATCGGACGTATCTTACAAATGCATGCAAATCAAAGAAAAGAAATTACAGAAGTTTACTGTGGTGAAATTGCTGCTGCAGTAGGTTTAAAAAATACAACAACTGCTGATACATTATGTGATGAAAAAAATCCAGTTGTTATGAACGGTATGGAATTCCCAGAACCAGTTATTGATTTAGCTATTGAACCAAAGAGTAAAGGTGACCAAGATAAAATGGCACTAGCTCTACAAAAATTAGCTGAAGAAGATCCAACATTTAGAGCAAGAACTGACCACGAAACAGGACAAACTGTTATAAGTGGTATGGGTGAATTACACTTAGACGTTATCGTTGATAGAATGAAAAGAGAATTTAACGTAGAAGCTAACATTGGTAAACCACAAGTTGCTTATCGTGAAACAATTACTCAAGCTGCTGAATGCGAAGGAAAATACATTAAACAATCTGGTGGTCGTGGACAATATGGACATGTATGGATTAAATTTGAACCAAATCCTGAAAAAGGATATGAATTTGTTGATCAAATCGTTGGTGGTGTAGTTCCTCGTGAATATATTCCAGTAACTGATAAAGGTTTACAAGAAGCTATGGCTGGAGGTATCTTAGCTGGATATCCAATGGTAGATGTTAAAGCTACATTATTTGATGGATCATACCATGATGTAGACTCATCAGAAATGGCATTTAAAATTGCTGCAAGCATGGCTTTAAAAGAAGCTAAGACAAAATGTAAAGCAGTTTTATTAGAACCAATAATGAAAGTTGACGTTACAACACCTGATGAATATATGGGTAATGTAATGGGAGACTTAACAAGCCGTAGAGGACGTCCAATGGGACAAGAATCTCGTGGAAACGCATTACAAATTACTGCAATGGTTCCATTATCAGAAATGTTTGGTTATGCTACAACATTACGTAGTAATACACAAGGTAGAGGAAACTTTGTTATGACATTAGATCATTATGAAGAAGTTCCAAAATCAATTTCTGAAGAAATAATTAAAAAGAATAGTGCAAACTAATCTAAAATACACAAAAAAGTGTATATAAACTCAAATAATACTTGAATTATATTCAAGAATTAGATAAAATATATTATGTAATAATTTATTAAAAAGGAAGGAAAAAAATTATGGCAAGAGAAAAATATGATAGAAGTAAGCCACATGTTAATATTGGTACTATTGGACACGTTGACCATGGTAAAACAACTTTAACTGCTGCTATTTCAAAATTATTTAGTAAAAACTTCATGGATTATAGTGCTATCGATAGCGCTCCAGAAGAAAGAGAAAGAGGTATTACAATTAATACTGCTCACGTTGAGTATGAAACTGCAAAACGTCATTATGCTCACGTAGATTGTCCAGGACATGCTGACTATGTTAAAAACATGATCACAGGTGCTGCACAAATGGATGGAGCTATCTTAGTTGTTTCAGCTGCAGATGGTCCTATGCCTCAAACTAGAGAACATATCTTACTTGCTCGTCAAGTTGGAGTTCCAAAAATCGTTGTTTACATGAACAAATGTGACCAAGTTGATGACCCAGAACTATTAGAATTAGTAGAAATGGAAATCAGAGAATTATTAGGAGAATATGGATTTGATTCAGAATGTCCTATAATTAAAGGATCTGCATTAAAAGCTCTTGAAGGAGATGCTGCTGCAGAACAATCAATCAGAGATTTAATGGATGCTGTTGATACTTATATCCCAGATCCAGTTAGAGATACTGATAAACCATTCTTAATGAGTATTGAAGACGTATTCACAATTTCAGGACGTGGTACTGTTGTTACAGGACGTGTTGAACGTGGACAATTAAAATTAAATGACGAAGTTGAAATCGTTGGTTTAAGAGATACTCAAAAGACTGTTGTAACAGGAATTGAAATGTTCAGAAAATCATTAGATTACGCTGAAGCTGGAGATAATGCTGGTGTATTATTACGTGGTATTTCTCGTGATCAAGTTGAACGTGGACAAGTTTTATGTAAACCAGGAAGCGTTACACCTCATCACAAATTCAAAGCTACTGTATACGTACTAAGCAAAGAAGAAGGCGGACGTCATACTCCATTCTTCTCAAACTACAGACCTCAATTCTATTTCAGAACTACTGACGTTACTGGAGTTGTAGAATTACCTGCAGGTGTTGAAATGGTTATGCCAGGAGACAATGTAGATATGACTGTAGATTTAATTAGTACAGTTGCTCTAGAAAACGGTACAAAATTCTCTATCCGTGAAGGTGGACGTACTGTTGGAGCAGGTACTGTTTCAGAAATCATTGAATAATTAAAACTCAAACTCAAATTTGAGTTTTTTTATGTTCTAATATATTTTAAACATAAAAACACCACTTTCAGACATTATTTAAGAAATAATTTTTCTTTGGTATAATATATGTAGGAAATAAGGGGAAATATGTATGGATTTTAGTTTAAAAGATTTTATAAAAGTAATAGAAAATATTAAAAGTGATAAAAATCATTATTTTTATAACACATTTACTTATGATAAGAAGAATAGAAAAATATTAAATGAAATCGATTCAAATCATAACTATCCTTGGATAAAAGAAATATGGGAAAGAAATAAAGAGCGTTTAGATAGTGTAGCAATTAAATATAGAGGAAATACATTTACATATGAAGATTTTTTCTTGAACTCATATAAATATGCAAAGTCATTAAAATCTTATGGAATAAAAAAAGGCGATGAATTTATATGCTGTTTAGAAAATACGCCAGAGTTTCCGTTCATTATGGGAGCCACTAGCATAGTTGGCGCAAAAGTAAATCTTTTATCATCAGATATGGATAAGGAATATTTAAAACAAATTATTAATAATGCAAGTTCAAATTTAATATTTGTAAGTGAAAAAAATATTGAAGAATTTAGTTATACACTTTGTGAAATAAAAAATAAACTTGTCATTTTAATTCCTCTAGAGTTTTCAATCGGCAAAAATCATTTTAAAGATATAACAGACCAATATTACAAAGTTGATGAAAATAAAATTAATAATGCAATACAAAGGATAGAAAAAGTTATAAGCATTGATGAGTTCTTAAAAAATGGAAAAAAATACGAAGATACTGTATTTGAAAAAACAGGATTAGATGATGATTTTACTATAACTTATACAAGTGGTTCAACTAGTTCGAATAAACCTAAAGGCTTAGTTCATAAAGTAAGAAGTTATATTACTATGGGAAGATACCATGATTCAGAAATATCAAAAATTCCTTCTATGAAAAATTTAACTATGTTAGCACTAGTAAGAACAATGAGTGATACAGATTTTATGAGTGCAATTTCAGATGTTTTTATGCAAAGTGCAAATGTAGCTCTAGAACCAATAAATGATAAAGATTTTGTTTTAGAGTCAATATTAATGAATAAGCCTGCAATAGTTTTAACATCAAGGTCAGTATGGTTATATGTTATGAAAAAACAAATGAAAGAAGAAAAATATAAAAAGATAAAATTTCCATATTTAATAGCACCAATGTGTATTGGAGAACCGTTAGATGGAACAGAAGAAAGAATTCTAAATAAATGGTTTAGAAAATTAAAATCAGGTGTAAGTCTAACTCACACACCAATGTCTGTAGTTTGTATGAGTATAGCTGGTGGCGATTCAGAACATGGAGGAATTTTTGTTAAAATGTATCGTTCTATACAAAGTAAAAGTTTTAGTAGATTAGGTTATAATGGACCAGTCGGAATGAGTACATATGGTATGGTAAAAATACAATGTTTAAGAAAAGATGGAACTTATGCAAATTATTTAGAACCGGGAAACTTAGTTGCAAATTCACCTTGTACTATGCATGGTTACGTAAATAACGAAGAAGCTAACAAAAGTTTTTACATAAAAGATGCCTACGGAAAAGAGTGGGCTAACTTAAATACTTATGGTTTTATTGATAAGTTTGGAAATATAAGTGTTAAAGGACGTATCAATAACGATGATAATGAAATACCAAATTATTTAATAGCAGACGAAATATTAAAAGATACAAAAAGAATCATGTCATGCGAAGTTGTAAATGTTCCATACGAAAACAATAAAGTATATGTAGCTCATATAGAATTTCAAATGTATAATAATTTCAATGAAAAAGAAATATTAAGTAGTATATGTAAAAGATGTGTAAAAAAATTTGGTATTGATATTTTAAATAATTTATATTTTAGAATAAGAAATAATGAAGAATCTTTCCCAATTACTCCTACTTTAAAAAGAAGTTTTAAATCATTAATAGATGAAGGAATAACAGACAAGTGTGTAAATGCAATAAAAATTTATAAATAGAGAATAAAAAAATAAAATTGATAACTTTATCTTGATAAAAAATAATGATATAATGTTACAGTAAGGTGTTGGTTAGATGAATAATAGTGCATATTTTATAATATTGAGTTTATTGTATATATTATTTTTGAATATTATAGTTTTAGTAAAAAGTCACATAGATATTGTAAAATTTAATATTTTTAAAAATATGCTAAAATTGAATATAGTTGGTCTTATACTAGAATTATCCTGTATTTATAGAGGAATGCTATATGGTGCAAATGACAATTATAATTTATTGTTTAACAAAATGTACTTATGTTATCTAATTTCATTTTGTTTCATATTTTATTTATATATTTTAAGTATTGCAATAGGTGATAAAAAATACAAATTATATAGTAAAAAAATCAAAACAATATTAATTATCTTTCTTTTAACTTGTTTTGCAATAATTTTCAAAACGTCTATAAATATTAATACTATAAATTATTTTTCATACGGATTATCAGTAAATTTCGTATACTTTATATCGTTTATTATAATTGTTTTAGCAATTCTAACTTTATTAAAATATAGAAAATCATTTAATTTTATTAATTATTTACCATTGATTATATTAATTGTAGGATTAACGATGGTAGCTATAATTCAAAAAATAATACCATCATTAACTTTAATAACTACAATTGAATCATTTGTACTTTTTGTAATGTACTTCACAATAGAAAACCCAGACATGAAACTATTAGAAGAATTAGCAGTAAACAAAAATCTATTACAACACAGTAACGAAGAAAAATCAAACCTATTATTTAAACTAACTCAAGATGTTAAACTACCTGTAGAAAATATTTGTAATACTTCTAAAGATATGTTAAATATGAAAAAAGTAATAGAATTAAAAAATAATAGTAAATTAATAAATGATGATGCTAATAGAGTAAGATTTATTATAAATAATGTACTAAACATAAATGATATAGATTACAACAAAATAAAAGTATTTAATGATACTTACGACATCAACAATTTATACAAAGAATTAATACTAATGATAAAAAATAAAATAAATAAAGAAGTTAAATTAAATACTAAAATAGATAAAGATATACCATTACTATATGGAGATAATATAAAATTAAAACAAATATTATATAGCATATTATCTAACTCAATAAAATATACAAAACAAGGAAATATAGAATTTAATATAAATCATTTTATACAATATGATGTATGTAGACTAATAATAAATATAAATGATACAGGATGTGGAATAGACATAGATAAAATAAATAAAGTATTAAATGATGAAGAAACATATACAGAAAGTAATGAAATAGAGTTAGAGTTAAATAGTGTAAAAAAACTAATAAATATATTAGGAGGAAGTATATTTATAGACAGTAATAAACTAGGAACAAAAGTAAGTATAGTACTAGATCAAAGAATATATGAAACAGAAGAAATAAAACATAATAAAGAATTAAATAATTATATAAAATATATAGGAACAGAAAAGAATGTATTATTAATAGATGATAATTATGAAGAACTAAATAAATATGCAAAAGAAATAAAAAAATATAATATAAATGTAGATAAAAGTATGTATGGAAAAGACATACTAAATAAAATAAGAAATAATATAAAATATGATTTAATAATAATAGATGATGAAATGAATCCATATAATGCAGTAACAATAATGGAAGAATTAAATAAAGAAGAAAACTTTAAAACAAAAGTAATAATAATGATAGGAATAAATAAAGAATTTATAAAAGAACATTATATAAAAGATTATAAATTTAAAGATTATATAATAAAAAGAAATTATAAAACAGAGATAGAAAGAATAATAAATAAATATTTATAAATTATTCTTTTTTTCTTGCAAAAATAAATCTTATACTATAAACTTATAATAGGGTGAATGTAAAATGAATATATTAAACCTATTTAACAAAAGAAATATATTAGAAACAGTAAACAAAAAAAATAAATTATTTAGAATAATAGTATATATTATATGTATCATACTAGTAGCTTTTTCTTATAATGTTTTATTTGTTAAAAATACTATAGTAATGACAGGAATGAGCGGTTTAGCAATAGTAGTAAAAAAATTAACTGGAATGAATACTGGAACATTTTTATTGATTGTAACAGCAATTTTAATTATATTAAGTTATTTTTTACTAGGAATAAAAGAAACTAAGAAAAATTTAGTATGTGCAATAGTATTTCCATTAACTGTATCTATACTAGAACCAATTACAGATAAAATAAATATACAATTTAGTAGTTATCTATTTACATGCTTAGTTGCTTGCATAACATATAGTATCCCGATAGGAATAATATATAAAGTAGGATATTCAACTGGTGGAGGAGACATAATCAATCAAATAATATGTAAATACGCAAAAACATCTGTAGGACAAGCAGGAAATTATATAAATATAATCATAATATTTACTGCATCATTTGTATTTGGTATTCCTAAAACTATATATGCAATATTTACACTTATAATAAGTAATTCAATAATAGACTTCATAATATTAGGTAATAGTGATTCAAAATTATGTATAATAAAAACTAAAAATACAGAATATATAGAAGAGTTTTTAAAAAGTGAGTTTAATATAGGATATAGTTTATTAAATTCTAATGGTGGAACAGACAAAAAGAAAAGAAAAACAATTATGTGTGTGGTAACAAGTAGAGAATATTATAGATTTAAAAATTTAATATTAGATATAGATCCAAGAGCATTTTTTATAACACACGATTGTTATGAAGTATTAGGTGGGACTAAAAAAAGATTAATAAACTAATCTTTAAATATAAACCAATTAGGAGTATTTTTATCAAATTTAAAATATAAATAAATAACAAATAAAATTCCTACAAATCCAATTAAGTTTAAAAAGAAACCAAGATTCTTAACCATAATATCTACACTAACAATACTTGACAACCATAAACTTATATAAAATATTAAAATATCTAAAAATAAGATATTTTTTTTAATAATTAACTTATATCCATAATACAAAATAATTAAGCATACGGAAAAAGTTATAATACTTAAAAATTTTGCAAAAAACAAATTAGTAAAATTAAATGTAAAAAACTCAAAAATCATCCACAAAATAATTGGAGTAATACCAAGTTTCATATGTTCCCAAGTACTTTCTCCCTTAGAAAACCAAAATCCAATAAATTTATTATAATAAGACCATTCATACAAAAAATGCCCAAGAGTTCCAACTATCATTGAAAATACTAAACCAATAATTTCTGTAATCATTTTTTTCACACTTTCTATTTATTAAAATATACCTTTTATGTTATAATCATATACAGGAAGTGACTTATTTATGAATAATGAAGATATAGAAGTTTTAAATATAAATGATAACAATAATGAGTTATTAGAAGAATTAGTAGTTGATAAAAATGAAAATAGTAATGAAACTAATAACGAAAATAATTTTAGTATAATAAAAAATTATGGAGAAGATTTAACTGCTAAAACATATATAACAAATCCTGCTATTGGAAGAGAAGATGAAATTAATAAAATGATTTTAACTTTAATAACTCCAGATAAGGGTGCATTATTAGTTGGTAAACCTGGAATAGGTAAAACTGCTTTAGTAGAAGGATTAGGATACAGAATTCAAAAAGGTGATGTACCAGATGCACTTAAAAATTGGAAAATAATTAAAATAAATATAACTTCATTATTAGGAAATAGTGTAAGTGGAACACAATCAGAAAATAGGTTGGAATTACTTATTCAAGAATTAAAAAAAAGCACAAACACAATTCTTTTTATTGATGAAGTACATTTACTAGTTAATAAAGCAACATCAAATAATAATATAGATTTTGCAAATATGTTAAAACCAGCACTAGATAGAGGAACAATAAAAATGATAGGTGCAACAACAACAGAAGAATATGAAGCATATATTTTAAGAGATAGAGCATTCGTAAGAAGATTCATAAAAATAGATATTGAAGAAGCCGATGCAGAAACAGTTGTTAAAATACTTATGGGAACATATCCAAAATTTGAAAAACTTTTAGGAGTAAAATTAAACTACACTGATTTTCAAAAAGAAAGAATATTTAAATTCATAGTAAACATGACTAGTGAATATAAAAGAATATATGAAATATCAAATAGATACCCAGATATCTGTTTAACAATAATATCAAGTGCTTTTAGTTATGCTGTATTTGAAAATAGCAAAGAAGTAAAAATGAAACATATCTATAAAGCAATAGTAAATGCAAATAATATATATCCAGATGCATTAAAGAAAGATATAGAAAAATTTAAAACAGATTTCAAAGATATGCTTGATGCAGAAAACGTTGATTTAACAGATACAAATTAGAGGTAATCTATGGTAGAAAATTATTTAAAAGAATATGGCTATAAAAAAACAGAAATAGATAAAATATTAAATAACAAAAATTTAAAAAATATAAATATAAAAAAGGTTAAAGAAATAAATGAATTCCTAGAAGATATGAACATACCAAAAGATAAAATAATAAAAATGACTTCTTATTTTCCTAATTTATATAGTTATAAAACAGAAGTAATATCATCTAAGCTACTATATTTAGAAACTATGGGTTATACAAAAGAGCAAATAAAAAGGGCATTTACTAACAATCCATCTATAATTTCTTATAACAATAAAACATACGATAACAAAGTAGATGAACTTATTGAAATAGGATTTACAAAATCTCAAATAAATAAATTAATAAAAAAATATCCTAAAATATATGGTACTACAAAAAATAAAATACAAAATTTATTAAAATTTTTAAACAACTATAACATATCCAAAATAAATTCACTTAAAATAATTGCGAGTTCACCAGAAATATTAGGATACAGAGTACAAACTTTAGATAATAAAATAAAATTTCTAAATGAAATTGGCTATTCAATTGACGATATATCATATATGATACAAAGAAGTGCTATAATTGTTTTGAAGGATAAAGAATCTATTTTAAAAATGATAAAATATTTTAATAAACACTTAGATATTAACACAGTATTAAAAATAATTAAAAGTAATCCAAACATATTATGCTTAAATATAAATTCATTTGAGACAAAAAAATCATACTTTATAAAAAAAGGTTATACAAAAGATGAATTTTTTAAACTTTTAACGAGATTTCCACAGATTATGGGTTTGAATTCAAATAATCTAGATGAAAAAATAAATACATTTATAAAATTAGGTTTTGAAATTAAAGATATAAAAGATATGACATTAATTCTACCAAGTATATTTGGTTATAGTACAGATAACATTTATAATAAAATAATTAATATTATGGATCTAGAATTTAATAAAAAAGAAACAATTAATATATTGAAGAAAACTCCACAATTATTTGGATATAACATAGAAAATATAAGAGAAAAAGTAGAATTCTTAAATTCAATAGGACTAAAAAGTCTAATAATAGAAAATTCAAATATTTTAATACCTAGTAAAGAAACTTTAGAAGAAAGATACATACTTTTAACAGAAAGAAATGAATTTACACCAAAAGTATTATATATGAAAAACAAACAATTTGATAATAAATATAGAAAATAAAAGAAGCTATAACGTAAAAATTATAGCTTTTTTCCTTGATAAGTATCTCTTCTTACCATTTCCTTATCAATATCATTTAAAACACAAAATTTCTTTACCAACCACTTAGGTTCAACTAAGTCGTCTACACTAGGATCACCAGTTATTCTATGAATAACAATATTAGGATTTAAATATTCCAATTGATTAATAACGATATCAATATATTCTTCTTTAGTAAGTATGTGAAATTTTTCTTTATTATATAATTCTTCCAATTTAGTATCTTTTAATATATGTAACATGTGAATTTTTATACCATCTATACCAATATCATTTAAATATTTAACAGTTTCTATCATCATTTCTTTAGTTTCATAAGGTAAACCATTTATAATATGAACAACAACATTTATATTTCTATCTTTTAATTTTCTAAAACAATCATAAAAACATTTTAAATCGTGTCCTCTATTTATATACTTTAAAGTCTTATCATGAATAGATTGTAAACCAAGTTCAATAGTTAAATATGTTTTCTTATTCAATAGAGTTAAATAATCTAAAACTTCATCACTTATAGCATCAGGTCTAGTAGCAATATTAAGACCAATAACATTATCTAACTCTAATATAGTTTCATAATATTTCTTTAAAACATCAACACTAGCATAAGTATTAGTATTTGCTTGAAAATATCCAATAAATTTAGCATCAGGCCACTTATGTTGCATAACTTTTTTAACTTCATTAAATTGACTAACTAAATCTAATTTAACATCACCAGCAAAGTCACCACTACCAAGTTTACTACAAAAAATACAACCTCCAGTACCAACTTTACCATCTTTATTAGGGCAACTAAAATTAGCATTCAAACTTATTTTACATACTTTAGAATTAAATTTATTTTTATAAAAACAATTTAACGTATAATATCTCTTATTATCTAATGTATTTAAAAACATACATACCACCAACAACTATAATAACATTAATAATAATTAAACACCAGTTTCTAATGACAAATTATATAGTTTTAAACACTTTTTTATTATATAATAAATATAAGTTAAAGGAGAAAGTTATAATGAATATGAAAGAAATGCAAAAAGAAATATGGCAAAATAAAATTAATAAGGGATTTAACACTACTGATGTTAATAAAGAATTTTGTCTACTATATGGAGAAGTTTCAGAAGCTTATGAAGCATGGAAGAAAAAGAAAGATGATTTAGGAGAAGAATTAGCAGATATTGCGATATATTTAATGGGATTATCAGAAATGTTAGGTTTTGATTTAGAAGATGAAATTATAAACAAAGTTAAAAAGAATGAAAAAAGAGTTTATAAAAAAATAGATGGAGTAAATGTAAGAATAAATGATTAATATGATTTATCTATCTCAACTAATAGACATTAACTTGTCTTTTTTTATAGAAAAATTTATAAAAAAATAATATAATATATATCTAGAAGGATGGAAATAAAATGAATGAATTAGTAATAAATGAATTAGAAAATAAATTAAACATAACAAAAAAACAAATAGAAACAGTTTTAAAATTATTAAGTGAAGGTGCAACAATACCATTTATTGCAAGATATAGAAAAGAAGCAACAGGAGCACTAGATGAAAATCAAATAAATGAAATAGAAAAAGAATATACATACTATAATAATCTATTAGAAAGAAAAGAAACAGTAATTAGATTAATAGATGAAAAAGGATTACTTACAGAAGAATTAAAACAAAATATTTTAAAATGCGAAAAATTAACTGAAGTAGAAGATTTATATAGACCATTTAAAGAAAAGAAAAAAACTAAAGCTACAGAAGCTATAAAAATGGGATTAGAACCACTTGCTAAAAAAATAATGTCATTTCCAACTAATGGAGACATTGATACTTTATGCAAACCATTTAATATGGAAACAAGTGTAGCAGTAGAAAATGCAAGTTATATAATTGCAGAATGGATTAGTGATAATGCATATTATAGAAAATATATTAGAAGTAAAATATTTAATAATGGAAATATAATTAGTAAAATTAAAAAGAATGCAGTAGATGAATTAAAAACTTATGAAATATATTATGATTTTAAAGATAGAATAAAATATATGAAAAGTTATAGAACACTTGCTATCAACAGAGGAGAAAAAGAAGGAATATTATCTGTTTCATTAGATTATGATAAAGATGAAATAATTAAATATTTAGAATCAAAAATAATTAAAAATGATAAATCATTTGTTGTATGTATTATAAAAGACTCAATAAAAGATTCTTTAAAACGTTTAATACTACCAAGTGTAGAAAGAGAAATACGTTCAGAAATGACAGAATATGCAGATGAAAAAGCAATTGATATATTTAAAATTAATTTAGAAAACTTACTTATGACAAGACCATTAAAAGGATATAGAGTATTAGGATTCGATCCAGCATATAGAACGGGTTGTAAACTTGCATGCTTAGACGAACAAGGAAATGTATTACACATTGATGTTATTTATCCACATGAACCAAAGAATGATAAAGTTGGAGCAAGAAAGAAATTATTAGAATTGATTTCAAAATATAAACTTAATCTAATTGCAATAGGTAATGGAACAGCATCAAGAGAAAGTGAAGAACTAGTGGCAAGTATTTGTAAAGAGTTGACAGGTGTTTACTATATAATTGTCAGTGAAGCAGGAGCTTCAGTGTATAGTGCAAGTAAATTAGCTCAAAAAGAATTCCCAGATTTTGAAGTTCAAGAAAGAAGTGCAGTAAGTATAGGTAGAAGAGTTCAAGACCCACTAAGTGAACTTGTTAAAATAGACCCAAAAAGTATTGGGATTGGAGAATATCAACATGATGTAAATCAAAAAGAATTATCAGAAAACTTAGACTTTACAGTATCGAAAATAGTAAACGAAGTTGGTGTAAACATAAACACTGCTTCTCCAAGTATTTTAAAATATGTTTCAGGATTAACAACAACAATAATAAATAAAATAATAAAATATAAAGAAAAGCATATAATAAAGAGTAGAGAAGAAATAAAAAATATAGGATTAACTGATTTAGTATATGAACAATCAATAGGATTTTTAAGAATAAATAATGGTACTAATGCATTAGATAATACAGGAATACATCCAGAAAGTTATGAAATAACTAACAAATTATTAGAATATTTAAAACTAGATATAAAAAATATAAATGAAGAAAGTTTTAAAAACACTTTAAAAAATGCAAAAGTAGAAGAATTAGTAAAAGTTTTAAATACAGATTTATATACAATAAATGACATAATAAAAGAATTATTAAATCCTGGACTAGACCCACGTAGTGAAATTGACCCACCAATATTAAAAAGTGATATACTTACTATAGATGATTTAAAACCAGGAATGGAATTAAAAGGAACAGTTAGAAATGTTGCATCATTTGGAGCTTTTGTAGATATCGGATTACATGATGATGGACTATTACATATATCAAAAATGAGTAAAAGTTTCGTTTCAAATCCAAATGATATTGTTTCTGTTGGTGACATAATTACATGTTATATTGACGAAATTAACAAAGAAAAACATAAAGTTTCACTAACTTTATTAAAAAATTAACAAAAAAATAAAAAAAATTAAAAAAAAGTATTGCAATTTAGATTTACTATGGTATAATTTAAATTGCCTACTAATTGCAGGTGTAGTTTAATGGTAGAGCTTCAGCCTTCCAAGCTGATAACGTGGGTTCGATTCCCATCACCTGCTCCAAATTTTGCCCGTTTAGCTCAGTCGGTAGAGCGCACGGCTGTTAACCGTTAGGTCGTAGGTTCGAGTCCTACAACGGGCGCCATTTTGAAATTACAAAAACCCTAAAAAACATAAGTTTTTCAAGGGCTTTTTTCATATATAAGTGTATGCAAATGATAGAATTAATATTTAGAGATAAAACAAATACTAATGAAACATACGAAACTATTTGTAAAAAATTAAAATTAATAAAATAGAAATTAGAATGGAGATTTTTAGGATGAAAGAATTATGGGATGTTTACAATTTTCGTGGCGAAAAATTAAACAAAAAAGTATATAGGGGAGAACGATTAAAAGATGATGAATTTCACATTGTAGTAAATTCATGGATTAAAAATGAAGATAATAAATTTTTAATAACACAAAGAGTTGCCACAAAATCATTTCCAAATACAATGAAAAACATCAAAAATATCATAAAATTTACAAAAAAATAATAAAATATGCAAATCTTATGGTAAAATAATTAATACAAATGGGAGTGATAATATGTTAATTAAGGCAAAAAAAATTAAAACAGAATCTAATTATGTAATGTCTCGTAAAAATTTAGAAAGTTATTTAAAATGGCTTGAATATATTCCAAAACATTATAATATTGAGCAACTTTTAAAAAAATCTACAAAAGAATTGTCAAATGATGAAATAGAAATATTAAAATTATTAAAAGAAGAAAATAAATACAAAAATATTTTAAGACAATATTTAAAAAGTAATGAAAGTAAAATATTAATTTCAAATGATGTTCACAATTATATTAATAAAATGCCAATTGATAAATATGCAAAAATAAAATTAATAGAAGACGAATTAGAACACTCACAAAAAATGATTTCTTATTACTCAACTATGGATAAAATAGAAACAGCTATAAGTGAATTAAATCAAAAAAAAGATAAAAATTTAATAGAAGAATACATTCTATTTGAATTAGAAAAAAAATCATATACTTTAGGATTACAAAGATTAAACAATGAAATTATAGAAAAAGTAGAAGAAAATAGAAAAAAAGATTTACGCGGTTATGAAAAATGTATCAATTTAAGAATTAGATAGCATTTTTATATAACAATGAAAAAATTCTAAGAAAAATTTTTTATTCAATAATAATTTAATCAAAATAAAATTTATATCAACTATTTACAAGCTTACGCTTGTTTTTTCTTTTTTTAAAATATATAATTTATATAGTGAGTGTGATGCTAAATGAAAGAACTAATAAACAATTTAAAATATGCATGGAAATATGTAAAAAATCAAAAATATCACAATAATAATAATTAAAAAATAATATAATAAACAAAAATTTTTCTGAAAATGATTATAAAAATGTTTAATTGGTGTCAAAAATCAAAAAAAAAAATCAAAAAAAAATCAAAAAAGTATATTGACATATTAAAAAAAATGAGTAAAATAGAATTAAATTGTCGAGGAGTTTTGTATGACTATTAAAAGAATAAAGAAAATTATTATAAAACAATATTTTTTTTAATGAATTTTGAACTTAATATACGGAGAGGTGTCTAAAATATTAATATATATGTTTTTAGGCACCATTTTTTTAGATATGAAAGGAAATAAAAAAATGAAAATATTTTTAGTTCATGAAGAGTACACAAATGAAACCAATTTTGGTGGAATAGTCACTTATTGACTAATTAAAAAATAAAGTTTAAATTTATAAAATGGTCAGTCACGACTGACTAATCGGGAAGGAAATATTATGTTAGAAGAAAATGAATTTTTAGTAGATTTATCACTATATAAGTTATTTTATTTAGTTTGCAAAAACGGAAGTTTTTCAAAAACAGCAAAAGAATTAGATTTAACACAACCAAGTATTAGTTATAATATTAAAAAGTTAGAAGATGAACTTGGAGTTACACTTTTTGAGAGAGGAAATACTTTAATTATGACTCCTGAAGCTGAAGAATTATTACCATATGTAGAGGAATCCTTAAATAATTTAAAAAATGGAGAAAGAAAAATAAATGATATAGTTCAATTGAAAAGAGGCACATTGACAATTGGAATACCATCTCATATCGGTGTATTTTTGCTAACTGGTATTATTAAGGAATTCACAAAAAAGTATCCTAATATTAAAATTGAAGTAATATGTAAATCAACTAAAGAATTATTTAAATTATTAGGATTAAAAGAATTAGATATTTTAATTGACTGTTCTCCTTTAGAGGAAAATACAAAAGATTATGTAGTAAAAAAAATTGCTACCGAAAGATGTTCATTTGCATGTAGTTTATTAAGAAAAGAACTTTTAGGAAATAATATTGATATTAAAGATATAATGAAATATCCACTTATTGTTCCTTTAAAAACTTCTAGTAGCACAAAAAGTTTAAAAAAGTTATTTGAAACTAAGAAACTAATATTTGAGCCATCTTTTGAAATAGCGACAAGTGATATGATTGCTGAAATGACAGAACAGAATATAGGAATTGGATTTTTATTTGAAAAAACCATCGAAAAGTATCCAAATTTGTCAAAGATTAAAGTGAATTGCAATTTGCCAGAATTTGATGTTTTCTTATTACACAGGCCAAAGTTATTGTCAATTACCACACAAGAATTTATAAGATTTATTAACCGTATGAAGCTATAAAAGAATTTTATGCGCACTATAAACATGGATTCATTGTATTGCGTAGTTTTTTTCTTTATAATTGTATTTAAGAGGCGAGGACAAATGAAAAAATATAATGTTGGTTGGGGAATAACAAATTCTTGTAATATGAATTGCAAATTTTGTTATAGTAAAGATACAAGACATAGTACTAATAATATTAAAATAACAGATTGGATTAAATTTATTGATGAGAATCACGAATTAATTGATTCAATAAATTATGGTACTGGAGAAAATGCAATATGTGATGATTTTTTTAAATTTATTTTGTATGTAAGGACAAATTATCCAAAAATAACTCAATCATTAACAACAAATGGCTATATATTTGAAAAAGTTAATAAGAATCCCAATTTATATAAAATTTATAAAGAATGTATTGATGAAATAGATGTATCGTTAGACTTTGCAATTAAAGAAAAACATAATTATTTTAGAGGACAACCTAAAGCGTATGATTGGGCTATTAATACTCTTGAAATGCTTCAAAAAGATAATAAAACAGCTACAATTGTTTTTGTCGGGTTTGAGGAGACTATGACACATGAAAATATAGATGGTTTATTTGAAATTGCAAAAAAATATGACGCGTTGATAAGATTAAATATATATAGACCTGTTAGTGATAATGAAAAAATAAACAAGAAATTTACCTTAAGTTATAAAACACTCATAAATGCTATTGAGTATATTTATCATAATTATAAAATTATTACTTTAAGTGATGTATTATTAGGCAATATATACACAAGAGATAATGACATTAAAGAAAATACTGGTATAGATAGTATTAGAATATTACCAAATGGAAGTATTTGTCCATCAACGTATTTAATTACAGAAAATTATAGAAATAGATATAATATTAAGCAAAACAATGTATTAGCTAATATTGAGTTTGAAGAATTTGAAAAAGCATCTATTCCAAAAAAATGTGATAATTGCATTATTAGAGATAAATGTAGAGGTGGAGTATATGATAGAAGAATGTTGTGGTATAAAACTTTAAATGAAAGAGATCCATATTGTCCACTTGATAATGATGATAATTTAGAAAAAGAACACTTTAAAACATTTAAGAAAAAAAGAGTATCCGTACATGATGGTTATTTACCAACAATGTTTTTCAAGAATTAAGGAGGTTAATTATGTTAGAAAATTTTAAACCTGAAATAGCTATTATTATGAGAAGTGATGAAATTATAAAAGATTTTAATTTAAAAAGAGTTACTATAAATACTTCTTATGGACCGGTTCATAGATGTTATATTGGTAATATATATAATGTACCTGTAATTATAATTTATGGAAGATTTAATGGAGAAAAAGTTCCATCAAATCAAATCAATTTTCAACAAACGATAGAGGCTGTAAAAAATTCTGGTGCTACAAAGTTAATTGGTACTTTTGTTGTAGGTGGAATTAATCCCAAAATGCCACAAGGAAGTGTCTATGTTTTAGGAGACTTAATTGGAGCGGGTAATTACAATTTAAATTGGAATCAAAATATATCATTTCATAATGCCGAAATGTTTGAACCATTTTGTAATACTTTAACTGAAAGATTATGTGAAGCAAGTCGTAAAATGGATTTTCCAGTAAAAGAAGGAGCAACATATGTTTCTTTTTATGGGTACCCCAGAATTGAAACAAAGGCAGAATTAGAGTTTTATAATAAAATGGGATGGGATATTGTGGGACAGACCTGTGATCCTGAAGCAACCTGTGCAAAGCTAAGCCAAATTTGTTATGCGGGAATCGCCGTTCAAATAGATGATCCAAGCGGTAGAGAAAACTATATAAAAAAATTAAAAGAAAATCAAAGAGCAAATGCTTATGTTGAGGACATAAAATCATGCAGGAAAAGAACAACAAAAATAATTTTACAATTTTTAAAAGATTACAATAGTTATGAATGTGAAGTGTGTTCTAAAATGTCTAGAAAAAATAAAAATTTTAGAGAATTTCCAGATGAGTTTTATGAATAATTAAGGAGGATATATGAAAGTATTTTTAGCGATGCCATACTCTCAGTTGTGTGATAAAAATTATGAAGTGGAATCAAAATATAAAAGTTTTTTTATAAAATTGACTGATGAGTTAAAAAAAATAAACTGTGAATATTTTTTGGCACACGAAAGAGAAAAGTGGGGGAAGACTTATAGTTCTGCCGAAGAAAGCACGGTAATAGATTTTGAAACTATAAAAAATGTTGATTTGGTTTGTGTAATACCAGGTGTTCCACATTCTGGTGGTGTTCATGTAGAAATAGGTTGGGCTTCTGCCAATAAGAAACCTTTAAAAATATTTTTAAAGAAAAATTATCCATATTCACCTATGGTTACAGGAATACACACTTTAACATCCACTGATTATATTCATTATGATGATGATTATGGTGATGATTTAATTGAACAAATAATAAATGAAATTAAAAAATATTTTAATTTATAAAACATATCGTGGGGGTGACTTAAATATGATATACGAGATTAAATTAAATATAAAAAAGTATGCAACTTTAAATATATATACAACTTCGAAAAATATAAAAAATAAATTAATCGATATTAAATCATCAATTAAAAGAACAATTCCAGTAACGGATTCTAGTTGGAAGATAGTTGACAAAAAAGATATATGCTTTTATGATGCAATTATCATTAATGAAAGTAGTAGCAAAAGTATGAATTATGATATACAAAATAATGTTGCGCTATTAAATATTATAAATGATGGAATTAGATTTCCAGATTTAGTATATATTGCATTATCAATGTTTTCAAAAGTTTTAGCAAGACAACAAAAGTATTTGCTTCATAGTTCATCTTTAGTTCATCATTCAAATAATGGATTTATATTGGTAGGAGAAGCTAATGCCGGAAAAACGAGTTTAGGGTTTGAACTTATGACCAATCATAATTGCAAATTAATATCTAATGACCATTCAGTAATTGGAGTTGAAGATGGTATACCTAAGATTTTAGGAGGTACAAAAGAAATTCAAATGAGATTAGGTGCAATTGAACTATATTTTCCAGAACTTTATAAAAATGTAAATATTGAATGTGAAGATAAATGGAATAAAAAAATTGTAGTAAATGATATTGTTGATTCATCATTAATTTTAAATGATAAAAATGATAAAGTGATATTGTCTGATATATTCAGTATTGATACAAATAATTCAGGAAATATATTTATTAGACAAAAAGAAGAAATTGATCAATTCTTATATTTGTATGAAAGTATGTCAAAAATTATAAAAGGGACTTATAATTATATTACCGGGTTCGATTATCCTATGCCATCTGTAGAGGAAGAAAAAACATTATATGAACTAAGTACATTGTGTAAAATGATAGTTGAAAATGCTAATGTTTACGATTCAAAAGGGGCGGTAAAAGAATTAGCAAGGGAATTAGTGAAAAAATATGAGAAATAAAAAGATTATTTTAACGACGTTGTCCCCCAAAACACATAGAACTTCAGAGGAAAATTTAGGAATTGAATATTTAAAATCCGCATTAGTTAAAGAGGGGTATGAAGTAGAAATAATTGATGCTTGGTTAAATGAGTTAGAAGTTGAAGATGTATATAGTAAAATAATAAATCAAAAGGATAAATTGTTATTCGTGGGTATTTCTTCTTATATGTCTAATACATCACCAACAATAAAATTAATCTCTATGCTAAAAAAATATGATGAAAATTTAAAGATAGTTTGTGGTGGATTTGGACCAACTTTTTATCCAGAAGAATATTTAAAATCTGGCTCGGATTATATTATACGAGGTGAAGGAGAACGACCAATTTGTAAATTAGCTAATTTAATTGAAAATGGTGATGCAGGATGTAATATTAAAAATATTGGTTATCTAAAGGATAATAAACTAACATTAAATGATATGGAATGCTTAAATGATGATTTAGATAATCTAGCATTTCCTAGTAGAGATACAATGGAGACTGTATTAGAAAAAAAATCTTCTGTTAATATGGTTACTGCAAGAGGGTGTTCTGGAAATTGTGAATTCTGTTCTGTGATATCATTTTTCAGACTTAGTAATGGTAAAGTTTGGAGAACTAGAAGTATTAAAAATATAGTAGATGAAATAGAATTGTTATACAAACAGGGTGTTAAGTATATAAAAATAGTTGATGATTCTTTTATAGATGGTAATAGAAACGAAAAATGGTGTGAAGAATTTGCTGATGAGATTCAAAAAAGAAATATAAAAGTAAAGTTAAGAGGACAGATACGAGCAGATAAAGTTTCTGATTCTATACTCTATAATTTAAAAAGAGCTGGATTTTTCTCTTTTGCTTGTGGTATTGAAAATGGATCTCAAAGTGCACTGACTAGAATGAATAAAAAAGCAACTGTTGAAGATAACAAGAGAACTTTAAAATTATTTAAAAAACATGGATATATAGTGCAAATGGGGTATATATTATTTGATAAAGAAACCACATATCAAGAGTTAGTTGAGAATTATCAATTTATGTCAGAATATGATTTTGCAGTAACTAAAGGTATTTTTTCTGAAATGTTTTCTGCAGAAGGTACGGCTTTAAATACAAGATTAAGGAAGGAAAATAAACTACAAGAAAGCGATTTCATGAATAACAATAACAAATATACATTAGATGATAATATTGTTGAGAAAGTTTATTTAGCGTTAAAAAAATGGCATAAAAGTCATAGTGAAATATATGATATGGCTATTGATCCTTTAACTGCTCCTAAAGCAATTTCAGACGAAGCAATGAATAATTTTTATCAATATGTAATGAAATTAAAAAAATTAGATTTGTTGTTATTTAAAAATATTCTTTTAGTGGTAAAAGAATGTCCAGGTTTAGATATAGAACAATATATAGATCAATATATTTATAAGTCTGAAAATGAATATTTTGATATCGAAGAAAATGTAAAAAAATTATATAGAAAGAACAATTTAAACTATAACGCTGAAAAAAATCCATTTATTTAATATGTTAAAGACAAAATTAGATTACATTTATAGAAAATAGATCAAATATATGGTACAATTAAAGACAGAAGTAATTTTACTTTATAAGAATGAAATGGAGGAAATAATATGGAAAAAGTAAATGCAAAAGATTATTTAGGAAAGGAAGTTTCTATAGAAATAGATAGACCGTTAGGAACAAAACATCCTAAACATGGGTTTATGTATATGATAAATTATGGATTTATTCCAAACACTGTAAGTGGCGATGGTGAAGAATTAGATGCTTATTTAGTAGGAGAATTTGAACCGGTAGAAAAAAGTAGTGGTAAAGTAATTGCAATCATACATCGTACAAATGATGATGATGATAAATTAATTGTTTCAAAAGATGGTAAGAATTATTCTGATGATGCAATAAGAGCGTTAACAGAATTTCAAGAAAAATATTTTGAATCAATTATAGTTAGATAATAAACATATAAGGGGGATTTTCATGGAAAAATTAGAATTTGAGAAAGAAAAGGAAAAATTAGAACAAACAATAGATATTGTTAAACAAATATTACATGATGAAAACACTAATTTAAAAAAAATGTATAATGATTTTGTTGGTAATAGAGAAGATTTGTGGAAAATAGCAGATGCAAAAAAAATCCATATATCAAATCTTGAAACTTCTTTAGATAAACCTTATTTTGCAAGAATAGATTTTACATCAGATGAAGATAAAACTACTAGCACTATTTATATTGGAAAAAACGGTGTAACAAAGAATATGAATATTGTTGTTACGGATTGGAGAGCACCAATAAGTTCTTTATATTATGATGCTGAGGTAGGAAAATGTAGTTATGAAGCACCAGGTGGAACAATAAGTGGAGATATGTCTTTAAAAAGACAATACGAAATCGAAAAAGGAAATTTAATAGATTATTATGATGTTGATTTAGTATCGAATGATGGACTATTACAAAAATATTTAAATTCTAATAATGATGCAAGATTAAAAAGCATAGTTGCAACAATACAAAAAGAGCAAAATGATGTTATTAGAAAAAAATTATTTGATAATCTAATAATTCAGGGAGTAGCTGGTTCAGGCAAAACAACTGTTGCGTTACATAGAATAGCTTATTTAGTATATAATTACATAAAAAGTATTAGACAAAACCAATATTTAGTTATTGGTCCTAATCCAGTTTTTATAAAATATATAAAATCAGTATTGCCAGACTTAGATGTTTCTGGTGTAGAACAATGTACTTTCGAACAATATGCAAAAAATTATTTAGATGAAAATATAGAAGTAAATTCATCAGAAAAAAAGGTAAATAAAAGTATAAATGGAAAACTACTTAACGACATAGATAAATTTAAATCATCAATAAAATATAAATATATGTTAGATGAATTTTTAAAGTTATTTTATCAAAGTCTTACTATGAATGATTTAAAAATAGGTGATTTTACCGTATTAAATTCTAATGAAATTAAAGAGGTGTTTGAGGGGTTAAAAACTACAAGAACTTTATCTAGTCAAATTGAATTAGCAATCGTCCAATTAGTAGACAAAATAGAAAAAAATAATGAGATAATTATGAGCAGATATAATGATTATTCTTATGAATTATTTCAAAAAATAGATGATAGTGAAAGAGATAAATATAGAAGTAAATTTGGAAAAGAACGTGAAGAAATCAAAAAGTTTTGTAAAAGCTCCCTAAGAAAATATTTTTCAAAGGGTAAAGTGACACCAACAAAATTATACAAGCTTTTTGTAAATACAATTGAAGATTTTGATATTTATAATTATGATAATATTAAAAATTTGAAAAAGGAAACACTTGCAAATATTAAATCAAATAAATATGATTTTGAAGATTTAGCAGCCTTAATATATTTGAAAAAGAAAATGTCGCCAGATAAAGATTTTGATAGATTTAGACATACAGTAATAGACGAAGCACAAGACTTAGGAGAGTTTAATTTTTATGTTTTAAAAGAAACATTACCAAATTCTACTTTTAGCATTTTTGGAGATTTAGCTCAATCTATTTACGATTATAGAGGAGTAAATAATTGGGAAGAAGTAAATAATGTTATGTTTAATAATGATGGCAAAATAATTAATTTTAACAAAAGTTATAGAACTACTGCTGAAATTATGAATGTTGCAGATGATGTTGCAGAAAGTATAGGACTAGGACGTTCTGACCTTGTTGTAAGGCATGGGACACCAGTGACTGTGTCAGAGTTAGACAACAGAGATTCAATTCCTAACTACATTAAAAATAAGATTGAAGAATATAAAGCAAAAGGTTATAAAACAATAGCGGTTATAAGTAAAACAGACTTATTATCTAATTACATAAATGATGATTTATCATTTATAGGTGTGAATATTCCAAATGTTTCTGTAAATGATGATTTATCTGATGACAGATTCAGAATATGTACAATATCTAATCAACTAGCAAAAGGATTAGAATTTGATGCTGTTATAATTAATGATGCTAATGAAAATATTTATTCTTCAAATAGTAGTCTTGATATGAAATTATTATATGTTGCTATAACTAGAGCATTGCATGAACTAGATATAATATATACAGGGAAATTAACAAAACCATTAAATGATGCTTTTGAAAAAGGCAATTTAAAATATTTAAAAAAGACAAAATAAATTAGAATTTATATCAATGATTACAAGAACAAGTTATGCTTGTTTTTTCTTTTGCTTACATATATAATTTTTATAAAGAGTGTGATATTTATGAAAGAACTGATAAACAATTTAAAATATGCATGGAAATATGTAAAAAATCAAAAAAAGTATTTATTTTTATATTTAATAGTAAATATATTTTTAATAGCAATTAGCATAATAATACCAATCTTATCAGCAAAAATAATTGTAGAATTAACAAATAATAAATTTCATGAACTAATACTTATTGCAATCACAATATTCATGGTAGAAAATATCAGAAGTATAGCACACTATTTTCAAAGCAAATTTGCACAAATAATATATAGAGAAACTTTTATAAAAGTTCAAACAGAACTAGGAAAAAATATATTAGAATTAGAAAATAGTGTAATTGATAAAAATAGTAGTGGAGTATTTATACAAAGACTAACAAACGATTCATCAAGACTAGCAGATATATTCGTAGTACTTAATCTTTATCTAACTAAAATTATTACAGATATAGGAATATTCATAACTATCTTTATAATCAACAAACTCTGTTTCATAGTAATATTATTTTTTGTAATTGTAAGATATTTAATAGACTATAAAAGGGTTGATGAATATACAAAAAATGATAAAGTATTTAGAAAAAAACAAGAAAATATTAGTGGATTAATTGGTGAAATGGTAAGAGGTATAAGAGATATAAAAATGTTAAATAGTGAAAAAAGTTTTATATTTAACTTAGAAACAAAAATTATAGACTTAAATAATACCAGATATGATATGCAAGATGTTAATAGAAAGTATGTATTCATAAGAGGCTTTGTAAGAGATTTGTCAGATTTAACACTTATACTACTTTTAGTACTTTTAATTAAAAAAGATATTTTATCAATAAGTTATGCACTAATTATCCACAACTATCAAGGAAGAGTACCAAATATTGTTGATAATATTGCAATACTTTTAGAAAAAATAAAAGATTTTAACTTATCTTGCAACAGAATATTTAGTATAATGAATGATGAAAAATTTAAAAAAGAAAAATTTGGAAAGACACATATAAATAATTTTAAAGGAAATATAGAATTTAAAAATGTTTCATTTTCATACGATGACAATCCAGTATTAAAGGATATAAATTTTAAAATAAATGCAAAAGAAGATATTGCAATAGTTGGAAAAAGTGGTGCTGGAAAAACAACTATATTTAATTTGATAAATAAAATGTATGAAGTAAATAAAGGTAAAATTTTAATAGATAACAAAGATATTAATGCACTAGATAAAGATTCTATTAGGTCTAACATAACAATAATAAATCAAAGTCCATATATTTTTAATTTATCAATAAAAGATAATCTAAAATTGATAAAAGAAGATTTAACCGAAGAAGAAATGATAAATGCTTTCAAACTAGCATGTTTAGACAACTTCATAAATTCCTTACCGCAAAAATATGACACAATAATTGGCGAAGGTGGTATAAATTTATCTGGCGGACAAAAACAAAGATTAGCAATCGCAAGAGCATTTATACAAAATAGTGAAATAATACTATTTGATGAAGCAACGAGTGCACTCGACAACGAAACTCAAAATCAAATAGTAAATGCAATAAATAATATGAAAAATAAATTCACTACAATAATAATAGCACATAGATTATCAACAATCATTAATTGTAAAAAGATAATGGTTTTAAATAATGGTATAATTGAAGATATAGGAACACACGAATATTTAATTAAAAATAATAAAACATATAAGAATTTATATAAAACAGAATTTAATAAAGAATCATCTAAAGAAAACAGATGATTCTTTTCTTAGTTGACAAAATGCAATGTAAAATTGACAAATTTCCATCTTAAATTGGTAGATTATAACACTACCAAATGATATACTTTTATTGAAAAAGGAGGAAAAGTTTTAATGAATTTTGGAACAAAACTAACAAAGTTAAGAAAAAAAGAAGGACTATCACAAGAAGAATTAGGTGAAAAACTAAATGTCACAAGACAAACAATTTCTAAATGGGAATTAGGACAATCAAAACCAGATACTGACAAACTAAAAGAAATATGTAATTTATTTAATGTAGATATGAACACATTAGTAGATGAAGAAACTGAATTAAAAGGAACAGAAATAAAAAATGAAACAAATAAAATTTCTGTAGATGAACCTAAACCAAGAAGATGGCTTTTAGTAGTATTAATAGTTGTTGCATTAATAATTGTTATTATATTATTAAACAAAATAATTATAGATAAACAAGAAAAAGAAAAAAATAACACTAACTCTTGGGGAATATTTGAAGTATTTAAAAAAATGGGAGTTGGTGAAATGAAAAGTGACTTTGATAAAAATTCATTCAATAGTGATTTTACATTCTATGTTGGAACAAAATATGGTTCAAATGTATCAAACTTAATAGATAAAATAATTACTAACAACAAAACTAATAAAGAACACAAAATAACAGTAGTTTACAACAATGAAAATCTAACTGATTCTACAAAAATAAAAAATATCAAAAATGAACTTAGTGAATGGAATGAATATGAAGTTAGTGAAGATTATGACGATGACGGATACATTAACAAAATAACTATAGAAGCAAAAGAAGGATACGTGGATGAAATATCAAAAAAAACATTTAATTTTACTTACGAAACATCTAGTGGTACAAAAAATGGGTTTAACGTAAAAAATTTATTAGATGATGTAATAACAAATAATAAAACAAATAAAGACCATATATTAAATGTAATATACAAAGATACAAATACAACTGATGTAGAAATTATAAAAAATATAAAATCAAATTTTGATGAATGGACTAAGTATGAAATATCTTTAGATTATGATGAAAATGGTTATGTTAATCAAATAACAATTGAAGATTAGAAAGGAGACTAACATGGATTTATCAAACATAATTTATATAATATTAGCAGTTATATTAGTTGTAATATTAATAATATTAGCAAAATATAATACTATAATAAAATTACAAAATAATGTAAAAAAATCTAAAGCAAATATAGAAATATATCTAAATAAAAGATTTGAACTTATACCAAATTTAGTAGAATGTGTAAAATCATATTCAAATTATGAAAATGATACATTAGAAAATATAGTATCATTAAGAAATAATTATAATGAACAAAAGAATATGAATATTAAAGAAGCTAGTAAAATGAATAACAGTTTAAATAAATATTTAGCAATAGTTGAAAACTATCCTGAATTAAAAGCAAACACACAATATTTAAATTTACAAAGTGAACTAAAAGATATAGAAAATTCATTAGAAATAGCAAGACATAAATACAATGATGAAGTCGCAAAATATAATACAGTTATAGAAAGTGTACCATCTAATATAGTTGCATCTATATTTGCATTCAAAAAAGCAGAATTATTCCAAATAGATGAAACTAAAAAAGAAAACATAAAGATAGAATTATAAAATCACCTAGAAATTAATCTAGATGATTTTTTTATTCACAATCACATTTTTCACTACTTGATTTACAATCACAATCTAAATCGCATAAACATTTATCAAATTTATTATATGCTTTTTCAATTTTATCTTCTTCAGCAGTTTCAAGTTGATACCAACCTTTTTTAAAAGATAAATCAAATAAGTCTGCTTGCATTTTACTACTAGATGAAAATACATCATAATATAATTTATAAATATTCTTATTACTAGCTTCATTTAATGCAGTTGCATAACTACTAACTAAATGTTTATAACTAATTAAAACATCATTTAAAATATCTTCATCATTCATATTATTTCCTTTTTTAACTTGTACTTTTGTATTTTTTATAGTTTCTCCCATAATGTCCTCCTTATTCTAAAGTATTTAAAATATCATTATAATTTTTCTTTAAATCTTTACTACATTTTTCTAACAACTTCTTAACATCAGTATCCTTTACTTCATTAATATAGTTATTAATTTTTTTAATTAAAACATAATTCCAATTCAACATATCTTCTATATAAGATAAATCTTTAGTACTAATAATATTTGGTACACTTTTCATATAATCCCTCCAAATTTATTATGAATAATAAAAAAAAAATTATACAATTTTTTAAAAAGAATGAGAAATTTGTTGAATTATAAAAAAAATATGATATAATACACATAGAATAGAGAGGAATTAATAAATATGAATGAATTACTATTTGGAGAAATAAAAGAAAAAGAAGCATTAGAAAATCTACTTGCTCTTAATCAAATAAAAAAATGTGATAAAGAAATTGAAAAATATGCAAATGAAATAAAAGAACAAAATGAAGAAATGATGAATATATTAAAAGATGAAGATATAGATGAAAGTTATGTTGAAAAAATTCATAAATATAAAAATCTTTTAACAAATATGGATGGAGAAAATGGAAGAATTAGCGAATTAGAAACTGAAATAAGTAATAATGAAGCTAGAATAAATGAATTCCAAGAAAAAATTACTGAAATTGAAAATAAATTAGAAGAATTAAAGAAAGAAATTTTTGAAACAAATAATCCATCTAGAGTTATTGAATGTCAAAACGAAATAGAAAATAATAATGTTAGATTAAATGATCTAAATGATATTTTAAATGGATTAATAAGTGACAATACTCCATTACTAATAGAAAAAGAGTATTTAACTGCAAAAAATAGTGATTTTGATTTCAATGTTCCTAATTATAATAAAAAAGAAATTGAAAGTGATTTAAAGAAAATTACTAAAGAATTTAATAGTGCTATTGAAAAATTAGATTTACCAATAAGAGAAAATATTGAATTCTGTCAAAAGAAAATTAATAACAGAGAAATTGAAATAGATAAATTTAATAAGAGAAAGAATGAAGTTATTGAAGCTTTCCCTAATTCTATTAAGTTAGATGTTGAAAAAGCTTATACAGACTTAAAAGATTTATTATGTGAATTAGAATTATCACATGGAACTTGTAAAGTAAAAGAAGAAAATATATTTGATGAAAAAGAAAATGTAGTAGAAGAAACTAAAACTGAAGAAGAAGTAAAACCTGAAATTACTACTGAAGAACCAAAAGAAATGAAAGATGAAATGGTATTCTTAGAAGATGAAGAAACTGAAACTCCTAAAGAAGAACCAATTAAAGTAGAAGAAGAACCAAAAGCTGAGGAACCAGTTAAAACTGAAGAAGTAAAAGAAGAAACTAAAGTTGAAGAAACAGCTCCTGAAACAACAACTGAAAAGAAAACTGAAGATATAGAATCTGTTTCATATGTATTATCTGATGGTGAATCATTAATGAATATAGCTGAAAAAGTATATCCAAGCAAAGACAATTGGGAAGCAATATACTATTTCAACAAAGATGCAATTGATAAATATTTAGTTTCAAATGGTATATCAAATGACTTTGATACTATAAAAGAATTAGCTTCTGACACTAGTTTATTTACTGGAATTAAATTAGAAATTCCAACAGATTATAACTATAAAATTTAGGCAATCGACAAAAGATTGCTTTTTTTTTACCATTTTTTGGTATAGACACAAATTTGACATCCCATAATAATTATGGTAATATATTGACTGTTCGACTGGGGAGGAGAACAAAATGAAACAAAAAACTGTTTCTAATAAAGCTTTAAAACACATTATATGTTGTTTTATACTTTTAATAATTTTTGTATTAACAATTACTAAAGTTAATGCACAAAATGAAAGTACTTTAAATGTATCAGGTGAACAAACTGAAGATGTTGTGCCCCTGAAACCGCAATTAAATGAAACTTTATTAGAATTAAAAAGAATAACAATAGGGGAAACAGATATAAAATTATATGATAATCCAAGAATTATAGAAAAAGATATCAATTACTACATAGCACAAAACGAAAAAGAACTTATATTTTTCTCTACAATGTTTGGTTATAATTATGATTTTATAAAAGAAGATATAATAAAAAGAAGTGAAGGTATAGAAAATATTAATGAAACTAATATTGCCTCACTAAAGAATAAAAATGGAGAATTAATTACATATCCTACTAAAGAATATGGCTTAGTCGAATACTTCTACGAATTAGTAGAAACAAATAAAAAAGAAAGAACAAGAAAAATAGAATCATATTCTGGAAATAGTGATTATGTAGAAAAATTAATAATATATTTTTCAAATATATATCAAAACGTAGATACTGATATAGCACTATCAATTGGTGCAGCAGAAAGTGGATATTATACTGTTAAATATATGTTAGGTAAAAATAACGTATATGGCGGTATGTCAAACAGTGGATTAATTAGACATGATAATATAGAATTAGGTATATTAAGTTATGTTAAAATGTTATCAAAAAATTACTTTGGTAAAGGATTAACAACACCTGCTTCTATAGGTAGAGTTTATTGTCCTACAACAAATGAATACGGAAATCGTATAGCAAGTCCACATTGGATTAACTTAGTTAATACTGCTAAATCAAAATATAGTACATATGATAAAAACATATCTATAGATGATATATTAAATTATTAGGAATACATTAACTTGTATTTCTTTTTTTATTATTTTATAATGAATATGGTGATAATAAAAAATGAAATATATAAAAGATTTTAATATAGCAAATAAAAAAGTATTATTAAGGTGTGATTTTAATGTATCAATAAAAGATAATAAAATAATAGATGATACAAAAATAATAAAAAGTTTAGAAACAATAAATTACTTATTAAATAAAAATAATAAAATAATAATATTTAGTCACTTAGGAAAAATAAAAAGTGAAGAAGATAAAGAAAAAAACACATTATATCCAGTATATTTAAGATTAAAAGAATTAGTTAAGGTTAATGTATATTTTTCAAAAGAACCATATGGAGAAGAATTAGAAAAATTATCTAACAATTTAAAAGAAAAAGAAATATTATTAGTAGAAAATACAAGATATTTAGATTTTCCAAATAAATTAGAAAGTTCTTGTGATTTAGATTTAAGTAAATATTGGGCCAATTTAGGAGATGTGTTTATAAATGATGCATTTGGTACAAGTCATAGAAGACATGCATCAAATTATGGAATATCAAAATATATTGATTCATATTATGGAATATTAATTAATGAAGAATTAACAAAATTAAAAGAACTAACAACTCATCCAGAAAGACCATTTACTGTTATAATGGGTGGAGCAAAAGTGGATGATAAACTAAAACTTATAGAAGAAATGTTAAAAAATTGTGATAAATTAATAGTAGGTGGAGGAATTGCAAATACATTTTTGTTAGCAAAAGGTATAAATGTTGGTAAATCTTTATGCAATCCAGACTTTATAAACAAAATAAAAGAAATATTGAATAAATACGATAATAAAATAATATTCCCAACCGATTTTTATGTCGATAATAACAATAGGAAAGAATATAGAAAAATAAATGATTTAACAAATGAAGATACAATCTATGATATTGGAGAAGAATCACTTAACTCATATAAAGAAATAATTAATAACTCAAATACAATATTTATAAATGGAACAGTTGGTATGTACGAAAATAAAGAATATGAATATGGAACAAAAAAATTATTTGAAATATTAAAGGATAGCAACAAAAAAGTTTTTGTTGGTGGTGGAGATGCAGTTTCTGCAACAAACAAATTAGGATATGAAGATTCATTTTACTATAAATCAACAGGTGGTGGTGCAACACTAGAATATATAATAGAAAAGAAACTAATTGCACTGGAGGATTAAAATGCAGTTAATTTATAATCATAAAGCAAATTTAACAAAAGAAGAAATAATAAAATATGAAAAAAAATTAAGAAAATATAATGTAATAGTTTTACCAAGTACATGCTTTTTACCATTTTTTTATAAAGGTAAATATATACTAGGTTCACAAGACATAAGTGAGTTTGAAGAAAGTAATAGAACAGGTGAAATTAACGGAAAATCTTTAAAATCGTTAAATGTAAAATATTGCCTAGTAGGACATAGTGAAAGAAGAATACACAATAAAGAAACAAATGAATCATTAATTAATAAATTAAATAATTGTAAAAAATATGACATCATTCCACTATATTGTATAGGAGAAAAAAATAACGTTAATGAATTAAATGAACAAATAGATTTATATTTGAATAATGTAAATGTTGAAAAAGCGCATATAATATATGAACCAGTAAAGAATATTGGAAGTAATGAAATAAATATTGAAGAAATAAAAAATAATATAAATTACATCACATCATATATCAAAGAAAAGTATAATAAAGACATAGACTTAATATATGGTGGTGGTGTAAATATAAATAATATAGAACAACTTAAAAATATAAAGGAAATAGATGGATTAATTTTGTCTAGAGATGCATTAGGTATCAATAACTTAGATAAAATTTACAAAATAACAAATAGTTAGACAAATTAATTTTTGTCTTTTTTAAAAAATTAGTGTATAATAACCTCAAGTGAAGAGGAAATTAAATGAAAAAAGAAATAAAAATAGGAGACGTCTACGAAATCCATTGTTATAAACACAATGGTAAGATAGATAGAATTTGCGATGGAGCAATGATACTTGATATAACAGATGATTATATAGTTTGTGGAAACTATAGAACAAATCTTACAGAAAGTGACGGAAAGTCTCATAGAACTAAAGAAACAGCAATAATATTCTTTTATAAAAAAAGATGGTTTAACGTATTAGCTCAATTAAAAAAATATGGATTATTTTATTATTGTAATATAGCATCTCCATTTATAATTGATGAAAATATAATAAAATATATAGACTACGATTTAGATTTAAGAGTATTTCCAGATGGCTCATTTAAAATATTAGATAAAAATGAATATAAGTATCATAGCAAATTAATGCATTATCCAAAAGAAATTGATAAAATATTAAAATATGAATTATCAAATTTAATTGATATGGAAAGAAAAGGAGAAAGTCCTTTTGATAAAGAAATAATAGACATGTACTATGAAAAGTTCTTAAAATTAAGAAAATTAAAGAGTCAATTGAAAGAAATTGAAAAAAAATGCGAAAATTAAAAAAAAAGACTTGATTTTCGTTTTTTTTTGGTGTAATATTGAACATGTACTTGCGAAAAAGTACATCAAAATTATCAAATTTAAAAAATTGTAAAAAAACTATTGACACAAAATTTTTAATTTGATATAGTACTTATGCACTTAACGAAGAAGTGCGAAATGATCTTTGAAAACTAAGTAAAAAGAATTTGAGTAAATTTTGGCTAGTATCA
>CAKOOU010000003.1 GCA_934098455.1 uncultured Bacilli bacterium | reverse complement strand
TTTATACCCCCCCCCCCAACGATTTTGGGGGTTGGGAAAGAGATATGCTTATAAGCTTTTTCATGAATCGTAAATTAGTTGCGAATTAAAATGTACAAAATTTTAATTCTTTTTTGGTATTTCTACCTTAATAAAACTATAACATTTTTTAATTTTGTTGTAAATATATTTTTTGTGAAATTTGTAAAAAATTTTTATTGACACATCACTATTGTAATGTTAGACTTATATTAAGTAGAACATTTATTGTTAAATGTCCTACCTTTCGGTTTGTGACATTTGTACTTTATAGTACTATGTCTTTTTTATTTACCAAAACCCCCATAAAATTAATCTTTGAAAAAAGAATATAAGATTTTAATAAAAAATATAATAATTATTCTATCCAATATTTTTAAAATAAATGAATAAAACTTCATAACTATTACTCCCTTCATACTTAAATATAAAAGGCAGGACATAAACAATAAATGTTCTGGGTATATATACTACACCAAGATATTCAAATAATTTGTCGAATAAAGTAATTTAATATAATAAATTAATTAAAAACATAAAAAACTACACATTATTACATACAATATGTAGTTTTTATATTTAATGAATTACGCCACCTCATTTGGAAACAGTAAAAACATTTTTTAAAACTTATTAAATATTTAAACATTCTATATTAATTTTTAAAAGAAGCATCTAAATAATATATTTGTCTATGTTCTTTATAATATTGCATTTCAAAATCAGTCATTACATTTTTTATATTTCTTTCATCATTATGTAAATCTAAACTAACTACATCAAATGTATACCAATAGCTACTCAAGCTTTCTAACCCAGATTGAAATAATATTTTATTATCAGTTTTTAATATAATATGTTTATTCTTTTTAAATACTCTATCATATAATTTTAAATAATTAATTGAAGTAAATCTTTTCTTTTCATCTTGTTTTTTAGGCCAAGGTTCAGAAAAAGTTAAATATATTGTATCTATTTCTTTTCCAAAATAATCTATTATATTATTTGCATCTGCACATATCATTTTTAAATTATCAAGTTTCATTCCACTTGTATTTTTTACAGCAGTAGCAGTTTGATTAACATCAAGTTCAAGTCCTATAAAATTTATATTAGGATATTTTTTAGCCATTCCAATTATAAAACTACCTCTACCCATTCCAAGTTCTAAACATATAGGGTTATTATTTCCAAATACATTTCTCCATTTATTTTTATACATTTCAGGACTCTTTACTAAATAGCTACTACTATTAATTATTTTATCTGCATTAACTACTTTATTATAACGCATATTAACACCTCACAATCATTTTACTAAATTAAATAATCTTTATCAAGAAAAAATACCATCATAAGATGATATCTAATTAAGCTTCGTATACACTAACTTTTTTCTTATCTCTTCCACATCTTTCGTATCTAACAACACCACGAACTAATGCGAATAATGTATGGTCTTTACCCATACCAACGTTTTTACCAGGATAAATCTTAGTTCCTCTTTGTCTATATATAATAGAACCAGCATTTATAGTTTCACCGTCACTAGCTTTAGCTCCTAATCTTCTACCTTCACTATCACGGCCATTATGTGTTGAACCTTGTGCTTTAACATGAGCAAAACGTTGAATGTTTAAACTTAAATATAACATTTTCATTCCTCACTCTCAACTTTAATATTTTTTTTATATTGTTTTTCTAAATCTTTCAAAATAAGTATCATTGTATTTAAAAGTTTATCAACAATATCATTATCATTTAGTTTTTTAATAATAATTTTATTTCCATCATCTACATAACTAATAGATGAATTATCTATATTCATAATAGAATTAACAGTAGTCATAATAACACTACTAACACTAGCACATACAATATCTTTACCAAATTCATCATAATTTGCATGTCCACTAATTTCTATTACTTCATTTTTTTTAATTACTTTAATCATTATTAACCAACTATTTTCTTAACAACTAATTTAGTATAAGGTTGTCTATGACCTTGAGTCTTACGATATTTTTTCTTTGGATGATATTTAAAAACAACAACCTTCTTAGCTTTACCATTCTTTTCAGCAGTACAAACAACTTTAGCACCACTAACTGTTGGAGTACCAACTTTTTCTCCAACCATTAATACATCAGTAAATTCAATATCTTTTCCTGCTTCAACTTCTAATTTTTCAACGTAAATAACGTCTCCTTCAGAAACATAATATTGTTTACCACCTGTAACAAATATAGCTTTCATATTCTTTTACTCCCTTCTATTATTTTTTAGGACTCGCTCTTAAGGCAACATAAATGTTTTAAAACCTTTTCAATGCGGTTTATA
Source organism: uncultured Bacilli bacterium (assembly GCA_934098455.1). Lineage (GTDB taxonomy): Bacteria > Bacillota_I > Bacilli_A > RF39 > UBA660 > UMGS1124. The sequence goes on along the minus strand of CAKOOU010000003.1, from coordinate 54,536 downwards.
AGAACACTTACAAACATAAGTATATTATCAAATAAATTACTCATTGTCAAACACAAATTCCATTATGTTTCACTATTTAGAATATTTCTTTAATTTATTTTCACTAAATTTAACATTTAAGATACTTAATACTTCAATAGACATTATAATATTATAAAATTCTAAAGGCATAGAGAAAAATAAAGATTCCCATTTTTTAACATTATAATCATTCTTTAATACTAAATATAAATTACTCTTTTCATCTTCACTGCAAATATAATTAGACTCAAAATTATCAATTTTAATATCTAAATGTTTATCTTGTTTAAAGACATCATATATTTTATCCATACTATCTTCAGATATTATATATCCCCCATTAATTCTATTATAAAAAAATAATACTAAACTTGCTATTAAATCATATTTTCTATCATACATAAATAATACCCCCTTCAAAAATTAATGGTATTATATCATACATTATTAAAAATAACAAACTTTTCTCCCACACCATTTATATAATTATATTTATTTTTAAACATACCATCTTTACTATTAACACTGACTATTCCATCATACTTAATATCATATATAACTCTTTCTAAATAAAACTTATTAATAATATATTTTATACTCTTAATATAATTAACTAAACTACATAACAAAAATATAATAATAATATAATTATTAATTTTATAAATATATAAATATAAAAAAAATAATATAATAAAAACAAAATTAAATATAACACTTATTTTCAAACTAAATTTAAAAGATAATATTAACTCTAACAAACTATTTAATATTTTAAAACCATCTAAAGGATATATTGGTATTAAATTAAATAATATAATATATAAATTATATTTATTAAACATATCATAAAAACTGTAATTTATAAAACCTAAACTATATATCAAATAAACAACTAAATATAAAATTAATTGCATTAATATACCACCTAAACTAATTAATAAAACTTTCTTAGAATTAGTATTAATCAACATATCATTATCTATTATTCCACCATATGGATACAAAGTTATCTTATTAACACCAATATTATAATATCTAAATAATATATAATGACCAATCTCATGTATTATTAATATAAAATATATAATAAACATCTCTCTACCATATCCAGATAACATAGATAATATTAAAAATATATATGTTAAAATATTTATTTTAAATATATTTTTCATAATCTAAATATTTTCCGTCTTTTAAAAATGTTAAATAAACATATTCATTTTTAGTACTACCAATTAAAACATCTTTTTCTATATAGTCATATAATTTTATACTTAAATTATCTAAATTACTATACCAATAATCTACTCCATCAGTTCCTTGTATAATAACTGTATTACCAAGTCCCTCTTTATCTCCAATATAAACTACTATACCACCACATAAAGATTTCATATTATAATTTTTACCTACATTTAATTTAACACCATTTAAAAATTTTTCTTTATCACTATAGACAAACTTATCACTCATAACAATCTTTTCATCATATAAATCAAATGGCAAATATTTATTAACATATTTTTTATATATTTTATTAAAAAATGTAAAATTAATATTATTATCATATATATTATTCTTAAACCATAATAAATTCTTATCACTAAAATTACAAATAATAGATATTAATAAAAACAATATTACACATATTAAACATCTAGTAACAAAACCTTTAATATATTTCTTAGCCATATTATCACCAATAAATTATATGAAAAAAAGAAACTATTTATTAGTTTCTATAAATTTCTTTTTTAAATCAAGTTCCATATTCAATATATATAATTCTTTAATTAATTCAAAATAATCAAATTCATCAAAATATTTTCTATACTTATTTTCAATATTATTTAATAATCTATTTATTTCTTCAATCATAATATTACAATCATTAATTATAGTTACATTACTATCTAACATTAATTTAACTGTTTTAATAGTTCTATTTATATCTTTTTTTATTTTTTTTGTTAATATTTTATTAATAAATTCTTTATCAACAATAATTAAATTTTTTATTTTTTTTCTTGGCCTAAATTTATATCCATCAATTTTATTTATTTTATACATTAAGTGTTCATTATTTTTATCTATTACTACATTCATTATAAAACCCTCTTACTATTTATTTGTTTTTTCTATACGTTTATTACGTCTCCATTCATCTATTTTTGCATGATTTCCACTTAATAACACATCGGGTACTAAAAGTCCTCTAAAATTAGCAGGCTTTGTATATACTGGATAATCATATAAGTCATCTTCAAAACTTTCACTTACTAAACTATCTTTATTTATTACTCCTTCAATAAGTCTTATAACACTATCACTTATAATCATTGCAGGTAATTCTCCACCAGTCAAAACATAGTCACCTACACTAATTTCCATATCTACAATAGTTTTTATTCTTTCATCAAACCCCTCATAATGTCCACATAATAGTATCAAATGTTTACATTTGCTAAAATCTTTTGCCATACCTTGATTATATTTTTTACCATCAGGTGTAAGCATAATAACTAAAGAATCTTCTGTTTTAATTTTATCAATACAATCAAATATAGGTTGACACATCAACACCATACCAGCACCACCACCATACGGAGTATCATCTACTTGATTGTTATTACTAGTACTATATTCTCTAAAATTAATTATTTCAACTTGAACTTTTTTCTTTTCAATTGCCCTTTTTATAATAGATTCACTTAAAAATCCATCAAACATATTTGGAAATAAAGTTAATATACTTATTTTCATATTATCAATCCTTCTATATTATCAACAATAATTACTTTCTTTTCTAAATCAACAGATTTAATATAATTAGAATTAATAGGAATATAATAATTTTTATCAAATTCTATTTTTAATAATGGATTAATATCATTAGAATAATCTTTTACAATTCCATAAACCATATCATTAGAAACAACATTTAATCCTATCAAATCACTTAACAAGTATTCACTTGTCTTTAATTTTAAAGATAATCTACTTACAAACACATTTTTACCAACATATTTAAGTACATCATTTATATTATCATACTCATCAATAGTAATCATATCAAAAATCTTATGATACCTGTAGCTCCTAATAACATGTTCTTCATTATCAATTATAATTTTATTACCAACTTTAAAAACTAAATCTTTTCTTTCAAAATCACTTTTTATTCTAAGCTCACCCTTAATACCATGAGTATTAACAATCTTACCAACATAAACTAAATCCATTATATCCCTCATTTCTTATTTATTATAACATATTTAAGTTCTCTATATACACTAAATAATAGCATTATTAAAATTAAATAATTTACATTCAATATATTAAGTATCTTATTCTTATTAGTATTAGGGACTTCAATATTTGAAACATTATCCTCTAAAGAATTACTTAATAACATATTATTATTTATATCATCATCTATATCTTTTTCTTCTAAATTATTATCATTTACTTCATTATAATTTTTTTTATTTCTATAATTATATATTTTTAATCTAAAGTACTTATTATTATCATCAATATTAAAACTATATATATTATCATCCTTAATAAAATCATCTATACCCTCTTCTTGCATTACTTTATATTTACCATATTCTATATTTTCAACATATATTCTTCCATCAGAATCAGTATAATCTCTATAAACAACATTTCCTAATTCATCTTTTACAACTATCAAAGCATTCTTTATTTGCATATCAGTATCTTTCTCTACAACTACTAAATCTAATATACCACTACATCTTTTATTATAAATATCAATTGAAACATTATTATCATCTTTAAATTCAAAATATATTTTATCACTATTTAATATATAACCAGTACTAGGTTGAATTTCTTTAATATAATATTTATAACCATATTTTATTGGAATATTATTAACAATAACTTTACCATTTATATCCGTACTATATTGCCCAAGTAATATATCTTTATCCCCATTTTCTATATGTATCTCTAACTTAGTATTATATATCCCAAATTTATTCTTATAATCTTTCTTATTAATCTCTATACTTCCTTTTCTTATATAATTATTTCTCTCGATATTTAATTTAACAATATCAGTATATTGATTTTTATACTCTAAACTAAAATAATATTTATCATTATTTTTAATATGATTTATATCTGTATAATCTTCAACTAAATAATATTTACCTAAATACAAATCAGTAAAATTATATTTACCCTTATCAGTTTTAATTTTCTTTACTAAATCATCTTTTTTATAAATTAAATTACCTACTCCATCAAATATATCTTCTTTAGCATATAAACTAAAACCAACATCATTTAATAAAACTTTATCATAATTTATTATTCCATCTTTTATATTCTCTTCCTCACCATATTTTGTTAAAAGAACTTCACCCTTTACCATCTTATTATAAAAATTTAATACTATTATATTACCTACATCGTTATCTTTTATTATATTACTATTTTGATTTATACTAAATTTTATTTTATTATTATTCCAAACAAAACCATATATTTTTTGGTCAACTTGTTCTAATTCATAATTACCAAATTTTAAATTATTTGGAGTAATAAAATATCCATTCTTAGTAGAATATTCACAAATTGTATCTTGATTAGGATAACTCACATTATGACAAACATAACTTCCAGTATCTAAATTTTTTATTTTAAACTTAATTCCATCTCTTTTTATTATCTTATTGCTATCATAATCTAAATTAATTACTTTTAATTTCGTATTAACAATATTATTTGAAACTATCTTATCTATATCATTAGTATCGTCAACTACTACATCAAAAGGTTCTGCCTTTAAATAGCCATTAGAAGTATTTACTTGTTTAAAAGTCCAAACCCCATAAGGCAACACTATACCTGCTTTACCTTTAGAATTAGTTACTAAATAATTATAATATAATCCTGTTGACTTATTGTATATATTAAATCTAATATAAGGTTCACCGCTCATAACACCACTATTAGTATTTTCATACACTTTATATAAATTTACTCTAGCCTTAATTATTTGTTCATAAGAATGAATTGTAGTAACTAAACTATTTTTATCAAAACAAAAAGTATATTTATTTTCATCAACCAAATAACCTCGACTAGCAGTTCTTTCTTTTAAATAATAATTTTTATTAACTTTAAAAAGTTTATCACTTTCAGCATAACCATTACTATTAGTTGTTAAACTCAATAAGTAATTATTATTATCATCATACACATCATAAATAGCACCACTTAAACTTGCATCTCCTTGAGTTTTATTAGTCATACTATCTTTATCATATTTGTTAATTACTAATTTACCACCATTAACTCTAACATTTATTTTCATAGTAATATCATCTAAATTACCATTACTTATAACTGTTTGAGTATTTTCACCAACATATATAGTTGGCAAAAAGCCATATTTATCAAATTTTCTTTTTAAAACAATTTCACTAGTACCATCTTTAATTCCTTCAATTGTTAAACTATTACCATATTTACTAACAGATATATTACTTTGATAAGAATCAATAACATACTCACTTAAAATATTATTAGTATCATTAATAGTTATTTTATCACCTAAACTAATTTCATAATTAGTATTAAAATTAGGTTTCTTATAATGCTCAGAAGCTAATTTTTTAATATCCCTCATTTCTAAAATATATTTATTAATTCTATTACCTTGTAACCTATCAGTAAAATATATATCAACACCAAAATCTTTTACATTCCAAATCAAATATTGAGTAGCAGCATACCAACCTAAACTAGCATGTCCATAATACCCATAACCATAATAAGCATATAACTTAACTAATTCTAATTCATCATCAGATAAATCAACATATGAACTTAAATTATTTTGATAACCATCATATAAAACACTTTCATCAATTGATTTACCAGGTTCTATACAATAAAGATGATTTTTATCACTATCTCTAGCAATTAAATAAAAATAATCATATCTAATTCTTTCACTACCTATTTCGGTTATATAAGTATCTGGAACTTTATCATATTTTTTCAATATGTAATCTTTTATACCTTCCCCTTTAACATTCTTTACAAAACAAATACTGCATATTAATACTACCAAAACCATAAAATATCTTTTCATAATATTTTCTCCCTTCACTATATATTATTATGGAAAAATTTGTTTTTCCTTTTTTTTTCTTGCATTTTTTTTAACTTTTTTCATATAATTAACAAATACAAAAAATCAGTAGGCCTTTTCCTACAATTATTAAATTTCTGTATGTAAAACAATTGTATATAAAATGTATAATATTTACACATAAAAAAAGATGGTACAATGTTGTATCATCTTATTAAATTTTACAATTTTTGTTACTAAAACATATTCATTATTGAAATAATTAATAATAACATTACTCCTACACCAGTACAAACTAACATAACCATAGTTTTACTTTCCATTTTTTCAAGTCTGTTTTTATACCTAGTCTCTCTAGCTTTTTGTTGCAAACTAGAAATAGACCTAGAAAATTGAAGTAATTGTTCTTGTTTTCTCTCTTGGCTTCCAAGACCTAGTCTATATAAAAGTCTCATCATTCTCATAGAATCTCTTACTGGATATTCTTTAGCAAAATCCATATATGGAGTTATACTAGAATCACCTGCATTAATTTTCTGTAATAATTCTTTTAATCCCTCTTGAAATATCTTAGGAGCATCCTCTATACTCTTACCAATTGCAACAGGTACAGTATAATGTTGAATTAATATTTCTAAACTTTTCAAATAATATGGAAGCATAGAATCTATTTCATGTAAATGAGCTTTATAGTAATTTTTAAGTTTAATATAACTTAATTTAAACATTCCAAATCCAGCTACAATAGAAACAATAACTTTAGTATAATCTAAATTATTAATAAATAAGAATATACAAAGTACCATTACTATTGCACCATCTCTTATTCTAGCAGAAAATAATCTATCAGAATCTATTCCATCACCATATCTTGCTTTAAGTAAAAACTCATAATCACTTTCTTTTAATGTTTTAAAATATTCTTGATTATCTTTAACAAATTTATTTAAACTAATACTACCAGTTACTTCAAGGACAATAAATATTAATATAATTATTATAACAGCTTCTATAAACATAATTATTCAACCCCCGTATCTTCATTATAAAACTTAATTCCCTTAAGTAAGAAGAAAGAGTTAAGTATAATTATCAAATGTAATATTATTTGAACATACCATTTATTTAACATATTCAAATAATTAGAACCACCTAATAAAAATTGTATCAACATAACTAATAAATATAATGCTAAACCAAATGTTAAAAATTTAGTATAAAATGTTTTTCTATCCATTTTATCTCTATATACACCTTCAACTAAAGCATCTATATCAAGCATCATATTTTCTAAACTCTCACCACTATCTTTAGCACCTTCATTAGTTATTTGTAAAAATAATTGATGCATATTCTTTACCATATAATATGGATATTTTTCGTTAAACCATTTAATACTTTCATCAATAGTACCATTTTTATAAGACATATCTATCATATGTTTTACATCACTTAATACAGGTTCTTCAAGTATTCCACTTTCAACAACACCTTCAAGTGATTTAACAAATGATTGTGTAGTATTAAATTCCATAATTACATTAGTACAATATGTTTGTATACATTCAAATAAATATTCACTATAAACTCTTTTATATTTTAAAACAGTTAAGTATGGAATAAAACTAGTAGCAACTAAACCATATATAATAGCCCAAGTTAAACTTCTAAAATATAAGAATGCAACTCCACCACCACCAACTAGAAATAATACAAATTCTAATGTATATTGTTTAGCATCAAAAGTTTGACCTAATTCTTTTGCTTTTAACTTTACATCTTCATAGTTATAAGGCATTATTTTAGATACTAATTTCTTATAACCACTTTTAACACTATCTCCTACACTATCATTTTTACCAAATCTAGTTATTAGTACAAAAATAGTTATGACTATAATTAAAATACTTTCTAACATTAATTATAACCACCCTTCTAATCTTCTTCTCCTTTATTAACACTACCTAATCTAAATGTATCATCAGGAAGTACAACACCTTGTATACTTAAATAATCTAAAAGATATTTAGTAGGATTTTGTATTTGATATTTACCATTCATAAATTTCTTATAAATAATATTTTTCTTAGCATGATTTTTTTCATTAACATAAAATTCACACACTTCAAATATTTCTCTTTGAAATCTATTTAATTCTTTACTAAAATAACCCTTTACATATACACCTATTTGTACATATCTATGTATACTTGCTAAAAATTGATCTATATCTTGACTACTTTCCATCAAACTATACATACGCATAGGAATACTACTTGCTTTATCACTATGAATAGTAGATAAAATATTATGTCCTGAAGAAATACTATTACGTACAGCAAGTACAGCTTCTGCACTACGTACTTCAGATAATAAAATCCATTTAGGATTCTGTCTCATACAACTAACTAAAACATCACTATAACTAGCAATATTATTTGTTTTAACAGCAACTATATCTCTATGTGGAAAAATTTTATCTAAGTGTAATTCCAAAGTATCTTCTATTGTAATAATTTTTTCATTTTCTTTAGTATAACTAGCTAAATATTTAACAAGTTCTGTTTTACCACTACCAGTTTCTCCACTAACTATAATATTACAATGTCCTTCAACACATTTAATTAAAAAATCATGTATTTCAACAGTAGTATATCTTTCATTTATTAATTTATCTTTATTAAGTCTTATCTTAGCAGGTGTTTTACGTATAACACATGCAATACCATTAGTACTAATAGATTCATGTATAAAATTCATACGTAATTCTGCACTCTCAGCGTCTAAGAACGGAGAAGCCATATTAAATGTCTTCCCCATTACATTAGAACATTGAAAAGCCAATTTTTCCATCATTGCATTATTTATTTCAGGTCTATCAACTTGATATATACCTTTAGTAAGTGATTTAAGCCATACTTGACCACCATTACTATATGAAATATCTGTTATATCATCAGTCTCTAAAAATTCTTTTAAAGGTCCAAAATCTAATTGTGAAAAAATTTGATCATTCATACTTTCACCTAGTTTCCATTATTATTTGTATTCAAATCATTCATAGTAGTATTCAAATCAACTTCATCACTTAATTCAGAAACTTTAGCAAGTATAAAATCAACTAATTCTTGTTTAGAAACTTGAGTACCATTTTCAGTATCTCCTTCATTTCTATATGCAGCATTTCTAGGTACTGGTACTATTTCAATCCCACCAACGAAACTTGCTTCACTTAATAACATAAATAAATTATCTTTAACAGCAAATAATAATTCACTACTACTCTTTTCAGCTTGACTATCAGAGAAAACATCATTACCACTTGAATCTCTAACAGATAATACTTTAATACTTTCTATAAATTTACCAAAAATAACTTTACCATTATCATCAGTTGCTTTTAAATATAAATCTATAAAATTACCAGGCATAATAGAATTACCATAAGTACTATGACTATTTACACTTAAACTAAATATAGTAGCACCTTCATCTATATCATCAAAAGCAGTATCAGGAATATCTTCTTTTTTAACTAATTGTGATTTATAAAACAAACCACCTTCTGGTATAACAGTATCATAATTAACATACCATTCATTTGCCATTATATATTGTTTACTTGTAACTAAATCTTGTGTTTGTTCTACAAAAGCTCCACTAACTTTAATAAGTCCAACATTATCAGCTTCTACCTTACTTTTAGGTTCCATACGTTTAAGTGCATAAGGAACATTTACAGGTTGAACCGCTTGTTTAACTCTATAATTATATCCAAATAATAACACTCCAACACCAGCAAGTACACAAAGTACAGTCACAGTATTCTTATTTCCTAAAAATCTTTTTAATTTTAACATTATATTTCCCATCTTATTCCTCCTATATTATATACCATAATAATACTATATTTTATCTCTAATTTCTAGTCATAATCGTAATAAAAATCAATTTTATATTTAATACCAACTAAACAAGCATTATAGTAAGGTGTCCATTCATAACTCTTCTTTTGTTCTTCACTCAAAGAATTATAATATTCATTAGTTATATAATTTTGACTACTATTCCTATAATCATTACCAGTATATTTAGCTCTATATTGACTAACACCATCATTATCACCATAAGTTTTAACACCATTACAATTAAAATCTAATCCAAAAGCTAAATACTTTTTATTATTATCACCATCTACAACACTAATTCTAACATTCTTAACATTTTTTGCTAAATAATTAGAATTATCATATCCTAAACTACTATTCCAAACTTCTAATATATCAGAAGTATTAGGAATATAATTATAAACATTAGTAAAATTAGTTTTATATTTTTCTATATCATTTTTACTATTCATTACATTTAAAAAATGTACATCAGATATCTTTACTCTATTAATATCAAATCTTTTACTTTGTCCCATAGTTTCATAATATTTATTAACTTTTTCTTTAATTATTTTTATAACATCAGATTCCTCACTAAACGCTAATGGAACTTTATTAGCAATCTTACAATAACTATTTTCTTCAACAACTTTACCATCTTTATCATATTCTTTTATATACTGATTTTTACTAGTACATGTTTCATAAGGTAAAGAATAAAAGACAAATGCACTATCATTAGAACAACCATCACCTGTACAATCATCACTAAAAATATTATTATTAGATTCTAATATTGCATCATATGAATTAATAACATCTACATTAGTAGCATCACCTGCTATATGAAAATCTCCAGTATTACTAGTCACTCTAATACTAACACTAGGTGGATTTTCGTATACAGAATAAACATCTATTTTATATGTATTTGTTTTAGATACAGATTCACTAAATCTACGTACAAATACTTCAACAAACTTCTCTGTATTAATTCTCATTTCTCCATACTTCTTGTAATAACTCCAATCAATAGAATCATGCATAGAAGCATTTGTCACTTCTTTTAACAAATAATAATCTTGTTGATTCGTAGTAACCATATTAGACATTAAAATCATTACAGTACTAACCATTATTCCAAGTAAAATTAAATAATATCCCCACATCGACTCTTTCATGGTAATACTCCCTCATTAACTTTTTTATATAAACACTCATAACAAGCACTATCATCATCTTTGCAAGATGAATTACAAACACCATATACTTCACTCTTACTATGTTTAGTACCACTAGAAACCTCTACAAAATCTTTACTTGATAATAATGAATCAGTACTATACCATTTACCACCAATATAGTATTTTCTAGCATTTCTACCATTGCTAATACTTCCATTTACATTACCATATGTACCTTTTAATAATTCATTTAAAAACTTACTTTTACATTCCATACCTAGTCCATTACATTCAAAATAAGTATCAATTTTTTCATCATATTTATGATTCTTATTATAATCTCTTATTTTATCTAATGACTCAGCATTTAAAGTAAATGAATATTCTAAATTATCTGGATTATAAGTATTATTTCCTTTAGATTTATTTTCAATAATTTTTATTAATAATTGACCTTTTCTACTAGCCCAATTAGCACCTAACAAACCACTATCTAATCTATTATTAGGGTCAACATCATTAACGGCAATAGGTCTTACAAAAAATGAAGTTTTATATTTTTTGTCATCATCACTATTATTTTTAGTACTTTTATCTAAAATAACAGCATCATTACTAACATTATAAGTACATGTATACTTAGTATCTTTACTATCTAATTCTTTTTTAACAGCACTAGTTATATCATCTTTTTCTATTTCAAAAGATATATTTTTCTTCCCACTACTACTTAAAGTAATAGGAAAAACATTACCTAACTTAATAGTATTCTTCTTTTCACTATTATATATAGCACCAGTATAAAATTCAGTATAATAATTATACTCTGTATCAAAATTAAAATTCATTTTTTTAGTTCTATAAATTGTTTTATCATTACCATAATTATAAGCATTAAAACTATCTGTTTTATCTAAATAATTAATTTGATAATTTGTCTTGCTATCTATTTTTTTATAATTATTATTTTCACTATAAGAACCAGTATCTTCATCATAATATTTAGTAGACTTTAATAAAACATTTCTAGCATTAGAATCTAATTTATTTATAGTCTTATCTGCATCATATTCTAATTTAATTTTTGGATTAACACTATAATAATTTTCACTTTGTATCTTGTCTTTATCTAACACAGTATAACAAACTTCATTATTCATTTTTTCTATTTTTTTTCTATTATTCTGCATATTTTCCCAATTATTTTTAGTTGTATCTAAATATTTAGCAATACCATCTTTATTTTTATTACCATAACTATCTAAAGTTTTTGAATCATTATCTGTAGAATATCTTGACGCTTTACTTAATAAATCTTTTTTACCATCATCGATAGTCTCTTTCTTATGAGAACAATACTTACCAGTTTTAGAATTAGTACTAATTTCTCCATCTGAATAAGAATATAAATCAATTGTCAAATATGTGTAATAGTAATTAGTTGTACTGCTACATCTTGCACCATGTCTACCACATGAATAATATGTTGTTTCACTGTAACAAACTTCAGTTGAAGTTGTACCTCCAGTAATTGCATTTATTCCTTCAATATTCTTATAATCAACATAAGCTTTCTTTTCATTTTCAATAGCACTCATATAATCTTGATTCCATGAATCATAATTAAATTTTTCCTTACATGTATAAGTAGCATTAACCTGAGGTGTATAAAGAAGTTCAAAATAAGTACCAGATTTTACAGTTTCAAATATAGCAGGATAAGTATATTCAAATGTTTCAGTACATTTCATACTACAATATTTATTTATTGTATAACTTTTCCCACTATTTACCCCACTTACACTTTCATCAGAATTACTATTATTAGTAGTATAAGTATCAGATATTCTTACACTACTAGTTAAAGTAGCATCATAATCTCCAGCTGGATCACAATTATTATATACTTTTGTTAAATTATCAATCGTACCATCATCTAAAGTATTATCACTTACTGTATTATCAAAACAAGCATAATATCTTGAAACATAATTGCTATTATCAACATTAATTGTTTTTTTACCATTTTTTATATCTTCTTGACTAATATCAATTGAACTACAATTTTTGTTGCTACTCCAACCTATAAATTTCTTATAAGTACCACTTTGTATAATACCATTACCATCATTTCCAGAAGTCGAATCAGGTAAATTAATTGTACCACTTATATTACCACTATTATCTCTTTTTAAATTATAAGAACAAACATTAGTCTCAGTTGCATACTCTACACCATTAATATTACAATTCATGCCATAAGACCCAGTTGCATCAAAACTAGTTGAAACAACATCATATTTTTTAGAACCATCAATATCAGGACATTTCATTTTAGATAAATAAACACTATCATAAATCCATTTATATTTTACAAAATCATTTTCAATTGAAACTTTAAGTTCTTCACAAGTTTTATTTTTTTTATCATAAGGGTCATAATATGAAACATATAATTTATCTTCTGGTTTTTCAAAATATTTTTCACAAATTGTATTATATTTCCACACTTCATCATTATCACTTATTCTTTTATCATTAACATATTCCTTATATACATCACAAGCCTCTTTTTTGTTAGTTTCACTTACTTCACCATCACTAACTAAATCACTAATATTCCAAGCACAATGATTATAAATAAACAAAGGGTATCCTTCATCAACTTCACTATATTTATAAAATTTAGTTTCAATATTATCAAAATATTTATTACAAGTTTCAGTCTTTCTTCCACCATTATAAGATACTAAATACTTTTTACTATCACTAGTATTACTTTTAACATTATTTTCTCTTTTACTTACAAAAAATACACTTAATACAATAAGTACAACAAAAACAATAAATACTATTAATTTATTTTTTTTACTAATCAAATCAATTCACCTCTTTTTTTATTGATTTTAATAACAATTATTAAACCAATAGAAATGCAAACAATAATTAAAACAACATACCAATATTTTTTAAATATATTAATTAAATCATCCATTCCGAATTTATTTATTACATCATTATCTTCTTTAACATTCAAACTATCTCTATAATTACTTATATTTTTTCTAATAATTTCATCATTAATACTAAATTTATTATTAAGTAATGGTTTACAATAAGTATAATCTTCTATACCTTTACAAATATCCATATAATAATAATTATTAATTATTTTCTTAACAACAGTTTTAGTAGTCATTTTATTACCATAACATTCACTATTACTAGAATATATACTTACTCTATAAGTAATAATATCACTAATATTATCATCTATAAAACTATAATGATTATCTACTAAGTCATAACTATAAACTAGTTTACTCTCATTAGTCTTACCATTAACTATATCAACATATAAATCATTATCTAAATTATATAAATTAAAAGTAAAATATTTATTATTCAAATCAGGTTCAAAAAACACTTCAACCTCTTTTGCTCTTTCTAATAAATCTTTCCTATCTTGATAAGAACATTCTGCATTAACATTATTAATAAAAACAAACATAAATACAACAAATAATATATATTTAATATTCTTTTTCATTAATACCATCCTTATCTTCAATAATTATAACATATTAATATTTCTTTTTAAAGTAAAATATGATAATATCTTATTAAGGTGAATATATGAAAAAAGCATTAATAAATATTCTAATATATATATTATTTCCAAGTGTAATACCTCTATTTTTTACAAACAATATTAATTCTAAAGAATATATAATATACTTATTTTTATCTTATATATTTGTTGCTATATATTTTACAATAATATATAAAGAAGAATTATTAAATAATATAAAAAAATTAAATAAAAAAAATATATTAACAACATTAATATATTTTATAATAGGTTTCTTACTTATGATGTTATCAAACTATATAATAAATTATATTATAATACCAAATGGTATATCAAATAACGAACAAGGTAACAGAGAATTATTATTAAATAATAAGCTATTATACGGATTACTGTTATCATTAATAATACCATATATAGAAGAAATAGTATTTAGATTAAATATAAAAAAAAGTATAAAAAAAAATACTATATTTATTATATTATCATCTACAATATTTAGTTTATTACATATAATATCTTCTACTAAACTAATAGAACTATTATATTTTATACCATACTTTATACTAGGTTTAACATTTAGTATAACTTATACCAAAACAAACAATATATTTTGTAGTACAATATCACATATACTAAACAATACAATTACTGTATTAGTAATATTGCTATTTTAGAAAGGGTTAATTATGAAAAAAGAAGATAAAAAAAATATTAAAGAAAAGAAAAAAAATAACATACTAATATATTTTATACTAGCAATAGCATTATTGTTTTTATATTCTAAATATATAGAACCATATAATTTAAGAATAAACGAATATAAAATAGAAAATGAGTATTTACCAAAATCATTTGATGGTATAAAAATAGTACATTTTTCAGATGTACATTTAGGTAGTACAGTAGATATAAAATATTTAAATAAAATAGTTAATATAATTAATAAACAAAATCCAGATATTGTAGTATTTACTGGAGATATGTTAGATAAAAGAAGAACATTAAATGATGAAGAAACAGAATCAGTAAAAAAAGTTTTATCTAAAATAAAAAGTAATTTAGGAAACTACGCTGTATCTGGAAACCACGATATAAAACAATTAGATACGTTTAAAAAAATAATGGATACTAATTTTACAATACTAGATAATGAAGAAAAATTAATATATTATAAAGAAAACACTCCTATTTCTTTAGTAGGATTATCAGATTCAAGTGAAACTAAAATAAACTATGACATATTAGAAAAAGAAAATAATTATTATAGATTTATATTATGTCATGAACCAGATGAATACAAAAAAATATCAAATTATAGTTTTAATATATTGCTTTCAGGTCACTCACACGGAGGTCAAGTAAGAATACCATTAATTGGAAAAATATATACTCCAGTAGGTGCAAAAACATATTATGATGACTATTATAAATTAGATAACAAAGAAATATTTGTATCTAATGGTATTGGAACAACTAGAATAGATATTAGATTTAATTCAATACCAAGTATTAACTTATATAGATTATATGCCCAAAATTAAAACTCCTAATTCATATACTATTATGAAAGGAGTTTTTTATGTACTATAATAACTATGGAATGCAAAATCCAAATGAAGATAGACAATTCTTTGTACCATTTTTATTAGGTGGACTTGCAGGAGCTGGATTAGTAGGAGTATCTCGTCCTAGACCTGTATACGTAAACTCACCAGCACAAAACCCATACCCATATCAACCATATCAACCATATCAACCTTACTACAATAATCCATACTATAGACCAGGTGGATATTATAACTACTCTTCTGGAGGATATTATTAATATCTTCTTTTATTTTGTCTTAAGATATTTTTTATCAGCATATTCAAATTGAACTAGTTTTAATGTAATATCTTCCAATGTTTTCTTAATAATTTTTGATATATGAGATTGAGACAATCCAAGTATTTTAGATATTTCAACTTGAGTATAAGTTTTTCCATTAAATCCAAAATACATTTTAATAATATAACTTTCTCTAGAAGAAAGCTCATCAACAACTTTTCTCACAAATTCATATTCATCTTTTGTAAATAATTCATCAAACATACTTTCATCATCATTTATATAATCTACTATATTATTCATAATCTTACTCATTCTATTTTTTTCATTACACAATTTTATATTTTTATTATCATTATTTCATTCTATGCATCTAGAAACATAAAATCTAAAATAAAATTGCTTAAATACTATAACACACATATATATTAAAGTCAAAAATTTAAAGAATTTTTCTTTTTTAAATTAAATAATATACCAAGCAATATAAAATAACTTATTAAACTACTACCACCATAGCTAACAAAAGGAAGTGTTATACCAGTAATAGGTAAAAGTCCTATATCCATAAATATATGTTGTACTTGTTGATATAAAAACAATCCAAATAATCCAATAACATAATACTTATGCTTATTTAATTTAAATATGTCACTAACAAGCATAATATCTATAATTAAAAACAAACTAACAACAACTACACCACCTACAAAACCAAACATAGTTAATATATTTGCAAACATAAAATCAGTTATAGCCTCTGGTATATAAATAACATATTTACTAAAATTACCAACAACTCCCCCATTACCAATACCAATTAAAGCATTATTAATCTGATAACCTTCATTCTTAGTAAAATTAATAACTCTATCTATTCTATAAAAGAAATTAGTACCAAATATTTTAATAAATAAATCACTATTAAAGAAATATAAATAAACAAACAAACTAATTCCTATAAAACAAAAACTAAATAAACTAATATAATACTTCTTCTTCAATCCCATACATATAAAAATACTAAAATATATTACTAAATAAAATAATACAGTACCAGTATCAGGTTGTAAAAAAGTTAGAATACTAGGAATCAATAATAAAACAACACTCTTTATAAAACCATATTTACTTTTAACATACTTATCTAAACATAACAATAATCCTATTTTAGCAAACTCACTAGGTTGTATACTAACACCAAATAAATTAATCCAACTCTTACTACCATTAATAGTATCTCCAAAGAATAATACATAAACTAACATAAATATACTAAATAAATATATTAAAAAACTATACTTATATATTATATTAAAATTAATATACTTAAAAAATAACAATAATATTATACCAATAACAACATATATTATTTGTCTTTTAAAAAAATACATATAGTTATTAACAATACTTTTAGAACAATATATTGATATAATACCAATAAAACATAATAAAATAATAGGAATAAAATATTTAATAAAATCTTTCTTCATATTAATATTTTGTAAATATTATTTAAAATTATTCATATATATTATTAGGGTGAATATATGAAAAAATTACCAGATTTATTTACAAATACTTTTAATAAAAAGATTGATAACAATGAAGAATATATTACTATTAAAAATGATAATACTCCATTAGAAAAGCCATCAAAATATGAACTTAATAAAAAAATAGATAATATATTTAAATCAAATGATTATATCTATAAAATCAAAGTAAATATTACTTTAAAAGACAAAGAAATAATATGTACTTTAATTGGCAAAACTAATAATAATCTAATTACTATTGATAACAAATTAATAAATATAAAAGATATAATAGATATTAAAAAAGTTGATTGAAATTTATTCTAGTTAAATACTAGATTTTTTTATACCACTTTCTATAACATGAAAAAAACTTGTGAAACTCACAAACTTAATAATCAACTAGTGTCTCGTATGTAAATAATATTTACGTTTTAAATCATCTCAAAACCCAACTTTTACGCGCAATTAATGTTTTCAAACAACACTAAAAAACATCAAATATCAAAAAAAGTGTGTTTGGAGTGTGTTTAGAAAATGAATAATAAGTGACAAAAATAGATTAGAACAAAATAAAAAATATAAATTAGGTGATATTTTAAAACATAATGTTTTGTTTGAAACATCACCAGAATTAAAAAAATAAACGTTATTACTTATGATATTCCATCATCTGGTGCTTTTACTCAAGTTGATTTTTTACCTGCAAACAATATAACTGATGATACAATGTTAAAATATTCTGATATAAATAAAAAAGATTTTAAAAATACATTATTACATTAAATTCAACATTATATTCAAAAAAAGAGTCATATAATGAGAATAGTCGTGGAGCAAACACAACTAATAATTCGAGAGAAGAATATAACAATAATTTAGAGGAAATGATAGATATCAAGACTAAAATCAATTCAAATTGACGCAAGAACAACTCGATGATATAATTTTATTAGAACAAGCAAAACAATATCCTAATTATGATAATATTAAGTAACAATTAATTAATTCAAACAATAATAATTTTTATAAAAATAGAGGCGAAGATAATGTTTTACAAAATATACCAATATCAATTCAAAAACAAGTCCAAATTAATAAAATGGATAATAAACAAAATAGTAAAGGTCGTAGAATAAATTATGCTATTAACGATATTGAAACAGAAAATTCAAGACCTATATATGAGACGAGATCCGATAGAGTGGCTAGAGATGATGGACGAGAAAATGGAGAAAGAAAATAAACTAAGACAACAAGAGAAATCAATACAGAAGGGAAATCAAAAGGACTAGCTGACGAGAATTATAATAGTACCGGAGGTAAGTATGAAAATTTTAAAAATAATAAAAACAAAAATAAAGAATCTTTTCGTAGGGGAAAGAAATATAATATTTCCGAAAGACAACGATTAATTAATTTACCGAATATAGAAAAATTATCATTAAATAAAAATAGAGGTGAAGATAATGTTTTACAAAATATACCAATATCAATTCAAAAACAAGTCCAAGGTAATAAAATGGATAATAAACAAAATAGCAAAGGTCGTAGAATAAATTATGTTGTTAACGATATTGAAACAGAAAATTCAAGACCTATATATGAAACGAGATCCGATAGAGTGGCTGGAGACAGCAAAAGAGTGGGACGAGAAGAGACAACAAGAGAAATCAATACAGAAGGGAAATCAAAAGGACTAGATAATAGTTCTTTTGTTTTGGTTAATAATGATGGTAAAAAAATTGATTCTAAACAATTTCCAGATAATCCATTACATTTTAAGAGCCAAAATGATTTTAATATTTGGGAACAAGAACTTGCTCGTGAATTAGATATACGTAAGAAAGAATGATAATTATGGCGTAGAACAATATATTAAACGATTAGATTATGATGGTTTAATGATAGGTACAGGAAAAGATACTGATTTAATATCTTTTAAAAATATTGCAAAAAATCATAAAAAGTAATAATTTATAAATTTAAAAAAAATTACATTCCACGAATTAAGACATACAAGTACAAGATTATTACTTGATTCAAACATAGATATTAAATCAATTAGTAAAAGATTAGGACATTCAAATGTCTCTACTACATTAAATATTTATAGTCATATGTTATTAATAAATAATTAAAATAAAATATTTATGCCACTTATTTGCCACTTTTTATAACATGAAAAAAACTTGTGAATTTCACAAGTTTAATAATCAACTGGTGTCTCGTATGCGACTTGAACGCATGACCCTTTGATTAAAAGTCAAAATTACTAAAAATTTCTTTTAATACACATTGATACTCATTACTATATATAATCAAAAAAAATAAAAAAAGTAACATAATTTATTATAAATTGACATAAATTTGTATACCTTTTGCCACTTTTTTGCCACTTTTTATAGTAATTTTAGAGGCCCCGGCCTCTTTTTTGTTTATCCTACATGAAATCATTACTAGCAAAAACAATTTTAACTAATTTTTTTTGTTCACTCAACATTGCATTGCAAATTGCAATGCTTTTTGTTATATTTAATATATGGAGGTGAAAGTTTGAAACAAAATAGTAAAAGTAAAAAATCATTAATAATTACTTTAATTGTTATATTAGTAGTTTTGATTATTTCGTTTTCACAAGATAATAAAACAAAAGAAACATTTAAAGAAAACACAAGTACAAAAATTACTACAACCAATAGCAGTACAACCGCAAATGACAATAATACTACAAACGCAATAAAACAAGAAAAAAACAAAGATACAACAAAAGTCAAAAGCCAAAATACAACTGCTAAAACTCAAAATGGTACAACTATAAATAGTAATTCAACAACAAAAAGTGCTAAATCAAAAACTACCACTACTACAAAACAAACTCAAGAAAATGTTGCAAGATATAACGCATTAAAAAGTGCAAAGGATTATCTAAATGCCATGCCATTTTCAAAAAAAGGTTTGATTAGACAATTAGAATATGAAAAATATAGCAATGAAGATGCAACTTATGCAGTAGAAAACTGTGGTGCAAATTGGTATGAACAGGCCCTAAAAGCAGCAAAAGATTACTTGGAATCGATGCCATATTCAAGAAAAGGTCTTATTCAACAATTATCATCAGAATACGGCAGTCAATTCACTTACGATGAAGCAGTTTATGGAACAGATAATTCTGGCGCAAATTGGTATGAACAAGCCGCTAAAGCAGCAAGAGATTATTTAGATGCAATGTCATTTTCTAGAGACGGATTAATTAATCAATTATCATCGGACTATGGAAGTCAATTTACTTATGATGAAGCTGTATATGGCGTAAATTCAGTTGGGTTATAGAAAGAAAAAATATAATATTAAAAAAAACTTATTTATTATTTTTGTAATTATATTTGTTTTAATTTCTTTATTGATACAACACATCCAAGAAACAACAGGTGATATAGATACCGCAAAAGAAAAATTGCAATTATGGGGAAATGCAACTGGAGAAACTAGAACGCATTTAGAAAATTTTGATAATTCTGTAAAAGAATTACAAGATAAAATTGCTTATTTTAGTTATAATGGATTAAAAATGTCAGATGAAGATGCACAATCTATTATAGAAAGATTACAAGGAGTAAAATCAACATTTAATACAGAACTTGATAATTGGTATATTGAACAAAAACAAGTACTTGATGATTTATATAGTTGGGAAGGTGCTAAAGACACAGAAGAATATCAAAAACAACTTGAAAAACTAAAAACACATGTAACAGACAAACAAGGTGAATTTGATACATATTACTCTACTTATGAAAAAAAATTAAAAGAATTTTATTCTAACGACCATAAAATATCAAGTGATGAATATTTAGAGTTATTAGATTTACAAGAACAAATGCAAAGTCTTTCTATTGACGCTTTTAGTAAAAATTGACTTAAAAATAATTACAAAATCACAATTGATTTTTATCTGAATAATGTTAGAAAAAAAGTAAGAAACTATGTAAAAGTTTACTTACTTTTTTTATCCATATTTTCTAAAGCATATTCACATGCTTGAATAACAAATTTAGAAAATGAAATATCTTTACCTCTAATTGCATTTTCTATTTCGTTAATCAAATTCAAAGGAAATCTTATAGTTTTATTTTCTGTTTCTCTTTTTTCAGTCTTCAATTTAAAAGTCATAATTATCACCTATATAAATAGTATTACATTTTGGTAAATAAATATGCATTGCATTTAGTATTGCAATCTAAACAATGATATTTATTTATTCAAAACATATAATTGTATAGATAATATTTTCCTGATTCTAAACCTATCAGAAAAAGGAATAACCCATTCAGCATCATATATTTTATTATTATCTACATAATTAACATTAGTAGGATTACCTAATAAATTAAATAATTTTTTTATAGTTGCATTTCTACTACTATATATAGAAACATTATTTAAACTATAATCAAAATTGATTATAGATTCTGTTTCTTTAATTTTTTTATTGTATAAATTATTTTTCATATAAATTTAATATAAACTAAATATAATTTATTACTATAT
The DNA here is from genome assembly GCA_934098455.1 of uncultured Bacilli bacterium. GTDB lineage: Bacteria > Bacillota_I > Bacilli_A > RF39 > UBA660 > UMGS1124. Next base: position 31,793 of record CAKOOU010000003.1, on the reverse strand, counting down.
ATTTAAAATAATAATTTATTATATATATATATATTAATAAATAATATAATAATATTAACATTACATATAAGTTTATATCTTACCTCTCCTCTCCTTTTCATATAGTTTTTTTAATAAATTATCCAATTTTTTTGGAGTGAAAATATTCTCCATATTTCCAATAAGAAATACATTGTTTATGAACATAAGACAAAGCTACAATTAAATCGTCATTTTTATTTTGACTTGTTTTATATCCCATTTTATGTGATATATATTGTCTTGCCATATTACAAAATGAAGAAGCAGAAGAAAAATCATCACCAATTATATAAATGTGAAAATGCCATAGAACTTCTTTTCCTATAATCCTCTTTTTAGGTTTTCCTTTTGAAAAGTTATAAATATAATCAACTTTTGAAGAAGAACTATCTTTGTTTGATATTCCTATTACAAAAGATATATTTTTATAAATAATGTTATTATTTATTAACCTTTTCAATAATTGATAAAGATTTTTTTGTTTCATTCTTATAATATCTTCACTCAAGAATTTATCACTTATATTCAAACTATAACAAGATTGTTTTTTCATTTTCACTAATCCACTCTTCAATTCTTGATAATCTAAATAAAATTCTATTTCCTATTTTAAAAAATGGAATTTTTCTTTCATAAATCATTTTTCTAATAAATGACTCAGAACAATTAAGGTACACAGAAACATCTTTAACATCCAAATATTTTTCCATGTATAATGCCCTCCTTTCAATCAGAAGTATAGTATTTTATAGTCTTAAATGATATAATTAAGTGGGTGTCAATGTGAGGGGGAGGTGAAAAATGTGCAAAAAGATATTGATATTCTATACTCACCGTTCTTTAATATTAACGAGAGGAGAAATATTAAAGACATGAGAATAAATTATACAACAACAGGAATAACTATTTCTGGAAAATTAGGAAAAACAACAGCTTATAGAGAATCTATTGCCTTTGTTGAAACAATAAATCTAGGAAAATACATTTACGAGCATCAAAATATTATCGAAACTCTAAAAGAAGCAAAAGATTTTGTAGAGAAAGAAAATATTTATTGGGCAAGATTGGAAACAGAATATCCTAGTTTTGACAAAACATTAGTCAAAAAATTAAAATCAAAAAAATTAGATGAATTAACAACTAAGTGGGTATATGCTTGTGGAATACACAAAGATTTATATACAATAAATGAAGAGGAAAAAACTTTTATTGCAGAAGGATATTTAATATATAAAATGTGTATGAACCTATATAAAATATATGATGAATTTTATAAAACAAATAAAGTTAGTTTTAACATAGTTTATACATATGATAGAAAACAAGAAAATAAAATTCAAAAAGATTTTCCAACGCTTATAGATGCATTTTGTTATGAATTGCTAAATTTCGAAAAAAATAAAACAAGACAACGTTTTCTAAAACAATGTGAGTATTGTGGCGTTTTCTTTATGGGTGCTGAAACAAAATTAACTTGTAGTCAAATTTGTAAAGATAAGAAAAATAGAAAATACGAAAAGCGAAAAGAAAGGTTAACCCAAAAATGATTCAAACAATCGATAAGAATAAATATAAAATTACTATCGATTGTGGTAATATCAGTGGCAAAAGGAAAAGGATTTCAAGAACATTTATAGGAAATAAAAAAGAAGCAAGGTTAACAGAATTAAAATTAAAAGAAGAAGTTAACAATAAAAAAATAATTATTCAAAAAAAATATAGTACATTCAATGATTTAATTGAAGTATTTATAAATGATTATTGTAAAACAAATGTAAGAGAAAATACTTTATACGGTTATAAAAGTTTATTAGTAGTAATAAAAAAAGAATTGGGAGATTGCCCAATTGATAATATAAATACATATACTTTACAAAGATTTTATAATAAGTTAAAAATAGAATATAAATTCTCAAGTAATACAATATCACATTATTATGTTTTAATAAATAATATTTTCAAAAAAAGTATTAACTGGGAATTTATATCTATCAACCCAAATGAAAAAATAGAAAAACCTAAAATAATTAAAAAAGAAAAAAAGATATATGATTATGACGATTTAAAAAAATTAAAAATTGTTTTAAATAATTATCCTCTATCTCATTCATTACCAATACTTTTATGCATAGATTCAGGATTAAGAAAAGAAGAAATTAATGGATTACAATGGAAAGATATAGATTTTGAAAAAAAATTAATAGATATTAATAAAGTGAGAATTGCAGTAGGTAAAAAAATAATAATAGAAGAGCCTAAAACAGTCAATTCAAAGTGAATAATATCTATATCAGAATATATTATAAATTTGCTAAAAGCACTAAAAAACGAGCAAGAAATACTATATAAAAGTAATAATAAAAAAATAAGTGATGATAACTACATATTTATCAACAATAAATGTGAACCATATTATCCAGATACAATTCCAAAAATATTTCAAAAAATCATAAAAAGTAATAATTTAAAAAAAATTACATTCCACGAATTAAGACATACAAGTACAAGCTTATTAATATATTAAATCAATTAGTAAAAGATTAGGACACTCAAATGTCTCTACTACATTAAATATTTACAGTCATATGTTAGATAAAACAAACATCGAAATTGCAAATAAAATGAATGAAATATTAATAAATAATTAAAAATAAAATATTTATGCCACTTTTTTGCCACTTTTTGAGACATATAAAAAGTTTGTGATTAACACAAACCTAGATTCCATTTGGTGTCTCGTATGCGACTTGAACGCATGACCCTTTGATTAAAAGTCAAATGCTCTACCAACTGAGCTAACGAGACGAATATTATAATTAAGATGGCTGCCTCGGGTGGGTTCGAACCACCGGAATGTCAGAGTCAAAGTCTGATGCCTTACCACTTGGCTACGAGGCAATCTAAAGTGGTGGAGGGACATGGATTTGAACCATGGAACCCGAAGGAACAGATTTACAGTCTGCCGCGTTTGACCACTTCGCTATCCCTCCAAAAGTGGTGCCGACAGAGGGAGTCGAACCCCCAACCTACTGATTACAAGTCAGTTGCGCTGCCAGTTACGCTATGTCGGCAAAAAATGGTGGGCGATATAGGACTCGAACCTATGACCCCCTGCTTGTAAGGCAGGTGCTCTAACCAACTGAGCTAATCGCCCGAGAGATATTTTAAACAAATAAATGGTGCCCAAGGCCGGACTTGAACCGGCACGAGGGTTAAATCTCGCAGGATTTTAAGTCCTGTGCGTCTACCTGTTCCGCCACTTGGGCGACACCACTCGGCGTCTTAATTAATTAAGACTATTTGAGTATAACCCAAAATTTAATTTAAATCAACACTTTTTTTCACTTTTTTTTAAAAAATAGCAAAAAAATTAAAATTTTATAAAAAATTACACTTTTTTTATGTTTTTTTCTAAAATTTGTTGACTAATTTTATTTTTATATGCTATAATCAACTTGTTCCTTGAAGAACAAATGGAGAAATACCCAAGTCCGGTTGAAGGGACTGGTCTTGAAAACCAGGAGGTCGGCAACGGCGCGGGGGTTCGAATCCCTCTTTCTCCGCCAATTAAATTTTATACTTATCGCGGGATGGAGCAGTTCGGTAGCTCGCTGGGCTCATAACCCAGAGGTCGTAGGTTCAAATCCTACTCCCGCAACCAATGGTCCGTTAGTCTAGAGGCCTATGACGTCTGCCTGTCACGCAGAAGATCACGGGTTCGAATCCCGTACGGACCGCCATTTTTTATTGGCTCCATAGCTCAGTCGGTAGAGCAGAGGACTGAAAATCCTTGTGTCACTGGTTCAATTCCCGTTGGAGCCACCATTTTGGAAATACAAAAGCACTATCAGTTAGTGCTTTTTTTCTATGCAAAGCATATAAAAATTCATCACAAACATAGTTTAAATTTTTGTATAAGAAAAAGTATTTTAATAACTTACTTTTATACAATAATAAAAAAAATAGTTATCTCTAACTATATTTCTTAGTGAATTTCTTTTAAAATATCATCCATCCACTTTTCTAAATTTTCTTGTAAAGGAGAAAACCCTCTTACAGATTCCTTAACTTTTCTATTCTTATAAAATTCCTTATAATTTAAACCTTTAATAGATAAACTTAATCTATTTTTTTCTTTATCATAATCAATTACTTTCATAAAAATTTTTTCACCAATACTAACATATTTTGTAATATTAGATATATAATTATTAGCAATTTCACTGATATGAATTAAACCATCAGTATTCCCTACTTTAACAAAAATACCATAAGGTTCAATACCAGTAACCTCTCCTTTTACAATACTTCCAACTTCAAAGTCTTCCATTATTGCACCTCTCGCCCAATATTATATCAAATTTTATTTACTAAGTAAAATATTTTAGATATAATATATTCTGGTGAATAAATATGAAAGAAACAGAAACTAATAATAAAGACATAGAATTAATAAACGAAGTTATAAATGACCTTAAGCCCTTCTTAAATTCAGATGGAGGAGATATAGAATTTATTAAATATGAAGATGATTATGTATATGTAAAATTATTTGGTGCTTGTAGTCATTGTGGATATCAAGATTATACTTTAAACGATAACGTATATGAATTAATAAAAGAAAAAATACCAACTTGTAAGGGCGTAATAAATGTAGAAATTTAATCTACATTTTTATTTTATCTAACCACTCTATTCTAAACATGTGATATTCATTATTAAATTTTTGATATAAAATTTTTAACATACTTAAATAACTATCAACTTTATTTAAAATAGGAACAACATCACTATCCTTACCATCTTCTAATATAATTTTATCAAATATATCAAAATAAAATGTAGGATAAAGAAGTCTAGCATATAACAAATTAAACATTAAATTATTCAAATTCATTCTATTAATTAACACAACAACATTATCTATATCAAAATCATCACTAACAACATAAGATTTAATATACTCTGCTATATCTCTAACACTATAATCAATTACAAAATTAACCGGATTATAATAATCAATTAAATAACAAGGATACTTCACTCTATTATGTACTATACCAACACTACTATCCATATCATTAAATTTTTCCATAGTCATATTAAAATATAATATTGCATTTTCTGCAAGGCCACTAAACATACCAAAAGAATTTAAAACAGTCTGATACTTTATACCTAGTTCTCTAATCTGTACTTCATAATAATCAAGTCTTTCTCCCCATAAATTACCCCAATTAACACCATTTGAATTAACTGGATAATATTTAAACTCATCAAACTTTACTTCATATTTTAATATACCCTTTACTTTTAATAAAACATACTTTTTTTTATCTACATCAGCAAATAAATTACCTTCTTTATTTAATACAATATTAAAACTTTCTATATTATTTTCTATTACGTACTTGTAAATATTTTCTACTAAACTAATATCATTTAATACTAAATAAAACAAAAAAAGTTCATTATTAAAATAGAAAAAATAATTATTATCACTTTTATTTAATTCATCAACTAATATATCATAATAATTATATATAACATTTTTCATATTATCACTAATAAATTATATGAAAAAAACTAAGCATTATACTTAGTTATCCTTGTAATATTTTTAAATCATCTAATGTTCCATTATTATTAAACAAATTTGATGCAGTATTATCATTTACTTCACTTTCGCTTTTTAACATATCATTTTCTTCTTTATAAATGTTTGCAAGTTCAGTAAATAACTTTATCTTTCTTTCATTTAATTCTATATGTTTGTTAACATCAACTTTATTATTACTTTTAGTATTTATATTTTGTGTTGATGAAACATTATTTTCAGTATTTTTATTTATAGGCTCAATAACAGGATTATTAAATATATTTCCATTATCATTATTTCCCATAAATACATTATTATTTTGTTCTGGCGCATCTAATGGCTTATTTATATCTTCTTCAGTTATATTAAATGGAGTGCTAGGTTGGTCAAATATATTTGGTTCATTTGAAACTTTAAAACCACTTTCTATACCTGGTTGTTTGACACTATTAATATTTAACGCAGGTCCATTTCCATTTACAACAGGAATATCAGGTGTAGAAACTGGAGTAATAGATTCAACCTTAGGGATTGGGTCAATAACAGGAGCAACAGGTTCTGGATTTGTACTTAAATTAACTGGACTACCTTCCATATTAAAATTATTTTGTACATTAGGAATAGAACTTATTTGTATAGGTTCATTTTCTACCTTAGCTACATCACTCTTAGGAATTTCATTAAAACTTTGACTCAATAAATCTTTATTTGTTCCAATACTTAACTCAGTATTTTTATTATATGCACTTTTTATCGCATTAATATTAGTATTATTTAATGCAATTGCCCTAGTCTCACCAATCCTAATAGGATTAGAATAATTTAAAAATTTAACCGTACTAGTCCCCATAATAATTTGTTGCATATCTTTCTTTAAAAGAGTCCATTCATCATCACTAACATTTCCAGTTTCACTAGCAACATACATTTTAATTAAACCATCTTGTACTGTTTCATTCTTCGTATAAAATAAATAATTTTTACCATTATTACCAGTAAAATAACATATTAAATCTACATTTTCATTCATACCATTAGATAAAACTATATTAACATTCATCAATATCCCTCTTATTCTAAAATAATTGTAGCATAAAACATTACAAAAAAAAAGACTAAATCTTTTTCAAAACAAAATATTTACATTGATAAGCGCAATTCTCTTCAATATACTTATCTTTATTCTTAATTTTATTTAATTCTTTAGCCTCTTTTTTATTATTTTCATAAAATCCTTTTAACCTCAATTTACTATAAGCATAATCTCCAACAATATAATCATACTTATAAAAATAATCAGTAAAATATTCTTTAAACTCCTCTTCATTAAAAGCATCTCTATAATTTTCAATTAAATCATATTTCTTATCATCAATTATAACCATACTAACCTCTCATAACATGTAATGCTATCATAATACCAATCATAATTTCAGTAGTCATAATACTAAGTAACATCAATGTATCAACAAATCCATTACCGCTAGTAATTATAACATTTTTTGGTATAAACTTTTTATTTCTCTTCTCTGTATCTTTTTCACTTTCTAAAATACGATTATTAATATTTCTAACTTTCTCTTCACTCATACGTGACATATCATCTTTATCTATACCATATTTATCATATACACTACTACTTAATAAATCATTTCTAATTCTTTTAAATTTAATATTATTATTTAATAATACTTTCTTTCTATTCCAATACATAGGAACTATATTAATATCTTTAGTAATTAAATTATGTAATGTAGCAAAATTATTATTCTTAGGATCGAAATATTTATCAAAAAACTCTATTTCATTACCAGTAAACTTTATAATCTTATTTCTATATATAATCATATTAATTAAAATTATTTCTATTTTACTAGTTATATCAGTTTTACCAACATTCTTTTCACTATTTAACCACTTAGAATAATCTCCCATTAAATTAATAAATTCATTCATTTCTTTTTCACTTAATCCATACATAATCAAATTAGCTTTAAAACTATTAACATTATTAATTCTATAAGGATTTAATATATTAATATCACCATATATTTTACATAAACATCTAATAATATATGTTTCAAATATATGTGCTTTATCATAATCTTTACCCTGTTTTATAAGTAAGTAATTACTTATACCAGCATCAATACTATCATTAATAAAAATATTATTCATAAGTAATCACCACCTACTATAAAAAGTATATCACTTTTACTATTCATATTCTATATTAAAATACTTACTTTACATCACTATTTACTACACTACTACTTTTATTTATTGTCCCACCTAATACACTAGGAACTTCTCCATTAATTAATTTGCTACTAATTAAAAACTTATATTTAACATTACTAAATCTATTCTTAGTAGGCATCTCTAAAACTTCTTCAACATCAATATTTATATATAATTTAATTAAAGAATTATTAATACCATAATTTTCAACCACAACATCAACATAAGCATCAATATTTTCTAAAAAACTTACCTTTACTGGTATCTTAGGACCTAATCCAGAAAATAAACTATTCCCTAAACTAACACCAACTGGCATAAATATAACAATACCATTATCACCCTTTATTATTTCTAAATTATGGTAATTGCTAATCTTACCCATTTCTAAATTCTTTACATTACTTTCCAAATCAATAATAATGTTATTTAATAATTTATTACACATAACATTATCTATATCAACACTTACAATATTATTATTAACCAAATTAACTTTAATATAATCATTACTATCAACATTCAAATATTTCTTTATAGTATCATTCATATAATACTTAGTAATTTCATCCAATTTTAATTTAGTTAAAAAAGACACACTCTCTCCTAACTTCTTACCCAATGTATTAAACACAACAATATCTATAAATATAACTATAATTATTACAAACATAAATATATTTCTAAACTTAATTTTTTTTATTTTATAAAAACGTTTCATAATATATTTTATGAAAAAAATAAGAACTATATTAAAATAGTCCTAAATTAAAATATTTATTAATAAATATAATAGCAAGTATAATTAATATAATAACAAATACTATACCAACAACTTTAATTGCAATATTATTAGATTTTAAATCTTTCTCTAATTCCTTAAAATCATCATATTTATCTTCTATACTTAAATCTTCTTCATCTAAGTTATCTTCTGTTTTTGTACTAATTTCTTCTTTATCTAACTCCATAGTTTTATAAACCGTATTAGTATCATTATCACTTAAATCACTTAATAAATCTAATGCAGTTGTATTACCAGTACTATTTTTCTTACTATTTTGTAATTCTAAATTAGTAATAGTATTTATTAAATTAACTATATTTTCTTCACTATCTTCCATTACTTCTTCTTCATTAGTTTCATCTATATTTAATTTTTTTAATATATCATATTGTGTATCATGTACTTTTTTTAATCTTTCTTTTTCATAATCTACATTTTGTGTTTTCTTAGCTTTCTCTAATATAGCATTTATATCATATTCTTTAGTATCATATTTTTTATCTTCTATAATCTCTTCATCTTGTTCTCTAAATTTTAAACTACGTTTATCATATTCATCTCTATATCTTTTATCAAGTATATCTTTTACTTTATCTACATCTATCCTATTTATATCTTCTCCAATAACAGTAGCATTGCTAGCAATATCAAATTTATCTATATCACTTGTTTTTATTTGTTCATATAAATCTTTATTTTTTTCTGCTCTACTTTTTAAATTAGGAGTTTCAGCATATTTATCCATTCTTGAGTTCATATAAATCACCTATCATGTTAATGATATCATAGTTTCAAACATTATTCTACATTTTTTTAATTGATAATTATATTTTATTAGTATATAATATTTTTATTGGAGGAAATAATATGAGTAAAATAATTTTTGATAAAGAAAGATGTATAGGTTGTGGATATTGTTTTAGTATTGCACCAGAAAATTTTGAATGTAATGATGAAGGAAGAGCAAGTATGATTAGTGATAAGATTACTGATGAAGCAATTGAAGCAAGTGAAGGTTGCCCGGTTAGTGCAATTTTAATAGAAGATTCATGTAACTCACGTGATTGTTCTTGTGAACATTGTGAATGTGGCGATAATTGTGATTGTGAAGAAAACTGTGATTGTGATGAAAACTGCAATTGCGATGAATCATGTAGTTGTGGTTGCCAAGATTAATAAAATATAAATAAACAAAAAAATCCAAAATCGGATTTTTTATTTTGCATTACCAAATCTTCTATCCCTTTTGTTATAACTCTCAACAGCTCTATCAAACTCTTGATTATTAAAATCAGGAAATAAAGTATTAGTAAAATAGAATTCAGAATAAGTACTTTGATAAGACATAAAATTACTTAATCTAAATTCACCACTAGTTCTAATTAATAAATCTAATGGTGGTAAATCATTATATAAATATTTATAAAAACTATTCTTATCAATATCACCTATATTTAATTCACCATTATTAACTAACTCTACAATTTTTTTAGTAGCATCAACAATTTCTTCCTGCCCACCATAGTTTAAACAAATATTAAGTATACCCCTTTTATTATTTTTTGTTTCCTCAACTATTTTATCCATTGAAGCAAGTACATCTTCTCTTAAAGGTTCTCTTCTACCAGAAAATATAACTTTAATATCATTATCTTTAATTTTTTTCATTTTTTTATTAAACATAGTTATAAACAAATCCATCAAATAATCAACTTCTTCTTTACTACGTTTAAAATTATCTGTTGAAAAAGCATAAACACTTAATATTTGAACTCCACACTCTATTGCATAAAGGGCTATATTTTCTAATGTTTTACTTCCCTCTAAATGACCAAAACTACGTTTCTTTCCTCTCATTTTAGCCCATCTACCATTGCCATCCATTATAATACCAACATGTTTAGGTATAACAATATTTTCCATAATTCACCACTTTCAAAAAAAAGATAAAATAAATTATCCATTTTCTATTATAAAATCTTCACTTTTATGAGGTTCAGTAAATAATAAATCTCTATAATTTTGTTGTCTTAATGCTTCATATACCATAATAGCAACAGTATTAGATAAATTAAGTGCTCTAACTTTATCAGTCATTGGCATTCTCATACATTTATCCTTATAAGGCTTTAATATTTTAGGTGGAATACCAGTAGATTCCTTACCAAAAATAAAATATATATTTTCATCTTTATTACTATAATCAAAACTAGTATGTGGCTTCTTTCCATATCTAGTCAAAAAATAATATGTCCCTTTATTCTTTTCAAAAAAATCATCTATATTTTCATAAACTGTATAATCACAATTATCAATATAATTAACACCACTTCTTTTAATATATTTTTCATCCAAACTAAATCCAAGTGGTTTTATTAAATGCAACTTAGTATTAGTAGCAACACAAGTTCTCATAATATTACCTGTATTACCAGGTATTTCAGGTTCAAATAAAACTACATTAATCATTATTTTACCTCATATTCATCCAATAATTTTTCAAAATCACCAACATTTAACATATGTTCACTACTATCAATATTTTTAACAAATTCTCCATTTTTTATATATATAATTGCTGGTACACTCTTAATATTACTTTTAAATTTTTTATTAATTACATCATAATTATCATTACCACTATAATCAATAAACATAAAATTATCTCTTAAATCTTTTTTCTTAATTATTTTCTTTAAATCATTTTCAAAATTATATACATTATCATCACCAGTTTTAGTTATTAAAACAAACATATCACTATTAGGTTCAGCTAAAATATTATCAATTTCTTCAATTTTAATTTGATTTACATACCCACTTAAATAACTACTTTCTAATTTTTTGTTTTGATATTTATCATTTAAACCAAATATAATAAAAGTTAAAACAACTACACCAATAATCATTAATAATAAATAAAAATAATTCTTTTTAGGTACTACTCTTTCTTTCTTCATAACTAAGTCCCTTTCACTAATTATATTTTAACACACCACATTTTATAAGTAAATTAACATAATTACAAAAAACATATTGTTTACATAAAAAAATCAAGATTTATTTAAAACCTTGATTTAAATATTTTTCATATAATTCTTTAAACCTATTAAAATGAACTACTTCTCTTTGTCTTAAGAATAATAATGGTTGTATAACATCTTCATCACTTGCTAAATCAATTAAATGTTCATATGTCACTCTTGCTTTTTGTTCAGCAGCCATATCTTCCACTAAATTAGCTATAGGGTCTCCAACACTTGCTATATAGCTAGCAGTAAAAGGAACACCATTTGAATCACTAGGATAAATTCCATATCCATGTTCAGTATACGTACTACCTAATCCAGCCTCTTCTAATTCTTTTATACTTGCACCACTCATTAATTGATTTACCATAGTGCATATCATTTCATTATGACCCATTTCTTCAGTAGCAATATCATTTAAAAGTGCTTTACCTTCTTCGGTTGGCATACTAAATTTTTGACTAAAATATCTTAATGCCGCTGCAAGTTCACCATTAGAGCCGCCAAATTGTGTCAATATATACTTAGCCATTTTTAAATCTTTCTTCTTAATATCTACAGGATATGGAAGTTTCTTATCGTACTTAAACATAATAACCTCCATCCCAAGGCCATGGATTACTTATCCAAGTATATTTATCTTTAGTATCTTTACATAATTCTAATACTTGATACTTTTCATAATACTTTTTCTTTAAAACATCTAACTCCATAGCACATTTCTTAAACATTTCAAATAATCTTTTATCATTTGGATTGATATCCAAATATAAATTTAAATCATTTAATATAAAATCTAATTCATATATTCTAAGAAGCATTTTTTGTTGCTCACTATAAGCATTTATTTTCTTAGCTTTATAATTCTTATATCCATCATAGCTATCAATAAATATATTACCTAAATAATATCCTTTCTCTAAATCTACATTAACAACTCTCTTATTCTTATCATAAACGTAATTATTAAAATCTACATCATAATTATTATAATTTAAATCATATTTCTTAAAATCATATTTATCGTTATCGTACTTTTTATTAATATACTTATATTTATTCTCTATTTCATTCTTATTCAAATTAAAATAATCTAAATTATTAAGAATATCACTATTCTCACTATCTAGTTCAAATAACATAACATAACCTCCAACTTATACTATGTTATTTATAAAAATTATACTAGGTTAATTTAACTATAAATACATAAATTAAATTAATTATAAAAAATACACTTACTAACAAAGTTAAAAATTTAGGAATATGTTTTTCTAATTTTTTAAATAAAGGATGTACTAAATATAATATAACAACACTCATAATACCCCATAATACTGCAGTCTCTAAACTTATATATTTTCCAATATTAAATTTAAATCTTTCATAATTCCAAAATACTTTATTAAAAGTATTCTCTATCATTATTCCACCAACAAGTTCTAATAAACTTAAAACAACACCATATATAATAATTTCTAATAATATTTTAAAAAACTTATTATTTATTTTAATCTTATTATGTATAAAAATAATAACAAGTATTGCAACACCATATACAGGTGTAAATATAGTACCCATAAAACCGCTAGTATAATCTATATGTCTTATACTAGTTATAAATCTTTCAAATAAATTACCAAATATACTATAAAATAAAAATACATTAATATAAAAATACATAATATCACCATTAATAGTATAACTATACTTATTTATTTCATACTATAAAATAGGTGGTACTATGTCTCTATTATTAACTTGTATTAAAATATTTTTTGCTCGTATTCTAGATGTATCTTTAAATACTATACGTACTACTTTTGTTATAAAAGGAAAAACTTTTATAGTAGCATTAATAGCATTCATAGAAATAACTATATGGTTATTAGTTGCAAGAACAGCAATTAACGTAGAATTAAATTTATGGATAGTATTAAGTTATTCAGGTGGATATACTATGGGTACAATACTAGGTACTACATTTATTAATAAATTTGTTAAAACAAACATGGAACTTATAGTAATATCAACAAAAATAAAAAATACAAAAAAAATAAAAGATAAAAACTTTGGAGTATCTATACTAAATAAAGATAAAAATAAAACTATATTATTAATAGAAACTAATAAAAAAAGATTAGATGAATTAACAACACTACTAAAAAAATTAGATAATGAAGCATTTATAACTATAAAAGAAACAAAAACTATAATAAATGGTTATATGTAATTAAATAATATGTTATAATCAATATGGTGGTAATAATGAAGAAAAAAGATACAAAAGAAACAACATTAACAAAAAAAGATATAGTTAAAATGTTATTAAAAAATAAAGAATTAAATATTCAAGATGAACAAGAACTTTTGGATTTATTAGTAGATCAACCCATTAGTATTGATGTAGACAAATTAGAAGATAGTACAATGACTTTTGGAGATAGAGTTGCAGATAAAGTTTCAGAAATAGCAGGTAGTTGGTTCTTTATTATAATGTTTATATTATTTTTACTTATTTGGATTGTAATAAATACAATGATTTTAACAAGCGGTAAAGAAATAGACCCATATCCATTTATATTACTTAATTTAGTACTTTCATGTATTGCTGCTATCCAAGCACCAATTATTATGATGAGTCAAAATAGACAAGCAAAAAAAGATAGTATTAGAAATCAAAATGATTATAGAATAGATTTAAAAAGTGAATTAATATTAGAAGAGTTACATGATAAAATGGATACAATACTAAGAAATCAAAAAGAAATAATGAAAAAACTAGAAAAATAATTAAAAAAAATTAAATTTATATGATTTTAAAAATTGGTTAAAAAAATCGTGCGGATTTTAAGATTTCCCTAGGGAGATTTAAAGAATCTGTGCGTTTTTTTGTGCAGATTTTAATAATCTCGTTTTTGCATTATTTTGCCTATTTTGTTATGTTTATTTTGGACCCATTAATCCAAAAAGAAAGAGAGGTGAGTTGATGAGACGAGAGCGAGTTTTACTAAAAGATAAAGTTGTAAAAAAACTTCTTAATAGTGAAAATCCTACTTGTAGAGAATATCTAGTTAGATTAATTAGTGCCTCTACTGGAATCAATGTTAAATTATTAAGGAACAATATTGAATTAGTTACTCCCAATATTAATAGTAATTCTAACTACGTTAATAGTGTAAGTGATGTTATGGTTAAAGATAATGAAAATTATTACAACATAGAAATAAATTATAATAATGTTCCTATTGCAATAGTAAAAAATAATATTTATATGTATAACTCTATATTAAGACAAGTACATAAAAGTGATGACTATAAAAACGTCAAAGGTGTAATACAAATAAACATAAATAATTATGATTTATTTGGTAAAGGAGAATTTGTATATGATTCCATGATGATAGAAAAGAAACATCATATAATAAGAAACAATATGCTCCGAGTAATAGATATTAATCTAGATTTTTTATCCAATATAGACTATAATAAAATAAAGAAAGGGAATGAATATAATCTAGAAAAGTTATTATATTTCTTTGTTTGCAATGATAAAAAACTACTAGATAATATTTATAATGGTAATGGTTTAATGAGAGATATTAGTAAAATATTTAATATAGACATAGAAGATTTAGATAAACAATTATATTATGATTACGACGAATATATGAAAGAAGTTTCTTACGAACAAGGCGAAATAGACAAACAGAAAAGCATAATAAAAAATATGTTAGAAAATAATTTGGATAAAGACTTAATGTTAAAGATTACTAATTTAAAAGAAGAAGAGTTTAATAAAATTATAGAAGATATAAAACATGACGAAACAAAATCTAATAAATAAAACAACAAAAAAGTGAATTAAAACAAACTAAATTAATTCACTTTTTTTATATATAATCAATTACACCACGTCTTTTAAATAATAATTTTCTAAATATATCTACAGGAATAACAGTAAATGCCATAGCTAACACAATCATCAATTCCTTAAAAGAAAGCCCATATGTTCTAAATAAACTTCCACCAAAATAAATTAAATACATTTGAACTATACTTATACACATAAATAATATAATAAATACTTTATTTTTACTAATATTACTTAACAAATTTATTCTAGTTGTTCTAGCATTAAATGCATTAAATATACCCATAAATATAAATAATGCAAAGAAACCAGTCATAAAATATATATTATCTCTATCAACTCTAAAGAATGATTTAATATAAGGACTACATAAATAAAATATAGAAACAAAAGATGAATAAACACCAGTAATTAATATTTCAGTATACATAAATTTATTTATAATACTTTGATTACGTTTCTTAGGCTTTTCTTTCAAATATTCCTTCAAAGGTGCTTCGTAGCTAAAAGCTAGTCCTGCCAAAGTATCCATTATCATATTAATCCACAACATTTGAATAACAGTAATCGGTGTAGGTATACCAATAAATGGGCCAACAAAACTAAGTACTAAAGCACAACAATTTACAGTTAATTGATATATAATAAATTTTCTAATACTTTTAAATATTGTTCTACCATAAAGTACAGCGTTAGCAATAGAAATTAGATTATTATCCATTATAACAATATCACTACTCTCTTTTGCTATCTCAGTACCACTTCCCATAGCAAAACCTACATCAGCAATTTTTAAAGCAGGAGCATCATTAACTCCATCACCTGTCATACCAACAACCAAATCACACTTCTGACATATCTTAACTAACCTACTTTTATCAGTTGGTAGAGCCCTTGCAACTACACGTAAATTGCTAATAATATGCGCTATTGCATCATCAGTCATTTTTTCCATCTCATCATGTGTTAACACAATATCATTTATACTTTTAACAAGTCCAACTTCTCTTGCAATACTAAGTGCAGTTTCTCTATCATCACCAGTAATCATAACTGTTTGAATATGAGCATCCCTTACTCTATTTATACCTTCTTTAGCATTCTCCCTTATTTCATCCTTAATAACAACAAAACCTATAAAACATAAACCATCTAAAGATTCATTACCATTTTTATAAGCAACACTAATTACCCTTAAACCTTCTTTAGTTAATTTCTTAACAACTTCGTATAACTTATTTTTATCTCTAAGAATTTGCTTATAACCCAATTCATCTAAATAAAACTCACTATTATCTATAATAACTTCATTAGCGCCCTTAAAATAATATACATTACTATTAACCATCTTAGTAACAGAATACTTATTTTTACTATTAAATAAAACAACGTGTTCATAATCCTCTTGTCTTATTAACTTTAAATATCTCATAATTGCTTGATCTGTAGTATTACCACCAACAACACTACCATTACTATATTCACTTTGATTATTATATAAAATACTATTCTTAAATATATCCATATATTTCTTATTAGTACATTCTAATCCCTTGTAATTTATAAGTTTATTAACATCTAATTTACCACTAGTAATAGTACCAGTTTTATCAGTGAATAATATATTTAAACTACCTGCAGTTTCAATACCAACCATTTTTCTAACCATTAAATTACTTTTTAACATTCTTTTCATATTGCTAGATAATACTAAAGCAACCATCATAGGAAGACCTTCAGGAACAGCAACTATAATAACAGTAACACATAAAGTTAAGGAATAAATCAAATAATCTATCATTAATCTATAATTAGTGACTGTCTCAATTATTAAATTAATATCAAAATTATTCTTAATTACAATAACAGAAAATAAATAGCTAATAACTACTAAAACAGAACCAACATAACCTATTCTACTAATAACCTTAGCTAAATCTCTTAATCTACTCTTCAAAGGACTATCAATAGTTTTAGACATTATTTCCGTTTCAATATTACCATATATAGTATTCTTTCCAACTCTTTTAATTTTTAAATAACATGAGCCTTCACTAATAATACTTCCCTTTAAAACTTCTTCATTAATATTTTTTAAAGCCTCTTTAGTTTCACCATTCAATGCAGATTCATCAACACTAACGCCCCCAAAAACAACTACACCATCAGCAGGAACTAAATCCCCACTTTCCAAATATACAATATCATCAACAACGACATCTTTTATAGTAATATTAGTTAAATTTCCATTTCTCTTAACCTTAACCATAATATCTAATGATTTTTCTTGCAATCTTTTAAAAGCCTTTTCACTACCATATTCGCTAATACTAGATATAAAGGATGCTAAAAATATTGCTATTAATATTCCTAACGTTTCAAACCAATCAAAATTTCTAAACAAAAACACAACTTTAACAGCAAGTGCTATTAAAAGAATTTTAATTATAGGATCACCTAAAGATTCAATTAAAAGAGATAAAAAACTATTCTGTTTAGTCTCACTAACTACATTATCTCCATATCTTTTTCTACTTACTTTAACTTCTTCATCACTTAATCCCTTTAGTTCCATAACGTCCTCCCAAATAAACTTATGAAACTAAAAAATAAAATACTACCAATAATACATTTTTTGACAAATTATTTGTTTTTCAACAAATTTAAACATTTCTTATATAAAAATTTTATATTTACCATTATAATATATAATAAAATATACTAAGTATATCTAATGTTTACCATTATTTCTTATATAATAATATATATAAAAATTATTTAGGAGTGTGTATATGGAAAATTTGAAAAAAATTCGTGACAAAAAGAAAGTTACACAAGTAAGACTTAGTATTGCTGCAGAAGTTAGTCAAGAAACTATATCTGCATACGAATCAGGAAAAGCATATCCATCAGTTGAAACACTAATTAAAATAGCAGATTTCTTAGGTACATCAACAGATTATTTATTAGGAAGAATTAATGATGATATGCCATTACTTGCAATCAAAAAGAATGGCTTTGATGTAACAGACTTAATGTTATTAGATTTATTCGATAAAATGACAAAAGACAAAAAGAATAAAGTTATCGGATACATAGACGGATTAAATAGCTAAATAAAAAAAATATAGGGATTTAACTTTCTCTATATTTTTTTATTTCTTTTCAAGTACAGACATTATATTAGGAACCATTTGTTTTTTTCTAGATAAAATATTTTTAACAACTACACCTTCATAAATAGTATCTAAATTATATGCATCCCTTATTATATAACTACCACTTGTATTAAATAATATCATAGATTCTTTAGTTAAAATATTAGTAATATACAAAGTACTTAATATATATCCATTACTTCTACTTATTTCATTCAAAGCATCAACATAATCATTAATATTATTTTTAAAATCATTAAAATCAACAGTCAACACTTGACCTATACTAAATTTATAATCATCAACATTAAATACCTTATAATCCCTATAAATAATATCTTCTATACTATATCCAGTTATATCCATACCACTTTTTAATAATTTCATACCATATTCTTTATAATCAATATTTGTTTGTTTTGACAATACTTCTATAACAAATTTATCATGATAAGTTGTAGTAGGACTATTTAATAGTACTGTATCAGATATAATACCACTTATCATCAATCCAGCAATATCATTTGGTATACTAATATTATTCTCTTTATACAAATAATATATAATAGTATTAACACTACCAACAGCCATATTTCTAAAATTAATAGGATTTTTAGTATTTATATCACTTATATTATGATGGTCTACTATTTCTAAAATTTCTGCCTCATCTATACCATCAACAGTTTGTTTAACAGAATTATGATCAACTAATATAACTTTATTTTTATTATACTCACTTATATCAATTAATCTAAGCATTCCATAACAAGTTCCATTCTTACCAACAATTGGATAATTTGTATGTTTAGTTTTATTAGATATCTCTATAAAGTCTGTCATATAATCTTCTGTTTCTAAACATATACAATTTTCATTTCTTTTAATAGTATTTATATTATTAGATAACCCCAATAATTTACTTGCTTCAAAACTTGTATATGGTGTAAATATAATATTAATTTTATTATTTTTAGCCATTAATAATTGACTAGGATTAAGTTCCCTATTACCAATAACAATAATTAATTTTACTTTACTATCTATAGCATAATCAATAATAGCTTGTCTATCTCCAACAATAACAATACTATTATTATCTAACTTAACATTATTTATAAATGTATTATCATCAAAAGTTGCAGCAACAATATTACCTTGTATCTCTTCATCTATTTTTATATAATTTAAACTTTTTAATGTATTAATAATATTATCAAATGTAGTATTAAGATAACTATTATTATCTGTTATCATAGTTTTAGCAATCTCTTTTAAAGATACATATCCAACAAATTTATTTTTATCATCAACTATTGGAATACCAGTAATATTTTTATCATTCATAAAATTATATGTATCAAATATACTACTATTTTCTTTAACAAAATAATCTTTATGATACGTAATATCTTTTATTTTTACCTTAACGTCTTCTAAATAGTTTGGTACCTTTACATTAAAATAATCTAATGCAAATTTAGTCTCATTATTAATATCTCCTAAAATTCTAGGCTCTGTATTAAAACCTAATTGACTTTTTAAATAACTATAACTAATTGCACCACATACACTATCTGTATCAGGATTTTTATGTCCAAAAATATAAATCTTTTTCACATTTCCAACTCCCTATATATAAATAATTTACTACAACAACACTTATTAGTCAATTATTACTTGTATTTTTTCTAACAAATTATATAATATTTATAGGTGATTTATTATGTTTAAAAATAAAAAAATATTTATATTTGGATTAGCAAGAAGTGGATATGAAGTTGCAAAACTATTATCAAATTATAATAATGATATATTAGTAGTAGACAAAAGTGATACTGATATAGAACATATAAAAGAATTAAATAAATTAAATATTAAATTTATAAAAACAGATACTCCAGAAAACTTACTTGATAATTCATATAATTATGTTATTAAAAATCCTGGTATCATTAAAACTCATCCATGTATTTTAAAAGCAAAAGAATTAGGTATAAAAGTTATAAATGAAATAGAAGTAGCATATGACTTTATAAAAGATAAAACAACTATTATAGGTATAACAGGTTCAAATGGTAAAACAACAACTACTACTATGATTTATGAAATAATGAAAAAAGCTAATTTAAACGTTCATCTAGCAGGAAATATAGGTTATCCATTATCAAGTATAGTTAATAAAGTAAAAGAAGGCGATATAATTGTTGCAGAAATATCAGACCATCAATTATTAGACACAGATAAATTTAAAACAAACATAAGTGTATTAACTAACCTATCCCCTGTTCACATAGATTTCCATGGCTCTTACGAAAACTATAAAAATACAAAGAAAAAAATATTCAATCATCATACAAATAATGATTTAGCAATATTAAATTTAAATAACAAAGATGTATTAGA
This sequence comes from uncultured Bacilli bacterium, assembly GCA_934098455.1. Classification (GTDB taxonomy): domain Bacteria; phylum Bacillota_I; class Bacilli_A; order RF39; family UBA660; genus UMGS1124. The sequence continues at coordinate 10,678 of CAKOOU010000003.1, read as the reverse complement.
TTTAACAAAAGATATTAAAAGTACAAAATTATATTTCTCAAATAATACTAAAACAGATATATATTTAGAAAACAATATTATATATTATAAAAATGAACCTATATTAAACACAAATGATATTAAAGTAAAAGGTATACATAATTATGAAAATATAATGTGTATGTTAGGTGTAGTAAAAGAATTTAATGTATCAAATGATATTATTATAGATTATTTAAAAGAATTTAAAGGTGTAGAACACAGAATAGAATTTGTAAGAAATATAAATAATATAACATTCTATAATGATAGTAAAGCAACAAATACAGAATCTACTATCGTAGCACTAAAATCATTTAACAATAATGTAATTTTATTATTAGGTGGACTTGATAGAGGACATTCTTTTGAACCTCTTAATCCATATTTAAAAAATGTAAAATATATATTAACATTTGGAGAAACAAAAAATAGAATTAAAAAGTGGGCAGAAGAACAAAATATAAATTGTCTAGTATTTGATAATTTAAAAGAAGCAACATTAAAATCTTACGAATTAGCCTCTAGTAATGATACAATACTTCTATCACCTGCATGTGCATCATGGGACCAATATAAATGTATGGAAGATAGAGGAAATGAATTTAAAAGTATAGTAAACAGTTTTAAATAGTTTACTATTTTTTATATAAAAAAAAGAACTAATTAGATTTAAGTTCAAATAATATATCTCTTAATTCCATAGCTCTTTCAAAATCCATATTCTTAGCTGCTTCCTTCATTTCATCTTCAATTCTAATCAACATACTTTCTTTTTCTTTCTTAGAAAGTTTTACATCACTAGCCTTTTCTTCAATTTCATTACTTACAACTTCTTTAATAGATTTAATAATAGTTTTAGGAACAATACCATGCTCTTTATTATATTTATCTTGTATCTCTCTTCTACGTTCAGTTTCACGTATACTTTTATCCATTGCTTCACTAATTTTATCAGCATACATTATAACGTGACCATGTTCATTTCTAGCACATCTACCAATTGTTTGAATTAAACTTCTATCACTTCTTAAGAAACCTTGCTTATCAGCATCCATAATAGCAATTAAACTAACTTCAGGAATATCAATTCCTTCTCTTAACAAGTTAATACCAACCACTACATCATAAGTACCTAATCTTAATTCTCTTATTATTTTTAAACGTTCTAATGTTTTAACCTCACTATGTAAATATGCAACTTTTATACCAACACCCTTTAAATAATTAGTTAACTCTTCAGCCATTCTAATAGTTAATGTAGTAATTAATACTCTTTCATTTAATTCCTTACGTTTATTAATTTCACCAATTAAATCATCTATTTGGCCTTCAGTTTTTCTTACCTCAATAGTTGGGTCCAATAATCCTGTTGGTCTAATAATTTGTTCAACATAATGACTATTAACTAATTCTAATTCATAATCTCCAGGAGTAGCAGAAACATATATAGCTTGATTAATTTTATTTCTAAATTCATCAAATTTAAGTGGTCTATTATCTAAAGCACTTGGCAAACGAAACCCATAATCAACTAATGTTTGTTTTCTCATTCTATCACCATTATACATTCCCCTCACTTGAGGAATAGTAACATGAGATTCATCAACAACAAGTAAAAAATCTTTAGGAAAGAAATCAATTAAACAATTAGGAGTTTCTCCTTCATCACGTAATGAAATATGTCTAGAATAGTTTTCAACGCCATGACAAAAACCAGTTTCTTTTAACATTTCAATATCATATAATGTTCTTTCTCTTAATCTTTGTTCTTCAATATATTTATTATTTTCTTTAAAATATTTAAGTCTATCATCTAACTCTTCTTCAATTCTTTTAATAGATTCTTTAAGTTTATCTTCACTAGTAACAAAATGACTTGCAGGAAAAATAGTAACACTTTTTTTATTTTGTTTCACCATACCAGTTACAACATCAAATTCACTAATCTTGTCTACTTCATCACCAAATAATTCTATTCTAATACCATTTTTCTTTTCAGCAATAGGAACTATATCAATAATATCACCATTAACTCTAAAAGTTCCTCTATGAAAATCTAATTGATTTCTCTCATAAGTCATATCAATTAATTTTTTTAATAAATCATCTCTTCTTATTGTATCTCCTAAATTTAAAATCAACATTTTTTCTTTATAATCTTCAACATCACCAATACCATATATACATGAAACACTTGCAACTACAATAGTATCTCTATTATTTAAAAGAGATGCAGTTGCACTATGTCTTAATTCATCTATTTCATCATTTATACTAGCATCTTTTTCAATATATGTATCACTACTAGGAACGTAAGCTTCAGGTTGATAATAATCATAATATGAAACAAAATATTCCACGTGATTATTTGGAAACAACTCTTTAAATTCACTATAAAGTTGCCCTGCAAGAGTTTTATTATGTGCCAACACTAATGTAGGCTTATTTGTTTCTTTTATAACATTAGCAATAGTAAAAGTTTTACCAGTACCAGTTGCACCCAACAAAACTTGGTCTTTTTTACCGCTATTAATACCATCAACTAATTCTTTAATAGCCTCAGGTTGGTCTCCACTAGGACTATATTTACTCACTAAATCAAACATTCTTACACCTCAATTCACATTTATAATTTTATTATAAAAATAAACAAACTTATTATACTACATTTAATTAAGAAAAAAAATCACTATTTGCATAGTAATTTTAAAACATCTCTTACTTCTTCTTCATTATCTAATATTTTTAATGTAATAATATTATTAGAAAGTTAATCATCAAAAACATTATTAATATATTTCTTACTTAACTAATTTTAATTAAAATCAGATAATTTATATCCTAGTTTATTAAGTTCCTTATAAACCCTACTAATTGGCATACCTAAAATATTGTAATAATCACCATTTATTTTTGGAATATAAATAGCCGATTTACCTGCTATTGAATATCCACATCTTTCAAAAATATATTGTTCATTTTCAATATACCAATCAATTTCTTCATCAGATAATTTATCAAAATATACTTGTGTTACTTCATTTAATGTAATTTTTTTATTTTGATATAAATCTATGATTGTTACTCCTGTTACAGCATAATTAATCCTACCAGATAAAGCCTTCAACATAATTTTCGCTTGTTCTTTTGTTTTTGGCTTTTCCAATTTTTTATCATCTATATAAATTATAGAATCTGCAGAAAGTATAACACCCTCTTTTAAATCTTTAGCAACTGCTTCAGCTTTTTGCCTTGATAAATCCATAACATATTCTTTCGGTTCAGTTTTATCCGAATGCTCTTCTATATTACTTGGAATAACATCATATATCAATCCTACTTTGTCTAATACTTCTTTTCTAGTTCTAGAATTTGAAGCTAAAATTAATTTCATTCTTATCATCCTCCTACAAAATAATTATAACATTTTTTATGATTTTCTAATAATACTATCTAATATTTTTTGATTTTAAAAAAAAATTTATCACAACATTACTATATATCAAATATATAACATAAGAAAAAAAATCACTATTTGCATAGTAATTTTAAAACATTTCTTACTTCTTCTTCATTATCTAATACTTCTAACTTACCATTTATTACTTTTCTAATCATCATATCATTATCATCATCCTCATTACATAAATATATATAATGATTGTTATTATAATTAATTTCATTAAGTACTAAATAAACATTTTTTCCAATATTATAAGACTTAACTAATATTTTATCTTCATTCATCTTTTCATACCTCTACTATTTAATAATTTAGAATCAACATTACTTTTTATAGAATTAACTTTATTAATTAACTCATTTTGTACATTATTTTCAAAAACCCTATAAGAACCTTCTTTAGAATATACTGTTTCTCCAGAACTAGAAAGAGATGTAGGCTTTGAATAATATGAATATAAGAAATCATCTTTATCTTTAAAACCATATAGTTTTACTACTTCATTAAAAGCACTTTCTCCGTATTTTTCAGAAACGCAATAAATTGCACAATCTCTACTAAAACCATACTTACTTTGTAATTCATCAACAATCTTAGCATAAGATTCACCATCGTTATTAAATAAATAAACAGTATTGTCAGATAAAACTTCTCTATCCAAATCAGGACATACAAAATTTATAGCTTCACTCATATATTTATTAGCATCATTTAAATCATTTTGTCTAACAATATAATCTTTACTTACATAACCTCCTGCAACTAATCCAGAAACAACAGCAGATACAATTAAAATATTTTTTAATTTTTTCTTAAATTTTAATTTATTTGTTTCTCTCAATAATTGTTGTTCATATAATACTCTTTGTTGTTCTTCTTCTATCTTTTTATTTAGACTATTTTCATTTATCATTCTAAACATTTTTTCTTGTTCTCTATCAATGCGTTCCACAATATCACCTTCTAAAAAAATTGTAATTCATTTTTTTTCTTAAATCAACTATTACGTTCAAATATAAAATAAAGTATACAAAATATTTACAAAAAAAGATTAATCTCTATCACTAAAGATAAGAATTAATCTTAATATTTCTAATGCACTAGATAATACTCCAGCAACATAAGTTAAAGCAGCAGCAGTTAACATAGTTTTTGTTCCATTGATGTCACTATCTAAAGCACCAACATTATTTTCTAACTCCACCATCGCTCTTTTGCTAGCATTAATCTCTACTGGTAAAGTAACAAGTTGAAAAATAAGTCCTAACCCAACTAATAAAATACCAGCCCATATTAAATTCATTAAATCTGCAATCAAACCAATCAATAATATAACATAAGCAATTTTAGTACCAAAACTAACTACTGGAAAAATAAAACTTCTTATTTTCATAAATATATAGCCTTCTTTATCTTGTATAGCATGACCACACTCATGAGCAGCAACTGCCATACTAGCAATACTATCACCATGAAAAACATCACTACTTAACTTAACAGTTTTACGTCTAGGGTCATAATGGTCAGTTAAATTACCTTTTGTTTCAACAATATAAATATCTTTTAATCCATTAGAATCTAATATTTTTCTAGCAACTTCAAAACCAGTTAATTTCTTCTTATTCTCAATCCTTCTATACTTATCATGACAAACATTAATATAAATTTGAGCAATTAAAGGTATAATTAAAGCAAGTAAATATAAAGCAAAATTATCCATAACTAATCCTCCATTTTATAAGTAGTACCCTCTCTGGTATCTACTAAAACAATTCCTTCATTTAAAAGTTCATTTCTTATTTTATCAGCAAGTTCATAATCTTTATTCTTTTTAGCATTATTTCTAAGTTCAATCTTAGACATTATATAATCGTGTTTATCACTAACAACATTGTTTTTAATTAAATCTAAACTTAACACTTTATCAAATGATTTTATAAGTTCTAATTTAGTTTTACCATTCACATCATTATCTTTTAATAAATCATATAAAACAGTAATAGCATTACTAGTGTTTAAATCTTCACTAATACATTTTTTAAAACTATCATTATATTTTTCAAATTTTTCTTTATCAAATTCTCCTTCATCAGAAATATTATTAATTTTATTTAATAATTTTTTATAAGCATTTTCACTTTGATTCAAATTATCATAACTAAAGACAAGCTGTTTTCTATAATGACTATTTAATGTCATAAATCTATAACTCAAAGGATTATATCCTTTTTCTTTTAATAAAGAAATAGTTAAAAACTCTCCCTTACTTTTACTCATCTTCCCACTTTCATCATTTAAATGCTCTGGATGAAACCAATAATTACACCATTTATGACCAGTATAACTTTCAGTTTGAGCTATTTCATTAGTATGATGAGGAAATTTATTATCTACACCACCACAATGAATATCTAAATATTCTCCTAAATTTTTATAACTAATTACACTACATTCAATATGCCATCCAGGATAACCTACACCCCATGGACTATCCCACTTTAATTCTTGACTATCAAATTTAGATTTAGTAAACCATAAAACAAAATCTATACTATTCTTTTTATTTTTATCTACTTCTACATCATCTCTAACAGCATTTATTAAATCACTCTCATTATTATTAGTTAAAACATAATACTTATCTAATTTAGATGTATCAAAATAAACATTACCTCCACTAAAATAAGTATATCCTTTTTTCTCTAAAACTTTAATAAACTCAATATATTCATTTATCATACTAGTAGCTGGTACAACTATACTAGGCCATTTAATATTTAAAGAATCACAATCACTTTTAAAACATTCTGTATAATACTTTGCAATTTCCATTACACTTTTATGTTCTCTTTTAGCACCCTTAAGCATTTTATCTTCACCAGTATCAGCATCACTTGATAAATGTCCAACATCAGTAATATTCATAACCCTCTTAACATTATAACCTAAATACTCTAAACTCTTCTCTAAAATATCTTCCATTATATACGTTCTTAAATTACCTATATGAGCATAATGATAAACAGTAGGACCACATGTATACATAGTAACTAAATTCTTATCTCTAGGAACAAATTCATCAACACTTCTAGTTAGACTATTATAAAATTTCATATCCCCATCTCCTTAAACCTTATTCTATCATATTTTATATGAATTTAATATGAAAAATACACCATATAGGTGCAATTCACTTAATCAAATCTTTATTCTTCATACTTATCTTAACACCTCTAAAACCATAATTAGCATAATCACAACTAGCATAATCAAAGTCTTTAATATTATTAAACTCTATATACTTACTAATAGCATCACTATCTATATTATTAAAATTAATAACATAATCAACATTATCAATAACTTTCTTATTATTATATTTAACAACATCAATATTTTTACTAAAACCAATACCATATTTAACATTCTCTGTAACACTTAAAAATATAACACAATTACCTAACTTCTTATCTTTTATAGATTTATTCTCAATAATCTTCATAATATTATCAACAACATTAATATTAGCCTTCTCTATATTATCAAATAATATAATACTATTATCTTTTATCTTATTATAAATACTATCTTCTCCACTATATATATTATTAACACTATAACTATTACTATATAATCCCATATCAAAACTAATAAAATTAATATTCATTTCATTAGCAATTTCTTTAACACTTATACTCTTTCCTACCCCAATACCACCTATTAATAATATACTTTTAAAACCATCCATATTAACAATATTAACTAAGTTATCAATAACATTATCTTGTCCATAAACTCTACTTTTAATATTATTAACAACAATACTTTTATCATATACTAACTTTCTATTTATTTTTCTACTAATAACACATTCAATATCTCTCTTATATATTTTACATTTACCACAATTTTTAACATAAGAACATACACTATCCAATAAATCTATAGACTTATCTGGATTTTTTTTATCAGATAAATATTTTTCACTATAATTAACAATCATATCAATATTACTTTTAGTTATATTAACACTATGATAAGTTTTATATTTATCTTTTATTTTATATAAAATATCTTTAGTATCTTCTAAACTAGGTTCATTTATATTTATCATATCAAATCTTCTAACTAACGCTTTATCTTTACTAATATATTTATTATATTCTTCTTTAGTTGTTGCACCTATTATTTTTAATTTATCTTTACATAAATAAGGTTTTAGTATATTAGAAGCATCAATAGCACCTTCACTTCCACCAGCATGCATTATTGTATGCACTTCATCTATAAATAATATTATTTTACCATTATCAATTACTTCTTTAATAACAGTATTAAGTCTTTCTTCAAAATCTCCTCTATATTTAGAACCCGATAATAAAAGTGACATATCTAAACAAAATATTTTATATCCTTTAAATTTATCATATACACCATTTTTTATTCTATTAGCAAGTTCTTCAACAATTGCAGTTTTACCAACACCAGCTTCCCCTAATAATAATGGATTATTTTTATTTTTTCTAAGTAATACTTCTATTATTTCATCTAATTCTTTATCTCTACCAATAAGTTTAGTATCATTATTACTTAAATCATAACCATACTTTTTAATTTCATTAAATATAGTGTTATAATTTCTCTTTAATTCTTTATATATACCTTCTAAATCTACTCCCAAACTTAATAGTATTCTTACCCCAATACCATCTCCACTTTCAAGTATACTTATCATTATATGATTAGGAGTTACAACACCATCATTATTTTCTTTTGCATCCTTCTTAGCATCATTTATAATACTTTTCAACAAAGGAGTATGTAAAATAGTTGTCGTCTTTACATTTGATTTACCAATAATATCAATTAATTCATTTTTAAATATTTCATAAGTTAAATCATAACTATCACATATATCTTTAATACTTTCATTTTTAAGAAGTGCAAGTATCATATGTTCACTACCAACATACGGATGATTTAATTTTAACATTTCTTTTTCTGCAAGCTTCATATACTCATTTATACAATCTTTACCATTTTTATTCATTAAAAAATCCTCCTTATATATCTTATGTATATAATGAGGATAAAATTTATAAATTATTCATCTATTTTTTAATCTTAACTTATCTGCTAAGGTAGCTATAAACTCACTATTAGTAGGTCTAGATTTATCAACATCAACACTATTACCAAAAATGTCTTCCATTAAATCATAATCTCCTCTATTCCAACTAATTTCAATAGCATGTCTAATTGCTCTTTCAACACGACTACTTGTTGTATTATATTTAACTGCTATTTCAGGATACATTTCCTTAGTAATTGCACCTAACATAGATGGATTGCTATACATTAATCCAATTCCTTCTCTAATATATTCATATCCTTTAACATGAGATGGAACACCTAACAAATGTAATAAATCAGATATTTCTCTTTCAAGAATTTTATCATAATCTAAAACAGATAATTTTCTAGAATCAATATTTAATAATTGATATTCTAAATCTCTTAAACTAATAGGTTTTAACATAAAATAATTTACATTAAATAAATTAATTTGTTTAACTAAATCTAAAGAATTATATCCAGTTAAAACAATAATACCTTTTTCAATACTTCTATCTCTAATACTTTTTATGATACTTATACCATCTTTATTAGGTAATAAAACATCCATAACAACTATATCAAAATCATTCATATTATTTTTAATATAATTATCTGCTTTTATACCATCATCAAAAGTTCTAACTACTTCTATTACTGCGTGACTACTAAAATACTTCTCGATACTTCTTAGTTGTTCACTATCAGAATCAACTAATAATACACGTACTTTATTTTTCATAATTTTCTCCCTCTAAATAACTTCACGCAAATTAATTATACAACATATAATGACAAATAGAAAGAAAATATATTGTAAAGCATTGTCAACAAATGTAAACATTTGTCATTAATTGTCGAATTATAATTTCTCCTTTAAAACATAAAAAAAGTAAGCAAAAAATGTCACTTACTTATTTTAAAACCTAACTTAACTTAACAGTATAAGGATTTTCTTTCGTTCCATCTCCTCCATTTAATAGCAAATCAGCATTTAGGTTGATACTAGGTCGGAAAGAGCCAGAGAGGTCGACGCCGAGGGAGCAGTTGACGCTCCCAAACGAGCCATTAACGTACCACACGTCCGTAACAAGAGAACCATAAGAGAAATACGGAGACGAAAGCCACCAATAAGAAGTCATTGAAGAATTATATAAATAATATGTTTTATTACCCTGATTATATTTATAAGCACCGGCATAGGCTACTTCATCTGCAGTTAATAATCCTATTGGATATTTCAAATTTCCATTCGTTTCTTTTCCATTTGGTAATGTACTTTGATTTACTGTGTATCTTGAATAATTATCATTTGTTTTCTCTGCACATTTTAATGTTGGTGTTGAAGTTGTTATCTTTGTTGTGCCACTACTGTACATTAATCTTTCTGTTGATGAATAATAAGTTATATTTGTTCCATAACCCTTCGCAGTATTATCTGAGCCAACTCCACTTTTCGCAAGTGTTTTATCTCCACAAAATAATGTGTCACTTAAATAACTTGCATAGTTTGTTTTCAAATTATCTTCATACCATTTGTCTACTGCAATTTTTATTGTACTATCATTTTTATTTTCGTGCGTAGCTTCATATGTTGTACTTCCTGCTGTTCCATACATGTAGCCTACATATGCATTATCATCTTTATTAGTATTAAAAGTTGTTGTTATTGCATTACCACTTGTATCTTTTGCAACGCCATCTAATATAAGTCTTATACTTCCATCACCATTTATTCTTACTATTCTCCATGTTAAATTTGCAAAATTCACATAATTATCTATTACATTTCCTCTAAAATAATAACTTGTTCCATAATCATCTGGTGCTGTATTAAGTACATGTTCATTCGCTCCTGATGTACTTGTAAATGTTGTTACTTCAGTTCCTAATGTTGTTCTGTTTGAATTTTTTGGATTTTTTGCATTTAATATTATTGCATTTTTTAAAATTGTAGGGTCAATATAATCCTCTACTTTATCCAAATTAATCGTAAAGTCATTTGATGTCTTTGTTAAATTTATTGTTACTGTTTGTGAATCTTCTGTTGTTGTTATTGTTGTTCCACTTACTCCTGCT
>CAKOOU010000002.1 GCA_934098455.1 uncultured Bacilli bacterium | reverse complement strand
AAAGGAACAAATAGTGTAAGTGTAGATAATGCAAAATTATTAAGTAATTATAGAATATATGGAAATAGTGTACAAGAGACTAGGAGTGGAAAGAATTTATTTAATGAAACAGCTGTTACAGGAAGTGTAATTGCAAATGGAACTGTAGAAAAGATAAAAAATGGTTGGAAAGCTGTAGGTAATTTTAGTGGGACATCAGATGGTGCATCTTATGCTAATGGTTGGCTTAGACCGGGTACATCTGGAACAGGGGGAGTTAATTTAGAAAGTGGAACAACAATAACTATATCGGCAGATATAAAATTGACAAAACTTTCAACGAACATAACTGGCGAAAATAATTTTTCAAACATATATTTATATTCTGATGTATCCAGTGCAAATAAAACAAGTTCTACAACTCAAAGATTAACACTTGACAAAAAAATACGTGTTTTTCAATCATATACAGTTACAGAGACGGCATATTATTATCCAGTTTTTACAGTTAATAATAATGAAATTGAAGTAACAAATATACAAATAGAAAAAGGTAGTACCGCAACAGATTATGAAGCTTATGGTGCAACGCCATCACCAGAATATCCAAGTGAAATAAATAGTGTAGGGGATTTAGTAACAGATACTAATGATGCAAATTATGGTAAATATAAAATTGGTGTTAAAACTACTGGAAAGAATTTAATAAAATATCCATATGCTGAATCATCGGTAACTACAAGAAGTGGTATTAATTTTACTGATAATAAAGATGGAAGCGTAACGCTAAATGGAACTGCTACTAAAGATACACTTTATGTATTTGTAAAAAGTGATGTTGGTACTATAAAATTGAAAAAAGGAAAGTATACACTTTCAGGCTGTCCTAAAAATGGAGGGAGTTCAACTTATTATATGCAACCATATTTTGATGGAGTTTCTCAAAAATCTGATATAGGGAATGGAAATACTTATGAAATTGGTAACGATGTAACTTTAACCCGTTTAGCATTTTATATAAAAGAAGGAGTGACGGTTAATAATCTTACTATAAATCCGCAGTTTGAAGAGGGAGATAGCACAACAGAATACGAACCATATCATGAAGAAACAACAAATATATATTTAACAGAACCATTAAGAAAAATAGGTGATTATACAGATTATATAGATTTTAAAAGTGGTAAAGTTGTTAGAAATATAAAAGAACTAAAATTTGATGGAACAGAAGACTGGACAAAATATGTAAGCAAAGATTTGCATTATCAATTAGTGGTGGGAGATAACACATTTAAAAATGATAACGTTATAAGAATAAAAACAAACTATTACAATTCTTTATCTGGCTATTGGACTACTGATTATGATTATGGCGCATTTTCTGTAGATGCTGATAGAATAAGAATAAAAGATAAAAATATAAGTGATTTAGATTCATGGAAAAATAAATTAAAAGAATATAACAATAATAATAATCCTCTAATAGTAGATTATGTTCTAAGAAATAAAAAAGAAGAAAGCATTTCTTTACCAAATATAGATTTAAGTAAAACTAAATATATAAACATAGAAACAAATACTAATCCAAGTAATATAGAGTTAGATTATGTTAAATAAAAAGAACGAGCATAGCTCGTTTTAAATTTCTCTCATAAATTCTTGGTTTTTATATGGATTTTTTGGATCTATTTTATCTACAAATAAAACTCCATCTAAGTGGTCAAGTTCATGTTGAAATGCAACTGCAATATCTTCTCTGACTCTTATAGTAAATTTATTACCATTAACATCATAAGCTTCAACTTTTATTCTCGCATGTCTTGGAACTATTCCTTCAACAGGTCTATTAACACTTAAACATCCTTCACCTTCACCAACATAAATTAATTCTTCACTTGCTGATATAACTTTTGGATTGATAAGTACATAGCGCTTAAAAGTACCATCATCTAATTCTTCTGATATTACAAATATTCTTTTTAAAATTCCTATTTGAACAAAAGATAATCCCATTCCTGCACGTAAATCATATTTTTCTATATATTTATCCATTTGACTCATTTCTAAATAAGTTAAAGAATCATCAATTAATTCCTTTAATTTTTCATCTAGAGGAAATGTTACATCTTTGCTTTTTTGTCTTAATATTTTATTTGATTCATCTAAAATTTTTATATTTGGTAATTTCATGTTATTTCACCCCATGTAAAGTATTTTATCAAATAATTATAAAAATTACAAATTTAAAAAAATTATTGTATTATGTAATAAAATATTTTATAATTATTTTAGGTGGTAAAGTAGTATGAAGAAAAATATGATAAATAAAATATTAAAAGTATTTTTAATATGTGTTTGTACTATTGAAATAGGTATATTTATAGGATATTGTATATTAGCAAATACAGATTTTAATAAATATAATAAAGATTATAATATAGAAATAATAAATTAAGTAAGGATGTTAAAAGTTATGAAGAAAAAGTTAATTATAGCATTTAGTGTTTTAGTAATATTTTTAGTACCAATGGTAATTTTATTTTTTATGAAAACCGATAATGTTAAAAATGTTTATACAGATGATGAAATAAAATTTAAAAATGAATATGAAAAAAATAATGGAGTAGAAATAGTTGAAGGTTATGTTTTAAAATCTTTAGATATAGATAGTGATAATAATGTAAAATATGCTTATGATAAAGATATAATAAATTTATTAAGTAATGGTACTAATATTATATATTTTGGATGGTCTGATTGTAATTGGTGTAGGACTGCTTTACCTATTTTATTAAAGACTTTAAAAAAGAATGAAATAGATACTTTATATTATTATAATTTTAAAGAATTAAGAAATGCTTATGAGAATAAAGACAAAGAAAAAAGTAAAATTTATGAAAGTATTATTAATATTATTGGTAATGATATAAATACTGTTTTTGATGAAAATAGTACTAGGGCTAATGAAAAGAAAATTTTAGCTCCTACAGTAGTTTTTATAAAAGATGGTAAATATGTTGGGTTACATTTTAAAACTGTTGATAGTCAAGTTAATTCAACAGATGAATTAGATAATAATCAAAAAGAAGAATTAGAACATAAATATCAAGAATTGATTGATAGAGTAAATACTAATGTATGTACAACAGATCAGGGTTGTTAACATACATTTTTTTTCTTATTTAGAATATATTATATTAGATGGTGATTTGACAAATACCATCACTTATGTTATAATTTCAAATGTGTGGTGCATTATGCTAGTCATAAACACTATTTGAAGATGGGGCTAAAAATCCATTAATTGTACAAATGACACTTTGTGTATTTGCTTCTTCTGCCCAAGTTGGGGTGAATATATAATTTAAAATTTAAGGACGGTTGTAATGGCATACAATTTAACTCCTTAAGTTGCGTCACGGAATACAAAAAAAGTGCATGTCGTGCGTGGTTATTATGGGATTAATGATTATTTATTATGAAAATATAATTGCAAAAGCGAATAAGAATAGGTTAGTTGTGTCAAGGAAAACTTCTAGCGTGTTAAGTTATAAGGTTTGAAGTGCGGACTAAGTGGTAATCGAGTAATTAAATAGGTAACTTTTAATTATTTCCTTATAAAGAGAAATCGCCTAAAGGTAACTGAGGGATAGGAAATAGAGAAATTCAACTCGACCAAAGCCGTAAAATTAATTTATAACATACCATACAAAATTTCCAAGCTTTATATAAGGGGTGTATTGATGAAAAAAGATAACTGGATATATAAAGTTTTTTTAATGACTTTTTTTCTTTCATTAACATTTAGTTTTGTATCAAATGTTATAAGTACTAATGCAAATTTATTAGTGATGATTTTAATTACAATATTAGTTATTGCAATAGGTATTGTATTTGATATGATAGGTACTGCTAGTTTAACTAGTAGCGAAGCAACATTTCATGCAAAATCTTCAAAGAAAATAAAAGGCGCTAAAGAATCTTTAAAATTATTAAAAAACTCTGTTAAAGTTGCAAGTATTTGTAATGATGTAATAGGAGATATATGTGGAATAATTAGTGGTGGTATGGGAGCTATGGTTGCTATTTCTTTATCAAAATTTATTGGTGGAAATACAGTATTAGCAAGTATACTAGTTTCAAGTATTATATCAAGTTTAACAGTCGGTGGTAAGGCAATATGTAAAACTATTGCAATAAAAAAATGTGACGATATAGTATTTATTGTTGGTAAAATTAAATGCATTTTTAATTTTAAATAACAATTTAGGTGGTTTTATGGATAAAATTAAAATAAATTTTTTTGATTCTGGTGCAGAATATTTATATAGAATACCAGATAAAATTGAATGGTTTGAAATGAGTTGTTATAACAAATTTAATAATTATGATATAACAGAATACATTATATATAATAGAGGTAAAATATTTATTGGAAAATATACAATTATAAAAAACAGAAAAGTTTTACTTAAAATATCTAATGAAGAACAAGAACTTTTAAAAAAAAGATTTATATATAAATTTATAGAATATAATGGATTAGGTGGATTAGCAATTTATTTTGCGCAATGTTTAAATGTTAATATTGATATAAAAATAGTAGAAAATAATCCTTATAAGCTACTTGGTGTAGATGAAGAATGTTCTAAAGAAAAATTAAAAGAAGCATTAGATACAAAGATAAATATCTTATTAGATGCTTATAATTCAATTGTTAAAGAAAAAATTTTAATATATAAAAATAAGAAATAATTCAAAAAAAGAATTATTTTTTTTAAAATTATGCTACAATTTATATGTAAATACTATAGAATATATTTAATTTTCACTTATTAATTTAATTAAATTAAGAAAATGTATATAGATACAATTTTATATTACTATGTTAGGAGAAATTATATGAAGGCAATTATTACTGGTGGAAGTAGTGGAATAGGAAGAGATATGGCTTATTATTTATCAAATATGGGATATGATTTGATATTAGTAGGTAGAAATAAAGAAAAATTAAATGAAGTTAAAAATAATATTAAAACTAATGTTAAAGTTTATGATATAGATTTAAGTATAATAGATAATGTTTATAAATTTTATGATAAAGTTAAAAATGAAGATATTGATATTCTTATAAATAATGCTGGATTTGGCCTATTTGGTAACTTTATTGATACTTCTTTAGATAGAGAACTAGAAATGATTAATTTGAATATTATTACATTACATATATTAACTAAATTATTTTTAATTGATTTTGTTAAAAAAGATAAAGGACGTATATTGAATGTAGCATCGAGTGCTGGATTTATGGCTGGGCCAAAATTATCTACATATTATTCTACTAAGAATTATGTTTTAAAAGAAAGTTTAGCAATATACGAAGAGTTAAAACATATGAATAGTAATGTTAAAATAAGTATTTTATGTCCTGGTCCTGTAGATACTAATTTTAATAAAGTTGCTGGAGGTTCTTTTAATACAAAAAGTGCAACTAGTGAATATGTGGCTCATTATGCAATTGATAAAATGTTTAAAAACAAATTAATTATTATTCCTACTTTGAAAATGAAGATAGTTATATTCTTAACAAGATTTATTCCTACTAAGTTATTGCTTAGAATTAATTATCATATTCAAAATGTTAAAATTAATAAATATAACAAAAATAGATAGTTTTTTCTATCTATTTTTTACTTCCATAATTACTGGTAATATTATAGGTCTTCTACCGGTCATTTCAATTATATATGGATTTAATTCTAATATTATTTGATTTTTTAAATTAATATAGTTATATCCATTATGTAATGAATTTTTTACAATATTACTTACTTTATTTTCTATGTTATGTATTAATTCAACATTTTCATTAACTAATATAAATCCTCTAGTAGTTATATTAGGTTTTATCAATAATTCTCTTTTTATTGGGTCAATATTAATTATTGTAACAAGAATACCATCATTACTCATTAATTTTCTATCTTTTATAACAATACTTCCTATATCTCCTATACGTGAACCATCTACATAAACATCTCCTGCTTGAACTTTTTTACCTAAATGTGCATCATTTTTAGTTAATTCCAAAACGTCTCCATTTTTCATTATAAATATATTATCTCGTTTTACGTCACAACTAATTGCTAAATCTCTATGACGTTTTAACATTCTATATTCACCATGTACTGGCATAAAGTATTCAGGTTTAATTATTCTTAACATCCATTTTAATTCTTCACCTTTAGCATGTCCTGAAGTATGAATGTCTGCTAGTTCAGTATTAGTATATACTTTTACACCTTTTAAATATAATTTATTAATTATTTTATTTATACTTGCTCGATTTCCTGGAATAGGGCTTGAAGAGAATACTACAACATCATCTGGTAATAATTGTATTTGTTTATGTGTACCATTTGCAATACGCGAAAGAGCTGCTAGAGGTTCTCCTTGAGAACCTGTACATAATATACATATTTGGTCTTTTTTTAATCCTTTTGCTTCATTAGCATCTATAAATATATTGCTATCTTTTATTAAATTATTTTTTAATGCTATTTCTTTAGCATTTTCCATGCTTCTACCAAATGTAATTATTTTTCTATTATTTTTCCTACACGTTTCAACAATATGTTTAATTCTATAAATATTAGATGCAAATGTTGCAATAATAATTCTAGATTTTATTTTACTAAATATATCACCTAATGCTTCATCTACAGAACTTTCACTTTTAGAAAATCCATCACTTAAAGCATTTGTGCTATCGGATAATAATAGTTTTACCCCTTTAGCTCCCAATTGTGCCATTTTATGAATATCAGCCATTGGTCCAATTGGTGTTAAATCAAATTTAAAATCTCCAGTAGTCATTATTACACCTACAGGTGAATGTACTACTATAGCATATGAGTCTGGTATAGAATGTGTAGTATTTATAAATTCAACATTCATTGTTTTAAATTTAATAAATGATTTTTCATCAATTATTTCTAAATTATCATATCTCATATTTTTATCATCTAATTTTTTTTGTATTAAATCAGCTGCAATACGAGGAGCATATATGTGTGGTACTTCTATGCTTTGTAATAAAAATGTTATACCACCAATATGGTCTTCATGTCCATGAGTAATAAATAATCCTCTAATTTTTTTCTCTTTTTGTTTTAAATATGTGATGTCTTGAATTACATAGTCTATTCCTAAAAGTTCATCTTCTGGAAACATAACGCCAGCATCAATTATTACTAAATCATGATTTGTTTCAATAACATACATATTTTTTCCTATTTCGCCTAATCCACCTAGAGCAAATACAAGCGTACTTGTATCGTTGTTTTTCATTAAATTTCCTCCTTTAAAAATCAATTACAAAGCTATAAGAATAAATTAATTATAATACTTTTAATTGATTTTGTCTAGTAGCAGAAAAAATTTGCAATTATATATAACTTATATTATAATAACAAATCAAAGAAGGGGTAGTATGGTAGATATATTAAAAAAATTATATTATGAAAGAAAAAATATAATAGATAGATTATCTAGTACAGATAAAAATAAAGAATATTTAGAAGATTGTTTACATTTATTAGATAATAATATATCTATGATTGAAACTAACTATACTAAATCTTCTATAAAGAATATTGATGATATTAATATTACTTTATTTTCTTCATTAAGAGGAGTAGATTTAATAGATTTATTACAGTTTATTAAAATGTATAATATTAATTATCGTGAAATAATAAATGTAGATACTAGTATTACATTTGGTGTAGAAATAGAATATGAAAACTTATTTTTATATACTGCACGTGATTTTGTTTTAGACAATAATATTAAATGGCATGTTAAACATGAAGATAATGTTTTAAATGGTGGAGAAATTGTTAGTAATGTTATGTATGATAGTAAAGATAATTGGAATAATTTAAAAAAAATATGTGATTTTTTAAAAACTAATGGTGCAACTACTAAATTTGGTACTTGTGGAGGACATATACACATAGGTTTACCTATATTTAATTGTGAAGAAAATTATTTTAAATTTCTTAAATGTTATATGCTTTATGAAGATATTTTAAATAGATTTTTTTGTGGAGAATATGTTAACATAAGAAAAAATGCAAAAGAATATGCAGATTTATGTAAAAATTATATTATAGATAAAAATACATTAGAATTTAGAAGACCTAATGGTACTTTAGAAGAAGTAATATGGCAAAATAATATTAATGTAATAATAAAATTGATACTTGCTATAAATAGTAATAATTTTGATATAGATTATATAATAAATAAATTAAAAACAAATAAAGATAGAATAATAAATAAATATGATTCAGCTTATGACCATGAACTAAATTTAGAAAAAGCATTAGAATTTGTAGATTTATTTTATGATAATAATTTAGATAAGATTAATTTTTTAAAACAATATATAAAAGGATATGAATTAAGTTTAAAAAGAAAAGAATTAGTTAGAACAAATAAGTTCTGGGTATAAAAAAATATAAGTTTTATTTTTTACTTATATTTTTTTGATTTTTATATGATATTATATTAAATAATATTATTGGTATAAATATTGCTATATTACTTAAATTATATGATATAGATTTGTTGAAATCTAATGCAAGTATAAATAACATAATCCATAAACATATTGCAATGAAATGATATTCTTGTTTTTTATATATTATACTAGTTATTGTTAAAATACTAATTAATATTATAAAACTTATTATTAAAGCCCACCAAGTAGAAGTATACATATTTTGTATTAAAAGTGCTAAATCACTAGTATTTGTTAAATTACTTTCAATATAATTTAATTTATCCATATAGCTAAAATATATTAGAAAATATAAACTTAATATTGTTTCTAAAATACATATTATCAATAATGATTTGCTATTTTCTTTAAATAATTTTTTCATTCAATATTTTCTTTCTATAAAATGTATATAAGTGTTGAGATGTTTTTTCTATTGGTGTACTTAAAAGTAAATGTGGTCCTTTAGTATAAATTCTATATATTTCACTTTTATCTAATATTAAATTTATAGTTTTAATATTTAAACTATAATTATTTCTTAGTTCTATTACAACATGTTTAATATATTTATAATAATTCATTTTTAATTCATCCATAATAATATCACCAAAATAAGTATAACACTTATATTGATAAATAAAAAGAAATATTATAAAATGTTTATAGGTGAAGTAGAATGATTATAGGAAGTCATGTTTCTTTTGATAGTAAAGAACAATTACTAAAAAGTGTTAAAGAATGTATTAGTTATAATGCCAATACATTTATGTTTTATACAGGTGCACCACAAAATACTAGAAGATGTAATATTAATGATGAATTAACTTATTTGGCTTTAAATAAGATGAAAGAAAATGGTATTATGTTGGATAAAGTAGTTGCACATGCACCTTATATAGTTAATCTTGCTAATGATAATGATACAGAAAAGTATGATTTTAGTATTAAGTTTATTAGACAAGAAGTAGAAAGATTAGAAGAATTAAATATTAAATATTTAGTATTACATCCTGGTAGTAGTGTTGGTATAGAAAGAGATAAAGCACTATCAAATATTAGTTACGCATTAAATAAAATATTGAGTATTGATACTAATGTTATGATTTTATTAGAAACTATGGCTGGTAAAGGTACAGAATGTGGTATAAATATTAATGAAATTAAAACTATTATTGATGGAGTAGATAAAAAAGATAATATTGGAGTATGTTTAGATACTTGTCATTTAAACGATAGTGGTATTGATATTTCAAAATTTGATTTATATTTAGATGAATTTGATAAAGTTATCGGAATCGATAAAATTAAATGTGTTCATGTTAATGATAGTAAAAATGATATGGGTAGTCATAAAGATAGACATGAAAATATAGGATATGGAACTATAGGTTTTAATAATTTAATAAATGTTATTTATAATAGTAGATTAAGTAACATTCCTAAAATACTTGAAACTCCATATGTAGGTGAAAATAAGGAATATCCACCATATAAATTTGAAATAGAAATGATTAGAAATAAAAAATTTAATGATAATTTAATTAATGATATTATAAATTTTTATAAAAAAAATTAAATTTATATGATTTTAAAAATTGGTTAAAAAAATCGTGCAGATTTTAAGATTTCCCTAGGGAGATTTAAAGAATCTGTGCGTTTTTTTGTGCAGATTTTAAGAATCGCGTTTTTGCATTATTTTATCTATTTTGTTATGTTTATTTTGGGCCCAAAAATAAAAAAGAAATGGAGGTGAAATTATGAATTGTGAACGTGTTTTATTAAAAGATAAAGTTGTAAAAAAATTACTTAATAGTGAAAATCCTACATGCCGTGAATATTTAGTTAGACTAATTAGTGCATCTACTGGTATAGATGTTCGTGAATTAAGAAATAACATAGAATTAGTTACTCCTAATATTAATAGCAATTCTAATTATGTAAATAATGTAAGTGATGTAATGGTTAGAGATGATAAAAATTATTACAATATAGAAATAAATTATAATAATGTTCCAATTGCAATAGTAAAAAATAATGTATATATGTATAGTAGTATACTAAGACAAATACATAAAAGTGATGACTATAAAAATGTTAAAGCCGTAATACAAATAAATATAGACAATTATGATTTATTTAAAAGAGGGGAATTTGTTTATGATTCTATGATGATAGAAAAGAAACATCATATAATAAGAGATAATATGTTAAGAGTAATAGATATTAATCTAGATTTTTTATCCCAAATAGACTATAATGAAGTAAAGAAAGGGAATAAATATAATCTAGAAAAGTTATTATATTTCTTTGTATGTAAAGATAAAAAATTACTAGATGGTATTTATAATGGTAATGGTTTAATGAGAGATATTAGTAAAATATTTAATATAGACATAGATTCTTTAGATGAACAACTATATTATGACTATGATGAATATATGAAAGAAGTTTCTTACGAGCAAGGTGAAATTGATAGTAGGAAACAGATAATAAAGAACATGTTAGGTAAACATTATCCCAAAAAAGAAATAATGGAATTAACAAATCTAACAGAAGAAACTTTAAATGGAATCATAGAAGATATAAAATATGATGAAAAAAAATCTAACAAATAAAATTTATTGTTAATAATTAATTGTTTGAAGCAAATAATCTTATTGTAAATTATTTGCTTTTATTATATACTTATTTATATAAAGTAGAGTGATTTTATGAATAATAAAGGTTTTATTGCAACAAGTTTAATTTATTCTTTTTTTCTAATATTTATTACTCTTTTTCTAACTATAATAGCAGATTACTTACAAAATAAAGTATTATTAAATACAATAGAAAAAGGTATAAAAGAAGATATAAATAGTACTATTGGTATACAAGATTTTGAAGTTGGAGACAAATTATATTTTGTTGAAAATATTAATGGTTTTAACGGATTATTCTATATTTGTTCAATTTCATATAAAATAGATACAACTGGTAAAGATGAATTGTATCTCAGTAGTAGTGAAGATTGCAGTAGTACCTCTGGTTTAGATATTACTGGAAAAAGATTAATAATTGAAAAAAATATTAATGACTATGATGATACTATAAATATAAAGGGGATAGAGTAATGAATAAAAAAGGTTTTGTATTAATGGAAACTATAGTTGTTATTGTTGTAGTATCTGTTGCTCTTCTTACAATATTTTCTTCATATAATAAAATATTATCTAAATTACGCACTGAAAATAAATATGATACGAGTGAATATATATATATAACTAAATATATAAAAGACTATATGCAAAATAATCAAAGCAGTTTAGGAATTAGTGTAGATGATATTTCTACTGATGTCACTAATTACCTAAGTAATATTAGCAATTCCAATAATTTAAAATCACTATATGGAGTAGAAAAAATATATTTATTAACTAACTTGAATAATTTTGGAAGTAACGAAACTAAAGTAGATGCATATATGATAGATTATATAAAAAAGTTAGATGTTAGAGATCAAAATAAATTATTAATTGTTGAGTATAAAAGGCCAGCAAAAGATACTAATAATAATGAAGTAAGAGATACTCAAGGCAATACTTTATATGAAACATACATCGCTAGTTTGGAGTGGGATTAATGAAACTAAATAAAAAAGGTATGACATTAGTTGAAATAATTATTTCTATAGCATTAATTTCTATAGTGCTTATATTTTTGTTTAGTTTGTTAGTTGATGTAAAAGATATGAATGATGAAGCAAGTATTAATTCTGACTATTTAATTAATAAAGCCTTAATATTAAAAAATATAGAAGAAGATTTAGACGGCTCAGATAGTTTAACATTAAATACTTGCACTATAAATGATTTTTATACAGCATACGACACATATAAAGATGATTTGGAAGTTAAACAAAAAGCAAATGAATGTATAAGTTTTGATTTTAAAGATAATAAAGCTTACTTAGGAATATATTATTATAAGAATAAAAACTCTTATGTAATTTCATATATTCATGGTGATACAAAAGCAACTAGATTACTTCCTGAATTTGAAAAATATAATGTAAAAGATGGAAATATAAAATCTGGATTTGAAATAAAATATAGTAATTCTAATGGAATAATTAACGAAATAATTACAAGTGAAAAAATTTTAGATAAAGATATTTTTCACAAAATTGAAATACCAATAATAGGCAGTGATGGAAAAGATTATTCTATATTAATTTCATATTATAAAAAAGGTGAGTAGAATAAGTGATATAATCATTGCATATAATCTTGATTTTAAAAATAAAGTATAATTAGTATCTGGTAAGATACTTTTTATTTGTGTATGAATAGATAATCCTCCAAAAGATAAATATATTGTACTTAACAATATTTTAATATTAGTACTTATATCTATATATTCTAATCCCTTTAATCCAGTAGTTATTTCTAAAAAACCATTTAATATATTTTTTAATAACATATTTTTTATTGGTAAAAGATTAATTATGATATTAAAAAATATTAAAGTACCTAATATCATTAATAAAGTATCTATTGTATCTTTTATAATTTTAGATATATTTATTTTTCTTTTAATATAATTTGTTTTTAAATCTATATAATTTATATTTCTAAATATTAAACCTACTATAATATTAGATATTATTATAATACTTATTATTTTAATAGATATAGATATATTTAAATATAAAGTAAGTAAACTATATATTAATAAAGTATTATAATTAGAAGTAAATAGTAGTAATTTATCTGATAAAGTATTTGATATTAAATTATTATTTACTAAATCATTTATATATTTTGCATTAGATGGACTACCCGTAAATAAACTTAGAAAATATATAAATATACCATAATTAGAACATTTAAATATTTTATTAAATAATTTACCAAATATATTACAAATATTTATAATTAAATTAGATTCTATAATTAGACTTGTTATAATAAACATAGGAAGTAGATTTGGTACTATATTTTTAAACCATAAAATAACAGTATTATATATAGTGTAATACATTATATCTTTTTTAATAAATATTAGTATGAAGAAAATAATTATTGTTAGTTTTGTTAATTTATTTTTCATAATAAAATATATTTATTTATTCTTAAAAAATTCATGAGTATTATGATATAATAGTTAGGTGATGAGATATGAAAAGAATATTTGATAATATAAAAAAGTTTTTTAAAGAAAATTATAAGGGTATACTTATATTAGTTTTTATATATTTATTATTTAATTTTAAATTAGATTTTAGTATATATAGTCCTGGTGGATTAATTAATTTAGATAATAGAATAGAAAGTAAAAGTGATATTAATAAAAGTGAAGGAAGTATTAATATGACTTATGTTAAGTTAGTTAAGGGAACAATACCAACTTATTTGTTAGCTAAAGTTATACCTACCTGGGATATAGTTAGTAATGATGATATTACTTATGATGGAGATATAGATGAAACTATAAAGATAGATAAATATTATTTATTAGAAAGTATATCTAATGCTTATTTGGTAGCATATAAAGAAGCTGGTGTCGATTATTCTATTAAGAAAAGTAATAATTATATAACTTATATATATGAAAAAGCTAAAACAGATTTAAAATTATTTGATAATATTGAAAAGTATGATAATATAGAATTTACAACATTTAGTGAAATGCAAGAATATATTACTAATAAAAATGTTGGAGATAAAATAACATTTGATGTAGTTCGTAATGGTAAAAATGTAAAATGTTATGCAGAACTAATAGATTTAGATGGGAAAGCTAAAGTAGGTTTAACTTCTGCAGTTATTAATGAGTATGATAGTGAAGTAAATGTTTCAGTTAAAAGTAAAGCAAGTGAGTCTGGTTCTAGTGGTGGATTTATGACCGCTCTTGCAATATATAATGCAATTACTAAAGATGATATTACAAAAGGAAGAGTTATTGCTGGTACTGGAACTATTGATAGTGAAGGTAACGTTGGAGAAATAGGAGGCGTAACATATAAACTTGCAGGTGCTTATAAAAATGGTGCTAATATAATGTTAGTACCAAAAGATAATTATGAAGAGGCATTAAAATATAAAAAGAAACATAATTTAGATATTGAATTAGTTAGTATAAATACGTTTAAAGAAGGAGTAGAATATTTAAAAAAATAGGAGGGTTTTTGATGATTAGATATTTTATAGAATATAACGAATTAATAAAAGATAATAAATTAAATTTTGAAATTAGTCCATATAATGAAAGAATAAAAATAATTAAAGAACAAAATAATAAAACATATTTAATAGAGCCATTATTAGTATTTAAAGATTATATAGAAAATATGGATAGTTTTATTAAAATGATGGAAAGTAAAAGAAAAAATATAAAATTTGTATTTGAAATAAAAGAAGAAGAAATCAATTTATTTAATCCATTATTGATTAACTCATATACTTTATTTAATGGTAATATATATGCTAAAAATGATTATTCTGATACTATTACATTATTAGATTATAATAGTATTGTTAGTATGAAAGTTAGTGATATTAATAATGGTAATATTGTTATTGTTAAGTATGATGAGAAAAAAGATAGTTATGACATAAAATTAACAGAAAATGTATATTCAAAATATAGTATTAGTGAACAAAGAAGACAATTAAAAGATGAAAATATTGCTTCTGATATTTATTTTTATACTAAAGATAAAGAATTATTAGATAAGTTTGATAAAGAAAAAGTTGTCTTTAAGAAAAAAAATTCTAAAGAATATCAATTAGATACATTTACTTTTATTGCAATAGATGGATTAAAAATGAATGTAATAAATACTTTTAATTCTAATACTTATAATTTGTTATATGAGATATGTAGTAATACTATTCCATATTACATTAGTATAAGAGATAATGTCTGTGAAATAAAAAATTGCAGAAAAGATAATTATAAAAAGATATATGTTATAATGGGAAATATATTTAAAATGTTAATTACTGGAAGAGATATAGAACCAATTATTAAGTATATAAACGTATATGAATATAATAATGGTAAATATAATATAATTCCTATCGTTGAATATATGAAAGAAAAAAATATATTAAAATATGTAAAAAAGCCTTGAATTTAATAATTCAAGACTTTTATTATACAAAAATATTGGCGGAGTAGGAGAGATTTGAACTCTCGCGCCAGTTGCCCGACCTACACCCTTAGCAGGGGCGCCTCTTCAGCCTCTTGAGTACTACTCCATGCCCGATAAATAAATTTTACTATAATAGAATTAGTTTGTCAATTTATTTTACTTAATTTTTTAAAAAATATATTGAAAAATAAGTAAAATTAATTTAAAATTAATGTAGAGAGTAGAGGGATAATATGCAAGAAGATAATTATACAAGAAAAAAAATAACAATGAGTATAGTAGCAATAACATTTTTAATTTTAGCTCTTATAGGTATAACTTATGCATATTTTACAGCAAAAGTAAAAGGTAATCAAAGTGATAAAAGTGTAGAAGTAACATCTGGTAAATTAGAATTAACTTATGGAGATGGAAATGGTGTTATAGAAGTTGAAGGTATAGAACCTGGTGATGATATAAAAGAAAAAACTTTTACAGTTACTAATACTGGTGATGGTAAAATAAATAGATATGATGTTGTACTAGAAAATTTAGTAAATGAACTAAAAAATTACGATGATTTTATATATGAATTAAGTTGTGTTAGTACTAGTGGAACTTGTTATGGTAGCAAAGGCGTATTTCCAATATATAATAATATTATTGTAAATAATTCAATTGATGTTGATGAAACACAAACATATACATTAAAACTATATTTTATAGATACATTAACAGATCAAAGTGTAGATATGAAAAAAAATATAACTGCAAAAATAAATATAAGAGAACCTGAATTTACATATACTAAATTTAATATATATGGAAATACAGTTTTAGAAAATAATAAAGAAAAAAATAGTTTAGGTGTATTAGTTGAAGACGAAAATAATTTAAGATATGGAATGTATAAAATTAACATTGTAAGTACTAATAAAAATACTAATGAAGAAATAATATATCCGATATATTTAAAAGAACCATTAAGATGCTTTAATAATACATGTGACTATATAGATTACATTAATGGTAAAATTGTTAGAAAAATAAAAAACGATAATGGTACATTATCTATATTAGATAGTGACATTAACGAAGGTGTACAATTAATAGATTATTATTATTTAATAAATAATAATATAAAAATAACGGATAATATATTAGAATCTAGCAAGGTTGATATAGAAATTCAAACAAAAAAATAAGAAATATAACAAAAATATTTAACTATTTCTTTTTTTTTGTTATAATTATCTATGTAAAAGTAGGTGAAATATGAAAAAATTAATACTTTTAGTAAGTATATTAGTATTTACAAGCGCATGTACAAACATAAATAAGATTGATTATAAAGATAATATAAATAATACTATAAAAGATAATTATTCTAATAAAATATATAATCATAGTGGAAATGGATATAAATATTATTTACCTAAATATATGAATGTAAAAAATATTTATAATAATAATGAAATAATTAATAGTAATGATAATACTTATTATTTATACGTAGATGTAATAAGTTTTTATAATAATAAAGATATAGTTATAGAAAAAAAATGTAATGATAAAAATGAATTTAAGTATAAAAATAAAACTGGATATATTTGTATAAATGAAATAAATGAAAAATACTTAGTTGAAATTGTATATAATTATGCTAAAATAGAAGTGAAAGTAGATAAAATAGATTTGAATACTTCTATAAATAATAGTATAATAATATTGTCTACTATTAAATATGATAAAGATTTGATAGGTAGTTTAATAAAAGATGAAAAACTTAATAATAAAGAAATGAATTTAAATTTATTTGGTGATAAAAAAAGTAAAGAAGATTTTATTGACGTAGTTGAAGAGTATGATACATATGATGAAAAAGAAAATGACATACCTGATTACGATGTTATTAATTAGAAAGGAAGACTTTTATGGGATTATTAGATAAAGTTAAAGGAATATTATTTGATGAAGAAGAAATAGAAATTCCAGAAATAAAAGAAGAAACTAAAAAAGAAATAAAAATAAATAAAATTAAAGAAGAGGAAAATCCTATCAAAGAGATTAAAATTCCTAAAGATGATTTTAGTGATAGAGAATATAAATCTGAATCAACATTTACATTTCCTATAGATTTTGAAGATGATGAAATAGAGCCAGTAAAGAAAGAAGATGCAAAACCTAAGGTTGTACGTGAAACTAAACCAGTAAATAAAAGACCAGAAAAAAGAGATTATAGTGATTTCTTAACAAGAAAAGAAGAAAAAAAACATTTTAAACCAACTCCAATAATATCACCAGTATATGGAGTTTTAGATCAAAATTATAAAAAAGAAGATGTTATAGTAAAAAAAGATATATTAAGAAAACCTAATGAACTTACGATAGAAGAAGTTAGAAAAAGAGCATTTGGGTCATTAGAAGATGAAATAGATGCAAATTTAACTAATACAAAAGAAATTAAAGTAAGTGAAGAAATTAAATTAAAAAAAGAAAAAGTAATTGAACCAATTAAAGAAAATATTATAGTAGAAGAGCCTGTAGATAAGAAAAAAACTATAGGTGAATTAATTGAAGAAGATAATAAAAATTTAGATATACCAGATGTTAGTGGTATAGAAGATGAAGAAGTTGAGTATAATAAAGATGTACATAATGATAAATTGAATATACCAACTAATTCTATTGATGATTTATTAAATAGAGATACTGAAGAGATAAGTAAAGAAGATGAAATAGATGATGAAGAAGCAGATCTATTTAGTTTAATAGATTCTATGTATGAAGAAAAGGGAGAATAATTATGGAAATAGTAGAAGCGTTACCAGTAATTATCTATGTATTATTAATAGTTTTACTTATTATAATGATAATATTAGGTATAAAATTAATTATGGTAGTAAATAAAACAGATAAATTATTAGTTGATGTACAAGATAAAGTTAGTTCATTTAATGGTGTTTTTAAATTAATAGACCTTACAAGTGAGAAACTATCTATTGGTATAACAAGTATAATTGAAGGTATTATTAGTTTAATAAATAAATTATTTAAAAGAAAGAAGGAATATGAAGATGAGTAAAAATATTGGTAAAGTAATAGCAGGTATTGGATTGGGTGTAGGAATTGGAATGTTATTTGCACCTGAAAAAGGTAAAGAAACTAGAAAAAAATTAGCTAATAAGTTAAATGAAATGTATGAAAGTGTTAAATCTATTGATAAAGATGATGTTAAAAAGAAAATAGAAAAACAAATTAAAGAAATTAAAAAGGAATTAAGTGATTTAGATAAAGAAAAAGCACTTAAGATAGCTAAAGAAAAAGGTAAAAAAATAGTTAAGAAAAGTGAAGACTTATATAATCTTGCTGTAGAAAAAGGAACACCTGTTTTAGAAAAAGCAGCAGATGAAATAAGATTAAGTGCTATTGAAGTATTAAATTCTATAACTGAAAAATTAGAAAAGAAATAATTGAACATGTAAATGTTCTTTTTTGTAAAATTAATGTAAAAAATATTTGTAAAGTATGTTTAATAATTAAATAATATAGTATATTATTATTGTAGGAGGGTGGCTAAATGATATATCCATCAATTGATAAATTATTAAACATTATTGATTCTAAGTATAAACTAGTTCATGTTATTAGCCAAAGAGCTAAACAAATGCATGAATTCGATCATTATCAAATGAAGGAATGTGAATACCATAATAAAAGAGAATTAGGTAGAGCATTAGAAGAAGTTGAAAAAGGATTAATAAAAGTTAGAAATAATTAATAAGAATTGAGTACTTATATCTTAAGTGCTTTTTTATTATTAATAAAAGTATCATAAAATGTTAATAAATTATTTACAAAATAATTTATATTTGATAATATTTTATTAAGGTAGAAATACCAAAAAGAATTAGAATTTGTACATTTTAATTCGCAAATAATTTTCTATTCATAAAAAAATCAAAAATCATATACTTCTCTCCCGATCTCGAAAATTTGTTCGGGGGGGGGGGTATAAAAGAAGAAAAAATATGATTTTTTTGTGTGTTCGACAAATATTTTATATGTAGTATGTTTTAATATATGTAGTGCTATAAGCCCATGTTAATTTAAAATTAATTATTATATAATATATTTGTAAAATAAAGGAAGGTGTTTAAAAAGATGAATAGAAAACAACGATTAATAGTAAGTGTAACAGGAATATTTTTAGTACTTTTAATTCTTGTAGGATTAACTTATGCATATTTCCTAACTAAAATAAAAGGAAATGATAATGAAAAAAGTATTAGTGTAACAACAGCAAACTTAGAATTAGTGTATGGAGATGGAAATGCACTTATAACAGCAGAAAAGATAGAACCAGGAGATTCTATAACAGCAAAGACATTTACAGTAACTAATAGTGGTAATGCAACTATAAATAATTATGCTGTATACTTAGAAGAATTAGTAAATAATTTAGAAAGAACAAGTGATATGGTATATACACTTACATGTACAAGTAGTGTAACTAATAGTACATGTAATGGAAAAACAGAAACAGTATTTCCAACACAAAATGGAATACTAGTAACAAATAATATAGTAAAAGATGAAGTACAAACATATAGTTTACAATTAACATATAAAGAAATGAATGTAGACCAAAGTGTAGATATGGGAAAAGAAGTATCTGCAAAAGTACAAATATATAATTTAAGAGATATAGTAGATATAACAGGAACAGTAACTGGAGCAAGTGAAGGAGACTATGTAGAATTACATAGTAATCCAAAGAAGAGTCAAATAAATAATAATACATATACAATACCAGGAGTAGAACCAGGAAGTCATACAATATATTTAAAAGATAAAGATGGAACAGTATTAGGACAAAAAGATATAACAATAAATAAAGGAGAAACAGCAGGAGTAAGTGGAACAACAATAATAACAACAGAAGATTCGCAAACAGTAACAATAAATTTAACAAAGACATCAAGTGACTTTACAATTAATTTGGATAATGTAAAGGATTACAATCCATTTGAAGATGGAACTCTTGCAAATGCTATATATACAAGTGCAAAAACAAAAGCGAATGGAACAGAATTTTTGGAAACTCCTAAAACAAAACCTGCGGAAGAAACAAGTGCAGAAGATGAAAAAGTTTTGAACGTTACACCAGATGATTATGGAACAAGTTATTACTTTAGAGGAAATGTAATAGATAATTATGTAAATTTTGCAGGAATGTGTTGGAGAGCAGTTCGTATAGCAGGAGATGGAAGTATAAAATTAATATTAGAAGACCAAGATGAAACATGTTCAGAAACAATGAATGGAAATTGGAATATTCCGACTACAACTGGTGGTACAACAAAAACTGGTAATTTTGGATATACACAACATGAAGCAAAAACGTTAACTGCTTCTGACGGTACACAAAATTCAAGTACAAAGTATTTAATGAATTATTTAAATGGTGGAACAAATAAAGATAAATCAATGGCAACAGCATTTAAAAACTTTCAAACTGGTCCTCTAGCAAATTATTTAGATAAATTAAAAGCGGGAGACTGGTGTTTAAATGATAAAGCGTATGCAACTAGTAGTGATAATACAACAGCATTAACTAATCAAGAAGTGCTAGACAATCAAGTTAATGATGTTAATGATACATCATTTTATTATGATTCCTATGTTCGTTTGTCTGGAAAAACAAAAAAAGAACCAACATTAAAATGTAATGGAACAGTAATGACAAAGTTTGCAGATGAAAATAATACTGATATGTATGTGGGAACATTAACAGCAGATGAAATAGTATATGCTGGTGGAAAGGTTGGTTCAAGTAATACAGATTATTACTTAATAAATGATTATCAACAATCAAACGGTTTATACTTTTGGTCTTTGTCGCCTTACGACTTCGTCGGCAGCTACGATTACGCATTCGACGTGGGCGACGATGGCTACTTGAGCCACGACTTTGTGAACGACAACTTCTACTCTCGTCCATCAATAACACTTATTGCAAATGCACAAATTTCAAGTGGAGATGGAACTATTTCTAATCCTTATGTTATAGAATAATAATAAACCTAATAGGCATAATCTATTAGGTATTATTATTTATATAGAGTTTAAGAGTTATTAATAATTGACATATAGTAAGTAATGTAGAACTTAGAAGAGAGTTATAGTAAGTTAGTGTTAGTATGAGAAATAAGTTTGATATATATAATAGAGTAATGTTTAGTAAAAAGTCTTTTTTATTTTGGTTATGTTTTAATATAAGATATACGTAATATGAAATTAATAAGTAGAATAAGAAAGATAATATTGTATAGTAATTGATGAATATGTTATGTGTTCTTGATAAGAGAATTGATAGTGGTAATAGCCATGGTATAAAAATAATTAAAAAAGATATGTATTTTTTCATAGGTCCTCACTTTACTTAAATCTTACTTTGTTATAAAATATATATGCGGGAAGGTGAATAATATGAATATTCCTTTTAGTAATAAAGATGAATTAGTAATGAAATTAGTACATTATTTTGTAACTAAAGAAAATTATGCTCCTATACTTGTTAATGGAGTACAAAATGAAGTTTGGTTGGAAAATTTAGATAATTATTATAAGATTATTAGAATTAATTCTAATTATATACATAATATAGAACAATATAAGTTAGATATGTTTAAAATAAATAATGTTAGGAAACAAATAAGTAAAAAGACTTTGAGTAGGAAAATGAAAGTTTTAAATATATTTATTGATATTAATGAAGAGATTAAAATAGTTGATGGTAAAGATATAGATAATTTAATTATTAGAGATGATGAAGATTTACATGATAAAAAAGTACAAGAATTATTTCCTAATATAAATGAAGAGGAAATAAAAGATTTACATGGAATAGATTTTTTAATTAATGTTAGTAATGATATTAATGAGAAGACATTGAGTGAAAATGAATTTTATGAAAAGGTATTTAGTCCTAAGAAGATAATTGCTACTAAAGTATTAATTATAGTAAATGTAATAATATTTATACTTTCTTTTATATTAAGTTCTAGTGGTTTATGTGATGTTTTTACTAATTTTGCTCTTAATAAATATTATATAAAATCTGGAGAAATATATAGATTATTGACTTGTGGTTTTTTACATGCTGATATTATTCATTTGTTATGTAATATGTATTCTTTAAATATAATAGGAACGCAGTTGGAAAATTTTATTGGCAAAAAAAAGTTTTTAATAGTTTATTTTGTTAGTATGATTACAGGTAGTCTTTTATCTTGTGTAATGAGTAATAATTGGAGTGTAGGAGCAAGTGGTGCTATATTTGGACTTCTTGGTAGTTTATTATATTTTGGATATCATTATAGAATATATTTAGGTAGTGTAATGAAATCACAAATTATTCCTATAATCATTCTTAATTTAGGAATTGGTTTTATTATTCCTAATATTGATGTATCTGCTCATGTTGGTGGATTAGTAGGAGGATTATTGTCTACTATGATTGTTGGTATTGAAAATAAAAGTAATAAAACTGATAGAATAAATGGAACTGTTTGTTTGTTAATATTAGTTTGTTTTCTATGTTTTATATTGTTTAAGTAATTTTGACAAATACGAACAAAAGTGTTATAATTTATTTACCAATTGGGTATTGGTAAATATTTTTGTATATATTATGGGGGTTGTATATATGAATTTTTATAAAGAGTTAATGATTATATTATGTGAAATGATGTTATCTATTTTTATAGCAATATTTGGTTATGTGTTATGGAATAATTTTGATAATAAAAAATATATGGAAACAATAAATTATGATAATACATATGAGGTAGAAGTTGCTTATGAGAATGATTGTTTAATGGTACATAATGTAAGTAGAAGAGATAATAATAAAGATTTAATGTTTAAAGTTAATAGATTTGATTCTAATTTAAAAAATGATGATATAATATTATTAATAGATGGTAAGGAGTATGATTTAAGTAATTTAGATTATACAGTAGATGACCTTTATATTTATTATATTATTGATAATATTAGTTTTAATGAATATGAAACAAAAGTATATGATGTTAAAGTAATGTCTAAGAGTTATGATGTTATTGACAGTTTAAATTATGAATTTGTTACAGAAATATAGTTTACTATTGATATTCTTACATACATATTGATATAATTATCAAGAAGGATGGTAGTTATGAAAAAAGTAAAAGAATATTTAGTAAATTTTTTTAATGGATTTATGATGGCGTTGGCAGATAGTGTACCTGGAGTTTCTGGTGGAACAATAGCATTTTTGTTAGGTTTTTATGATAATTTTATTAATGCGTTAGATTCATTATTGCATAAAGAAAAAAGAATGGATGGAATTAAATATTTATTTAAGTTAGGAATAGGTTGGATAATAGGTATGGGACTTTCTGTTTTAATACTTACAAGTGTATTTGAAAGTCATATATATAAAGTATCTTCGTTGTTTATAGGATTTATTCTTATTTCAATACCTATTATTATTAAGGAA
The DNA here is from genome assembly GCA_934098455.1 of uncultured Bacilli bacterium. GTDB lineage: Bacteria > Bacillota_I > Bacilli_A > RF39 > UBA660 > UMGS1124. Next base: position 47,786 of record CAKOOU010000002.1, on the reverse strand, counting down.
GAAAAAGATACTTTAAAAAAGAATTATTTAAATATATTATTTTTAATACTTGGTATTGTAATTGTATTTTTAATAACATATTTTAATAGTACTAAGTTAGCAGATATGTCTTTAACTAAATTAACATTAAGTCATAGTATATATATATTTATAGTTGGAATGATAGCAATAAGTGCTATGATATTACCTGGTATATCTGGTTCAACATTACTTTTAATATTTGGATTATATTTACCAATTATTACAGGTATAAAAGATTTAATGCATTTTAATTTTTCATCATTCTGGGGACTTTTCATTTTTGGTTTAGGTGTTATAACTGGAATATTATCAATTATTAAACTACTTAAAAAAGCATTAGATAATTATAGATGTGCTACTGTATATTTAATAATAGGATTAATGATTGGGTCAATTTATTCAATTATTATGGGTCCGACAACATTAGATAATCCAGTTGATGCAATTAATTTTAGTAATTTTAATATTTTATTCTTTGTAATAGGTGGAGTAGTAGTTGCTGGATTACAAAAATTAAAAATATTTAATAGTAAAAAAGAAGTATAAATAGCCATTAAATGTGGTTATTTTTCTTTTATATTATAATAATTTAAAAAAAATTCAATTTTTTTTGAAAAAAGTGTGATTTTTGCTTGCATATTTACTAAGATTAGTATATAATTTATTTTGTATTCATTTGGCTATGATGTGCGAGGTGGCTGATACACTAGGCGGAGTTGCTAATTTGTTTGGGTATTGGGGAATTCGTATCGGAGCTATGTTTATACGAAAGATATAAACGAAGGGAGGACATGAAAAATGTCAAAAGTAAGAATAAGATTAAAAGCTTATGATCATAAAGTACTTGATGATACAGCTAGTAAGATTGTTACTACTATTAAAAGAATTGGTGGAGAAATATCTGGACCAATTCCTCTTCCTACAGAAATTGAAAAATTTACTGTATTAAGAGCAGTACATAAATATAAGGATAGTAGAGAACAATTTGAAAGACGTACTCATAAAAGACTTATTGATATAAAGAATCCTAGTAAGGAAGTTATTGATGCTTTAACTCACTTAGATGTTCCAAGTGGTGTTGACGTAAAAATAGAAACAAAATAGTTGGAGGGAAAAGAAATGAAAGGAATCTTAGGACGTAAAATCGGTATGACCGAAAAATTTACGACTGATGGTAAAGTTATTCCTGTTACAGTAATATCTGTTGAACCAAATGTTATAACTCAAATTAAAACAGTTGATACTGATGGTTATAATGCTATTCAATTAGGTGTTGTTGATAAAAAGGAAAAACATGCCACAAAACAAGAAATAGGACATGCTAAAAAAGCAGGTGTTACTCCTAAGCGCTTCTTAAAAGAAATTAGAGTTGAAGATACAACAACTTACGAATTAGGAAGCACTATAAAAGCTGACACATTTGAAACTGGAGAAAAGGTTGATGTTACTGGTACTAGTAAAGGTAAAGGATTTGCTGGTGTAATTAAACGTCATAACCAATCTCGTGGACCAGAAACACATGGTTCAAGATATCATAGAAGACCAGGATCAATGGGAACTATGAGACCAATGAGAGTATTAAAGGGTAAAAATTTAGCTGGACACATGGGAAGTGAAACAGTTACTATTCAAAATCTTGAAATTATTGAAGTTAACGTAAATGATAATTACATTTTAGTTAGCGGAAATGTTCCAGGAGCAAAGAATTCATTAGTTTTAATTAAATCTGCTGTTAAAGGAAATAAGAAAGTTGAACCTAAAGAACTAGTTAAATACGAAACTGAAGAGGAAACTGTTATTGATACAGTAGAAGATGTAGTTGAAGATACTAACGTAGAAGATGCTACTGAAACTAAGGAAATCGAGGAAACTACTGAAGCATAACTTCAGTCGAAAGGAGATTTATAATGGCAAAAATAAATGTTATTAACCTTAAGGGTGAAAAAACTAGTGATTTAAAACTTAATGATAGTATTTGGAAAATTGAAACTAATGATATCGTTTTAAAGAAAGCAATTGATTTACAACTTGCATCTTTAAGACAAGGTACACACAAAACTAAAACTCGTGGTGAAGTTAGCGGTGGAGGAAGAAAACCATATAGACAAAAAGGTACTGGTAACGCAAGACAAGGTACTATTCGTGCTCCTCATTATAGAGGTGGTGGAGTTGTATTTGGTGTTACTCCAAGAAGTTATACTTTCAAAATGAATAAAAAGGAAAGAGGGCTTGCAATTCGTTCTGCATTAACTGATAAAGTTAATAATAAAGAATTAGTTGTAGTTGATAATTTAAATATTGATAGTGTAAAAACTAAAGATATTAAGAAATTAATGGCTGATTTAAAATTAGCTGGTAAAGTATTATTTGTTACTGAAAATGATGCTGAAAAATTATATTTAGCTACTAGAAATTTAGGGTACGCTTTAGTATTGATGGCTAATGAATTAAATGTTTATGACATTGTTAATGCTGATACTATGGTAGTAGAAGAAGGAGCAGTTAAATATATAGAGGAGGTGCTTAAATAATGATGAATAGTGAAATTATTATTGCACCAGTTATAACTGAAAAAAGTCAAGTATTAGCTACTGATGGTAAAACTTATGTATTTAAAGTTGATGCACGAGCTAATAAAACTCAAATAAAACTTGCTATTGAAGAATTATTTAATGTTAAAGTTAAAAGTGTTAATACACTTAATACTAAAGCAAAAGATAAAAGAGTTGGTAAGTATACTGGGAAGACTAAGACTTATAAGAAAGCTTACGTTACTTTAGTTGACGGTCAAGCTATAGAAATGTAAGGCGGTGTAAATAATGGCTATAAAAAAATATAAACCAACGACTAATGGTCGTAGAGGTATGAGTACTTTAGCTAATGAAGAGTTAACTACTAGTAAGCCTACTAAAAGTTTATTAGTTAAAAAAACAAAAACTGGTGGTAGAAATAATCAAGGTAGAATGACAGTTCAACACATTGGTGGAGGAGCTAAAAGAAAATATAGATTAATAGATTTTAAAAGAAATAAATTTGGAATACCTGCTAGAGTTACAACTATTGAATACGATCCAAATCGTAGTGCAAATATAGCATTACTTACTTATAAAGATGGAGAAAAAAGATATATTATTGCTCCTAAAGATTTAAAAGTAGGTATGGTAGTTGAAAGTGGAGAAGCTGTAGATATTAAAGTTGGTAATGCAATGATGATTAAAAATATTCCAGTTGGTACAGTTATTCACAATATTGAATTAAATCCAGGTAAAGGTGCTAGTCTTGCAAGATCTGCAGGAAGTAGTGCTCAAATATTAGGTAGAGAAGATAAATATGTTATGATTCGTCTACAAAGTGGTGAAACAAGATTAGTGTTAGGTACTTGTATGGCTACAGTTGGTGTAGTTGGTAACGAAGACTATGAACTTGTTAACATCGGTAAAGCAGGACGTACTCGTCATATGGGAATTAGACCTACTAACCGTGGTAGTGTAATGAACCCTAACGACCATCCACATGGTGGTGGTGAAGGACGTACACCAATAGGAAGAAAAGGGCCTGTTACTCCTTGGGGTAAACCAGCTCTTGGACTTAAAACTCGTAAAAATAAGAAAGCTTCTAACAAATTAATCGTTAGTAAGAGAAAGAAATAAGGAGAGTGTGTTTAAATGGCAAGAAGTATTAAAAAAGGTCCTTTCGTAGATGGACATCTAATGAAAAAGATCGAAAAATTAAATGAAGAAAATAAAAAAGAAGTTGTTAAAACTTGGTCTCGTCGTTCAACAATCTTTCCTGAATTTGTTGGACATACTATAGCAGTTCATAATGGTAAGGAATTTATTCCAGTTTATGTTACTGAAGATATGGTAGGACACAAATTAGGTGAATTTGCTTTAACTCGTAAATTCGGCGGACATGCAGGACAAAAGTAGGAGGTAAGGATTAGATGGAAACTTTTGCAATTCATAAATCTGCTATGGTTGCTCCAAGAAAAGCTAGAATGACTCTTGATTTAATAAGAGGAAAGAAAGCTAGTGAAGCTATGGCAATATTAAAAAATACTAATACTAAGTCAAGTAGATTAATCAGTAAAGTTTTAAATAGTGCATGTGCTAATGCAACTAATAACTATAACATGAAATTCGAAGATTTAGTGATATCTGAATGTTTTATCAATCCAGGACCTGTACTTAAAAGATCTAAAATTGGATCACGTTCTAAGGTTGATAGAAGAGATAAAAGAACAAGTCATATAACTGTTAAGGTTAGTGACGGAGTTAAGGAGGCAAACTAATGGGACAAAAAGTAAATCCTAATGGTTTAAGATTAGGCGTTAATAAAAATTGGCAAAGTAATTGGTTTGCTGATAAAGATTATGCAGTTAAATTAAATAACGATATCAAAATTCGTGAATATTTATTAAAGACTTTATCAGATGCTGCTGTTAGTAGTGTTGAAATTGAAAGAAGAAAAGATAAAGTTGAAGTTAAAATTCATACTGCTAAACCAGGCGTTGTAATCGGACGTGGTGGAGAAGATATCGAAAAATTAAAGAAAGCATTAAAGAAACAAGTTAATGAAGAAATATACGTAAGTATAGTTGAAGAAAAAAATCCTGATTTAAATGCTAAATTAGTTGCTGATTCAATTGCTAAACAAATTGAAAATAGAGCAAACTTCCGTAATGTTCAAAAGAAGGCAATCAAAAATACTATGAAAGCTGGAGCAAAAGGAATTAAAACTAGTGTATCAGGAAGATTAGCTGGTGCTGAAATGGCTCGTACTGAAGGTTATACAGAAGGTACTGTTCCACTACACACTATTAGAGCTAATATAGATTATGCAACAAGTGAAGCTAATACAACTTATGGTAAAATAGGTGTTAAAGTTTGGATTTACAAAGGAGAAATCCTTGGTAGTAAAAGGGTAAAGGAGGCTGGTCGTAATGCCACTAATGCCAAAAAGAACTAAATATAGAAAACCACATAGACTTACTTATGATGGAAATGCTAAAGGAAACTTAGAATTACATTTTGGTGATTATGGGTTACAAGCTAAAGAAGGTGGATATGTTAGTGCTCGTCAAATAGAAGCAGCTCGTATCGCTATGACACGTTATATGAAACGTGGAGGAAAAGTTTGGATAAATATTTTCCCACATTTAGCTAGAACTAAAAAACCTTTAGAAACTCGTCAAGGTAAAGGTAAAGGTAACGTTGATGAATGGGTAGCAGTTGTTAAAAAAGGTAAGATTATGTTTGAAATTGCTGATGTAAGTGAAGAGGTTGCTCGTGAAGCTTTAAGACTTGCTAGCCACAAATTAAGTGTTAAAACTAAGTTTGTTATGAGAGAAAGTGAGGTAAAAGATGAAAACTAGTGATATAAGAAAAATGAGTGTTGAAGAAATCAATACTAAAATAGTTGAATTGAAACATGAGTTATTTGAACTTCGTATGAAGGCATCTACTGGTAATCTTGAAAAACCTCATATGATTAATAAATTAAGAAAAGATGTTGCAAGATTAAAAACTGTTTTAACAGAAAAAGAAAATGATGGGAGTGAAAACTAATGGAAAAGACTAAGAGAACTGAACTTGTAGGTCGTGTTGTAAGTGATAAAAATGATAAAACTATTACTGTTTTAGTTGAAACTCACAGAAAACATCCTTTATACCACAAAATGGTAAAATATTCAAAAAAATATCGTGCACACGATGAAAAAAATATAGCGAAAGTAGGAGACACAGTAAAAATAGCAATGACTCGTCCATTATCAAAAACTAAGAGATATGAACTTGTAAGTGTTATTAAAGAAGCTGTGATTCTTTAAGGAGGGTTATTATGATACAACAACAAACAAGATTAAAAGTAGCTGATAACTCTGGAGCTCGTGAACTAATGGTTATTAGAGTAATGGGTGGAAGCAAAAGAAAGTATGGTAATATTGGAGATGTTGTAGTAGCATCTGTAAAAAAAGCTATACCTAATTCAAATATTAAAAAAGGTAAAGTAGTTAAAGCTGTTATCGTAAGAAGTGTTGAAGGTGTTAGACGTAAAGATGGTTCTTACATAAGATTCGATGACAATGCATGTGTATTAATAAAAGATGATAAGAGTCCAGTAGGAACTCGTGTTCTTGGACCAGTTGCAAGAGAATTACGTGATAAAGATTATATGAAGATTGTTTCACTTGCACCTGAAGTTATATAGGAGGATATATGAAAGTTAGAGTTGGAGATAAAGTACGTATTTTAGCTGGAAAAGATAGAGGTAAAGAAGGGAAAGTTATTCTTACTCTAAAAAAGAAAGATAAAGTCGTAGTTGAAGGAATTAATATTGTTAAAAAACATATGAAACCAAATGCAATGAATGAAACTGGTGGAATACTTAGTGTAGAAGCACCTATTCATGTATCTAATGTAAAAGTTATTGAAGCAAAAGAAGATAAGAAAACTACTAAAAAAGCTGAAGTAAAGGATACTAAAGCTAAAAAAACTACTACAAAAAAATCTACTAAGAAAGAAGTAGGTGAAAAATAATGAACGAATTAAGAAATTTATATAATACAGAAATTAAAAATAATTTAATGGAAAAATTTAATTATTCTTCTGTTATGCAAGTACCAAAATTATCAAAAATAGTTGTTAATATTGGTGTTGGGGATGCTTCTCATGATAGTAAATTCATTGAAGCAGCTAAGAAAGATTTAGAGGCTATTACTGGACAAAAAGCAATAATTACTAAAGCTAAAAAGTCTATAGCAGCATTTAAATTAAGAGAAGGTCAACCTATTGGTGTTAAAGTAACATTAAGAGGAGACGCTATGTATAATTTTATGGAAAAATTAATTAAAGTAGCACTTCCACGTGTTAGAGATTTTAGAGGTATTAGTTCTAAAGCATTTGATGGTTTTGGAAACTATACTTTAGGAATTAAAGAACAATTAATATTCCCAGAAATAAATTATGATGAAATAGTAAAATTGAGAGGAATGGATATAGTTTTTGTAACAACTGCAGAAACTAACGAAGAAGCTTTAGAATTATTAAGTGGATTCGGAATGCCATTTAGAAAGTAGGTGCATGTATGGCAAGAACAAGTATGAAAGTTAAAAATAAACGTACACCTAAATTTAAAGTAAGAAGTTATACTCGTTGTGAGAGATGTGGACGTCCTCATGGAGTTATTAGAAAATTTGGTTTATGCCGTATTTGTTTCAGAGAACTTGCAAACGAAGGACAAATACCTGGTGTTAAAAAGTCTAGTTGGTAGAAAGGAAGGTAATTATGGTAAATGATAGAATAGCAGATATGCTTACAAGAATACGTAATGCAAATCAAATGAAATATGATACTGTTACTGTATTAAGTTCTAAAATGATTGAAGAAATAGCTAAAATCTTAAAAGATGAAGGTTATATAAGTAATTATAAAATCACTAAGAATACTAATGGTGATGAAATGGTATTAGATTTAAAATATAGTGCAGATAAGAAAGAAAGAGTTATAACTGGTTTAAAAAGAATTAGTAAACCTGGACTTAGAGTTTATGCAAAACATGATGAACTTCCTAGAGTTTTAAATGGATTAGGTATTGCAATTATTTCTACTTCAGAAGGTCTTATGACTGATAAAAACGCTAGAAGTAAACATCTAGGAGGAGAAGTACTTGCCTATATCTGGTAAGGAAACGTGTTATGAGCAGAATTGGAAATAGAAAAATAAATATTCCTGAAGGTGTTACAGTTACTGTTAATGAAAATGTAGTTACTGTAAAAGGACCTAAGGGAGAGTTAACAAATTCATTTAATAAAGATATGAAAATTGATGTTAATGAAAACATCTTAACAATAACTAGACCAAATGATTTAAAAACTACTAAGAGTTTACATGGAACTACTAATGCTTTAATCGAAAATATGATTATTGGTGTTAGTGAAGGATATAAAAAGGAATTGGAAATAGTTGGTGTCGGATACAGATTTAATGTTCAAGGGAATAAAATTAACGTAAATGCAGGATTTAGTCATCCAGTAGAAGTTATTGTTCCTAGTGACTTAAAAGCAGAACAAGTTAGTACTACTGAAATAGCTATAAGTGGTATTGATAAACAAAAAGTTTCTGAATTTGCAGCTAATATAAGAAAACTTAGAAGACCAGAACCATATAAAGGTAAAGGTATTAGATTTAAGGGTGAACATATTAGACGTAAAGAAGGAAAGAAAGCAGCTAAATAAGGTAAGGAGATTAGTATATGATTAAGAATAAGTCAAGAAATGAATTAAGAAAAAAAAGACATGCTCGTGTACGTAATAAAGTTAGTGGTACAAGTGAATGTCCAAGATTAAATGTTTTCAGATCTAATTCTCAAATTTTTGTTCAAGTAATTGATGACGAAAAAGGTGTTACCTTAGTTAGTTCATCAAGCTTAAGTTTAAAATTAGAAAATGGTGGAAACATAGAAGGTGCTAAATTAGTTGGTAAAGATATTGCAGAAAAATGTAAAGCTGCAAATATAACTAAGGTAGTATTTGATAGAGGTGGATACCTTTATCATGGACGTATTGAAGCTTTAGCTGAAGCTGCACGTTCAAATGGATTAGAATTTTAGTGGGAGGATAAGATATGGCAAGACAAGAAAAAAATATGGACTCTAAAAAGAAACTTCTTGAAGAAAGAGTTGTTTCTATCTCTCGTGTAACTAAAGTTACAAAGGGAGGTCGTCATTTCCGTTTCGCTGCTACAATGGCTGTAGGAGATGGAAAAGGACTTGTTGGTATTGGAACAGGTAAAGCTAATGAAGTTCCAGAAGCTATAAAGAAAGGTATCCAAGCAGCAAATAAAAACCTATCAAAAGTTAGTATTGTTGATAACAGAACTATACCTCATGATGCTATTGGTGTATGTGGTAAAGCTAGAGTTTTAATTAAACCTGCAAAAGAAGGTACTGGAGTTATAGCTGGTGGTCCTGTACGTGTTATATTAGAATTAGCTGGTGTTAAAGATATCGTATCTAAATCACTTGGTTCTAATACAAAAGTTAACATGGCAAAAGCTACTTTAGAAGCTTTAAAATCAGAACGTACTCGTGAACATATAGCAGAGTTACGTGGAAAGAAAGTTGAGGAGTTATAATATGAAATTAGAAAATTTATCTCGTACTCCTGAAAGAAAAGTAACAAAAAGAGTTGGACGTGGAGCCGGAAGTGGAATGGGTAAAACTTCAACTCGTGGAGAAAATGGACAAAAATCTAGAAGTGGAGCAAGTATTAAACCTTGGTTCGAAGGTGGACAAAGTCCATTATATAGAAGAATACCAAAAAGAGGATTTAATAATGCTAGATTCAGAATTGAATTTGCTACAATTAATTTAAGTGATTTAAATAAATTTAATGATGGAGACGTCGTAACTCCTGAATTATTAAAAGAAAAAGGTATTATTAAAAAAGAACTTTGTGGATTAAAAGTATTAGGAAATGGTACTTTAGAAAAGAAATTAACTATAAGAGCTAATAGATTTTCTTCAAGTGCTGTTACTAAAATAGAGAATGCTGGCGGAACTGCTGAGGTGATTTAATGTTTTCAAATCTTAAAGGATTATTTAGTCCTACTAATAAAGATTTAAGAAAAAGAATTCTATTCACTTTAGCCGTTTTGGCTATATTCGTAGTTGGTACTGGAATAGTTGTTCCAGGTGCTAAACAAATTACTAGTGATTTAGGATTCTTAGAACTTTTGAATTTAATGAGTGGTGGTAGTTTAAAAACATTTAGTATATTTGCGTTAGGTGTTATGCCTTATATTTCGGCATCAATTATAACTCAATTATTACAAATGGATATAATACCATACTTTAAAGAATTAAAAGAAGAAGGGGCTACAGGAAGACAAAAAATTAACAGAATTAATAGATATTTAGGAATATTATTTGCTTTTGTTCAAGGTTATATATTTAGTTATGCATATTTAAAAGGTATGGGTACATTAACTGTTATGAAGACTACTCTTTATTTAACAGCTGGTAGTTCATTTTTGATATGGTTAGCTGATGAAGTAACTAATAAAGGTATTGGAAATGGTATGTCATTGTTAATAATGGCAGGTATTGTTCAACAATTGCCAAATACTTTTGTAACAGCATTTAATGATCTTGTTACTTCTGGTAATTTTAGTACTGGTGCTGGTATAGCATGGTTTATCTTATTTGTACTTGTTTATATACTTATATTAGTTGGTGTTATATTTATTGAGACTGCTCAAAGAAGAATACCAATTCAATATAGTAATAGAACTAGTACAGCATATAATAAAGAACAATCATATATACCAATTAAGTTAAATAGTGCTAGTGTTATGCCGGTTATATTTGCATCAGCATTTATTGGTATACCATCTTTAATTGCTAGTGTTATAAAGAATGAAGCTTTTAAAAACTTCGTTAATAATTATATTAATTATACTTCATTCACTGGATTTATACTTTATATTGTATTAATATTCGTATTTGGATATGTTTATACATTAATGGAATTAAATCCTGATGAGATGAGTGAAAATTTAGATAAGAATAGAAGCTATATTCCTGGTATTACTCCAGGTGAAAAAACTAGCCAATATTTAAAATATGTTATAACTAGACTTACAGTTGTTGGTTCAATTTTCTTAATAGTTATTGCTACTTTACCTATTTTAATGGGTAAGATACCAAATATATCAAGTTCTGTAACACTTGGTGGAACAGGATTACTAATTGTAGTTGGTGTTGCGTTAGAAACTTATAAACAACTTGAAAGTTCAATTGTTAGTCGTAGTTATAAAACTAGTAGAAAGAGACGCAGAAGATGAAAAATTTAATTCTTATTGCGCCTCCAGCTGCTGGAAAAGGTACTTTGAGTGAACAACTCGTAAGTGTATATGGATATGAACATATATCCACTGGTGATTTACTTCGTGTTAAACAGCAAGATGGTAGTGAATTAGGTAATAAACTTAAAGAACTATTATCAACTGGTAAATTAGTAGATGATAATATTGTTACTGATTTACTAAAAGAAAAATTAGAAAATATATCTAAATCATTTATATTAGATGGATATCCAAGAAATATAAAACAAGCAGATATATTAGAAAATTTATTATCAAATCTCAACTTAAATATAGATGCAGTTATATATTTAAGTGTTGATCGTGAAACTGCAATTTCTAGAGCATTAGGACGTATTACTTGTCCTAAATGTAATAAGATTTATAATAGGTATAATGAAATCATGAAACCTAAAAATGATAATCTATGTGATAATTGTAATGTAGAATTAGTTAGTCGTAGTGATGATAATGAAGAATCATTTATGGTTAGATTTGATACTTATTTAGAAAATACTAAACCTTTATTAGATTATTATAAAGATAAAGGTAAGTTAGTTATTATTGATAAAATTGATACTCCAGATGAAACATTCATGGAGGTAAAGAAAGTGATTGGTAAATGATATCTATTAAAAGTGAAGAAGAAATATCAAAAATGAAAAAAGCAGGTCATATTAATTATTTGACACATCAATATTTGAAGTCGTTAATTAAACCTGGTATTACTACAAAATACTTAAATGATGAAGCTGATAAGTTTATTAGAAGTCATGGTGGTATTCCTGGATTTTTAGGACTTTATGGTTTTCCTGGTTCAATATGTGTTTCTGTTAATGAAGAAGTTGTGCATGGCATTCCTGGAGATAAAGTTTTAAAAGAGGGAGATATTGTTTCACTTGATATTGGAGTACTTCTTGACGGATATCATTCAGATTCTGCTTGGACATATCCAGTAGGAAAGATTAGTAAAGAAAAAGAGTATTTACTACATCATACCGAAAAAGCTTTATTCACTGGTCTTAAAGAAATTAAGGATGGTGCTAAGCTTGGTAATGTTGGAGCAAGAATTGAACAATATGCTAAGAAGCATAATTTAGGAGTTGTTCGTGAGTTAGTTGGTCATGGTGTTGGAACAAGTCTTCATGAAGATCCAGATGTCCCAAACTATGGTAAATATAATACTGGAATAACTTTAAAAACTGGAATGACTTTGGCTATTGAGCCAATGTTAAACAGTGGTACTAGAAAAATTTATGTCCTTGATGATGATTGGACTATTGTGACTCGTGATAATAAACCAAGCGCACACTTCGAGCATACAATAGTTGTTCGTGATGATGGATATGAAATATTAACGGGAGAGTGAAAAATGGCTAAAGAAGCTACAATAGAAGTCGATGGTAAAGTATTAGATAGTATCAAAGACGATTATAAAGTGGAATTAGAGAATGGAACTATTGTGATGGCTCGCGTTTCTGGTAAAATGCGAATGAACATGATTCGTGTCTTACCAGGTGACAAGGTTACAGTAGAGTTTTCACCATATGATTTAAAACGTGGGCGTATAACTTATAGAAAATAATGGAGGAATTTAATTATGAAAGTTAGACCATCTGTAAAGAAAATTTGTGCTAAATGTAGAATAATAAAAAGAAAAGGTAAAGTTATGGTTATTTGTGAAAATCCAAAACATAAACAAAGACAAGGTTAATAGGAGGAAATTATGGCACGTATTAAAAATATCGAATTACCAAAAGATAAAAATGTACAAACAGGACTTACTCATATTTATGGTATTGGAAGAAGCTTAGCAAAAACTATTTGTGAAGCTGCTAACGTTGATGTACTAAAAAAAGTAAAAGATTTAACTAATGAAGAAGAGGCTCTTTTAAGAAATGAAGTTGACAAATATTTAGTTGAAGGTGAATTACGTCGTGAAGTAAATATGAATATTAAAAATAAAATGGAAATTGGTTCTTACGAAGGTGTTAGACATAAAAAGGGTTTACCAGTTCGTGGACAAAGAACTAATAGAAATGCTAGAACTCGTAAAGGTAGAGGAAAAGTAGTTGCTAACAAGAAAAAAGTTGGTAAATAGTATTTAGGAGGATAAAGAATTATGGCTTATAATAGAAGAAAAAGAAAAGTAAAGAAAAATATTCCAGAAGGTCAAGCACATATACATTCAACTTATAATAATACAGTTGTATCAATTACTGATACATTAGGAAATGTAATTAGTTGGGCTTCTGCTGGAACAATTGGTTATAAGGGATCAAAGAAGAAAACTCCTTTTGCTGCAGGACAAGCTGCTGAACAAGCTGGACGTGCTGCTAGTGATGCTGGAGTAAAAAAAGTTGAAGTATTTGTAAGAGGAATGGGTAATGGTAGAGAAAATGCTATTCGTGCATTACAAACTGCTGGACTTGAAATTACTGCTATAAATGATGAAACACCAGTTCCACATAATGGTTGTAGACCACCTAAACGTCCAAGAAATTAAGGAGGAAAGTTATGAATTTTGAAAAACCAGAATATAAAATAACTGAATATGTTGAAAAAAATAGTTATGGAAAATTTGAATTAGAACCTTTAGAAAGAGGTTTTGGTACTACTATTGGGAATGCATTAAGAAGAGTTATGCTTTCTAGTTTACCTGGAAGTGCTGTAACAAGTGTTAAAATTGATGGAGTTTTACATGAATTCCAAAAGATTGATGGAATTAGAGAAGATGTAACAACTATTATAATCAATTTAAAAAGTTTAGTTGTAAAAAATCATACTAAAGAAAATAAAGTTATGAGATTATCAGCAAATACAGAAGGACCAGTAACTGCTGGTATGATAGAACATGATGCTGATATAGAAATAATCAACCCAGACTTAGTTATTTGTAACTTAGTTGAAGGCGGAAAAATTGATATGGAAATGACTGTTGGTAATGGTCGTGGATATGTTGATTCAAAACAAAATAAAGTGTTATTAGATAACGTTGGTGTAGATGTTATTCCAATTGACTCATTATATTCACCAATTGAAAGAGTTAGTTATGAAGTAACTGATGCTCGTGTTGGACAAAATGAAAATTATGATAAATTGACTATGAATGTTTATACAAACGGTTCAATTACTCCAGAAGAGGCTATGGCTTTAGCTAGTAAAATATTAATTGAACACTTAAATATAGTAGCAGATTTAAATCAAATTTCAGATATTACTGGTATCATAGCTGAAAAGAAAGTTGATACTATTACAAAAACTTTAGAAACTCCAATTGAAGAAATTGAATTTAGTGTTAGAGCATATAACTGCTTAAAAAGAGCTGGTATTAATACAATGCAAGATTTAATTGATAAAAAAGAAGTTGAAGTTAACAAGATACGTAATCTAGGTAAGAAATCTTTAAAAGAAGTAATAGATAAAGTAAAAGAAATGGGACTTAAGTTCCACGAATAAGGAGTGAAAATATGTCATACAGAAAATTAGGAAGAGAATCACGTATTAGAAGAAGCATATTAGCTGGTATTACTAAAGATGTTATAACTAACGGATATGTAGTAACTACTGAAGCAAGAGCTAAAGAAGCACGTAAGTTTATTGATAAAATGATTACTTATGGTAAAAAAGGTACTTTAGTAAGTCGTAGACAAGCTTTAGCTTTCTTACATAATGATAAAGCTGTTGTTAGTAAAGTATTTAATGAATTAGCACCTAAATATGCTGATCGTAATGGTGGATATACTCGTATTATAAAATTAAAAGAAAGAATCGGAGACGATGCTTTAATGGTAAGATTAGAATTAGTTTAATTTTAATCTTTTTCTTTTAAATAATACTCACTTTTTAGGCATTAAACTCATAGAATGTTATGAGGAGTGATATAATGTCTTATTTTAAAGAAATAGTTACAAAAGCTGTTATAGGTAAAGGAAAGAAAACTACTAACTTGGAACATTCTGTTGAAACAGAAGATAATATTAATACAGTATTAGGTTGTTGGGTTATAAATCATACTTTTAATGGTATTAATAATGGTGGTAAAGTTCTTGTAAATGGAAGTTACGACATAAATATTTGGTATTCTTATGATAATAATACTAAAACTAATGTATTAGTAAAAAGATTTAATTATCAAGATGTTATGAATGTTAAAATTAAAGAAAATGGTGAATTTTCTAATTCTAGCGAGATAATAGTAAGGTCTTTAAATCAACCATCTGTAACAGATGTATCAGTTGATGGAAGTACTATTAAGTTAACTGTTCATAAAGAAATGGGTGTAGAAATAGTTGGGGATACTAAAGTTAGAGTTAGTGTAGAAGATGAATTTGAAGATTATGAAGAAATTATTGATGATAATATAGTAGAAGATAATAATACTGTTGATACGAATAATGATATAGAAATTAATGATGATTATTTAAAATAAGAAGTATATTTACAATAAAAGTGTAAAATATACTTTTTTTTATTGATTTTTTTAAATAAATGTTGTATTTTGGAAAAACTTGAGTTATCATTTATGTAGACAGTGGTACATTGTGGAAGAAAGTGGGGGATTGTAATGTTGATGGGTGAGTTTCATCATACTATTGATGAAAAGAATAGACTTATTATTCCTAGTAAATTTAGAGCTGAGCTTGGTGCTGAATTTATAATAACTCGTGGACTAGAAAAATGTTTATTTGTTTATTCTATGGAAGAATGGAATAGTATAGTTTCTAAACTTAAAACTTTACCTTTTACTAAACAAGACTCACGTAATTTCACCAGATTCTTCATGTCTGGTGCTACTCTCTGCACACTTGATAAATCCGGTAGAGTGTGCATTACCTCCCCGCTCGTTCATTACGCCGGTTTGACTCGCGATTGTGTTATAATCGGCGCAAATGATCGACTTGAAATATGGGATAGTGATGCATGGAATCAATTTTTTGAGAGTAATGAGGATAATTTTGCGAATATAGCTGAAAATTTATTTGGGGGAGAATGATATGCATTATAGTGTAATGAAACAAGAAGTGCTTAATAATTTAAGTATAAAAGAAGATGGAATTTATGTTGATGGTACTATTGGTTTAGCAGGTCATAGTAGTGAAATATTAAAAAAAATTAAAACTGGTCATTTATATGGTTTTGACCAAGATGAATTTGCTATAGAAAAATCTCAAGAAAAATTAAAAGATATTAGTAATAATTATACTTTAATTCATTCTAACTTTGTAAACATGAAAGAAGAATTACAAAAGTTAGGTGTAGAGAAAGTTGATGGGATACTTCTTGATTTAGGTGTATCAAGTCCACAAATTGATAATAAAGAACGAGGTTTTTCATTTATGAAAGATGCTACTTTAGATATGAGAATGGATAGTAGAAATACATTAAATGCAAAAACGATAGTAAATACATATGATTTAAATCAATTATTAGATATCTTTTATAATTATGGTGAAGAAAGATATTCAAAGCTTATTGCAAATAAAATAATAAATTATAGAAAAAATAAAGAAATAGATTCTACATTAGAGTTAGTGGATATTATTAAATCTAGTGTTCCAGTTAAATACTTTATAGAAAATCATCCAGAAAGAAAAATATTTCAAGCATTAAGAATAGAAGTCAATAAAGAATTAACTGTATTAGAAAAAGTTTTACCAGATGCAATTCATTTGTTAAACAAAGGTGGTAGATTAGTTGTTATTACATTTCATTCTTTAGAAGATAGAATTGTAAAAAAAATATTTAAAGAATATAGTGAAGTAGACGATATGGTTAGAGGATTACCTTACATACCAGAAGGTTATGAACCACTTATTAAATTAATTAATCATAAACCAATAGTTGCTACTGATAAAGAAATAAATGAAAATAGTAGAAGTAAAAGTGCAAAAATAAGAGTGATAGAAAGGTTATAAAATGAAAAAGAATAAGGGTAAAAAAATTAAATTTTTAAAAGGCGAAAAGTTCTTTGTTACTTTGATAGTTATATTTGGTATTTTAGCTCCAATATTAACGGTATCTAGTAAATCAATTCTATCACGAAGTAATATTGAATTAGAAAGAATAAAAAAGAAGGTTGAAAAACAAGAAAATGTTAATGAAAGTTTAGAAATGCAGGTTAATGAACTTGCTAGTTTATCAAGTATACAAGGGATAGCTAAAGAATATGGGTTATCATATAATAATGATAATATAATTTTAATAAAGTAAGAGGTGAAGATAATGAACAATGCAGTTAAAATAAATAAATTTTTGATTATTGGCATTGTTCTTTTATTTGGTATTATTATTGCAAAGGTAATATATGTTTCTCTTTGTACTAATATTGATAATATAAATATAAAAGAATTTGCTTTATCTCGTACAACTGGTAGTAAAACATTATATGCATCTCGTGGAACTATATATGATTCTTCTGGAGAGGCCTTAGCAGAAAATGTAAATTCTTATACTGTAATAGCATATCTTGATAGTAGTAGAACTAAATCTGATAAAAATCCTCAACATGTTGTAGATAAAGAAAAGACTATTAGTTTAATTGCTCCTATAATTGGTATGGATGAAGATAAGATGAGAAGTTTATTAAATAGAGATGCTTATCAAGTAGAGTTAGGTCCAGAAGGAAGAGGTATCAGCGAGCTTATTAAGGAGAAAATAGAAGAATTAAATCTTCCTGGTATAGATTTTATTAAGGAAAGTAAAAGGTATTATCCGTATGGTTCTTTTGCTTCGTATATCATTGGATATGCTAAGAAAAATGATGCGGGAGAGATTGTTGGCGAGATGGGAATTGAATCTTATTTTGATCAAGAATTAAGTGGTGAAAATGGGTATTATAAATACCAAAAAGATGCATATGGATATAAGATAGCGAATACACCTGTACAAGAAAAGAAAGCAAAAAATGGATATGATATTGAACTTACAATAGATTCTAATATTCAAATGTATTTGGAAAATGCAATAAATGAGCTTATTAATAATTATAGTACGGATTGGGTAACGGTTACTGTTGCTAATGCTAAGACTGGAGCTATTGTTGGAAGTGCTTCTAATCCAACTTTTGATGCTAATAAATTAAATATTACAAATTATAATAATCCATTAGTAGCGTATACGTATGAACCTGGAAGTACAATGAAAATATTTTCTTTTGCGTCTAGTATAGAGGAAGGAAAGTATAATGGTAGTGAAACATATAATTCTGGTAGAATAGTCGTAGATGATTATGAAATAAAGGACTGGAATGATAAAGGTTGGGGAACTATTACTTATGATGTAGGTTTTACTTATTCTTCAAATGTTGCTGCAACTTTACTTGCACAAAAATTAGGAAAAGAAAAATTATTAGATTACTATACAGATTTAGGTTTTGGGCAAAAAACTGGTATTGAATTGTTAGGAGAAATGAAAGGTAAAGTAAACTTTATGTATGCTTCTGAACTTGCTGCTGCTAGTTATGGACAAGGTATTACTATTACTCCAATACAAATGATTCAGGCTTTAACTTGTTTAACAAATAATGGAACAGTTTTAAAACCATATGTTGTAAATAAAATATCAAATCAAGATGGAAAAATAATATTCCAAAGTAAAAGAGAAGAATTAAAAAAAGTTTATAGTGAAGATACAATAAAAAAGATAACTGAATTATTAGATTTGACTGTTAATGGTGAAGATGGGCTAGCTACTGGTAAGGTTTATAGTACAGACCAGGTTAGACTTGTAGGAAAAACAGGTACTGCACAATACATTAGTAGTGATGGTGGTTATACTAGTGGAACTAAAAATATAAGAAGTTTTGCTGGATTTTTTCCAAAAGATGATCCTCAATATATCATATATGTTTTAGTAAAAGATTTAGAGGGTACTAGTAGTGCAATGGGAAATATTACTAAAAGTGTAGTTGAGTCTATAGCTAAATATAAAAATTTAAGTGAAAGACAAACTAATAAAGATGAAACTAAATATGTAACTTTATCTAATTATTTAAATAGAAATATTAATGATGTTGTAAACGAATTAAACAATTTAAAATTAAATCCAGTTGTAGTTGGTAGTGGTGATATTATTGTTGATCAATATCCTAATAAAAATAAAAATATAGTTATTAATTCTAAAGTATATTTAAAAACTAATGGAACTATAAATATGGTAGATATAACAGGATTTAATAAGACTGAAGTAATTAATTTAATGAATTTTATTGGAGTTGATTATGAAATAAATGGTACTGGAAAAGTTGTAGGTTTTAATATACCAGTTGGAAGTGAAATAAATGAAAAATTAATAATTAATATGGAGGGTTGATAATGAAAAAAAAGAGAAAGAATTTAAAAAATAAAATTAGTACTTTGTTAAAATCATATAAGATAATTATATATATTTCTTTTATAATAAATATAATTTTAATATTATTTGCTTGGTATGTTATGAGTAGCAATAAACTTTATACGTTTAATGGTAGTGACGAATATATAGAGGTAAAAGATGGTATCATTGCTCTAAATACAGATATAAATTTAATAAATAATAATAATGTAAAATATATTAATAGTAATGATTATGATATTAAGAGTTATAAAATAGGTTATTATGTTATGGAAGATAATAAGTTAATTGAAATAATATCTAATAGTTTAGATTTAGATACTGAGGTTAAATTGAGTGAGATTATTGATAAATTTGCATCTTTTAATGTAACTGAAAAGAATAGAAATAATAATTATTTTAATTCTAAGAAGAAAAAGCTTTTAAGTGATGGCTTATATCTTGTTATTGAAGCAAAAAAAAGTGATGGAGAACAGATAATGAGTAAAGTAAAGTTAAATGTAACGAAAATTTCTAAATATTGAAATTATATCTTGACTTATAGTTTGTAATTATAGTACAATTTTATTGTAGGAGGATAAAATAATGAACACAAAACAAAAATTAACGTTAGGGATAGCAGCAATATTTATGGTAACCCTAACAATCGTAGGAGTGACTTATGCGTACTTTGTAACTAGAGTTACAGGAGATACAACTGATAAGGAAATTGAGGTAAAAACTGCTACTGTAGGTTCTGTAGTTTATAAACCAGGAAATAAAGTTGGTGAAGTTGACGACACTATTACTTTAGAAAAAGTTTTACCAGGAAAAGTATTCTATAAGACTTTTGAAGTTGATAATGAAAGCACTGATGCTGGAGCTATTGCTACATTTGATATCTTTATGACATCTGCAGCAACTCAAGATAAAGCTCAATTCGTACATGCTACAGATACTACTACTTGTTATACAGCAACTGCTAAACCTGCTAATTCAAAGAATGGTGAAACTTCTGATGCTACTGCTGCTTGTTTTGATGCCGCTGTTTATAATAATGTAAAGGCTTCTTTATATGAGATTACAGCTGAACAATTTGCTACATTTGCAACATTTGCAAATGATGGATCTGCAATTGCTGATGAGGCAACATTATTAACAAACGAGGTATATGCTGAAGCTGGTGTTGCTTCACATACTGGACTAACTGTTTCGACTGTTTCAACTGACTTAAAAACAGATATTAACATTGCTTCTGGAGCAAAGAAATATTATGTTTTAAAAGTTAATTATGAAAATGTTAATGGTAATCAAAACATTGAAAATGAAGCTGCTTTAACATTAAAACTTAGCATTAAATAAAAATCAAATGAAAAATTTGATTTTTTTTTTGATTTAATATTTACAAACAACTAATAAGTGTTTATAATAAAAAACAATTACAAAGGAGGAAGTATTATGAAAGAAAATTTAAGTATTTTGCTTTTAAAAAAATTAGTACTTCTTCCTAATCAAGAGATACGTTTAGAAATAAATAATGATGTTTCAAAGAATGCTATAGATGATTCAATTAAGAATTATAATTCTAATATACTTGTTATAAGTCCTATAAATTTATTAGAAGAAAAACCTAGTACAAATGACTTACCTAAAGTAGGTGTTATAGGTAAAATAAAAACAAAAATTAAACTACCAAATAATAATTATAGAATTATTATAAAAGGATTAAATAGAGTACAAATAATAGAGTATTTTCAAGATAATAAAGGTATATTAAAGAGTTGTGTTAAAAGACTTTATATAAAAAATAATAATCAAGTTAGAGAAACAGCATTAATAAGAAAATTAAAAGAACTTATTGAAGAATATATTTTAATAAACAGTGAATCTAGTAATTTAATAACATCTACAATAGAAAATGTAAATGATTTAGATTTATTAACTGATATTATTGTATCTTTTTTACCTATGGATCAATCAAAAAAACTTATTTATATGAATGAATTTAATTATTTTAAAAGAGCTGAAATGTTAATAAATGATATAAATATTGAATTAGAAGTATTGAATTTAGATACTAAGATTGATGATGAAATTAGAGAAAAATTTGAGAAAGAGCAAAGAGATTTTATTTTAAAAGAAAAAATTAATAAACTTAATAAAGAGTTAGGAATATTAACAGATAAACAACTTGAAATAAATAATTATAATGAATTATTAAATAGTTTGGAGTTATCAAGTAAAACAAAAAATAAATTTTTAAATGAAATAAAGAGATATGAATATACTAATGATAATAATCCTGATGCATCTGTTATTAGAAATTATTTGGAATGGGTTTTAAATCTTCCTTGGAATAAATATAAAAAAGAAGAAAATAATATTAAAAAAATACAAAAAAGTTTAGATGAAACTCATTATGGATTAGATAATATAAAAAAAAGAATATTAGAATTTGTTAGTATTAAAAATATAAATAAAGATGTATCAAGTCCGATATTGTGTTTAGTAGGACCTCCAGGTGTAGGTAAAACAACTCTTGGAATTAGTATAAGTAATGCTTTAAATAGAGAATTTTATAAAATAAGTGTGGGTGGACTTAATGATTCAAGTGAACTTGTAGGACATAGAAGAACATTTTTAGGTGCTAATCCTGGTAAAATTATACAAGGTATAAATAAATGTGGAGTTATGAATCCTGTTATTTTGATAGATGAAATAGATAAAATGAGTCATGATTATAAAGGTGACCCTTCAAATACTTTATTAGATATATTAGATGAAGCACAAAATAATATGTTTATAGATAATTATATAGAGGAACCTTTTGATTTATCTAAAGTAATGTTTATATTAACTGCAAATAATATTAATGATATACCTACTGCTTTAAGAGATAGATTAGAAATAATAGAAATTAACTCATATACTGAATATGAAAAAATAGATATTGCTAAAAGATATTTAATACCCTCTATAATAAAAAAATATGGTATTAAAAATATAGAATTTAAAGATGATGTACTTCTTTATATAATTGATAATTATACTAAGGAATCTGGTGTACGTGAATTATCTAGAATATTAAAAAGATTAATTAGAAATTATTGTTTAGATAATATAAAGAATAAACCTGTTAGTATTGATTATGTAGTTAGTATATTGGGTGAAGTTAAATATGTTAAAGAAGAAATAGATAATCATATTGGCATTTGTAATAGTTTAGGTTGTAATCCATATGGTGGTAATGTACAAAGAATTGAATGTGTAACTATTCCTGGTAATGGAAATATAATTACTACTGGAAATGCTCTTGATATTTTAAAAGAAAGTATTAGAGTTTCATTAAGTTATATTAAATATAAAAAATATATAAAAAAAGATATAAGTGATTTGGATATTCATATTAATTTAGTAAATGCTGGAGTTAAGAAAGATGGTTCTAGTGGTGGTGTTGCTATTACTAGTGCTATATTAAGTATGTTAAAAAATAAAATTATACCTTCTTTTGTAGCAATGACTGGCGAGATTACATTAAATGGTGATATACTTGCGGTAGGTAGTATAAAAGAAAAAATAATTGGTGCATATAATAATGAGATAAAGACTATTTATATACCATATAATAATAAATCTGATTTAGATAATATACCTAGTAATATTAAAGAAAAGATTGATATTAAATTAGTTAAAAATTATGATGAAATTTATAAAGATTTGTTTAAAAAAAGTACTTAGGTGTACTTTTTTTATTTTATATGAAAGTTTATGAAATAGTAGGATAGTTTAAATATGATATAAAAGATTCTATTAATTTTATGTTGTGTTTTATATGTAGGGAAGTTATGTTATATTTTATCTTTTGTTCTTTAATGTAAAGTAAAAGTAAAATTTATATAAATATTATTTACTTTTATTATTAATGCTTATATACTTTTACTTGAAGGTAGGGTGTTTAATTTGGAATTAGATGAAAAGAAAACGAAGTATTTTGTAATAGGTATAGTATTACTTATATTATTAGGAATAGTACTTATAGTGCATTTCAATAATAAATCTTTAGTGAGTGGTGATAAAGATAAAAATAGTACCACTAAAAAAACTACAACAGAAGTAAAGACAACTGAGGTAACTACAACAAAGAAAAGAAATACTGTTAAACAAGTTAATAATGTAGTACAAGAAGTAAAAGAGGAAAACATTTATAAAAGTATTATAGATGATGATAATAAAATTGTTTATAATTATAAATTGACTAATGAAATATTAGATAGTGATAAGTTAGTTAGCAAAAAGTTAGAAGTTAATGAATATTTAAAAAATAATAATGTTATAGGATTATTTGATATATCATTATATTCAAGTGATAATATTAAGAAAAGTGTTAATAATTCTTTAATTAATGTTAGTATTCCATTAACTGGTGATTTAATTGGTTATGATTCTTATAAGGTTATATATGTTAATGATAATGGTGTTATAACTGATGAAATATTTGATATTAATGTTATTGATGGTTATATTAAATTCAGTACTACTCATTTATCTATGTATGGTATTGTTGGTGTTAAAAATAATAATAATAAACCTGTAGAAGAAGTAGTTGATTTAACGAATGTTACTGTTGATGTTTTACAAAATGGTAATAGTGTTAAAGAACAAAGTGTAGTTGCTAGTGTAAATGATGTAATTGATGTTAGAGTAAATAATATAACTTCTGAATATAAAGTGTATTATGCATTGAAAAATGATATAAATAAAGATAATTTAGAGTATAAAGAATTTGTTAGTGGTACTATTTTTAATGGTAATACGCCTAATAAAGTTACATTAAGTATTAAGATTGTTTCTTTAAATACAGAAAAAGTATTTGAATTAAATGAATTTAATATTTATGATATAGTTTATAATTATGATAAAAATAATGAAGAAAAAAAATATGATGAAAACAATAACGAAATTCCTGTATCAGTAGGAGAAGTAAGAGAAGATAATAAGGATTTAAAGAATATTGATGATAATCAAAATATTGTTGTTAAAGATGTTACTGGGGAAAATGTAATACTTGATAAAGAAAAACAAGCAACTATAAATATTAATGGTAATGCATATTTAGTTGATAAAACTGATATCAATAATATGAAATTTAATGGATATTTAGTAATTGATACTGATAAAAAGATTAAATTTGAAGATAAAATAGATATGAGTGGATTATATCAAATAACTATTAAAAGTAAAGAATTTGATTTTAATGGTATAAAATACACATATGAAATCATTGATGGAAAAGTAGTTATTAAAAAAGTAATTGAGAATACAGAAGTTGTTGATGGTAAAGAAGAAACAACTAAATCTGAAAAAGAAATATCAAATGATGTGTTTGATGATAATTTTGATGGTAATGTAATTATTGAAACTGATAATGAAAATAATTTAATTATTAAAAAAAATGAAATAAAGGACAATCCAGAAATATTAAATATAGACCAAAATTTAGAAGAAGTTTCTGAATAAGAAAAGATGAGTTTTTGCTCATCTTTTAATTTGCAGGAGTATTCCAAGTCCAACCTGCTCCGATTATGATTACTAATAAAATGAATAAAACTATCCATAATGCAGCACCCCAACCATATCCATTAGTTGTTCCTGCATATGTAGTGTTACAACAAGGATTATAGTTATAACCTGTGTTATAACCTCCATTGTATCCATAGTAGTACATATTAATACCTCCTAATCTATCTAATATAGTTTATTAATAAAGATAGAAAATTGTTATTATAAATTAATTAATTATTATAAAAATTAGAAATATCATATTAAATAATCGTATTAATTGTATCGTTTTTCTATTGATTTAATCTAGCAAATAATATATAATTTCTATAGTAGGTGATAGTATGAATATTCCAAAATTAAAAAGAGATACAACTAACACAAAAATAATTAATAAAGAAGAAATAATAAATTTTATTAATTCATATGATAATATTGAAGAATTATCAGAATACTATATTTTATTAAAAAAACAAAATAAAGTAGAAATGACAGAAGTTAGTGATATATTATCTTGTTTAGAAAATAAATTATCTAATTCATATGAATTTAATTATAATAAAGCAAAAAATGATTTTGATTTGTTAGGTGATTTTTATGAAAATAATATATATGTTATAGAACAATTTTTTGATGAAATATGTGATAATAAATTTGATAATACTAGTAAATTATGTGGCTTTTTGGAATATTGTATGTTAAGACAAAAAAATGGGTTTCAAAATAAAATAAAATCACAAATGTTATTTGATAAAATATGTAATGTCTATAAAAGTAATGAATATGATTTTCCAGATAATATAAAAAAATTACTAGAGAAAATAATAATAGAACAAAAAGAATTATTAGATAAATCTTCTAATGATGATTATAGGGAAAATGATTATTTATCAAGAACTCAAATACTATCATTAAGTAATAAAAGTAATAAAGGATATAATTTAACAGAAGATGATTTAAAATTAAATTCGAAAGCATTTATAACAACAACAATAATTTTGGAAGGCACTTTAGTTTTAGGATTAATTATAGGTTTATTTTATATATTTAAATAGGTGTGTTTATGGATAAAGAAAAAAGTGAAAAATTAATAAAAGAATTCTTGAGAGATAATAAAGATGCTATTATAAATTATTATAGTAAAACTAATGATATAACAGTGTTAAATAGTATGTTTGATAATTTGAGTAGTGTTAGTTTGGTAAATCCAGAATTAGAAGAATTAAAAAATGTTGTTAATAGTAGAATTAAAGAATTACAAAATGTTAGTATAGAAGAAGAAATACAAAATATAAAAAATAATAATGTTATTGATAACATAAAAATAGTATTAACAGAAAAAGATATAAATAATAAAGATTATTATGGATTTAGAAATAATACTTATTATTTAAAAATAAATATAATGAATGAAGAAAGAATATTTGAAATAAATAATGAATATATTGATAAAATAAAAACTATATTAGAAGATGAAAATAATAAGAATAAATCTATTGAAGATATATTAGATTATTTATATCCATATATTAATGAATTAAAAAAGATTGATATGGATGTTAATACTAATTTAGATAAAGAAGAGATAAAAAAAGAATTAGAAAGTATAAGTGATACAAAAACTAAAGAAGAGTTTTTAAAAAATATAAATGATGTTTTAAATGAACGTACTAAGGTTAATACATATATAAAAGATAATAATATTAAAGATGCTAAATTATCATATAGTATAAATTCTAAGGGTGAAAGATTATATAATGTAAATGGTATTATTATTAAATTTGTAGATAATGATGATATGTATATTTTAGAAGAAAATAGTAGTGAATTTATAAATGCAAATGATATAATGGGTACTACTAAAACAGAACATAATAAAATAGAAGAGAATGTTGAGAAAAATATAGAAGATATACCAAATTCTATATATGATTTAGATACAGAATATTATATAAATGCTATAAACTTTGCTCTAGATAAGATTTATTATGATGAAAAGTTAGATAATTATGAAGAAAAATTGATTGAAATGTTCTTTTCTTTATGTTTATTAAATAAAGAAGAAGATATACCTGCTAATTTATATGAAATATATGATAAGTATTATAATTATTTATTAGAAACTGGAAATTATTATAATGAACGTATTAAAGAATTGTTTAATTTTAATGTAACTGTAAATAAACAAGGTAATGTAAAAAAATTAGAGCTTAAAGATAATAATAGTAATAAAGTTGGTTTTGTAGATATTACTTTAATAGTTTGTGTGATTATAGTAATTATAATTTCTATTTTGTATTTATTGCTTGTAAAATATTAAAAAAATTATTATAATAAATAAAAAGAAGGAGATTATATGGATATATTAGATAATACAGAATTAAAAATGATAAGTGCAATAGAGAATTATGAAAATAGATTAACTTCTATTAGAGCAGGAAGAGCCAATCCTGGTATGTTAAATGGAATTTCTGCTGAAGCTTATGGAGTATCAACACCTATAAATCAATTAGCAAATATTACTGTTCATGATGGTAAACAATTATTTATAAAACCATTTGATAGAAACAATCTAAAAAATATAGAGAAGGCTATTAATGAAGCTAATTTGGGTATTAATCCTACAAATAATGGAGAAACAATTATATTAACTGTTCCTGATTTAACAGAGGAAACAAGAAAAGATTATGTAAAACAAGCTAAAGCAATGGCTGAAGAAGGTAAAATTCAACTAAGAAATATAAGACAAGATGCAAATAATTCTATTAAAAATAGTGAATTTACAGAAGATGAAAAAGACAGATATACTGATATGGTGCAAGATTTAATTAATAAATATAATAAGAAAGTTGAAGAAATATTATCTGTTAAAGAAAAAGAATTAATGTCAATATAGAATAAAGTACTTGATAAAGAGTACTTTTTTTGATATAGTTTTATTAAAGTAGTAAAGCATATTGTACAAAATAATTCGCACTACAAGAAAAATTTTCTATTCATAAAAAAGATTAAATAAGAATGTATAACTTCTCCTCCGACCTCGAAAAAATGTTCGGGGAAGGGGTATAAAAGAAGAAAAATATGATTTTTTTGTGTGTTCGACAAATATTTTATATGTTATGTTTTAATAAATGCAGGTTTGTAGGCCCATGTTAATTTAAAATTAAATATTATATAACATATTTGGTAATATAAGGAGGAGTTAAAATGAGTAGAAAAAATAAAATAATAATAAGTGTAACTGGAATAATATTAGTATTAGTAACTCTAATAGGATTAACATATGCATATTATTTAACAAGAATAAATGGTAATACAAATGATAAATCTGTTACAGTAAGTTTAGCAAATCTAGAATTAACATATAGTGATGGAAATGGACTTATAGAAGCGACTAATATAGTACCAGGAGAAGTAATAGCAACAAAGACATTTAGTGTAGAAAATACAGGAGATAAGAAAGTAATAAACTATACAGTATATTTAGATGATGTAATAAATACATTTGAAAATAAGAATGATGTTAAATTAACATTAACATGTACAAGTAGTAAAGGTAATAAATGTACAGGAACAGAGATAACATATCCAAGTACAGATACATTATTAAGTATAAATGATATAGAAGTAGAAGAGAAACATAATTATGAATTAAAAGTAGAGTTTATAGAAACAAATACAGATCAAAGTATAGATATGAATAAAGAATTAAGTGGAAATATAATAATAAGAGATTTAAAAGGAACAGGAAGTGAAATAACAAATACAAAAGGAACAAATAGTGTAAGTGTAGATAATGCAAAATTATTAAGTAATTATAGAATATATGGAAATAGTGTACAAGAGACTTCTACTCAATCTAAAAACTTATGTCCTAATTTTTCAGATAGCAGATGGACATTTACTAATGGAGCTTATGTAGATACAGATGGTAATTTAACATTACCAAACTTAGATTCTGTAGCAAGTGTAAAAATACCTTGGAATAAAAAAAATACTTACTTATATTTACGTTATTATTTAGTAAGTGGTGGTAACTATCATATCAATACAGAATATTATGATTATGATGGAAAAAAAATGACTGGAAACGGAAATGCATCAAGCGATGAAACCAATGCTACAGAATATAATGTTAGTTTTGGTGGTAATAATGATTATGGTGTAGCAATAGGTAAAAGTGCCTATATTATAGTTAAATTTATTAGGTCAACTAATTATACACCAAATGAATATAAAATTAAAAATATTACTATCAATTCAGATAACTCAGCTTATGAAGAATTTACACCAGATATGCCATCACCAGAATATCCAAGTGAAATAAAAAGTGTAGGAGATTTAATAACGGATACAAGTGATAGTAATAATGGAAAATATAAAATAGGGGTTAAAACCACTGGGAAGAATTTATTTAATGTTAGCAAAGTTATTTCAACTAGTGAAGTAATAAATAATAACAATGGTACATTATCGGTAACAACACCATCAACTTCTTCTGCTGCAAAAACAAATGGTAAATTATCAGATTATTGTCCTAATCTACAAGTAGGTAAAACATATATTTTGAGTGCCAATAGTACTGGATTAGGCAAGAAAATATATTTAGGAACTAGTAAATTTACGTGGAAGTATAATACAACGAGAACTATTACACAACAAGATTTAGATTCGCCTGTATATTTTTATGCTAACGATAAAAGTGGAGATACTAGTATAATAACAATATCTAATATACAGATAGAAGAAGGTAATGTAGCTACTGATTATGAATCTTACCATGAAGAAACAACAAATATATATTTAAATGAACCTCTAAGACAAATAGGAAATTATACAGATTATATAGATTTTAAAAGTGGTAAAGTAATTAGAAATACAAATAGTAATATACTTAGTGGGAATGAAGGTTATGCTAATCAAAATGGGGAATATGATACTGATAATAAAATACTTTTTTCAATAACCCTTTCAACTAATGATACAAATAATTTAATGAGTAATAGAAAAATACTTTGTAATTATTTTTTACCTAGTGATAAATCTGTTCAATCCAATTTAGATATTACCGGAGTAAATTTTCATTCTTTAGAAAAATATTCGAGAACAATATATTTTAAACTTCCAAAAACAATATTAGAAACTTTAGATAGTGCTGGTATGAGTAAATGGGTCAAAGGTTTATATGATAGCGGAAATCCATTGATAATAAATTATCAAATTAATCAAAAGGAAGAAAGCGTTTCTTTACCAAGTATAGATTTAAGTAAAACTAAATATATAAATATAGAAAGTGATACTAATCCTAGTAGTATAGAACTTGATTATATTAAATAAAAATATCCACATTTAATAGTGTGGATTTTTCATATTTATAAATTATAATAAATATGATATTATTAAGTAGGTGAAGAAATTATGTTAAATATAAAAAC
This sequence comes from uncultured Bacilli bacterium, assembly GCA_934098455.1. Lineage (GTDB taxonomy): Bacteria > Bacillota_I > Bacilli_A > RF39 > UBA660 > UMGS1124. The sequence goes on along the minus strand of CAKOOU010000002.1, from coordinate 17,599 downwards.
AGATTCAAGAAAAGTTAAAGAGGGAGATACATTTGTTGCAATAAAAGGATATACTGTAGATGGACATGATTATATAGAACAAGCTATAAAAAATGGTGCAACTAAAATTGTATGTGAACATGGAAGTTATAACGTAGAAACAATTATAGTTAAAAATACTGAAGAATATTTAAATAAATATTTAGTTGATAATGTTAGTAGTGAATTTAAAGATATTAAATTTATTGGAATAACTGGTACTAATGGTAAGACTACAACTGCATATTTAACTAGTCAAATGCTAACTAAATTAAATATTAATAATGCATATATTGGTACTATAGGATATTATGTCAATAGTGAATTTATAGAAGAATTACCTAATACTACTCCTGATATATTAAGTTTGTATAATTTAATATTAGATGCTAAGGAAAAAGATGTTAGTGTAATAGTTATGGAAGTTAGTAGTCATTCATTATCACTTGGTAGAGTAAATGGTATTAATTTTGATATTTGTGGGTTCACTAATTTAACTGAAGATCATTTAGATTATCATAAGACTATGGAAAATTATCTAAAAAGTAAATTGTTAATTTTAAATCATTTAAAAAAAGATGGTATTATGATTTCTAATATAGATGATCAATATGGTAAATGTTTTAAATATGATAATTTTAAAACTATAGGATTTAATGAAAGTGATTATCATATATTAAGTTATAGTTATACTAATTTAAATACTGATATAAAGTTTAGTTATGAAAATAAGGTTTATGATGTTAAAACTAATTTATTAAATAAATTTAATATTTATAATTATATTACTGCACTTGCTTTTGTTAATAGTTTGGGAATAGATATAGAAGATATAATTTCTATAACTAATGAAATATATGCTCCTAGCGGTAGAAATGAAATAATAAGTGTAAATGGTGGTAAAGCAATAATTGATTATGCACATACACCAGATGCTGTAGAAAAAATAATAACTTCTAATTTGGAAGATAAAAAAGGTAAGATAATTACTATTGTTGGTTGTGGAGGAGATAGAGATCCTAAGAAAAGACCAATTATGGGTAGTATTGCTACAAATTTATCTGATTATGTAATTTTAACTAATGATAATCCTCGTACAGAAGATGAAAAAAATATAATGAATGATATATTAAGAGGTATAACTAAAGATAATTATACTGTTATATATGATAGAAGAGAAGCAATAAAAAAGGGATTAGATATGATAGGTGAAAATGATACTTTATTAATACTTGGTAAAGGACATGAAGATTATCAAATAATAGGACATGTTAAACATCATTTATCTGATAAAGAAGAAGTATTAAATTATATTAAAAATAATTAATGAAAAAAATATAATTTTGTTGTATAATTAAATCTAGTTTATATATTAAATTAGATTTTTTAGTTGGAGTTGATTTATATGAAATGTACTATACTAACACTTGGCTGTAAAGTTAATACATATGAAAGTGAGTATTTAAAAGAAAAATTTAAGGATAATAATTATGAAATAGTTGAATTAAATAGTAATCCTGATGTTATAGTTATTAATACTTGTACTGTTACTAATCAAAGTGATGCAAAATCAAGAAAAATGATTAGACTTGCACGTAAAACTTGTCCTAATAGTATTATTGTAGTATGTGGATGTGCTGCAGAACACCATAAAGAAAATATTGTAGATACTGATATAGATATATTGATTGGTAATTATTATAAAAGTAAAATAGTTGAGTTAGTAAATGAATATAAAATAAATCATAAAAAAATAAATACTTTTGTTGATATGAAAAGCGTTGGCTTTGAAGATATGAAAATAAATAAATTTCTTAATAAAACTAGAGCATTTGTAAAAATACAAGATGGATGTAATAATTTTTGTTCATATTGTATTATTCCTTACATGAGAGGAAGCATTAGAAGTAAAGATATTGATGTAGCATATGAAGAAATTAAAAGTTTAGTTAATAATGGATATAAAGAAATTGTTTTAACTGGTATACATACTGGTAGTTATGGTACAGGTAAAGATTATGATTTAGTCGACTTAATTAAAAGAATAAGTGTTTTAGATAATTTAAAAAGAATCAGAATATCTAGTATTGAAATAACAGAACTTAATGATAAATTTATTAACGAATTAAAAATAAATGATAAAATATGTAATCATTTACATATACCTATACAAAGTGGTAGTGATAAAATATTAAAGCTAATGAATAGAAAATATAATATAGAAGAATTTAAAAATATAGTAAATAAGATAAGAAATGTTAGACCAGATATTAATTTAACAACTGATTTAATTGTAGGTTTTCCTGAAGAAACAGATGAAGACTTTAATGAGACATATAATAATTTAATTGATATAGGATTTAGTAAAATACATACATTTCCGTATTCAAAAAGAGATAATACACCAGCTGCTTTAATGAAACAAGTTGATGATAATATAAAAAAAATAAGAGTTCATAAAATATTAGAATTATCTGATAGATTAGAAACAAAGTATTATAATAAATTTATAAATAAAGAATTAGATGTATTAGTTGAAGAAGTAAAAGATAGTGTAAGTATAGGGCATACTTCTAATTATATGAAAATAATAATTAATGAAGAATTAGAACACAATAAATTTTATAAAGTTTATATATATAATATAGAAAATAATAATATATATGGAGAAATTAGGTACTAGTCAAATAGTATCTTTTATTATATACTTAATATAGAGGATGAAAGATATGAGAGAATATGAAATTTCAGACAACAATAAGGTATTAGGGAAAATAAAATTATATATTAATAATATAAGTAACGATTTAATTAATTCTATATTGATAAGTAATATAAATTATAAAAAAATAAAAAAAGAAAATAATGTATTACAAAAATATATAATAAAGATTAATGTTAATAATGATGATGAATTATATGATGTTGTTAGTAAATATTGTAATAAAGATATATTTGAAGAAATTGATAAAATAAAAAAATATAATAATATTAAAAGTATAAAAAAGAATACAATTATTAAAATATTTATTGATAGTAATAAATTATATTTATTTAATAAGTCTGTTAAAGATGTTAATTTAGATAGTTTATTAAATTCTAAGTTTTATTTTATAGATTGTGTTTTAAATAATATTAAATTAGATGAATTGGAAAATAAATATAATTTAATTAAAGATAATTATAATGTTAAGAAGAATAATAGTACTTATGAATTTTTATTAGATGAAGAAAAGGAAAGTATAATTAATGATTATTTAGAAAAAATAGATTATTTAATTAAATATGTAGAGAATAATACTAATTATAAATATGGTATAGATTTTGTTAAGGAAATTGAAATAGATTAAGGAGAATGTGTAATGGAAGAAATTGAAAATATGTGTGTAGTAAGAAATGATGCTAAGAGCGGTCCAAGTCCAATTCCTGAAGAAGGTAAATGGATACAAGCAAAAGAGATTAAGGATATAAGTGGTTTAACTCATGGAGTGGGTTGGTGTGCGCCACAACAAGGAGCTTGTAAATTAACTCTTAATATTAAAAATGGTATTATAGAGGAAGCTTTAGTTGAAACTGTTGGTTGTAGTGGTATGACACATAGTGCTGCAATGGCTGGAGAAATATTAGTTGGTAAAACAATTTTAGAAGCTTTAAATACTGATTTGGTTTGTGATGCAATTAATACAGCAATGAGAGAATTATTTTTACAAATTGTATATGGTAGAAGTCAATCTGCATTTTCTAAAGGTGGATTAGAGGTTGGTACTGGATTAGAAGATTTAGGTGGTACTAAAAGAAGTCAAGTTGGAACAATTTATTCAACTCGTGAAAAAGGAGTTCGTTATTTAGAATTAACTGAAGGTTATGTGGTTGAATTAGGTTTAGATAGCAATGATGCTATAATTGGTTATAAATATGTAAATATTGGTAAAATGATGAATTCTATAAAAAAAGGAATGGACCCTATGGAAGCAATAGAGAAAGCTACTGGAACTTATGGTAGATATTCTGAAGCTGTAAAAACTATAGATCCAAGAAGTGAATAGTTAAGGGAGGAATAAAGATGTTTGAAAATTATGAAATGAGAATTGATAATATACAAAAATTACTTGATAAGTATGGTATAAAAGATATTAATGAATGTTTAGATATATGTAAAAAATATAATTTAGATGTACATAAGATTGTTAAAGATATTCAACCTATATGTTTTTTAGATGCACCTTACGCGTATACAATAGGAGCTAGTATTGCATTAAAGATGCGTGCAAATAGTGCTAGTGAAGTTTGTGGTTATTTAGGAGAGGCATTACAGAGTTTTTGTATAAATGGTAGTGTTGCTGATATAAGAAAGATAGGTTTAGGACATGGAGAACTTGCAAAAAGACTTTTGGATGAAAGGACAGAATGCTTTGCTTTTTTAGCGGGTCATGAATCATTTGCAGCAGCAGAAGGTGCTATAGGTATTGCTAAAAGTGCAAATCTTGTAAGAAAAAAGCCTTTAAGAGTAATATTAAATGGTCTTGGTAAAGATGCTGCTCTTATAATAAGCAGAATAAATGGTTTTACATATGTTGAAACAAAATATGATTATGATAATAATAAATTAAATATAGTTAAAGAAACTAAATATGGTGATAGTGAAAGAAATAAAATAAAATGTTATGGGGCATTTGATGTCAGAGAAGGCGTTTCTATAATGCACCATGAAAATGTTGATATATCAATAACAGGTAATTCAACAAACCCAACAAGATTCCAACATCCTGTTGCAGGTATTTATAAAAAGGAAAGAATTGAAATGGGATTACCATATTTTAGTGTAGCAAGTGGTGGTGGAACAGGAAGAACTTTACATCCAGATAATATGGCTGCAGGACCTGCTAGTTATGGTCTTACTGATACAATGGGTAGAATGCATGGAGATGCACAATTTGCAGGAAGTAGTAGTGTACCGGCACATGTCGAGATGATGGGATTTATAGGTATGGGAAACAATCCAATGGTTGGCGCTACTGTAAGTGTTGCAGTAAATGTATTTGAGAAATTAAATAGTATGTAAACTGTTGCAGATACAACAGTTTATTTTTTTTAATTATAATATAATTTAATAGTATTATGGAGGTAGTAAGATGAAAGAGTGGAATAATTTTAAAGGGGAAATTTGGAAAAATGAAATAAATGTAAATGATTTTATAAAGAGTAATTATACAGAGTATAAAGATAATGAAGATTTTTTGGTTGGTACATCTAAAAAAACTGATAAAGTTTGGAATAAATGTTTAAAATTATTAAAAGAAGAATTAGATAAACATGTTTTAGATATAGATGTAAATCATATGTCTGGAATTAATTGTTTTAAACCTGGATATATTGATAAAGATAATGAAGTAATTGTTGGACTTCAAACTGATGCTCCACTTAAAAGAATAGTAAATCCTTATGGTGGAATACGTATGGTATATCAAGAACTTGACGCATATGGATATAAATTAAATCCAACTGTTGATAAATATTTTAATGAATTTAGAAAAACACATAATCAAGGAGTATTTGATGCATATACAGAAGATATTAGAAAAGCAAGACATGTAGGTCTTTTAACAGGTTTACCAGATGCTTATGGTAGAGGAAGAATTATAGGTGATTTTAGAAGAGTTGCATTATATGGAATTGATTTTCTAAAAGAACAAAAATTAAATGATTGGAATAATATTTATGTAGGTGAAATGACTGATGATTTAATTAGAATACGTGAAGAAATATCTATGCAATATAGAGCATTAGAAGAAATAAAAGAAATGGCTAAAACTTATGGTTTTGATATTTCAAAACCTGCAAAAAATTCAAGAGAGGCAGTAGAATGGACTTACCTAGCATATTTAGCAGGAGTAAAGGAAAACAATGGTGCTGCAATGAGTCTTGGCAGAGTAGATGCATTCTTTGATATATATTTTGAAAGAGATTTAAAAGCTGGATTAATAACTGAAGAAGAAATACAAGAATTAATAGACCAATTTATAATTAAATTAAGATTGGTAAGACATTTAAGAACTCCAGATTATGATGAATTATTTTCAGGAGACCCTACTTGGGTAACATGTTCTATAGGTGGTATGTTAGATAGTAATACTTCTCTTGTTAATAAAACTTCATATAGAATAGTACATACTTTAGAAAATTTAGATACTGCACCAGAACCTAATATGACTATTTTGTGGAGTGAACATTTACCAGATAATTTTAAAAAATATTGTGCTAAAGTAAGTATTAAGACAGATGCAATACAATATGAAAATGATGATTTAATGAGAAATATATATGGTAATGATTATGCTATTGCATGTTGTGTTTCTGCAATGAGGTTAGGTAAAGATATGCAATTCTTTGGTGCAAGATGTAATTTAGCAAAATCACTCCTATATTCATTAAATGGTGGAATAGATGAAATAAAAGGTGATAAAGTACTTGATAATGTAGAAAAGAATACTGAAAGTATTTTAACATATGATAATGTAGTTAAAAATTATAAATTAGTATTAAGTAAAGTTGCAGAAATTTATAGCAATGCAATGAATATAATTCATTATATGCATGATAAATATGCTTACGAGGCTGGGTTAATGGCTCTTCATGATACGTCTGTTCATAGATATATGGCATATGGAGTTGCTGGTCTTTCTGTTGCAGTTGATTCACTATCTGCAATAAAATATGCTAAAGTTAAGCCTATAAGAGACAAAGATGGTATATCTGTAGACTTTATAGTTGAAGGTGATTATCCAAAATACGGAAATGATGATGATAGAGTAGATGATATTGCAAAAGAATTAACTAGTTATTTCTTTAATGAATTAAAAAAACATAAATGTTATAGAGATGCAGAGGTAACAATGTCAGTACTTACTATTACTTCAAATGTTGTTTATGGTGCTAAGACTGGCGCTACTCCAGATGGTAGAAAAAAGGGTGTTCCTTTTGCACCTGGAGCAAATCCTATGCATGGAAGAGATGAGTGTGGTGCAATAGCAAGTCTTAATTCTGTTTCAAAACTTGATTATGAGAATTGTTGTAAGGATGGAATATCGAATACTTTCTCAATAGTACCAAATTCATTAGGTAAAAATGAAGAAGAAAGAGTAGATAATTTAGTTACACTTTTAACTGGCTATTTTAAAAAAGGTGCGCATCATTTGAATGTAAATGTTTTAAATAGAGAAACACTTATAGATGCTATGAACAATCCAGAAAAGTATCCACTTTTAACAATAAGAGTATCTGGATATAGTGTAAGATTTAATAGACTTACTAGAAAGCAACAAGAGGAAGTAATATCAAGAACTTTCCATACTAAGTTATGAATGGTAGTGTAGCAAGTATTGAAACATTTAGTGTAGTAGATGGTCCAGGTATCAGAACAGTAGTATTTTTTAATCAATGTCATTTAAGATGTATATATTGTCATAATCCAGAAATGTGGGAAAAAGGAACAAATAATATAACAGAAGATGAGTTGGTAAATAAAATATTACGTAATAAAGATTATTTTGGTGAAAGTGGTGGAGTAACATTTTCTGGTGGAGAACCATTACTTCATTCTAAATTTTTAATAAATGTATGTAAAAAATTAAAAGAATATAATATACATATTGCATTAGATACTGCTGGTGTAGGAGATAATTATATTGAACTTTTAAAATATATAGATTTAATAATATTTGATATAAAACATACAACAATAGAAGGTTATAAAAAAATTACAAAGTCTTTACCAAATAAATCTTTAGAATTTATAGACGTTGCAAATAAATTAAATAAGAAATTTTGGATAAGACAAGTTATAGTACCAACTATTATGGATAATAAAGAATATATAAAATCTTTAAATGATTATATAAAAGAACATTTTAAGATAGAAAATGTTTTAAAGGTGGAGTTTCTTCCATATCACAAATTGGGAAGGGAAAAATATATAAAGTTAGGTATACCATATCCATGTGAAAATATACATGAAATGAATAAAGATGAATGTGATAAACTTTATAATAAATTTATGGAACTTTACGAAAACAAATAAAACTTTACTAAATTGATGTAAAGTTTTTTTCTATTATTCAAATTGAAAGATTTTGAAATTAATTAAGTTAAATCTGTAAAAAATTGTAAAATCTGGTTGTGGCATAAAGCGGTTGACATTATTAATTGAGAATGTTAAAATAGATAAAAATATTGTATTATGTGATTAAAATTTGATTAGGAGGAGGAGGTTCTTTTTTAGAACCTCTTTTTTAAATATTGAAACAAAAAAGGAGAAAAAAATGGAAACTGTAAAATTAATGAATATGTGTAAAATTATTAATCCAATTACAAAAAAAGTATTGGTGCAAGAAAGAATAAAAAGTTGGAAAGGAGTTGCTTTTCCAGGAGGAAAAATAGAACTAGGAGAAAGCATTGTCCCATCAGTTAAAAGAGAAGTATATGAAGAAACTGGATTAAAATTAAATTCTGTTAAAATATGTGGAATTAAAGATTGGTATGATAAAAATGAAAAGGAAAGACAATTAATTATTTTATTTATATCAGATGACTATAGTGGTGATATTATTTCAGAAACATCTGAGGGTAAAGTATATTGGATAGATGAAGATAAATTAAAAAATATGAAACTGGCAGATGATTTTGATAAGTTATTAGAAGTTTTTAAGAATGAAGAAATTAATGAAATGGTATATGAAGAAAATGAAAATCAAGATGAAAAATTAAGATGGGATTTAAAATTATATTAGAAAAAAATTACAACATTTGACCAAATTTTTAAATACTAAACTTTTTATCCTAACATTAGTTTAATGGTATTTGTTTCTTTAACATATTGATTAGCACTTGGAACTTGTTCTATAACTTTATCTCCACTACCAGTGTATTCAATTTTAAAACCTTTTAATGTTGTTTGTGCTGTTTTTAAATCCATTCCAACAACATCAGGTAACATAACATATTTTGTATCTAGCCAAGTATATTCTTGTCTAATCATACCTGTATTATCTTGTTTAATTTCTTTAATATCTATAATACTTTTCATAACATTTTTGGCAATAGGTGCAGAAACAGTACCACCATATTGAGTAACGCCTTTAGGGTTATCTATTGCGACATATACTAAATATTCAGGTTTATTTGCTGGTAGAAATCCTATAAAGGATAATATGTAATTTCCTACCATGTAAGTACCATTATTAACTTTTTGTGCTGTACCAGTTTTACCACCAACACGATAATTTTCTATGTAAGCATTTTTTCCAGTACCATTTGCAACAACACTTTCTAAAACATGTCTAACGAGTTTGCTTGTTTCTTCACTAATTACTTGTTTTTTAGTGTTTTTTTTATTTTCTAATATTATTGTGTTTGTTTCTGGCTCACTTAAATATTTAACTATAAATGGAGTGTTTAAATAACCACCATTAATTGCAGCGGATACTCCTTGAATTTGTTGAATAGGGGTAACACTTATACCTTGTCCAAAAGACATAGTTGCTTGTTCAACTGGACCTATATTATCATATTTAAACAATATACCAGAACTTTCTCCGTTTAAATCAATACCAGTTTTTTCTCCAAATCCAAAATTAGTAATATACTTATATAATCTTTCAGTACCTAGCTTTTGTCCCATAACAACAAATCCAGGGTTACAAGAATTTTCTACAACCTGCAAAAACGTTTGGTCACCATGTCCACCTTTTTTCCAACATTTTATTCTAGCACTGTCTACATGTATAGAACCAGAATCATGAAAATGGTCATCAAATACATTTATAGTTTTTTCTTCTAAGGAAGCAGCAAGGGTAATTATTTTAAAAGTAGATCCTGGTTCATATGTAGCCCAAATAGGTAAATTTCTGTTAATTGTATTAATGTCATAATTTTTATAATTATTAGAATCAAAATTAGGTCTTGAGGACATACCTAATATTTCTCCAGTATTCGGGTCTGCAACTACAATTAAAGCTTGTTCTGGATTATATTTAGAAACTACATTATCAAGTTCTCTTTCAATAGATTTTTGTATATCTAAATCAATTGTTAAACTAACATTAACTCCATTTTGAGGTTCTACATAAACTTCAGATTTATCAAGTCTATTACCTTTACCATCACTATAATATTTTATAGCACCACTTTTTCCTGTTAAATATTTATCATATTCTAATTCAATACCAGATAATCCTTGATTATCTATACCAACATATCCTAAAACATGACTTAATAAGTTTTTATATGGATAATATCTTTTACTTTCTTTAACTAAATAAACACCATCATAATTTAAATTATTTATTTTTTCAGCAACTTCATAACTTAATTGTCTTCCTTCTGGATGTACTCTTTCTATACTAATCTTTTTACTAACATGTTTATACATATCTTCATATTTAACATTTAATATAGTTGCTAAATTACGACTAACTTGTTCTTTATTTTTTATTTGATTAGGTATTAAAACTAAACTTACTGTAGTAATATTGTCTGCTAAAACTTTACCATTTCTATCTAATATTAAACCTCTATCAGATGTAATAGGTAAATTTCTACTCCATAAGTTATCTGCTAAATCATTTAATTTTTTATAATCAATTACTTGTATATAAAAAACTTTTATAATTACTGCAATAAACATTAAAAGTACTATAACAAATATAAAACGTATCCTACCATGTATATTTTCAACGAACATAATATAATCACCTAATTAATAATATTAAAATAAATAAAAAAAATTAAACAATATAATCTAATTTAATATATAAATACTTATCATCAAATAGGTTGCAAATAAATTCCATATTAAATAAGGTATATTTAAGTAACAACATAATAAATTTAATAATAATTTATATTTAAAGAATATAAAAGTCCATAGAATATTAACAAATAGTTGTATATAGTATATGTAACTATAATCATTATCTTTTATATATATGTAATAACTAATTCCCATAAGTAAATATATTATAGACCACATAATAGGAAATAATATTTTAGGTGGGGCTAGTACAGTTTATTGATGCTATATAGTAACTATAATCATTTACTACTAATCTAATTATACTACCTAATACAATAGGTAAAAGAATATAAAAGTATTTTATTTGTTTTTCATAATTATATTATATAATTTTATATAAATATACCTTGACAACTCATATGTTTATGTTAAAATATTCTTCTAAAAAGAAGGGAATAATATGGAAGAAAAAAGAATAAATACATCTATAAAAATTAATAATAGTTTAATGAATTTATTTAATAATATTTTTTTTGGAACAGAATTAAATAGAGAAGATATAATAAATTCTTTATTTGGTATTGTTGTTTTAGATTTATTAATTAATAAAGAAAGTATGGTAGAAAATATAACTGATGTTGATTATGAAAGTAAAATGTCAGATACTCAATTAGAAAATATTTTATTATATTTAGATATAGAAAACATTGATGAAGATAAAAATGGGGCAACTATATTTGCATCTATTAGAAATAAGTTAGCTCATGGTGATTATTATTTAAAAAATGATAATATATATTTTAGGATAAATGATAAGGATTGTAAAGTTAATTTATATCAATTTTTAAATTATTATTTTACGCTTACTAATGGATTAAATTATAGATTTAAGGGAAAGAAATATATTAAATATCAAATGGTTAATAAGTCATTTTCTAATGTTGATAGTATTATAAAAACTGATAAAGATATATATAATTTTTTAAGAAGTTTATCTTTGAATGAATATATTTTTAAAAGAAAAGATGGTAAAGAATTATCAAGTAGTGAAAAAGATACTTTTTTTAAATATACTATGATGCTTCGTGAGTTAGTAGAAAATAATTATAATTATACTGACAAGGATTATGATAATATGATAAAGAAAATGTTTGCAGATGATTATTATGTTGAAATAAAAAAACATAAAATGTATAAAGTAAATGAAGAAGAGTTTGAAGAGATAAAACGAAGAATAAATTTTTCTAATGATTTATATGAAAATAATAAAAAGCATTTAAAGCAAATACTTTATACAGCAACTGAAAAAATATATGTATATATGGAAAATAAGATAAATAATAATCAAGTAAAATATTCCTTTGCCACAGGAAGAAATATATTGTGTGAAATGTTATCTGCTAAAATATACGATTATAAAACATACCTAGATAAGATTGGAGAAAAAGACCCTTGGTATGTAATGGCTTTTCCAGATGAAGAATTTGTGTTAAGTTTAATGGTAACAATGATATATTTTGTATATTGTTATCCGTTAGAAAAATTATTTAAAAATAATAAAGTATTCGAATGTAATAGTAATGATATTGATTTTTCTAAAATTGATTTAAGCGAAATAATTCCGAAAGTTAAAAAAAATAAATTATATGAAATTGGTAAAAATAATAGATTACAAGATTTAGAAAAAATTATTAAATCATGTGTTAAAAAGATAAATGAATTAGAAAACAAACGTGAAAAAGTTAAAAATCAATATAATAATGTTTTAAAAAAATATAATGAAACTAAAAATGTAGAATATAATAATATAGTTATTAAATTAAAAAATATATTAGAAGATATTAATAATAATATAAGTAAAATAATGGAATTATATAAAATAAAAAAAGAAGAATTAGATAATTTAAATGAAATTTTATTAAAGGATAATAATATATTTTATTCTTATACTGTAATAAATGGTATTAGAAATGCTATATGTCATGGTAATATTAAATATTCTAATTTATATAATGGAATAAAGGGATTATTAATAGAATTTAGTGATATTCATGAGAATGAAGAACAGTTTAAGTTAGATATAGATTTGTATAGTTTAATGTCTTTGACAGAAAAAGATAATTTAGATTATATAAATAATTTTTATAGAGTAAAAAAAATAAAGTCATTACTAGTAAATAAATCATTATTGTAATGTCTTTTTTTGTCGAATTTTTTGGTACGAAATAGTCTTTTATTTTTATGTTATGTATATTAATATATATAACCAGGACGTTTAATATAATCCTTTCTAGAATGTTTTGGTTGATTCGTTTATACCCTATAGTATTAAACGTCCTAATTTTTATTGTTGACTTATATAATTAAAATAAGTATAATTGTTACTAGATAGTTTACTAATGAACTATTTAGGTGAATATATGGAGAAGGATTTAATTGATATAATAAAGTTATCTAGATTAATTAATTGTAGTTACAATGAAGTTATAAAACTTGTAGCAACGCAACATAAATTAAGTTGGATTGAAGCAGATATGTTACTAATATTATCTGATAATAAAGATATAATTAATGCTAAGGATATTGTTAATTTTAGTAAAGTATCTAAGGCTTATGTTTCAAAATCTATAAATTTATTAATAGATAAAAAATTAATTAGTATGAAAGTAGATGAGAAAGATAAAAGAAAACAAACTATTATAATAAATGATGAAGCTTATTATATAATAAAAGAATTGAAAAAGTATCAAGAGATATATTTAAGTAATTTAATAAAAAATATTAATAAGAATGATGTAGATAAATTTATAGAGTTATTTAAGTTGTTAGGAAATAATATAATAGATAGGAAAGAGGATAAAAAATGTTAAAAATATTTAAAAATTTAAAAAAGAAAGATATATTATATATAGTTTTTTGTATATTTTTTATTGTTATACAAGTATATTTAGATTTAAAATTACCTGATTATATGAGTGATATAACAAGATTAATACAAACTGAAGGAAGTAAATTTAATGATATATTACTTAAAGGTTCTTATATGATACTATGTGCATTAGGTAGTTTAGTAAGTGCTATGATAGTAGGATATTTTACAAGTATTATTTCTGCTAATTTCTCTTTTGATTTAAGGAGTAAAGTTTTTAATAAAGTTTTAAAGTTTAGTACTGGTGAAATAAAAAAATATAATGTTAGTAGTTTAATTACTAGGACAACTAATGATATTACTCAATTAGAAATGTTTATAAGTATGGGATTACAAATGATAATAAAAGCACCAATTATGGCAGTATGGGCAATTACTAAAATTGTTGGAAAAAGTTTAAAATGGAGTATGTTAGTTGGAGTTTGTGTTTTAATATTATTAATTACTATTGGAATACTTATGATAATTGTATTCCCTAAATTTGAGGTAGTACAAAAATTAATTGATAAAGTTAATAGTGTTACGGAAGAAAATTTAAGTGGTATAAGAGTTGTACGTGCATTTAATGCAGAAAAATTTATGGAGAATAGATTTGGTAAAGTAAATAATGAACTTACTAAGATACAATTATTTAATCAAAAGACATTTAGTATTTTAATGCCAGTTATGAATATAGTTATGAATTCGTTGACGTTAGGAATATATTTTATAGGTGCATATTTAATAGATGAAGCAAATATGTTAGATAAAATAACATTGTTTAGCAATATGGTTGTATTTACCAGTTATGGAATACAAGTTATTATGTCATTTTTGATGCTTGCAATGATATTTATGATATGGCCTAGGGCGAGTGTATCAGCAAAGAGAATTAATGAAGTACTTGATGAAAAATTGAGTATTGTTGATGGAACTATAGTTAATGAAACTAATTTAAAAGGTATTGTTGAATTTAAAAATGTTTCATTTAAGTATCCAGATGCTGATGAATATATGTTAGAAAATATATCTTTTAAAGTAAATAAGGGTGAAACAATAGCATTTATAGGTTCTACTGGTAGTGGTAAAAGTTCTTTAATTAATTTGGTACCAAGATTTTATGATGTAACTGATGGAGAAATATTAGTTGATGGAATAAATATTAAAGATTATTCTTTAGAGGAGTTACATAATAAAATAGGTTATGTGCCACAAAAGGCTATTATGTTTACTGGGACAGTAAAATCAAATGTTTCTTATGGAGATAATGGTAAAAAACATAATGTAAATAAAATAAAAGAGGCTGTTAAAGTTGCTCAAGCAAAAGATTTTGTTGAAAAGATGGATAATAGTTATGATTCACATATTGCAAGAGGTGGAACTAATGTATCTGGAGGACAAAAACAAAGACTTGCTATAGCGAGAGCAATATATAAAGACCCTGAAATATATATATTTGATGATTCATTTTCAGCACTTGATTATAAAACAGATTTTGAATTAAGGAAAGCATTAAAAAAATATACTAAAGATGCAACAAGTATGATAGTAGCACAAAGAATTGGAACTATTATGCATGCTGATAAAATAGTAGTATTGGATAAAGGAAAATGTGTAGGAATAGGAACACATAAAGAATTATTAAAAACATGTGAAGTATATAAAGAAATTGCTTTATCACAATTAAAAGAGGAGGAATTATAATGCCAAGACATATGAATAATGTACCAGAAAAAAGTACTAATTTTACTCTTTCTATAAAAAGATTATTTAAAAGTCTTGATAGATGGCGTTATTTAGTAATAACTGCTTTAATACTTGCAATGATAAGTGCAATTTTAGCCCTTGTATCTCCAAATAAATTATCTGATTTAACTAATATTATTACGGATGGAATAAAACCTAATATAAATGAACAAGTTATAAAAGATATAATGAGTGATAAAGATATAAAAGTAGAAGATAAACAAAAATTTAGTGAATTAATGCAAAGTAAAGATAAAAGTGAAAAAGAATTATTAAATGATTTTGATAATTTACCTAAATCAATTTATGATAAAGTTAAACCTCAAATAAATTTATATGAAGTTAAAAAAACAGCAATATTATTGGGTTCATTATATTTAATTAGTGCAATATTAAGTTATATAGAAACAATAATAATGACTATAATATCAAATAATTTTGCAAAGAAATTAAGGACTAGTATATCTAAGAAAATAAATAAATTACCTTTAAAATATTTTGATAGTCATGAAACAGGAGATATACTTTCTAGAGTAACAAATGATGTTGATACAATAAATCAAAATATGAATAATAGTTTATCAACTTTAGTTACTAGTGTGACATTATTTATTGGTTCAATTATTATGATGTTTATAACAAATGGTATAATGGCATTAACAGCAATAGTTTCAAGTATTGTAGGATTTATGTTTATGGCTATTACATTAAAAAATAGTCAAAAATATTTTATAAAAAGACAAGAAGAATTAGGAAAGTTAAATGGATATATAGAAGAAATATATTCTGGTCATAATGTTGTTAAGGTGTATAATGGGGAAAAGGAATCTATAAAAAATTTTAATAAGTTAAATAGTAAATTATATGATTCTAATAGAAAAAGTGCATTTTATTCTGGACTTATGCAACCTATAATGTTATTTGTTGGAAATTTAGGTTATGTTGCAGTTTGTATAGTTGGTGCTATTTTGACTATGAAAGGTAATGTTACTTTTGGTGTGATAGTTGCTTTTATGGTTTATGTAAGATTATTTACTAATCCATTATCACAAATTGCACAGGCTATGACTAATTTACAATCTGTTGCAGCTGCAAGTGAAAGAGTATTTGATTTTTTAGATGAGAAAGAAATGACTGATGAGTCACATTTGTCTAAAAGACTTGATAAAGATAAAGTTAAAGGTAAAATCGAATTTAAGAATGTTAAATTTGGTTATGATGAAAATAAAACAATTATAAATGATTTTAATGTTGTGGTTAATCCTGGTGAGAAAATTGCTATTGTTGGTCCAACAGGTGCTGGAAAAACTACATTAGTTAATTTGTTGATGAAGTTTTATGAAATAACAAGTGGAGATATATTAATAGATGATGTTAGCATACATGATTTAAAAAGAGAGAATATACATGATTTATTTATAATGGTTTTACAAGATACATGGTTATTTAATGGTACAATTAAAGAAAATTTAAAATATAATAGCAAAAAGGTGACTGATGAAGATATATTAAATGCTTCTAAGGTGATTGGAGTAGATCATTTTATTAAAACTTTACCTGGTGGATTAGATTCTATAGTTAGTAACAATGATTCAATTAGTGGAGGGCAAAAACAATTATTAACTATAACACGTGGCTTAATAAAAAATGCTCCTTTCTTAATCTTGGATGAAGCCACTAGTAATGTTGATACTAGAACAGAAGAATTAGTACAAAAAGCAATGGACAAATTAACAAAAGGTAGAACTTCGTTTATTATTGCACATAGATTATCAACTATTAAAAATGCAGATTTAATTCTTGTTATGAATGAAGGAAATATTATTGAACAAGGAACTCATGATGAATTAATTAGTAAAAATGGTTTTTATGCAGATTTATATAATTCGCAATTTAAAAATAATGGATAAAAGTACTTGATAAAGAGTATTTTTTTTGATATAGTTTTATTAAGGTAGTAAAGCGTATTGTACAAAATAATTCGCAACTACAAGAAAAATTTTCTATTCATAAAAAAATCAAAAATCATATACTTCTCCTCCGACCTCGAAAATTTGTTCGGGGGGGGGGGTATAAAAGAAGAAAAAATATGATTTTTTTGTGTGTTTAAGGAGGAATAATATGAGTAGAAAAAATAA
>CAKOOU010000001.1 GCA_934098455.1 uncultured Bacilli bacterium | reverse complement strand
TGATACTAGCCAAAATTTACTCAAATTCTTTTTACTTAGTTTTCAAAGATCATTTCGCACTTCTTCGTTAAGTGCATTAATAATATACCAAATTTTTTATAACATTGCAAGCATAAATTTTAAATTTTTGAATTTTTTTGTAATTTTATGTCTTTTTCTTCGGTACATGTATTAATATACAATAATTATATGCATTTGTAAAGTACAAATTTCTATTTTTTTGCAATTTTTTTAATATTTTTTTCTTAACAATATTAAAAATCACTTTTTTAAGTGATTTTGATTCAATTTGGTGACCCATATGGGGTTCGAACCCATGAATGTAGCCTTGAGAGGGCTATGTGTTAACCATTTCACCAATGGGCCAAATAAATAATTTCTATAATTGATTTTATCATAATACTATTTACATTTCAAATATTTTTGAATAACATTTCTTATTTTGTTAATAATAGTATTAGAAATGAGGGATATAATGATAATTGTCGTTGGATCTAGAAGAAATGGAAATTCATTAAAACTTGCTAATATTGTAAAAGAAGAGTTAGAAAAAACTAGAATACATACAGATATAATAGTTCCTGGAAATCAAAAAATACATATTTGTACTGGATGTATGGATTGTGACTTGGATGGTATTTGTGATTTTACAGATGATATGAAAAATAATATTGATTTAATAAAAAAAGAAGAATATTTAATGTTCATAACACCTGTAAGATGGAATTTGTTAAGTGGTGATTTAAAGATATTTATTGATAGATTAAACCCAATGTATTCTAGAAACGAATTAAAAGACAAGAAAGTTATTTTAGTTTCTATAGGATGTAAAGATAATAGTCTGTATAGTACTGAAGCTGGTATTACTAGTTTAAATAGTTTTGTTGAATCTGCCAAAATGAAAGTTATATTAGAAAAGAAATTTTATAATTGTTTAAATGGTGATGATATATTAGAACAACAATATGAAATTGAAGATTTTTTAACTAATTTAAAAAAAGAAATAAGTTCATAATTTATTTCTTTTTAAATACGAATAATTTGCTTATTATATAGTTTCCTATTATTACAAGAACTTGTGCTATTATTTTTCCTATTTTATCATTAAAATGTAATATAGTTACGATTATAAACATACATAACATATCTAATAATAAAGTTAAAATTCTTGATGATATAAATGATGTTCCCTCTTTTAATATATTTTTTTCTTTACTTTTAAAAACAAATATTCTATTAGTAAAATAAGCAAAAAGCACTGATATAATCCAAGATATTATATTTGCAATTTGTAATTCAGTTGCTTTTTGTGGATTTAAAAAGGTTGAAACACAAATATAATATACTATTAAACTAATCATAGTAGTTAAAAAACCTACTATTAAATAATTCCATATCTCTTCATTTTTATGATATATACTCCATCCAAAATTCCAAAATCTTTTTATTAGATTTTCTTTTTTGTTTTTATATTCTTTGTAATCATATATTTCATTCTTTTTTACTACATATGATTTGTTTGCTAGTTCTAATAATGGTTTGTCTGCATTTATATCATCTGAATACATTGTTTCTATTATAGATTCAGGATATTCTTTGTTAATAAGTCTAACTTTTTCAACATTATGACAATTTATTCCATTATATTTTCCACTTTTTTTATCTACTGGAGATGCAAATAATTTCTTTATTTTATATTTTTTTGCAATAGGTTCAAGTAAAAAATATGGACTAGCAGAGGCAATTATATCATTTTTGTGTGACTTTTTATTCTTATAAAAATCTTTTATATTTTTTTCATGAGTTTTCCAAAACAAATCTAATTCATTATCAATATTTTCAAATTTATTAAATATTTCAAAAAAACATTCTTTCATCGTTTCTTTTTTTATTAATTTTAATTTGTATTTTATTAAATAAAATAACATTTTTGGATAATGTAATATTATACTTTTTTTTCTTTTAGTTAAATATTTTATAAAATCTATAGTTGAATCACCGTCATATATAGTTCCATCAAAATCGTATACTTCTAATTTCATAATATCATTCCTTATGTATTTAGTATAACATATTATTTTCATTTTTATATAAAATAAAAAGTATATTAGAAATTTACAACTAATATACCATCGATTATTTTTATTGAATCTTTTTCTGGATAAGATTTCATATCATTATATTCTTTGTTATCTTTTATTTTATCACGTTCTTCATCTGTAGCTCTGTTTAAATTTACTCCAAATTCGTTATTTATCATTGTGAATATTTTTTTATCATTATTATATGTGTATAAATCTTCGTATCCAATATATTTTCCACCCCATAATGATTGATCAAACGTTATATTGTCATTAGTATTTGGTAAATTATTTAATTCTTTATAAAAGCTACTGTTTATTGTTCCTTTAAGTATAATTGGTATTCCATAGTAATATCCTTCTGTACTTTCTATTTTATTTAATAAACGATTATTAAAGTTTTCTGTATATTTATAGTATGTTTCTTGTTTAAAATAATATTTATTTATTGTTATAAAGTTCATTATACCTATTGCTATTATTAAAATTGTTATTATTATATTTAAACACTTTGGTTTAGTTTTGTCTAATATTAGTATTATTAATAAATAAAATGAAGAGAAACTATATATTTGTAGAGATGTTAAATCGGCTTTGTATGCCATAAAGTCTACTATATTAAATGTTAATGGTATTAATATAATTATAATTGAAAGTAATATTATATTTGTTTTGTTTTTATAAATTTTATCTTTATTTATTTTTGTTATTAATAAAATAAATGTTAATATTATTGTTAAAATTCTTATTATGCTTTCGTATATTGAAACTCTAAAATATGATTTTCCTATAAAATATCCAATAAAATGTTTATATGTTCTAAATATTAACTTTGGCCACTCACTTATTGGCGGAATTCCCATACTGTTTGCACCTTTATAGTTTGATAATGATGTTTTGTTTATTAATAAAAATACTTTTAGTATTGTAAAATATATTATAATTCCTAAGATACCCATTATAAATAATTTAAATATATCTTTTAATATTTCTTTATTTTTTTTCTTATCTATTATTTCTTTTATTATATAAATAATTATTAGTGATACAGATACTGCGATGTATGATTGGTAATTACCAAGTGATAATGCGATGCATAAACTTCCTGGTATGAAACCGTATTTCCATTTTGTACTTAACCAAACTGCTAATACAGCTAATAGTAAGGAAGTCATATAGATTTCTACCATAAATAAATAACTAAATGATAGTGCTAATGATGGAAATGTTGATATTATTAATGATATTAATATCATATTTTTCTTATTATTTATTTTGAAAATATCACATATTAATAAACTAATTAATGCTAGTATTATTATAACTAATACAAAATTAATTGGTGCTGACATTAATGATGTTGTAAATAATGTTCCGTTATTCCATCTTCCACTTGTTAGTGCATAATCTTTAAATACTATATATGATAAATCATCTTCGTTTGCTAGTCTTCTAGTAAAAAAATAAAAATGTGTTAAAAATGTAAATATCATACTGCTATAAATAGAATATTTATACTTGTCATATAATTCTTGTAATTCTTTGATTATTTTTTTCATATTTTTCTTATATAATTAATCTTATAGAAATATTAATTAATTTCTTTTATTGATTAATCCCTTTCTATTTGTATCCCTTATTAAATATAATATTTTTAAATTCATGTGTCAATATGATTATTTATTTTTATTCATTATTATATAATTTGTCGAGTTTTGATAAGTTTTTACAGGTTTTGTCGAAACACTTTATTTATATTTAGAAGTGATATAGTATAACTAATCGAGCATTCATGTTGGTGTTTACCTTACTAACTGAGATTCTTTTTGAATTTATGGGAAGTAGGTGGTAATATGTTCAAAAATTTGGAAAAATTATTGAATAGAATTATTATTATTTTAATGCTAATCTTTTTAGATAAAGAATAGTTTGTATATAAAATAAAAAAAAAACATCAGCCAACTCAGTTAGGGCCAATGTTTACTCCATCAGGGTAGACATCCAACTTTCAGGGGGTTGAATGCTCACCTAATTAAATGATAGCATTTGGCAATGCATGTGTCAAATGTTTTTTTCATATCATTTTATGCTTTATAAATTTATTATTTATTATATAAATTGTCGTGTTTTGATAAGTTTTTACAGGTTTTGTCGAAACACTTTATTTATATTTAAAAGTGATATAGTATAACTAATCGAGCATTCATGTTGGTGTTTACCTTACTAACTGAGATTCTTTTTGAATTTATGGGAAGTAGGTGATAATATGTTCAAAAATTTTGAAAAATTATTGAATAGAATTATTATTATTTTAATGCTAATCTTTTTAGATA
Source organism: uncultured Bacilli bacterium (assembly GCA_934098455.1). GTDB lineage: Bacteria > Bacillota_I > Bacilli_A > RF39 > UBA660 > UMGS1124. The sequence continues at coordinate 262,127 of CAKOOU010000001.1, read as the reverse complement.
AAGAATAGTTTATATATAAAATAAAAAGACATCAGCCAACTCAGTTAGGGCCGATGTTTACTCAGACAGGGTAGACATCCAACTTTCAGGGGGTTGAATGCTCACCTAATTAAATAATATCATTTGGTACTATATGTGTCAAATGTTTTTTCTTTCATATTTTTATCATAAATAAAAATGTTGATAAGTTATTTGTTATCAACATTTCTGTTTATTTTTTCTTTTAGTATTACTATTAAATATTTTATATTATGTTTTATAAATCTTGTTATTCTTTTTGGCTCACTTGCTATTCTATATAACCATTCCAAATTCAATTTAATAAAAATTCTTGGAGCACGTTTTTTAGTACCACTTAATACATCAAATGAACCACCTACTCCTATAAATATTCCTTTTTTAAATTCATTTATATGTCTATTAATTAATTTTTCTTGTAGTGGTATACCTAATGCTAACATAACTATATCAGGATTAGTTGTTTTAATATAATTCATTACTCCATCTTTATCCTTTATATAACCATTTGTTCCGCCAACTAAATTTATATTTGGATATTTAGTATTTATAATACCAGTTAACTTATCTATTACATCTTCACTAGCACCAAATAAATATACTCTATATTTATTTTTATTTGCTAATTCAAATAAATATTCTGCTAAGTCTACACCTGTTATTCTTTCTTTTATATTATATCCAAGTATATTGCTTGTTTTAACTATGCTTATTCCATCCGGTACTATTAAATTATTTTTATTATAAATCATATCTGATATTTCAGAATCTTTTCTAGATAGCATATAAGTTTCTGGATTAGCTGTTATAATAAATTCTTTTTCTTTGTTCTTTAATTTATTTTCAATTAATTCATAACATTCTTTTTTGTTATTTATATATAAATTAGTATAAATATTATTATGATTTATGTTTTTAAAGAAATTTATATTTTCTTCTTTTATTAAATCGTAATCATATTGTTTAGATATTGATAAAGATTTTTTTTGATATTCTTTTCTTACTTTTTCATCATTTATTAGATTTTTTAATTCTTTAATCATTTCTTTTTCATTTCTATTTGTTATCAAAATACCATTATCTTTAATTATTTCTTTTGCTCCTAAGGCGCTATCATACGCTATAAGTGGTAATCCATGGCTAGCAGCTTCTAAAAGTACTAATCCAAAAGATTCTTCTATTGATGTCATTATATATATAGATGATTCTTTGTAAAGCTTATTTAATTCTTCTGTATTTTTAAATCCTAATAATTTAATATTATCTTCCATATTTAGTTCTTTTATAAGATTATTTAAATTATCATACTCACTTCCAGTACCTACTATTGATAAAGTCCATTCTTTATTATTTAATTTGCTAAATAATTTAATTAAATCATCATATCCTTTTACTTTTTCTAATCTTCCTACTGTTACTATATTTTTGTTTTTTAAATTGGATATTTTGTTGTCTGATTCTATTGGCATGTTATTTGTTACTATTTTATATCTATATTCTGTAAATAATTCTTTATAATAATTAGTTAAGTAGTTGCTACTTGGCATTAAATAGTCAACACTTTTTAATATATAATGTAATTTATTTAAATATTTTGTATTATTGTTATGATAAATATGTTCTTCTGCTATTTTAATATTATTATATTCATTATTTCTTATTAATTTTTCTGTAAAATCTATTCTAGTAGATATAATAATTTCACTATTACAATTTATCATTGATTTAGTAATTAGTGTATGTTTTAAATAAAGTACTTTTATACTATATATACCTTGTTTTATTATGTTGATTATATTTTTAGAATGTAATGTTTCTTTTAATTCTTTTCTATTTGGTTTTATATTAGTAGTTAAGTATTTAATTTTAATATTATCATTTAATTTAAAATCAGGTTTATCTTTTAATTTATACAAACTTATTATTTCTACATCTTTTATTTCACTTAATATATTTGCTTTAGTACAAATATTTTTTTCTACTCCTCCATAATTTAAATGTAGAGCGTATATTGAAACTTTATTTTTTTTGATTTTATTATCTTTTTTATTTAATAAGTTTATTTCATTCATTGCAAGTAATAAATATAAGATTATATATATTGACACTGCTGGTGCTGCTAATGTGTGTCCACTTATACAAGATATACTTAATAATAATCCTATCATTAATGTATAAAATACTGTATTTATATTTAATTCTCTAGATTGAATTAATTTTATTAGATAGTAAATGAATGGTAATAAAACTAGTATTAGTGCAATAAGTCCTGAATGAAAGAATATATCTAATATATCTATTTCTATAAGTTTTGTTATTGCATAATGTTTTATTTCTGTAGTATTTGAATATCCTATTCCTAATAATAATACTTTTGTATTAAAATGTTTAGAATATATTTCATATGTTAATCTAAAATATATATCTCTTGAAGATAACATTATTCTTCCATATTTTTTTATTTGTTTTACTAATTTGGAATTATTGCTTAACTTGTCTTCTTTTTCTATTTCTTTTCTTATTCTTCCATATTCTTCCTCTAGAAAACGTTCGTTTTTTTCTTGTTCAGTTACTGGATCTTTTCTTGGAGGCTCTGGTTTTACTTTAACATTTTTTAATTTTTTTGGATCTTTTGGTATATTATATTTTACATTATTAAGTGTACTACTATTTAATATAAGAAGAATAATACCAATTAGGATAAATCCTATTTTTAAAGTTGTTTTTTTCTTTTTCTTAATTAATGATAATACTAATATAATTGTTGTTGTAATTATTATTCCTAGTACTGAAACTTTAGTTCCTAAAGAGAATATCATTAAAATCATAAAAATTATTAGAACTATGTTAAGTTTACTTTTATTAATTTTTGTTAATAAAAATGGGTATAGTAGTGTTAAAATAACTGATATTTCATTTGCTGAATTAAACCATCCTGAACTTCCTTTATAACCTTTGTAATTATAAGTACTAAATCCTGTATTTGTAATTAATGGTAAAAATAATAGTATTCCATATGTTATAAAATTTATTATTAGTATTTTGATTATTTTTTCTTTATCAAATTTATGTTCATCAAAGAAGCATAATAAACAAACTAATAATATTGGAAAATACATTGTTTTAAACAAATATATTGATTCTTTTATAAACATAGTCATTGTTAGATATTTTATTTTTGATAAAATATATGCTAGCATGTATATAAATACTAAAAGTATATATATTAATCCCTTCTTTTTATATTTCGATGTTGAAAAGATTAGAGTTATTAACATTATTGCTAAAAATAATAATTTGACTATTACTCCTATACTTATTGTAAGATTAAATAATCTTGTTGATATAGATGTTAGTAAATCTATAATTGGTAATAATATTAAAAATATATATAATTTTTTGTTGTTGCTCATAAAGTACACCTACCTATAAATCATTATAACAAAAATGATGTAGAAAAAAAATAGAATTGTTATAATCCTATCGAGTAAAAGTTCTTTTTTAATTTTTTTTAATAAATTTATTAATTAAGTATTATTATATATTTTTTTTATTATTTATAAATTTATATAATATAAATTTATTTGCAAAATATTTTAAAAAAACTTCTTTTTGAACGTAAAAAACATACTTTTAGACAATTTATATGTTTACTTAATTTACATTGTTATACTTTTGTTGTTTTGGATACAAGACTAGAAAGAGGTGATATGACTTGATGAAAAAATTAAAAGCCGTTTTACCTATAGTGGTAATACTTTGAGATATAAACAATATAATTTCGAAATATTAATATGTTTTAAATTTATTCTAGATTAATTAAAAGTATATTAATAATATTGTTTATACTATTTCTTTTAGCCACTAAAAAAATTTGAGTAGCAAATAAAAGAGATAAATATGTCAAAATTTATTAAAGTGTAAACAATAATTTATATATAGTATACGATATGTAATATTATTGCATACTCAAAAAAGAATCACCGTGACTGGTGATTTTTTAATTATTATATTTATCAATAATTGCATCTACAATTTTTTTACTTGCTGTTCCATCTCCATATGGATTTGAAGCATGACTCATTTTGTTATATTCTTCTTTATTTGTTAACAGCCTTTTTGCTACTTTATATATTGTTTCTTCATTGGTTCCAACAAGTTTTAGTGTTCCTGCATCTATTCCTTCTGGTCTTTCTGTAGTATCTCTTAGAACTAGTACTGGTTTTCCTAAGGATGGTGCTTCTTCTTGTATTCCACCACTGTCTGTCATTATCATATAACTTTTATTTTGAAAGTTATGGAAATCAAAGACTTCTAGTGGTTCTATTAATTTTATTTTATTTGTGTTTCCAAATATTTCTTTTGCTATTTCTCTTACTTTAGGATTTTTATGAATTGGATATATTACTTTTACATCTTCAAATTCATCTGTTATTCTTTTAATTGCTCTAAAGATATTTCTCATTGGTTCTCCTAAATTTTCTCTTCTATGAGCGGTTAAGAGTATCATTCTTTCATTATCTTTTATCCAATTTAACTCTTTGTGTTTATAATTTTTATCAACTGTTTTTGACATAGCATCTATTGCAGTATTTCCTGTAATATATATTTTATTTTCATCTATATTTTGTTTAAGCAAATTATCTTTACTTAATTTTGTAGGTGCAAAATACATATCTGTCATACAATCAACCATTTGTCTATTCATTTCTTCTGGAAAGGGTGAATATTTGTCATATGTTCTTAATCCAGCTTCTACATGACCAATTGCAACTTGATTATAAAATGCTGCTAGGGCTCCAGCAAAAGTTGTTGTTGTATCTCCATGTACTAAAACTATATCAGGTTTAACTTCTTTTATTATTTTTTCTAAACCAGTTAATACTCTAGATGTTATATCACTTAATGTTTGTCCTTGTTTCATAATATCTAGATCATAATTAGGTTTTATATCGAATGTTTCTAAAACTTGGTCTAACATTTCTCTATGTTGTGCAGTTACACAAACGATACTTTCAATTTCTTTTCTATTTTCCAATTCTTTTACTAGTGGTGCCATTTTTATTGCTTCTGGTCTAGTACCAAATATACTCATTACTTTTATCTTTTTCATTTTATTACCTATTTTACAATCTTTTTGTATAATTTATACATAAAGTCTGATACTTTCCTACCAAAAATTTTGTGTATTGTCCTAAAAACTTTTTCTCTGAATTTCATTCCTTTAGATTGCCAAGAACCAGAGAAATGGTGAATACAGTACGTGTTATCAGTTAAATATATTTCTCCATTAATATGATCTTTTGGACAAAAATAGTCATTTGGATAAAAAACTACATCTTTTAAATCTTGATAAGTATTATTTTGCTTTAAGCCGTATTTCTTTTTTGTCATTTCAGTTATTATTAATACATTTGTAGTATAATTTATTTTTCCATCAACAATAAAATGTCTATCTTTATAATAATCTAATAAATATTTAATCCATTTATTATGTTTTTCTGATGCGATTATACCAGTAGGTATATTTATTTTATCTTCAAAACCGGAAAATGCCTTGTGTGTTAATAATTCATCAAATGGTTTTAAGACTTCTACGTCTGTATCCATATAGATACCGCCGTAATTATATAAAACATATAATCTTACATAATCTGTTATAAAAGCCCATTTTTTATTTTCATATGCTTCTCTAACATAATCATTAATAGAAAAATCAAAATTGCTTTCATCCCATCTTATTATTTCGTAATCAGGCAAATATTTTTTCCAACTATCTATGCATTTTTGTGCTAATTCTGGTAATGGATTCCCTCCAAACCAACAATAATGAATTTTTTTTGGTATACTCATTAATTATTACCTCTCTTTCTTTTTTTTATAACACTTAAAAATAAAATAATATATATTAAAGCTCTTAAAGAAACAACAATTAGGTAGGCATAACATCCTCCTGTTATACTCAGTTTTTTTACTAATATATTACAAATTAAATAGCTTAATATAGAAAGTACTAGTGATATAATGGTTTGTATTTTTAGTTCCCTGTAAGCAATTAATATAGTTGAAATAGCTACTGAAATAGAGTACATTATAGAACCTAAAATGATTATTAAAAATCCAAATTTATAAGCAGTTAAATCTATGCCATAAATTATATTTAAAATAGGTATTCCACAATAATAACAACCTATGAGTGATATTATTCCTAATAATAAGATAATACTAATTATTTTAATTACTCTTTTTTTTGATTTATCATACTCTTTCTTTTCTATTTCCTTTGATATTTCCACCATAAATGGACTTAGAATGAATCCCGCTAACAAATATATAAAAGTTGCTGGCATAAGAATTATGTTAAATATAGCTTGCATATCATCTATCAAATACTTATCTATTGCGTATTTTGGTGAACTAATTATATATGAAGTTAGAAATGTAAAAAAACAAACATAAAAATTTTGATATAGTATATTTTTTATTTCTTTTGTCTTTATTTCAAATTTCCAATTATTTGCTGTTTTTGCAGCATGCCTTTCTATTATTAAAGCAAATAAAATATTTACAATTAAAATAGATGAACTTGATAGTATAATATTTTTGGAAAACACAATTATTAAAGTAAATAAAATTATATTTATGATTGATTTTACCGTTTGAAATATTCCAACTTTATATAAATAGTTTTCTTTTTGAAGTACTCCATAATATACGTCGCTTATTTCTTCAAAGAACTTAAATAAACACAGTATTATTATTAATGTTGTTTTTGTAATTGAATAAGATTTAATAGCTATATATATCAAAACTATTAAAAAAGTTATCAAAACAGTAATATATTTTGTTATTATATATGAAATGTTAGAATTATTGTTATTACTATCAGTTATATGAATTGTTCTTCCTCCAAAAGAAGCTAATGTTATCATCATACATGCAAAAGAAAATGCGAACGAAAATATTCCTACATCTTTCAAATTACAAAAGTGTGTTAATATTAGTGTATATAATAATGAAGTTGATGATATTGTTAAAACACCTATTGTATTCCAAACAATATTTTTTTTTATATTATTTGATTCTTTCATTTATATCACTCTCTATTTTCTTTGCTGTGTTTTTCCATAAGAATTTATCACATACAGTTCTATATATTTCTTCACTATATTTATTTCTTAAATCTTTATTATTGATTAACAATTCTAAAGCATCTTCTAATTCTTTTTTTGAATTAATCATTATACCATTTTGTTTATCGTTTATTATTTCTTTTATTCCACCTTGTGGTGAAGATATGATTGCACATTTCATTAATCCAGCTTCTAATATTGAAGTAGGTAATCCTTCTGGCCATAAAGGCGCATATACAAATATATTTGTTTTTTCATATAATTTTGTTAACTCTTTAAAGTCCAATTTTCCTTCAAATATAATATTTTTATTATCTTTGTATTTTTCTTTTAATATATCTAGTTGATTACCGTTTCCAGCTAAATGTAATTCTATATTGTTATATTGTTTACTAAGATTTTCAAAACTTTCTAATAATTCATAAACTCCTTTTTGTTTTAATATTCTTCCTGCATAAGTTATAATTATTTTCTTTTCATTCTTTTTTATTTTGTTTACATCATAGAATTCGTTGATTGAATTATACCACACACCATCAGAGTTTATTCCAAAATGTTTTTGCCATTCACAAGCACCCAATGAAACTCCATAATAATAATTTACATATTTTTTTACAAAGTGTGTTAAACAATGTTCATATATTGCTCCAAAAAAATCTAATACTTTATTATCTATTGTTAAATGTTCTGAACCATGTTCTATTAAGAATACTGGAATGTTATGTTTTTTTGCATATTTTGCTCCAACCATTGTAGTTAAGTGAAATCTTGTATTTACAATCACTGCATCATATTCTTTTTTGTCTAGTTCTTTAAATATATTTTTAAACTCTTTATTATGTTTTGGAATGGGATATCTTGATTTAAATAAATTATATATTGGTATTCTATAGTTTTTTATACCATTAATATCTTCTTCTGTTTTTAAGTTATCATAGTTTGAAGAGACAATTGTTATATTCCATCCTAATTTTTTAAATTCTTGTGATAAATTATCTGTATATCTTTCAATACCACCAAGATGAGGTAAGTGATAACCAGAAAAAATTAATAAATTTTTACTTTTTTGATTTCTCATTTTCTTTTACCTCTTTTTTTAACATAGATACTTCTTGTACTAGTAATTTAATTTTTTCTGTTTGGCCAGATATAATAATTGTCATAGAAATATTTATTACTACAAGTATACCTATAAAGAATACAATTATTAAATTTGATGATAAATTAAAGCCTAAAAATTTAGTAATTACATTTAATAGATTTGGTACTAGTAAAGATATTAATAATAATCCAAATGCAACTAACCATACTAAAGAATACTTAATATTCATTCTACCTTTTTTTAATATATTTAATATTACTAATATTATAAATAGAGTTATTATTATTGAATAGATTAATAGTTTACCTGTCATATTAACTTCTCCTTATGCCTGTGACTATTATTGATAATATTACATTTATCATGTAATATACTGATTTCCATGTTTTGATAGATGATGTTCCTTCTTTTCTTTCATTCATACTTACACCAACTTCTGAAATAGTATATCCTTTTTTTAATATTGTAACTGTTGATACTGGTTCTGGATATTCTATTGGATAATATTTTGCAAATTCAGTAATTAGTTTTTTGTCAACTGCTCTAAATCCACTAGTTGTATCATGTATTTTTTTATGTGTAAATAATTTTATAAAGAAAGATATTAAAGTTATTCCACATTGTCTCATTTTGGTTGATTTAAAATCACTTGAATCATCAATAAATCTTGAGCCTATTACCATATTTGATTTTTTATTGATAATTGGTTCAATTATTTTACTTACATAATTAATGTCGTGTTGTCCATCACCATCAAATTGGATTGCTATATCATAATTGTTTTCTAATGCATATTTATATCCTGTTTGTACTGCTCCACCTATTCCTAAATTGTGAATTAAGTTTATGTGATTAATATTATTTTCTTTAAATATCTTTTCTGATTTATCAGTACTACAATCATTTATAAATATATAATCATATTTTATTTTGTTTTGTTTGTTATAAGTATTTATTTCATTATAAACTTTTAATATATTTTTTTCTTCGTTGTATGAAGGAATTATTAATAAAATTTTTTCTTTCATATTTTCTACTCCATTTTATATTCTATTTATATCTTTATCATTTTTAAAATCTTCCATTATTTTACAAATTTCCATACTTATATTTTTAGAAATATAAATATCAGATTTTTTTGTTTTTACTGCTCTTGCAAATTCAACTAATTCATATCTTATACCTTCACCATCTAATTGGTAAAAGTATCTTTTATTTTCATTTGTGTTTTCATATCTTACTTCAAAATAATCTGTTTTCCACCATGGTGCTGGTACATAAATATATCCTTTAGTTCCAGTAATAACTAGACTTCCTTCAGATTTTGCTCCTTCTGCTACTATAATTGTTGCACAAGCATTATCATATAGAAAATCTATTTTAGTAAATGCATCTCCATTTGAGTCATATGTAATTATATTTCTATTCTTATATTGTGTTCCTAGTATTTGAAATACAGGTAATAAGGCATTGGAACCCCATTCGTATAAACTATGATTATGTTTTCTATAATCTTTTGTCATACTTGTACATGTTGCAGAAACATTTAGTATTTTTCCAATTTTACCAGATTTTATTAATAATTGTAGTCTTTCGTAGGCAGTTGAATATGCTGTTCTTATTCCTTCTACTAAAACACAATCATTATTTTCAGCTAATTCAAATAATTCTTCGCATTCTTTTTTGTTTAATGAGATAGGTGATTCACATAATACACTTTTACCTTTTATTAATGCTTTTTTTATAAGGTTATATCGTTTTTCATAGTCAGACTTTATAAAAAGTGCGTCAACCTTATTTAATAATTCATCATAATTATTGGTAATAATTGGTAATGACTTTATTTCTTTACTCATATTTTCTAGATTATTAGTACATATTCCTATAAATTCTATTCCATTAACATATTTATCTTCTTTTTGAAATTTTGAGATATAATTAGCTGAATCACTTACTATTCCCATTTTTAATTCTCTATTTTCACTTCTTAATCGTGTACTTGAAACACCCTTAGTTCTAGGTAAATATACAACTTCACAATATTCTTTTAAATAATCAAAGAATCCTTCCCAGTCTGAGCCAACAGTAAATATATCTATATCATATCTTTTAATATCATCTATTTTTTGACCTTCATATTCTTCAATTATTATTAAGTCTGCTAATCCTGTTTCTTTTACATTTTGTATTCTTTCCGCTAAACATTGCTGATTATTTATTTTTCCTCTTGTTTTATCATAATCATCTGAAGTTATACCAACTATTAAATAATCTCCTAACGCTTTAGCTCGTTCTAATAATTTTATGTGTCCGTAATGTAATAAATCGAATGTTCCATATGTAATTACTTTTTTCATTTGTACCTCTTTAATTTTTATAATAGTCCTTTTTTATTCATATCTTCTAATGCATTAATTAATTCATCGTAATCTTTTTCAGTTAAGTGTCCTATGTGTCCTACTCTAAAAATTTTATCTTTTAATTCTCCACCATTAGGACATACCCATATATTATAATTATCTTTTAGTGTTAAAAATATCTCATTAGCTCTATTATTTAGAGAATATAAAGATGTGACTGCATTTGATGGAAAATCTGTTACCATTTTAAATGGAAAATTATTTATTTTGCTTCTAAAATATTCTGCTAAATGTTTTGTTTTTTCTATTTCTTTTTTTACTCCGCCATTTTTGTCAATTAATTTTAATCTACTATTTATTTGAATTAAAATTCCTACTGCTGGAGTGAATGGTGTTTGTCCTCTTTTTTGATTTTCTAATGCACTTTTTAAATTTAAGTAGTAGCATTTTGCATCATTTTTATATATTTTATTAATTGCACTTTCTGATAATACAATTATTGAAATACCTGGAGGACATGCAAGCGCTTTTTGCGAGCCTATTATTAATACATCAATTTTATTTTTAGTCATATCTATTTCATCTGCTAAAAATGAACTTATAGAATCAACTATTAATAATAGGTTGTTTTTTTTACAAAAATTACCAATTAAATCTAAATCATATCTAACACCTGTAGAAGTTTCATGTATATTTATCATGAATGCTGTAAAACTTTTATCATTATAATCTTCTAAGATTTCACTAGTTAATTGTTCTCCTGTATTTAATTTTATTTCAACATGTGGTATTTCATATAGTTTTAGTAATTCTACAAATCTTTTACCAAAACTTCCACCATTTACAACTAACACTTTATCATCTTTCGTTAGGCAATTTAATACAGTTGCTTCCATTGATGCTGTTCCAGATCCAGTCATAAATACTGCTCTACTGTTTTCTGGTGCTATAGAAAATTTTTTTATTAGTTCTTCATTTTCTAACATTAAATTAGAAAACTCACTTGTTCTGAAATAAGGTATTTGATTCATTCCAATTTTTCTTGTTTCATCATCCATTTGTACTGGACCAACTGTAAAATTTATTTTATTTTCCATACTACCTCCAATAAGCATTAAATCCATGATTGATTCTTTTTTCTTTAGGTGGTGGAGTCATATAATCACCAAAATATCTTTTTAATAATACATCATAATCTTTTGTTATCATTACTTTTATATTTTCAAAGTCTACTCTTATAAAATTTTTAAATTCACTTTTATTTACAATTTCTTTTTCTAATGGATTATAATATTCTGGCCAATTTGAAATAACTCTATTCGTTTTGCAATTATTGTATTTATTACATAATTTTATATATTTTTTCATCAAATATTTTTTTCCGAATATTTTCGCAATAATATTTCTTATCTTTTTTAAATAGTAATAGTCTTCTCCTTTTTTAAAATTTTTATAGTTTAAACCATCTATCAATAATTTATAAAAAATAATTTTTTTGTAATATAACTTTTTGTCTTTGTCAGGAAAATTATTAAAACAAAATATATCTACAAATAATCCCATATTATTATCTTTATTCATATTATCTTGTTCTATATAAGTTTTAGTATTTACTAATTTTGCAAATGGCAAAACACATTTTGTATCTGTTGTCTCATCAAGAATTTTATATTCGTTGTTTTGAGTTTTTAATATTTTTATCAATTTGTCATAATCCTCTTTTAATAGAATAATATCTATATCATCATCCCATGGAATAATACCTTTATGTCTTATTGCTCCAATAAGAGAACCGTAATATATACTATAATTTATTTTATTTTTTCTACATATATTATCGATATAAGATAATATATTAATCATACATTGTTTTGCTTCTTTTTCTGTCATTTTTTTCATTTTGTTTAACTCCTTTTTATTTTATTATGTTATATACAGGTTCAAATTTAATTTTTTTTCCCTTATATATTATTTTATATACTTTTGAATTACTATCATATACAACAAAATCCTCTTTTAATAAATTTATGAGTTCATCGTCAATACTGTAAAAATATAAATATTCAAATTTCTCTTTTCTTAGTTCTGTAAGAAATTTATTTCTTGTTAATCCCCAGTCTTGCAAATCATCTTTATTTTTTTCTGTTTTTACTTTCCATGCTATAGCTGAACTTGATGCATTTATCTTTCTTGGAAATGCATAATATCTTGCATACCACATTGCCATTATACCATCTTTATCTTCTTGATCAATTACAAAAACTTTGCTATTTTTTGATGTCTTATTGTTCAATTCAGTAAACTTATCACTTAATTTATCACTTATTTCATGTGTTGCATTTCTTTCTTTTATATCTAAAACAAAATAAAATACTTGTTTGCTATTTGTTAATAAAGTTAAAGATATTAATAATATTACTAATGTTTGAGAACTATATTTTTTATTATTATGTAATTGATTAAATAAATATAAAGCTAACATAATAAACGCTATATGGATAGAGTTTAAATATCTTCCAAATGAAGCTATAATTGTTGCTTCATAGTATGATAATGCATAAAATATTGAAAATGTTGTTAGTGCAAAAAATACTATGTACGAAAATAATAATATTATTGTATATTTAATAGTTTTATTATAATTGTTATTAATTTGCTTAATAAGTATAAATAATAATGTAAAAATAATTATTAAAAATTGATATAAAGTTATATTAATATTTCCAAATAATAATTGTTCATCAAATGTATTAATTATTAGAGTTATAAAATTACTTATAAAATTTTTATTTAATTTATCTGCTAAATCAGAATAAAGTCCTCTTGGTCTCAAATCTAGTGTAAAGAACTCTGTATTTATTTTTGAAGTTATTGCTACATACAGTCTCCATCCAATGAAACAAATAATTGTTGCTAGAATATATTTCCAATATTCCTTCATGAAATTTTTAATATTTTCAATTAATTTTTTTGAGCTATTATCAACAAAATATTTCAACATTATAATTAGCAATATTGTAAATGATGCAGTGCATCCACTTGGCTTAATAAGAGTTAATAGTATTAATAATGGAATCATTAATATTTTTTTATTATCATCTTTGATAAATATAGTTATAAGTGTAGCACCAAATACGGCGCCAAATGCTAAATCTGCATATAAATTATCAAAAGAATAAACTCCTCCTAAAATAAAACATGACATGTATGCGAATATAATTGAAAAGAATGAATAATTATTGTTCTTTTTATTTATTGTTATACTCATTAAATATATAGAAATAAATATTGCAAGCGAAATATATAAATTAGATTCATTAAATCCTTTTGAGAATTGTGCTGTTATATAATACCATGAAGTTAATATAGGTGCATAACCTCTACTTTTAGACATTATTTCTTTTGATGTTGTAAATTTATCATAATTTATAACTGCCTTGGCATCATATGCCCAATGCGAATATTCGTCATATACGTGCACAAATCTTCCTACGCCACCAACTATTGCAATTATAAATAATATAGTAAACATTAATAATTCTTTATCAAAAAAATTATTTAAATTATTTTTTATATTGAGTCTTTTTTGATTTTTATAAAAATATATTAGATTATATATTGCATATATTACTAATAAATATTTTACTAGTTTTAACATTCCTAATAATCCTATAATTAAAGTTAGTAATATTGTTATTGAAAAACCTGCAATTAAAGATAATGAAAAATTTTTGTTATTAAGATACAATCTAAATGTAAATATTAATAAAACTAAATATAATATGAAAAATGTAGTTATGTCTGCTGAGTAAAAAACTCCATTGCAAGTATTATAAAATAATAACATTAATATAAACGCTATATTAAAGTATTTGTTTTTTTTCTTAACTTTATAAATATAAAACATAAATATTATTAAAGATAATATTATAGGAATAGATATAAAAGTTATACCTTTATTACTTTTTAATATTATACTAATTATATTTCTAATATTATTCAATATAAATATTCCACAGTAAGATATTATACATATTCCTAGAAATTTTAATACTTTTATAACTTTTTCTTTGTTCATTTCAAATCACCTATATATAGTATACTTTATAAGACATTTAATTGCAATTTATTTATTTTTCTTGTATTATAATTTTAGGTGGGTGATTTAATACAATGCAAAATCAAAAAAAATTAAATTTTATAACAAATTTTAAAGGTATTTTAGCAATGTTGGTGTTATTACATCACTTTGCATTATGCTTTTATCCAATCTTGGTTAACGGTGTCGGATTTGATTATACCAATAACACTAGTTTGCTACATAAGATTATTAGTTCTCCTTTTAACATTTTTGGATATGGAGGCAGTTTAGCAGTTTCTTTATTTTTTATGATAAGCGGTTTTTTAATTACATATTCATTTTATGTAAGTAATGATGGTAATTTAGAAAAGATATGTGGTAAAAAAATAATTAAAAGGTATTTAGATTTATTTTTTCCTATATTGTTTTCTTCTATCTTTGGTTATATTTTAGGTAAAGTATTTATTAATTATAATTTATTGGATAATTTATTAAATTCTAGTTATTATCAAAATCTTAATTATAATATATTTAATTTAATAAAAGATTCTTTATTTAGTACTTTCATAAAATCTAATGCAACATATAATCCTCCGCTATGGACAATGTCTGGAGAATTTTTTGGGAGTATTTTAATTTATATTATAATTTTACTTTTTTCAAAAAGATTTGAAAAAAACATTTGGTTTTATTATTTTTTATTAATTATGTTTTTTAATACTAATAATTTTTATTTTATTATGGGTTTAATACTTGCTAAAAAATATATTAAGAATAAAGAGAATTTTGAATGTATTAAGTTATATAAAAAGATAATTATTACTATTTTAATAATATATTTATCTGGTTATTGTTATTTAAATTCTAATTCTACACTTTATCAACCTTTGACAAAATTATTTGATATTTTGCCAAATTTGGGTGGAGATTCTGTAACTATTGTAAGAAATGTTTCAACATCTTTAATTTTTATATTTATTTTATCATCAAAAATAATAAAAAAAATATTATCTTTTA
Organism: uncultured Bacilli bacterium; assembly: GCA_934098455.1. Lineage (GTDB taxonomy): Bacteria > Bacillota_I > Bacilli_A > RF39 > UBA660 > UMGS1124. The sequence continues at coordinate 246,416 of CAKOOU010000001.1, read as the reverse complement.
AATTATTTAATGTATTTGGTAAATATTCAGTTGAAATATATTTATTCCATTGGCCTATTTTATATACCATTATCTTAAAATTAACTAGTGTATTATATTATAAATGTTATTATTATTACTATTCAACTTTTTTTGGACTTACAATATTTATTATATTATCATTTTTTATTAGTTATTTATATAAAAATAAATTTAATATATTAGTTGAAAAATTTAAAATAAAAATATATAAACTAATTTGCAAATAAGCAATAAGTTTATATATTTTTCACAAACATTCTAATTTAGAATATTCATTCATTATTTTTTCTCTATTATTTTTAACAAAATTTATTTTGTCTACTATTTCATTTATATCGTCATCTGATTTTACTACTAAATGTTCTTTTAAATATTTGTTATTATCAAAATATGTTGTGTTTCCGACTAAACATGGTATTCCTAAATTGAAACTTTTTTTAATCAATTCTATATTTGTGTTTGTAAAATTTATGTATAAATTTACAAAATTATCTTTCATTACTTCATCTATGTTTGTTTCTTTTTTACAATTTAATTTAAAGAATTCTATAAAGTTTTTTGTTGCTTTCATAACATAATTAAACTTGCATATATCATAGTCTACAAAAGTTAATGATGCTAATTGATTATAAAAGTTGTTATTTGGGTCAAAATCATTACTTAATATTCCTATAGAATTAGAGTCTTTATATTTTGTTTTTTTACTTTTAACATTTAAGTTAATTAATTCACAGTTGTACCCTGCATTTTCAAGTACTGTAAGTGTATCTTCATTTATGCATCCTATACTTTCTATAAGATTTCTATCAATGTATTCAAATATACATTCTAAGTAATATCTTGTTCCTCCATTAGATAAGTTAGAAAATGAATCTCTAAATATCCAACATACAGTTATTTCTTTTTTTAATCTTGGTAAAATGAATCTATAAAAATCATTATTACCAACTAGATATATTTTTTTTATTTTAGAATTATTTATTAATTCTATTATTTTATTATCCTCTTCAACTTTGTCTATTTCTATTACATTTTTTAAAGTATATTCTAAGCTATCTTTTAAATCTAAATCAAAGCGAGGTAATAATACTATTTCTTGTTTATTTTTATAATTTTCTAATTGTTCTATCATTTTATCCTCACTTTTCTATAAATTCTTTTACACTTTGAATACTTAATTTATCATTTTCTTTTTTCCATATTTTGTAAAGTTTTAATATTTCTTCTTTGTTTTTTAAACATAATTTAATTTTTTTTGAAATCTCTACCGGACTTTCTTCGTTATTAACTACTAAATATTTTTCTAATTCAGTATTTTTAAAATAATGATGATTGTTTCCTGTTAAACATATAGTGTCTGTTTCAAATGACTCTAATGGTAACATTGGAGCACATTCTGAAAATGTGACATATAAGTTTAATGTGTTTTTGGACATTCTATCTAATAATTCATTTCTTGGGATTGCTTTATCTAATCCAGTGACTTTTAAACCTAGATTGCTTGCAAATGATGCTGCTTCATAATCCATTGGAATTATGTCAATTGTAGCATTTTTTATTAATGATACTGCTGCTATTTGTGCAAATAGATTTTTTCTCCAATCATCTTTTTTTGCCGCATATAATCCTATCACTAAATTATCTGGTTCTGTATGTTTTATTTTTTTAGGAAGTATGACATTGTTTCTAATAAAACTCACATCTATTCCTAAATTTTCATAAAATTTTATTAATGATTCTTTACATGTACCAAATGTTGTTAATGTTCCATCTTTAGCCATATCTATAAGTTCTAAATTTCTTTCCCAACCATATGGTTCTGATACTTGTGAGATGCTTCCATGCCAGAAACATTTTATTTTTATATTTGGATTTTTCCTTTTCAAATAATATGCTAATTCTTTCCATCCTAAGCACATTGCACTAAAAATAACTTGTGTTATATTTTGTTCTAATATTAAGTCACCAAATTTTCTTATGTCTCTTTTTCTAAAGAATTCTCCGCATGGTACTCTATTATTATCAAATAATTCTATTGTTGCACTTGTTATTCCTAGCCAATCTGGATTATGCATAACTATATAATCATTATTAATCTTTTTTAATGCTTCTATTCCTACTTCAATATCACGTTTGTATTTTCCACCATTTAAGTAAGTATATTTGAAATATTTTGCTGGTTTGTATAAAAATTTTCTAATTACTATTCCACCTAAATGTCTAACTTTTTTATAAGTTTTATTTAGTTTGTCAACATTTTTTTCTCCAAACTTTCTATTTAAAGATATTTTTAATTTTTCTTTTTTGCCAAACCAACTTGCATCAAAATAATGTATCATACAAGTGTTTTCAGTAAATAAATTTTCTTTAAAGTTAAATGATAATGGATAGAAATATTCTCTTGGATAGATAGTTATATTATGTGGTAAATGTTGTATTTCATTTGATAAATGGTCTAGTCCTAATTCGTTTAATATTCTAGTCATTATTCTTGGTATAGACATTTTAAATAAATTATTTTTATCGAAATGTTCTTGACTTTGATAAAAGTCTAACATTCTTTTTGCAAAATATGTTTTAGGTTTACTTGCACCCCATACTGCAGAATTTACCATGAATGAATCTTCTAATCCTAAAAATGTTTCTTCATCTCTTAAAAAATCTATTGGTTTTGTTATTAACATATCTGTATCAAAATATATTCCACCCATATTATATATTGCTTTTGTTCTTGCATAATCTGCTACAAAAGCCCATTTTTTATTTTCATAAGCTTCTTTAACGAAAGGACATTCATTAAAATCTACATTTGTTTCGTCCCATTTTATTATTTCATAATCAGGCAAATATTTTTTCCATGATTCAATACATTTTTTAGTTAATTTTGATAGTGGTCTTCCACCAAACCAACAGAAGTGTATATATTTAGTATTCATAAAGTTAGACTCCTTTTTTTAAGTATATATATAAATTATAAGATATAAATAAGAAAAAAGCAATTTAATGCTTTCATTTTTATTTTATTATTTTTTCTTTTTACTACTCTTTTTTGTGTGTTTCTTCAAATATTTTTAATCTAGTAGTTTCGTCTGACCATAATTTCAATAATTCATCTATTTCTTTATATAGTGATTGAGAAGAATTTATTATTCCATTTTCATAATATCCTTGTTTTAATATTTTTTTTATATTATTGAGTTCATTTGTTATTTTTTTGAGTTTTTCTTGATAATAATTTTTATTAAAATTATCAGAATAATAATCTTCTTGTATGTAATTCAATAATTTTTTTGTACTATTATTTTCTTTTAATTTTTTTATGCTTACTATTTTTTTATTTTTTTCTAATATATTTTTTAATATTATTTCAGTTTTTTTCCATGAATTAGTACAATAATTTTTTTTAATTATTGATTTTCCAAAATCATTTAAGCTAGTATAATCTCCAATCATTATTATATTTTTTTGTGTCAAAGAGAATTCTGCTATTAATGATGTGGGTTCAGCTATCAAAACATCGCCATCTATAACATAATCTAAAAAATCACCACCATTATATACTTTAATGTTTTCGCTTATAAATTCTTGAATCATATTTTTATATTTTTCTAATAATCCTTTATATTTTAATTCTGATTTGAGTAAGGGGTGTTCTAATATGAATAATTGTAAATTGTTATTTTTTGTAAAATTCAGTATATTTGAGAAAAATTCAAAAAAATATTTTTCATCTTTTATTGTCCATCTTGGTTTATAAACTATTTTAAGATTATTATTTGCTGGAAATAATTTGTTCCAATATTTATTTTTTTTATAGTCATTATAGTATTTATCCATTTTTAAACATCCTATAGGATAAAACTTGGAATTAATTTCTTTATTTTTCATAAATTCTTTTGATAAACTTTTCTCTTTCCTATCAAAAATAAAATGTCTATAGCAATTATAATAATATGTATTATTTAAAATAAAATTTTCATCATCTTTAACAATGATTGCACCATATTCAATATCGCATACTTTTGCTATTAAAGATAAATTAAATGAAGAATATTTCGATGTCCTATATATATCATAAGGATTTGAAACAAATATATAATCTGGATTATATTCAGAAAGATCAATATGCTTCTTTGTTTTTTTATTAAAACTGTTAATACATTTTATACCACTTTTAATAATATATTTTCTTATTTCTTCTCCACTTATGTAATCTTTGTATTCTGTTTCTAAAGAATCTGTCGCGACTACAGTAACTGAAAAAGTTTCATTTTTTAAACATTCATAATAAATAGTTTCAAAATTATTTACAAACAGATCATTAATTAGGAATAATAAATTTATTTTATTTTTTTTCATTATAACTTTCTTTGTATTTTCCGCTTTTAATGTCTTCTATCCATTCTTGATTATTTACATACCAATTAATTGTTTCTTTAATACCTTCTTCAAATGTATAAGTTCTATTCCATCCAAGTTCTTTTTCTACCTTTTCAGAATTAATTGCATATCTTAAATCGTGTCCTGGTCTATCTGTTACATATGTTATTAATGATTCTGGTTTATCTAATTGTTTTAATATTGTTTTTACTACTTCTAAATTGGTTCTTTCAGAATGTCCTCCTAAATTATATACTTCACCATCTCTACCATTTCTTACAATCATATCAACGCCAACATTGTGATCATGAACATGTATCCAGTCTCTAACATTTTCACCTTTTCCATATACAGGAATAGGTTCATCATTTAGTGCTTTTGATATTACAACAGGTATTAATTTTTCTGGAAATTGATATGCACCATAGTTATTAGAACATCTTGATATTGTTACTGGTAATTTAAAAGTTCTTGCATATGCTAAAACTTGTAAATCTGCTCCTGCTTTACTGGCAGAATATGGACTTGATGTATGTATTGGTGTATCTTCTGTAAATAATAAATCAGGCCTATCTAGCGGTAAATCTCCATATACTTCATCTGTTGATACTTGATGATATCTTTTAATACCATATTTTTTTGATGCGTTTAATAAAGTCATTGTACCTAATATATTTGTATCTGCAAAAAGGTTAGGATTTTTAATAGAATTATCAACATGACTCTCTGCAGCAAAATTAATTACATAGTCAAATTTATATTGTTCAAATAATTTTTCTACCAATTCTTTGTCTCTAATATCGCCCTTTACGAATTCAAAATTATCTTTATTTTCTAGTTCTTTTATATTGTTATAATTTCCTGCATATGTTAATGCGTCTAAGCATATAAATTTATCTTCTGGGTACTTATTCACTACATAATGTAAGTAATTACTTCCTATAAATCCTGCTCCTCCAGTTATTAAAAACTTCATATTATTCTTCCTCCTCTGCTATTGATAAAATATATTTACCATATTCCGTTTGTTTTAACTCTTCTCCTATTTGTTTTAATTGTTCAGTTGTTATAAAACCTTGTCTCCAAGCAATCTCTTCAATACAGGCAATATATAATCCTTGTCTGGATTGTACTGTTTCAACAAACATTCCTGCTTTAAGCATATTGCTAGGACTACCAGTGTCTAACCAAGCAATGCCTCTATATAATAATTCTACTTTCAATTGCTTTCTTTTTAAGTATTCATTATTAACTGCAGTTATTTCAAGCTCTCCTCTTGATGATGGTTTAACTTTTTTTGCTATATCTATAACGCTATTATCATAAAAATATAATCCTGGAACTGCATATTTTGATTTAGGGATTTCTGGTTTTTCCTCAATAGATATTACATTTCCGTCATCATCAAATTCGACAACTCCAAATGCTTTTGGATTATTTACCTGATATCCAAATATTGTTGCAGGATTTTTTTCTTTTTTTATTCTATTAAATATGTCTGAGAAACCTTGACCATAGAATACGTTGTCGCCTAATATTAAACATACGTTATCATTTCCTATAAACTCCTCACCTAAAATAAATGCTTCTGCTAAACCTCTTGGTTTTTCTTGAATTTTATATGTGAAATTCACGCCTATTCTTTCACCTGAACCTAGTAAACTTTGATATTGTGCAATATCTTGAGGGGTAGATATTATTAATATGTCTTTAATTCCTGCAAGCATCAGAGTTGATATAGGATAATAAATCATTGGTTTATCATATATTGGTAATAATTGCTTTGATACAGATATTGTTGATGGATAAAGTCTTGTTCCTTTTCCGCCTGCTAAAATAATTCCTTTCATATTTCCTCCTAATATTTATTGATTTTATCTATAATATAATTTATTTCTTCATCACTTAATCCATAATACATAGGTAAACTAACTACTTTACTTGCTAGTTCTTCAGCTATTGGTAAATCCAATTTATTAAATTCTTCATAAGCTTTTTGTTTGTGTATTGCTCTTGGATAATGAACCATAGTCGGTATGTCATATTTTTTTAAATACTCTTGAAAATTTTCTCTATCATCAACTTGTACAACATATTGATGATATACATGGTAATTATCAACATTCTCAACTGGTAATTTTATTTTTTCATTTTTTATTTCATTGTTAAATCTTGAAGCAATTCTTCTTCTATCTTTATTCCATTTATCCAAATATGGCAATTTTACTGAAAGAATAGAGGCTTGTAATTCGTCTAATCTGGAATTAAAACCTTTTTCGTTATGTATATATTTTTGATTTGAACCATAATTTCTCAATTCTCTTACTTTATCAGCTAATTCTTTGTCGTTTGTAGTTATGCAACCACCATCACCTAAACATCCTAAATTTTTTCCTGGATAAAAGCTAAATTCTGCTATGTCCCCAAGTGAACCAGCTTTTCTTCCTTTGTATGTTGCTCCATGTGCTTGAGCTGCATCTTCAACTACTTTTAAATTGTGACGTTTTGCAATATCCATTATTTTATCCATTTCACAGCATTGTCCATATAAGTGTACTACAATTATTGCTTTTGTTTTATCAGTTATTTTTTCTTCTATTTTATCAGGATTGATAAGACAATCATCTTCATTAACTTCAACAAATACTGGCTTTGCACCACAATTTGAAACTGCTAAAGCTGTTGCAATAAATGTATGTGAGGGAATTATTACTTCTTCATTTTCTTTTATGCCTAAGGCTAGTAAAGATAATTTTATTCCTTCTAAACCATTTCCTACACCTACACAATATTTCGTACCACAATATTCAGCCCATTCTTGTTCAAATTGTTTTAAAAATGGACCATCAATATAATAACTGTTATCTAGCACTCTTTTTATAGCATAGTCTATTTCACTTCTTATTTCATTATGCATTAAATCTAATCTTCCAAAACTTATCATTTTTTATCACTACCTTCATTAAAATATTTTTTTGCTTTTTCTAAATAATCATTCCAATCTCTTATATAATCATTTTCATCATATTCGTGACTGGCTAAAACAACAAGCACTGCTTCATTTTCAAAATCAAACATTTCTCTCCATATCATTGGGCCTATGTATAATCCTTTATTTGGACTATCTAACTCAACAATTTCTTCTTCATATGGAATTTTAATCAATACTTTTACTTTTCCGTGAACTGCTATTAATATTTGTTCTAAATCATTATGAGAATGGTATCCTCTTCTCACTCCATCTTTTACATCAAATATGTAATATATTCTTTTCAATGGGAATTCCAATTGTTTTGGATATTCAATTGGTATCATTTTACCTCTGTGATCTGTTATTTCATTAAAATTAACTATTTTACAATTCTTCATTTGTAACTATCCTTTCATAAATCGTTTCCAAGTTTTTATATGTTTTAATATTATAGTTTTCTAAAAACTTTTCAGAACGAAATCCTCTATTTAAAATAAAATATGAAATATTGCTCTTACGAGCAGCATAAATTTCTGCTTCACTGTCACCTATTAAAACGTAAGAATTATGTTGATTTTTTTTTATGAATTTATTTATATATTTTTCCTTTTCTTTTCCTGCATTTTTAGTAGAAACTTTAATTATTTTGTCTGCATATTTTATAATGTTGAGTTTTTTTAATTCTAATATTAAATTAATATATTTTTTTCGTGATGTTAAAAATACTATTTTATTTTTATTCTTTTTTCTTATATTTTCCAAGAAATCTGTTGTGTCGCGATATAATTTATCTGATTTTATATATTTAATATCCTCAATATGTCTTACCCATTTTTTACATATTTTTTTTGCTTGACTTTTATTAATTTTTAGTTCTTTTATCAAATAATTATAATTATTCATTCCATCTTCTTTCTTTTGAAAATAAGATTTTTCATTAAAATTATGATCTAATTTTTCTTTTTTCAATATCTTTTTCATCAGTATACAATGTCGTTGTTTGCTATTTATTAGAGTTCCATCTAAATCTATAAAATATATCATTTTATAACAATTTCCTCATATACTCTTAACACACTTTTTATTGATTTGTCTATTTTAAATAAATCCTCTGGTACATTTTCATTTAAAAGTGAAGTTAGCAATGCTCTTACTAATTGAAAACCAATTTTTGTTGATAATGCAGTACCAGCTCCTATTCTTAAGTTACAATCTATTAAAGCCCAATGATTATCTTTAGTTTTCATAAATTGAATACAAAATGCTTCTGGACATTCTATAATATTTACTAATTTTTTTATAGCTTGTTCAATTTCCTCATAATAAACAGGAACCATTTTAGTACATACTCCAGCTTTAGTAGCCACTCTTTTTCTTTGAAATATACTAATGGTTTTTCCGTTATATATTTCTGCAGTTATTTCTTCATGATCATCACAACATTCTTGTATAATATAATTGTTAAAATTAAAACTACTATTTTTTATTTCTTTACCCTGCACTTTTTTTACACCAGTAGAGCCAAATCCTGTAACAGGTTTTAATATATATAAGTCTTCGTCTTTTATTTCTTTTTCATTAAAAACTTTAGGAGTTAATATACCATTTTCTGAAAGAAAATTATGCATTGTTTTTTTGTTTGATAATGTTTCTACTGTTTTTTTAACCGGTGCAGTAGTGTAGCAATTCAATTTTTTTAAATTTTGATTATCTTTTGAAAAGGTTGATAAATCAAAATCAATTAAAGGAATTATGATATCTATCTTTTCATCTCTAATTATTTCATAAATTTTTTCTTCATAATTATCTGCGAATATTGGTGGTACTTTATGAAATTTATGACAATATATTGTTGAAGGAACTAAATATTCTTCATTGATATCTGTTAAATGTATTTCGTATTTATCTTTAAAATATTCATTTATAATTTGACAAAAATGCCATGTAGTTGCAGTTCCTGCAGCAGTTATTAATATTTTTTTCATTTTATTTTTCCTTTCTCAAATTAAATATAATATATAATATATAATATATAATTATTGTGACAACAGCAAACATAATAATTAAAACAAACGGATCATCAAAAAATCTTGTGAATGATGTTGTTAATATAGAGCCTAGAACTAGAGCGTCATTTACAATGTAATCTTGATAATCTATTTCTTTCATCAAAAAATATAATGGGATTATATTAAATATAAGAATTAAAAAGATTATTGTATTATTTATTTTTGCAAATTGATGTATAATATCACATAATAACACATTTTCAACAAAAGAAAATTTTAAGATTTTATTAGTTTTTAAAGGTTTGATCAATTTAAGTTTTAAATCCTCTTTTATAAAATTCGTTAATTTAATGTGATTATTTGCTTTTTCGATACTAGTTCTATATTTTTCTTCATCTATTTTGTATTTATCAAAAAATAATATTCGTTCTTCATAATATTCTTCTTGAATTTCACTACTTCTTTCACTAAAGATTTTTAATGAAAATAGATATTTTGTAATTACCTTTATTTTATTATTTTCACTCATTTCATTTATGAAAGGCATTACATTGTATTTATACGCATTAAGTAAATCTTTGTAATATTGAATAACGTGCGGAGGTAATTTTTTATTTAAATTATAGTGACTCACACCTCCATCTCTATGAAGTAAAGCACTAAAGTTATGATAATATATTTTTTCTCCGGCGTTCAAAATTTTTAACCAAAACGTCCAATCTTCTATCAATTTATATTTTTCATCAAAATAATTATATTTTTTTATAATGTTAATATCATATGCTGTAGCACCTGAAGAATAAATACAGTTTTCACTCATTATTTCAAATAATTCCTTACTACTTTTCATATTATTTTCTAATGCCTTTTTTTCATTAACATATTTTTCAAAATGTTTATCGAGATTCTTATCACACATTATACTTTGGGCAGTTATAATTCTTTCTGTTTCATTAAACGAATTAACAAAATTCTCTAAAACATTTTCATCATATAATTTATCATCTGCTGCAAAGAATAAAATATAATCTCCCGTTGCTTTTCTTACTGCTTTATTTAATGTTTTTACGGTTCCGATATTTTCATTATTTTTTATTATAAAATAATTTTCTAAATTTCCTTTTTTATTGTTCTCAATAAATTTTGTGATTTCTTCCCTATTAAAATATTTGGAACAATCATCTGTAATTATCAATTCTATTCTATCATATTTTTGTTTTAATATACTATATATAGCTTCCTTTATTAATTGCATTTGGTTATAGTGTGCTAGTACTACCGTGAATTTTGGTTTCATTTCCTATCTCCTCTGACTTTCTTTATTCTTCTTGTTTTTTTCAAAATATTTATATATTATATTAAATATCATAAAAATTGAACATATTGAAGTGTATATCTTAAAAATAGCATGTATAAAGTTTGAATTTAAATTATAGTCTAATATTAATAATAATAATGTTACATTTAAAAACGTTCTTGAATCTACATAATTTTTTATTCTTATTAGTGTGTACCATACTATGAGTATATATCTTGTAAAACTATACTCTTTATTTATTTTCAACTTTGATGTTCCAAATCTGTCTTTATAATATTTGAAACTTCTCGTAACCCATATTCTATTGCTAAATGACATATGTTTCATGTTTGGAATTAAATATTTACAATATATTGTGTATATATCTTGTATAAATTCTTCGTGTGATTTTGTTGTTTCTGCACTGTGGCTTAAGCCACCATCTCTGTGGTTAATGGTTGTTATATTATGATAGCCTATTTTTGTATTTAACAAACATGCTCGCAAATATGTTGTCCAATCTTCGATTAGTCTACATTCTTCATCGAATTGAGATTTCTTTATATAACTACTTTTATACAGTGTTGCACCAGCTGGAAAAAAACACCCTTTGGATAAAAGATTAAATATAGCTTCATTATTTCTTGATTCAATTATTTTAATAAATTGAGGTTCAACATATTTGTAATATAAATTTTTTAAATTATTATCCATCATATTTTGTTGTGTAATTAATATATCAAAATTATGGTTTTTAAGGTAATTAATATTTTCTATAAGACAGTTATCCTTATTAAGCTCATCATCTGCTGCTACGAACACAGAATAATCTCCTTCTATGTTTTTTAATGTTTTATTTAAACTTTTTGTTGTCCCTATATTTTCTTTATTCTCAATAATTATTATTGATTTTAAATTTTCCTTCTTATTATCTTTTATATAATTTTCTATTTTTGTTCTATCAAAGTTATCTGAACAATCATCAATTATAATTAATTGATATGTAATGTCTTTTTGTTTTAATATGCTGTTAATACAATTTTTTAAATATTGATTTTGATTATAATGTGTAATGATAATACTAATGTCTATATTTTTCATATTTGCATTACCTGCTTTCTTTTATATATTTATAATATCAAATTTCTAAATTCTTTTAAATAAAAAAAGAGAATTTTCTTATCTTTCTTGTAATTTTTCTGCTAATTCTTTTGCTTTTAACATAGAATCTTCCATAGAATTATAAATCCAAGCTCCATATCTACCTATTGTATATATGTTATTATTTAATAATTTTTCTTTTAATTCGTCAATCTCTTTTGTCGTTTCGATATTAATGTGTACATATGCTGGATCTATATTTATAGAAACATATTCTTCTAATTTTGTATTTTCATCAATAATATTTAGTTTAAGTAAATTATCTAATGTTAACTCTAATTGTTTATCAATTTCTTCTTTTGTAATATTGTCATTTTTGTTATATCCAATTTCAATATACATACTTAGTTTTTCTTGTCCTAAAATATTATTATAAAAATCGCATCTATAAAAATTAATATTTTTATCTGGTATGTATAACCAATGTTCTTTTGTAAACTTTTCAGATTTTTTATTAAAACCTAAATTAAATACTAATACTTTATTGTAAGATAATCTTTTTTGTAATTCATTATAATTGTTAAATAATAGTAAAAATTTATTTAATGGTATAGTATTAATAACATATTCATATTCAATTTTATCTCCGTTTGATAAATATGCTATTTTCTGATCTTCGTCTATTTTTGTTATTGAAGTGTTTAATAATACTTTATTTTTATCTAATTCTTCATATAAAAAATTTATAAAGCTTCCTGCTCCATTTTTTGGATATAAAAATGTATTATTATATGAATTTACTTTGTGTTCTTTCATATTACTAATTATATCTTTGATGTTTGCATATGGGAAGAATCTTCCCATAGCATCAACGTCTAATTCTTTTAAATCTACAGCATATAATTTTTCATTATATGGTTTTAAAAATTTTTCTGTTATTGATTTGCCAAATTTTCCATAAAGCATGTCTAAAAAATTATCATATTTATCTTTTTCTTCTTTATTAAATAAGTCATATAAACAATCTATAAATTCTTCTTTGTCTAATTCATGAATATTTGTTTGGAATGGAAAATTTATTATTTTATCTTTATAAATTATTTTTATACATTTTTCATTATATATAATATCATTTTTTGACATTTTACTTAGTTTAAGAACTGTTGTTTTTTTTCAAATGATGGATGAGTAGTTATGTACATATATTTGTTTATTGTAGTACTCAATACACATCCTCCATGTTTTTCATAAAATGATTTTATATCACTTCCACCACCACATAAACTTATCCTAAATGAAGTTCTTGTAATTACCATTTTTAATACCTACTTTCTCTTTTCATACTAAGTATCTGCCTTAAACTCATCAAAAGAAATTACTCTTGGTAAGTTTTTTACTTGTTTAGGATAATTTATCATTGCCCTTTTTAATATCTTTCTAACACTTTCTGAATTAATTCCATTTTCTTTTGCAATCCATTTTATGCTTAAATTATAATCCATTAATTCTTTTAGCACTTTTTGTTCTAATTTATTTGAAATATTTTTTCCTCTATCATTTAAATCTACACTCTCAGTAAATTTCTTTTTACATTTATGACAAATAAATCTCTTTTTCTTTATAATTATTTTAGTATCTTGTTCAAATAATTTTAAGTATTTTAAACTTATTGGTTTTAATTTATCATGTATACTACTTGTATATTCATCTCAACAAGGACACTTATGCTTTTTGATTTTACTTTCTACTTCTATTATTTTAATTGTCTTATCATTATCATTTTTTTCTTCAATATTTAAAATTTTATATTTTTCTAATCCTAATATTGTTTCAATTTTTTTTATTTTTTATACCTCCATTTCTTATAAAAATTTTAACATAAAAAAAGACAACTAATTACTTAGTCATCTTTCCACTAAAATATGTTGTTTTCTTATGAAAACTCCCCAGTAAAATATCTAAAAGTGAGTTTTAAACTTCCCACTAGAATATTTAGAACCTATCTTTCTTTAAATTTATTAATACTTATATGTAAATAATGAATATCATAACAATAATGTACGCAGTAATTAATGAAATCAATAATCTATCATTTAGTATTACTTCAATTGGATCTCCATCTGAATCTCCTTCAATTATTAAACTATATTTTTGAAATATCATCATTACTAATGGTATTGTTAATATTAAATAATTTGATGATATATTTAATTTAGTTAAAGGATCTACACACCATAGTGAATAACTTATAATTGATAATCCTAAAGAAACATACATATTTTTATCTAAAAATTCTTTGTTGTAATATTTTAATACTTTTCTAGTATTATTATGTTTCATTTCATTTCTTCTTTTTCCAAATCCTAGGTAAAATGAACCAAACATTATCATTAAATATAACCAAGAAGATATTTCGATATTTGATGCTATTCCTCCATAGTATACTCTTAATACAAAACCTGATACTAATATTGCTACATCAATGATAGGAATATGTTTTAGTTTTGTTGAATATAAAATATTTAATATTAAGTACAATAATGGTATTAGAATAATAAATATATTAGTTGTTTTATTATATATATATATTATTAATGATATGGATAATATCATTAATAATATTAGTACTAATATTGCATTTTTAATAGAAACCTTTCCACTAGCTAGTGGTCTTTTTTTCTTTTTTGGATGGTTTCTGTCTGCTTCTATATCATTAATATCGTTTATTATATATACAATAGAAGATATAAAAGAAAATATTACAAAGGCAATTAAAACAGAATATATTTTATTTAAATTAAATATGCTTTTGCCAAAAAATAATGGTAATAGAACTAATCCATTTTTTAGCCAATGTTTAATTCTTAACAATTTTAAATAATTTTTCATAATTTTAACTTCATCCTCCATGAGTAGATATATCTTATTTCCTCTTCTTTTAAATTGTTGTTAGTAATATATTTAATATTTTTATCTTTTAAATTGTAATAATAACCATATAATTCAGGATTCGACAACATTAATTCATTATTATTTTGATTAGACAAATAATTTAAATCCTCTTGTATATTTTTAAATGTATTTATATCTTTCATTCTGTTGTATATAAATAATGATGAATTAGTTAATACAGCTATTATTAATATAGACATAAATATATTATTTAATTTTTCATTTTTTATATTTTTATAAAATATAAACATTACTATAAATATTAGATAATAGAATTGAGGAACGTATCTTGCCCACCAACTTTCTCCTACTAATATCATACTCAATATAATTGAAATACTAAATAATATGATATTTATATTAATATCCAATTTCTCTTTTTTTATTTTTTTTGCTATTAAGATTATTAAAAGTAGAATAGTAAAAGATGTAACTATACCAAATAAAGGCCCAAATCCGCCTATTCTTGTGTCTGGTAGTGCTATTGTATCCATTTCTGAACTATATATCTTGAAAGGATTTTTAATTGTTGTATTTCCTTTATTTCTACCTAAATTTTCTGTCCTACTATATATTGAATTTACAAATCTTTCTAATCCATTCATTTTGTCATAATTATCTGGATACATCATTGTAATTATATCAACTTTGTCTTCTCCAATTATTGGGTATAAAGGATTATGATGATCTATTGTGTTTTTGATGTAAGAACTACATCCTATAAATCCTATTGCTATTATAAATATAATTGAAAATTTTATAGTCATATTTTTAAAAGTTTCAAATCTATTTTTTTTGTTTCTTATTAGATAGTAGAAATAATGTACTGCTGCGATTAAACCAGAATATAATAATCCCGTATATTTTAAATTAACAAATATTCCACAACAACACATTAAATATAAGAAATTTAAATCGTATTTTTTTTCATATATTTTAGTTTGATATAGTAATAGCAATTCAATTCCAAATAATATGCCCATTAATCCATCTACATAAAATGTAAACATTTGACTTAAAACTATTGGATTCAAACCAATTAATATACTTATAATAATTGCTTTTGTTTTACCTATCTTATCTTCCAATATTGATAGTACTAATAGTACTAAAGATATATCTAATAATATAGTTATACACTTTCCACTTTCAATATTATTTGTGTATGAATAAATTACTGTTTCTATAAAGTATGATGCTTTTGGGTAATGATCAATCCATAAATCAACTTTGTTTAATGAATTTGAATCTTTTGTATGTTCACTTAATTTACCTAATGTTCTACTATTAAAATCACTACTAGATTCATATATTGGATTCCATCCTTCATTCATAAAACCTATCGCAGTTTTATGATATGAATTTCCATCCACAGTTAAGTCATATGTTTTTGTAAACATAAAAGGTAATATTAGTATTAAAAGTAAATATGTAGTAATAGTTATTATTTTTGTATTCTTTTTTGATATTTTAAAATACAACAATAATGGAATTATTACAGAAATACATTGTATTATATTTAGGCAATGCACTATTTTAAATAGTTTGAATATATTATATAAAACGCATATTGAAAACATATATAACACTATCATTAAAGATAATTTATATTTTTCTTTAATCTTATTCATATTTACCACCTAATATTTTAATCAATATTATAAAGCATGAACAAATACTTAATACTAAAAATTTTATAAAATATATTATATTAGTTAACAAGCCAAAAGTTATTTTATATGTTTGATATATTAAATTTAATATATTTTTTGCTTCCTTAACACAATTATATTTTGTACATATTCTATAACATTTATTTTTTATTCTTTGTTTTAAAGTTAATTCTATTTTATTATCTTTTATATTATCATAATCTAAATCAAATTTTGTTTTATAATAATATTTTACATTATTGATATGTTCTGCATTTGTACTATCTAGTGCTAATTCAAAAATTAATTTATTATCATTTTTGGCTATATTTTTTCTTGGTTCTAAATTATTAAAGATTTTATTAAACTGAGTAATTATGTGATTTAATGTAAATCCTTCTAATATTTTCTTTCTACAATTTTTTGATAATATTTCTAAATTATCTAGCACATTATTTATTTTATCTACATAATCTTTTATTTCTTTTGTTTCATTTTTTGGATTAAATTCAACTATTCCACCGACAGTATCATCGATTAATTCTTTTTGTCCTCCAACTGATGTTGAAATAACTGGTACTTCCATTGCAAGTGATTCGTATGAAGTTAAGGCTAATCCTTCTAATGAAGAACAATTTACGGTAATATCACTTATTGCATATATTTCTTCTGGTGTGTTAATAGAACCTAACATAGTAAAATTTTTATTAATTGAACTTCTTACTTTTTTATATAGATTTCCATCACCAGCTATAACGAAATGAATATCATTTCTAGTTTCTAATATTTTTTTGGCTATTTTTACAAATAATTCTGGTCTTTTTTCTTCAGATAATCTTGCAATGAATGTTATTATTTTTTTATTTGATGGAATATTATATTTTTGTTTAAGTTCTTCTTTATTAAATTTTGTTTTGTCAAATCTTTTTTCATCTGTTCCAATATATAAAGTTTCCACATTTTCTTTATTAAATTTTTCTTTTAATTCTTTTTTAGTAAAATTATTACAACAGTAAGTTTTATCAATATAATCATCTACATCTTTTGAACACCTTCCAAATCCACCTTGTAAATCTTTAGGGTCTATAGAATGAATATAATCTACTATTTTAATATTGCTATATTTATTTTTTATAAATGGTAACATATAATATCCAATTTTGCTATTGCTTACATAAATAGAATCTACTTTTCTTGAATCAATTATGTAATCTACAAAACTTAAATAATCACTAGTGTCTAAAAATGTTGTTAAATCATAATATTCTGATACTACACTTGTAAATTCATTTCTTAAATCATTTGTACTAGGTAGTGTTGTTATAACAATTGGATCAAATTTTTCTTTATCTAATCCTTTTATTAGTTCTAAATTAAATAAATCTGCACCACCTAATACTGTCCACGGTAATATAAATAAGATTTTCTTTTTATTACATTTGTATTCTGGCAATGTCGTATTTTTTAAATCTTTTATTTCGTATTTTTTATTAATTCTAGGAAATTGAATTATTTCTACATCTTTTTTTATAGTACTTGCTGTTCCATTAATTAAAGCCATTGCTTTATCATTATTTTGTTTCGCTCTTTGAAATTCTCCTGTACTATTAATTCTATACCAAAATATTGGAGCATTAACTCTTATAGGCTTTTTACCTGCTGCAAGAAGTTTTAGCCATAAGTTCCAATCTTCATACATTGCTTTTTCTTTTATTTCAAAGCATCCAACTTTTAATAAATCTTCTTTTCTTATCATTGTGCTTATACAAATTAAGTTATCTCTTTTTTCTTTTTCTACTGTTAAATATTGTTCCCAAATAAATTCTCTATCACCAAAATTTACCATTGTTGTATAAGCAAAAGAGGCATCTTTGTGTGTTTCTAATGTCCAATATAAAACTTCTAACATTGTATTTTCCATTATGTCATCACAATCTAAGAAGAATATATATTTAGTATCTTTAGAAGATTTTTTTATGCCAAAATCTCTTGTGTCTGATGGACCACCATTTTCTTTATGATATACTTTTATTCTACTATCAATCTTTGAAACATTTTCTAATTTTTTTACAGATTCTTTATCTGGTGAACCATCATTAACAATTATCCATTCAAAAAATGGATAAGTTTGACTTATCACTGAATTTGCTGTTTCTAATAATGTTTCTCCACCATTATAAAATGGAGTTATTATTGAAATTGTTGGTTTTATATTTTTATTTAATAAGTCACCAATTGTTGTTATATTCTTTCCTGGTCTTTTTTTATAATCCATTTTTAATCATCCTAACTTCCCATTTGTTTTTGATAATATTTATCACAAATTTCTTTAGTATCACCAATTTCAACAACTTTACCATGTTCAAGCCATATTACTCTATCGCATAATTCTTCAATAGATTTTAATGAATGAGAAACGTATAACACCGTAGTTCCACCTTTTATCATTTCTAACATTTTATTTTTACTTTTTTCTTGAAATTTTATATCTCCAACAGATAAAATTTCATCAACAATTAGTATTTCTGGGTTAACTATTGTTGCAATTGAAAATGCTAACTTTGCTGTCATACCGGATGAGAAATTTTTTACTGGTACGTCTAAGAAATCTCTTAATTCTGAGAATTCAACTATATCATCAAATTTTTCGTCTAAAAACTGTTTAGAATATCCCATCACAGCGCCATTCAAGTATATATTTTCTCTTGCAGTTAATTCTAAATCAAATCCTGCTCCTAGTTCTATCATGGGCGATATTACTCCATTAACTTCAACTGTTCCTTTAGTTGGTTTCATAACTCCACTTACAACTTTTAATAATGTGGATTTACCTGCACCATTTGAGCCTATAAGTCCAATTACTTCACCTTTGTTAATATGAAATGACACATCACTCAAAGCATAAAAATACTCTTTTTTCTTTTTATGTTTTTTTGGTGTTAAAATATTTATAAATGCTTGTTTAAATGAAAAATCTTTTTCTATTCCTAAATCAAATTTCATAGATACATCTTTTAATGTTATCATATTTTTGTCCTCCTTAAGCATAATAGATAAATTTATCTTGTTTTGATTTAAATATTATACTTCCTAGCATGAATACTAGTATTCCACTCAATCCACACATTATCCATGCTTCTCCGCTTGGAATTTTGTTATATAATATTATCTGTCTTGTAAAATCTATAAATTGATACAATGGGTTATATTTAAATAACACTTGTAATTTTGGATTTATCATACTTATTTCATAGAATATTGGCGTTAAATATTGCCATATTGTAAGTACTATTCCATAAATATAGAAAATATCTCTTAAAAATACTGAAATAGTTGATAATAAAAATCCCATTCCTACTGTAAATAAGAACATACAAATATAAGCGTATGGTAATAACAAATAATATATATTTATTGTACAATGTGTTGTAGCATCTCCTGTAAATAAAATTATTAGTAATAAAGGTATTAATGTTAGTAAGAAATTAATTCCTACAAATAAGCATTTTGATAATGGAAATATATACTTTGGTATATATACTTTATTCATTAAATTAAAATTACTTACAACACTTGTCATAGCGCTATTACTTGCCTCATTAAAATAGTTAAACATAACAAGACCAGTCATTAAATAAACCAAGTAATTGACTCCTTCAATTCTCATTTTAAACATCTGACTGAATACTATGGCCATAACTATCATTTGAAGTAATGGATATAGTAAACTCCATACTATACCTAGTACACTTCTTTTATATTTTACTTTAAAATCACGTGATACCATTTCTCCCATTAAGAATGAGTATCTTTTAAAATTCTTTAATATTCTTCCTAACATAATATCTCACTTTCTATGTAATTTAGTATATATATTACAATATATCTTTGTTATACTCTTGTTTTTTTCTACTATTCCTTTTAATTTTCTATTTTTAAAATATTTATTTGTTTTATAATTTGGTATATTTTTATTTAAGTAATCAAATACTTTCTCTATAAAATCATTTCTAATATTTTTATCTATTTGATATCTTTGTTGAACTGTATAAGTTGTTAATATTTGTAGTGTCATCTCGTCGATATATTCTTTTATGCTGTTATCTTCTTTATCATAATCTTTTCTTATGTTATCTACAATTGTTAATATATCATATACTCTTTTATCCATAGTTGTTGTTTCACTATTACCATGTATTATATAATGATTTAAACATTTATTTACTTTACCAATTTTTGCTTTTTTTAATGATAAACATATAAATACTGAATCTTCATATTTTAAATCTGATGGATATTCTATATCTTTTATAAGTTCATATCTAAACAATTTATTCCATGGAGATTTATTTATATGTAATAATAAATCTGGACTTTCTATTAATGTTGTATTTTTAAAATCTTTTATTTTTATTTCTTTAGTGGTTTTACTTTCATATTGTTCTTCATAATAATCACATACTACTATATCTAATTTATCTTTTGTTATTTTATTATATAATACTTCTAAGGTATCTTTTTCTATATAATCATCACTGTCTAAGAACATTACATAATCGCTTTTTACTTTTTTTATTCCAAAGTTCCTAGATGCTCCTATACCACAATTTTTTCTATTATATAATCTAAATCTTTTATCTGTAGTGAATTTTTCAATTTTATTTTTAGATTTATCTGTTGAGCCATCATTTATTATAATAACTTCAAAATCTTCTAATGTTTGTTTTTTTATACTATTTAAACATTTTGTAATATATTTTTCACTATTATAAACTGTAATTATTATGCTTATTTTTGTCATTATACCACCATCAAATATAAATTGTAATTTACTTTAAAAATTAATCTTTTTATTTTTCTTTTTATTGTATTATTAAGTAAGTATTCATTTATATTATTTTCTTTTATTTGTTTTAAATACTCTGTTCTAGATAATTTATCTAATTCTTTTCCTTTTATTAATATAGAATTTGCTATATAGCTTAATAATAATTCTTTATTTGATATATCTAATTTTTTAATAATATTAATATTTCTTAAACCTAATTCCATAAAGTCATTACATTTTTTTCTAACTTTATTTATATCCTTTGAATTAGATATGCTATTATTTCTTATTAAATAATTGTATCCAATATAGTTTATTGACTTTATAGATTTTGTATTTGCAAGTATAAGTGGAGTCAATCCGAAATCTTCATGTATAAATCCTTGATCAAATTTAAAATTATTTTTTTCTATATATATTTTATTATAACAATAAAGCCAAGTGTTTTCAATAAAATGATAATTTAATATGTAAACTAATGCTTCATTTCCTGTCATTGTATCAAAAGGCATTTCATTATATTCTTTTAATACATTATATGATTCATCAACAGTTCTTGTTTGAAATCTAATTATTTCTTCATCTGTTATATTTTTGTTTAAGTTTTCTAATAAGTCATTATCTATGTAATCATCACTATCAACAAATAATAAATAATCACCACTTGCACTTTTTATTCCTATATTTCTTGCAACAGATAATCCTTTGTTTGTTTGATTAATTATTTTTACATTGTTTATATTTTTATAGGTTTCTAATATTTTTTTTGATTTATCTGTTGAACCATCATTTATAATTATTATTTCATAATTTTTATATGTTTGATTTAATATGCTGTTTATACATTTTTTTATATATTTTTCTACATTGTATACCGGTACTATAATACTAAATTTTATATTATTCATATTAAACCTTCTTTCTAGCAATATTATAATATAAATAAAATAGTTTTTAAAGATTTTGTTGTATTAATATATAATATATTAAGTTTTTTAATAAAAAAAATTCAGAATTACTCTGAATTTTCTAAGCAAACTAATTTATTAACTCTTCTATATCATTAATTCTTTTATTGTTAATATCTTCTATATTTATTTTATTATTGTTATGTAATTTGTTATCTAATATTTTTTGTATTTCTAAAACAAAGTTGTCTTTTGAAATTAAGAAGCCAAAATTATCTCCTATGCAGGTATAATTATCACTTATTTTAATAGTTGATATTATATCTTTTTTTAATGTAATTGCTTCATTAAATATTACTGGATATCCTTCATAATTGCTCGTTAGTAATAAATAATCGCACTTTTTAATGTACGGATATGGATTGCTTTTTTGCCCCAACATAACTATTTTATCATTTAATTTATTATCATTTATATAATTTATGTACTTTTCTTTATCCGGTCCATCTCCAATTATATATAATTTTATGTTCTTATATGTTTTTTTTAATTCTTGTATTTTTGATAGTTGAAACATTATGTTTTTTGAACTTTCTTCTAATCTTCCTACAAATAATAAATTTATATCTTTTTTGTTAAATACATTTTCTATTTTTTCTTCTGATAGTTTTTTTATTTTTTCTATATCAATTATGTTGTTAATAACTATAGATTTACCCACAATACTTGGGTAATGTTTTATTAAATTATTTTTTGATTCATTTGATACAAAAATTATTTTATTAAATTCAGTTATGTGTCTTGTGTTAAAAAATTCTAATAATTCTGTTACGTTATATAATTTTGTATAATCACTATGAATAAATAAAATTCTATTTTTACTTGCTAATCTTGTTATAAAATTATCTGGATAAGAATAAGTTGCATAACATATAGAAATATCATATGCATTTTTTAAAGTTAATTTGTATCTTGTTTGTTTTAATAAATTTAGTATTTTTTGTAATATTTTTATTTTTAAATTATAGGGTTTGTATTCTAGTATATTTATATTTGTAGGGACTTCATTTAGTAATTCACCTGTTGCATGCTCTAATATTAAATCTACATTATATTTTTTTAAATCAATATTTTTTAATAAATTTATTAGTGATTTTTCTATTCCTCCAATGCATAATGTATTGGCACTAATTAATATATTTTTTCTCATTGTATCATTTCTTTCTTTATTTTTTCTTCATTTCGTAGTAAGAATTACCTAATATTACATTATCATAATAAAAAGATTTCTTTTTTATTTCTTTATTAACATAATTATAATCATATTTTTCTATTAAAGTTTGTTCGTTTGAAAATAAATTTGTACCTAAACCTAACTTATCTCCATCAATTTTTACTCCTAAAGATGCTAAAGTTGTAGGAAACATATCTAGTGTTGTAAATGATTTGTTTTTGTAATTACTTGATGTAATTTTTGAATTTATAAAAGTATTATAAATAGTTCTAGTATAATTATCTTCATTAAAGAAACCATTTTGCATTGTTAAATGATCACCTGTTATTATTATTGTAGTATTTTTATAGAAATCTTGTTTTTCTATCCACTTAATAAAATTATTTAACATACCATCTAAACAATAATAAGAATTAGCATAATCACTATCAAATTCATTTTTACATTTTTTATCTTGATAGCCATTATAAAAATGCGTATCTGCAGTTAGTATAGTAAAGTTAAAAGGTTCTTCATTCTTTGAAATTCTCTTTAATTCTGTTTTTGCAAACAAAAATAATTTTCTATCTTCAAAGCCCCACCATTCATAATAATCTTTATCTATCCATTTATTATTTCTAGCATAATATAAGTCATATATTTCATAATCTCCATGGTACGTAAAGTAATCTTTTCTACCACCAAATGAAGCATCAGAACCTAATAATAAATAATTTTTATAACCATTATCTTCTAAAATATCACCTATACTTGTTGCGCCTGGTAAAGATTCACCATAACCTCTATATTCATTTCCATCTATTACTTTTAAAGGTATTCCAGAAGTTTGCGCTACCATTCCTGCTGCCGTCCATGTAGTTAGACTTAAGTTCTTTGCTCCTCCTAAATTATTTTTGTTGCTAAAATTTATATTATTTAGTGCAATATTTTCTAAATTAGGAATATATGATTTTTCTACGTCTCCACCATTTGTTAAGGATGTAGCACTAGTTTCTAAAGATTCTACAAATATATAAATTAAATTTTGTTTTTTATCTGGAAATGTTATATTAACATCTTTGGGATTAACATAATTATCATCTATTAAAGTTGACTTAGAATTTTGGAATTCAATATATTCTTTTATACCTAAATTTGTGTAACTATTATATAAGCTTATAAATATTAAAAGTATTGAATAAAATAACAATCTTTTCTTTCTTAAATATAATGCATCTATTAAATAAGTTTTATTTTTTATTTTTATTGTTAATCTATATTTATTTTCTAAATATTTATGATTTAATTTAACTATTGTATATAAAATAACAAATGTTATTATAGTAAGTATAGTTACAAATATTATTCCATCTTTTAATGCATTAATACTAGTTCCTTTACTATTAACTACACTATATAGTATTTGTTCAAAAGAAAAACCACTAAAATTTTTATTAATATATATACAAGTATAAAATATTATTAGCGCTATTAGAGTTAATATAATACATATAATATTATTCCTTTTTTCCTTTTTCATCTTGATTAATCCTTTCAAGTTTAAAAGATACATTTTTATTCATGATGCTATATATATACCCTAATATTATATTTATAACTATGGATATTAATATGTATTTTATAGAAAATGACATATTAGATTCTATAAATTCTGTTAGATTATATTCAAATTTATTTTTTATATAAAGTATAATCATTAAAATAAAGTTTGATAATAGTATTAGTGATAAATAATTAATTATTATATCTTTAATATTTTTATTTTTTGTTAATACTTCATATACTTTAATTCCAATTATACTTGGTAATAAGTAAACTATTAGGCTATTCATTATATCAACTTCTTTCTAGCAATATTGTACTAGAAAGAGATTAATAAAGCAATTAAAAACTAGCATATTATTTTTTGCTAGTTTTGTCGTGTTTATATAAAATATCTGTTTTAAATATAAATATTATAGATATTAGCATTAATAATGAATATAAAGCAATTGCGATATTTGTTTTACCTATTGCATATAGAACTGATACTGCACTAAATAATGCATTTATAAAATATATTATTAATACTGTTTTTTTTACGGATGAAGTTTTATTTAATAATTGAAAATGTACATGTTCTTTATCTGGTTTTCCAATAGATTCACCTTTTATTAATCTTCTAAGTATTGCTAATAATGTATCTAATATTGGTATAAATAATATTAAAATTGGAATAAGGAATGATGTTAGTGTTGCTGTTTTGAATCCTAATAACGATATTACTGCAACCATAAATCCTAAAAACATACTTCCTGTATCTCCCATAAAAATGCTAGCTGGATTAAAATTATATTTCAAGAATCCTAGAGTAGATCCTAACATTATGAGACAAAGTATAAATCCTAAACTATCTGTTCTTCCTAATAATATGGAAATTATAATAATTGTTATAAAATATATTGAACTAGTACCAGCAGCTAGACCATCTAAACCATCTATTAAGTTAATAGAATTTATACATGCAACAGTTATAAATAATGATAATGGATATGCCCATAATCCTAAATTTATATTCATTCCTAAAAATGATAATTCATTAATATAAACATTACCATAAAATACTAGAATAAGTGACACTAATATTTGTCCCCAAAGTTTGGTTGTAGCCTTGAGAGGTTTGATATCATCAATTATTCCTAATAATACAATAAGAAAACTACCAATTAGTATGGATATCATTTGCGTTGTTAGTGGAGCAAAAAACATGTAACCTACTAAGAATGATAGAAATATAGCAAGTCCTCCTAATCTTGGCATAGGCTTTTTATGTACTTTTCTTTTGTCTGGTATATCCATTGCATTAATATGTATTGCAATATCTCTTATTAATGGTACTAATACTAATGATGAAATAAATGTTATTAATATAATATAAAATATATTTACATTGTTTACTTCTATATTCATAGTTCACTTCCTCATAATCAATATAACATGTTAAATTGCAATAATCTATCTTTTTTATTATTATTTACATTTTTTTAACGTTTTATAAGTTTTATATTCAATTAAAAACACAATATTGTATTTTTGTTATTGTGTTTTTAAGCCAAAATTAGAATACTTCCATTTTTAATATCTGTATCATTTATTATCTCATCTAATTTATATACTTTCCCATCTAATGCATTATATAAATTTAAACTATTATTTTCTTTAAATATGTCATTATTTAAAATATTTAATCCTTTTATTATTGTATAAATTGTTTGACCTATTGTTTGATTGATTGGTATTAATAAATCATATTTTTTATATATATAAGGAATAATTATTTGAATATTTAACTTATCTATCATTTTTCATCACCGTAATAATCTATCAATTTTATTTTTTTTATATTGCCAGATTCTATAACAAAACCATAACTATTATTTATATTATCTCTATATTCTCTTGGTATTCTATTAACTCTAAATAGCATTTGATCTCCAATTCCATTTCCTATCCATATGCCTTTATTATTATCTATACATCCCTTATAAAATTCTTCAAATTCTAATTTTTTCAAATCATAATAGTTATCAACAATTATTACAGAAAAATTATCTTTTTTATTTAATTCTGACAATACATTTTTAAATTCTTTTTTCTCGAGAATACTGAAATTATTATATATTTCATAAATTCCTATTAATATAATGTATGTAGTTATTTCTAAAGGAGATTTTTTTATGTAATTTTTTAATTCTTTTATAAATATATAATAGTCTTTATCTATAATATTTAAGTTATTAATATTGTTATATTTTTTATTTGAATTTAATATAAATAATGTATTATTTTTAAATGACATAATATTTTTTTCTAAACTATGTATCATATTATACATAAAATTGTTGTCCATAGAAGTTATTACATTAACTTTTTCTGTTGTAAACTCATAATTTAATATTGTTAAATTTTCAACTTCTATTCCTATAGGAATTATTTTATTATTAATCAATTTGTTTTTTATGATATCAAAAGTTACTTTTTCAGGTAAAACTGGTATTCGTTTAACTTTTTCATTTCCGGCATTAACAAGTTTTTTATTGAGTGCTTTTATATAATCATTTTCGTCTATGTCTTCTTTACATATTAAACATGTTTGAAATTCGTATGGCTTGTCATATAAAATAACTCCTCTACCTTTATATTTATTTGGTATAACGTTTACTTTTTTATTAAATATGCTAGCATAATCATATTTATCTTTTAATTCTAGTGCTATACTTTGCAAAAAGTATTGTGTAATTTTATTTCTAATGCCATTTATTCCATTGGTTGTTGCAACAAAAGAAATACCATATCGATTGCATTCTTTTAATATTGAAGTAAATTCTTCTTCTAATGATGGATAATTATCAAAAAGATTTTCTAATAAATTGATTATTATTATAATATTTGAAATTTTATTGTTGTTTTCTTTATTATAATTAATAATATCTCCATTATATTCTCTAAACATTTTTTTCCTTACATTTAATACACTTGATATATATTTGAATAAATTAATTATTTTCTCTTTTTCATTTATGAAAACTACATCTCCGACTTGTGGAGTATTTTTAAACAGCGATAATGTTTCTGAACCAAAGTCTAACAAATATAAATTTATTTCATCTGAATTATAATAATTAATCAATGAATGTGTTATAGTTTCTAAAACTAATTCTTTTCCTGACCCGATAATACCATAAATAATTGTATTGCCTTTACCAATTAATTCAATAGTAGCCAAGTCTTTTTTTTGCGAATCTGGTGCATCATATTCTCCTATTATTGTTTTAATATTATTGTTTTTTGTAAAATTATATTTAACAATAAGATCTTCAAAATATATTTTATTTGGTATTATTTCTGTCCATAATTGTTTTATGTTATAATTATTTTCCTTTGAATAGTTTATTATGGCTTTTACAATATTATTTACTTCTTTACCGAGATTCTTTTTTTCTTTTTTTTCAAATGTAAATACTTTAAAGAATGATTCTCCATAATTATTAATAAAATCTATGCTTTCATTTGTTGCATCATCTGAATCATTAGTATATTCTACGCCGCTATATGCGCTTTGACCTTTTAAAAATAATTCATTATATCCAACTTGTAAATAAAATCTTCCAACTTCATTAATATATGCTGCATCTGGTATATTTATTATTTCATTTGAATCATTTTTATCTTGTACTTTAAGACATATTCTAAATTTTGAATTGCTCCATATTTGCGAATCAACTATTCCACTTGGTTTTTGAGTTGCTAATATAAGATGAATCCCTAGTGACCTACCTATTCTGGCTATAGAAATTAATTTATCTATAAATTCTGGATTTTTAGTTTTTAACTCGGCAAATTCATCACTAATTATAAATAAATGACTTAGTGGTGGAATATCATTATATATTTTTGATAAGGCTTTATATTTATATATATCTAAATTACCTTCATTATATTTTATACTAATTTCAGCAAATAATTTTTGTCTTCTTGTAATTTCACTATTTAATGATGTTAAACTTCTATTAATGAAAGCATTGTCAATATTTGTTATAACTCCTATAACATGAGGTAAAATCATTCCTATATTTGAATTATAAAATGTATTTGCCAATCCACCACCTTTATAATCTATTAAAACAAATTGAACATCTAATGGACTGAAATTAACTGCTAATGACAAAATGTAAGTAATTAATAATTCGGATTTTCCACTTCCTGTCATACCAGCAACTAATCCGTGTGGTCCATGTGCATTTTCATGTAAATCAAGATCAATTATTTCTCCATTTTCATCTATACCAATTGGTACTGCTAATGAATCTTTTATTTTATTTGAATTCCAAATACTATTTATATTTAAGCTTTGTATGTCTTTTGAATTATACATTTCTAAAAAGCCATATTTTTTTGGTAAAATATATTTATTTGAAAAAGAGTCTAAATCTATATTTGATAAATTCAAAATACAATCTGAAAAATCATAGTTTATATAGTCTGGTGTAAAATCCATTTCTATATAATCTTTATTAACATTTGAAATATATTTACTTTTTTCTTTATCTAAATATATAAAGTTATTACATTCGCTTGGTAATTTATCTATATTGTCTGTTAAAAATATTATAATGAAATCATTATTGTTTTGTTTCATCATCTCATTAATAATTGGAATATTTTTTATAGCAGTTGTATCATCAATAAATAAAATGTATTTGCATAAGTTATCTTTATTTTCTATATTGTTATTTCTTAATCTGTATTCTTCATCTAAATAGTTTACAACTTTTGAATAAGAAGTTTTATCACTTGCAAAAAATCTTAAATTATTTGAGTTATTCCATAAATATGGCAAATTAGAATATTTCCACCAATATTTTTTGTTTTCTTTATTTGTAAATATAGCAATTTTAAGGTCAAAAGGTGAACACACTGCAAATAACCTTATTAAGAAACTATCTACATACTTATATATAATTTCAGTATCTTTGCTAATAAAAGATGAAATATTGTTCTTTTGAAAATCAAATACAATAGGCGCATCTTTTATGTATTTTGTTTCTTCTTTTAATTTAAGAAGTTGTATTCTTAACTTATCTTTATCTATACTAAAATGTTCTTCTGGTATTTTTAATTCTATTTGTGGTTTAACGTTACCACTACCTAGTGAAATAGATAAAAAATCTTCAAAATGTTTTTTTCTTTCCCATAATTCATTATTGTAATTTAAGATTATATCTACTGAACGTTTTGTATCGTAATAATTGTTTAAAAGAATATTCTTTTGAAATTCCATTTCTTCTAGTATTTTTCTTTTTTGTTCATAAATATAATCTTTATATTCTTCTATTCTTTTTATTTCTCTTTTACTCTCTCTTCGTTTAGAATATATATTAATCAATATTGGGTATGCTAGCATTGCTATAATCATACTGCCTGATATAATTAAATTTGGTATACTTTCTTCAAATGTTTTTTCTTTTAATGTTACTCCATCAATTATATTTGCAACAGATATTAGCGAAGTCATAGACATCATAAACATTGGTAACATCGTGTAAAATAATGGCATAGATTCCTTTAATTCTACTTGACTAGGAGAATCTATGTTAAATGTTTTAGTTTCAATTTTTCTCTGTATTTTTGGTACTCTTTTAAATGTTTTATATTTAGTATTATTATTTGTTTTTACATTTTTTTCAATATAATTTTCATATTGATAATTATCTTTAATAATTTCTTTTAATTTTTTTACAATGAAATCATTATTATAATTATATATAAATAATTTATTATTAATTATTGTTAGGTATATACCATCTATAAATAAGATATCTCCAAATTTTAAATCTATGTTATCTTCTATAATTGCATCATTATTTAAATATATTGTTATTGGACTATCTTTTATGGTAAGTTTATATTTGTTACCATCTTTTTTAAAATTTAATTGACAATAATTATATTCTTCTTTATTAATAATAATTTCAGAACTAACAGATGAATTTCCTGAAATACTGAAATTTACATCAACAAAAAAAATCTTTGTTTCTATTTTGTTTTCATTTAAAACATAAAGCGTTATGTCATTGTTTTCTTCTACGTCATTTATTTTATATTGATTTCCACTAATTAATTTTAGTTTTTCTACTTCTTTATCCTGAACATCATTATCACAAAATTTATATCTTTTATTAGAATAACCTATAAATTCGTTGTTGGCATAATTAATTTTTACTATATTGTTTTCATTATTGTCTTTTATCCAATTTTCATTGTATTCCACAATATCATTAACATATAATTTTTTTCTATTTGTGATAATGAACTTCATATAGTTTTCCTACTTTCTATCTATTATAATTATAAAGTACTATAATAAAAAAAACAATAAGATTTTTTTATTGTTTTATATATTTCCCAACATATTTCCTACTGATGAGTCAGTATTTTCATTTCTGCTAGTTACAGTATCTATATGATTTTTCATTGCTATAACTTTGTTATAAAAATTTTCATAATTAGTTCTAAGCTCTTGATATCTTCCATTGGAAACGTCTGCTCCGCTACTTTGCCAAAATTCACCATACAATCTTTTCATGGAATTATCTATATCATTAAATATTTCTAAGATATTATCAGCGGCATTTTTTATTGACTCTGCATATGCTCTAGCGCTGGCAAAATCTTTTTGTTCAAACTCGTTCATATTTACCTCCTAAAATAGTTTTTTTGCATCTGCAATATTTTGATTTTCTGCATCATCTAGCATTTGAGAACCTTTAACAATATTTTGTCCCATTGTATTTAATATATTATTAAATTCTCTTAATTCTACAATTTGTCTATCACATTCAGATTTAAAAATATTTGCAGAGGGTCCATTCCATATTCCCATTAATTCGTTTACATTGTCGTTTAAATTCATTATCAAATTTGAAAAATTTTCAGAATTATTTATTGTATTGTTGCCTTCTTGATAAATAGATTCAGTTTCAGCATGTAAGCCATTGTTCATAAATATTACCTCCTATGTTAATTAGATTATATCATAATATTTTGATTATTATATTTTATGTTTACATTTTTTTACATTATTTATATCTATTACCACTTGTTGTTATTAAGTTATTGCTATATCCTGTTGATGAGTTAGACCTAAAAGATAAAAATTTGTTATTTCTTATTCCATTACAAGCATCGCTAACAGCTTGTTTTACATTTTTAGGACAATTATCTCCCAAATATTTTTTGTAATAACCCTCTTGAAATACTACAAATTGATTTTTTGCAGTTGCTTGTTTGTATGGAGATGTACCATGAGAGTTAATCCAAGCGCTATTTTCACACCTATTTAAAATTACTGAAATCACTGCTAAAGCATCATCTGATGATTTATCACATTCTGCAGCAACAATTGCACATAAAACATTGTACTCTTCAGAACTCAAATTATATTTTTTGTTATTATTAGTCACCTTAAAGTTACCAACGGATTTATATGTATAATTATTTTGATTATTATTTTCTTGTTGTACCTTATTGTTCATTTTAGTGTTAACATTCAATACTTCAATTTTTTCTTCTTTTTTCTTATTTTTTGAATTTGGAATATTTAATACTGAACCTGTAATTATTAAATTTACATTTTTTATATTATTTGCTTTAGCAATATCTTCTACTCTTAAATTATATTTTTGTGCAATATGTGATAAGGTATCTCCTTTTTTCACAACATATTTTTCATTATGCTGTTTTGTATTAGTATTTTGAACATTTGAAAAATTATAATTATTAATAAATTCTAAATCTAAACTACTAGAATTTTGAATTTGTGTATGTGTATTTACTATTTCATTTAAGTTATTTATTGCAGTGTTAATCTTTTGTGAACATATTTCAGCATTTCCAATAATTGAATTAATCGCTCCTTTAAAATCAAATTCATCGTCTCCTATAGATATACTATTCAAATCGTTTGAAAAATCACAAAAATCATTATCAATTATTTTAAGTTTATCTTTTATTATATTCATATTTTCTGTATCAATTAAAAACTTAATCATAATTCTACTCCTTATTTTTTGTTTGGTGAACTAATCCTTGGAATATACTTTCACTTCCACGTCTTATTGAACGATTTTTTAAATCATTTAGTGCATTAGGGCCTGTATATGTTGTTTTTTTGTATTTAATTGCACCTGTGCCATTATACATTTTTCCTTCTGATATTGTTATTGAAGTTATTTCACCATTTTTATTTTTTGTAACATTTTCTACTACTGATACGTGTCCGTATGGAGCGTTACTATAAGCCCAAGATATTGTGTCACCATTTTGTATATCCTCTATTTTATTAGAAGTATTAAATCCGTATGATGTACCCACGCTATAAAAATCTTTCCCATTCCCCATACTTTTATTGCTATCTAATATTCTACACCCATTTGCTGCTGCTATTTCATTAAATCTTCCAAAAGCGTAGCCCGTGCATTGGTTAATATTTCCACCTCTCCAATACCAGTTATCGTCGCTACTATACCACTTGCTAGATACTCCATCTGTAGTAACAGGCGCATCATTTCTTTCAGGAATAGTAATTCCAGTTATTAAAATATTCTTATTTTTTCCTAATTTTTTTATTTGCTCTATATCTTCAATTATTTGTTTTTTTATATTTTCTATTTTTTTTAGATTATTATCAATATATATTTTTAAATTATTAATGTCATGTTTTATTTTAATGGCTACAACATTATCTAAAATATTATCTTTTAATTTGTTAAGTTGATTTGTATAAGTATTAAGCATTTTATTTTTTTGTTCTAATTCTTTTTTTTCTTCTATATATTTTGAATATTTTACGTTTATTGAATTCAATAATTCCACTTGTTTTTCCATAGTTACTTTATATTCATTTATAAAATTTTCAAATTGTTTAAGAAAATTTTCTTTAGATTGTCCACTCCAAACATTATCTGAAATGCTATATGTTAATTCGTTACATTTATTAAAAATATTGGAAATATCTATTTCATAATTAAAATTCATTTCTAACTCCTATTACTAGCATTTTTATCAGCAATTTTATAATTAAATTTAAAATTAGTACTTAATGAAGAAATATTTTTTAAACGATTAATAATATTTTTAGCTTCTTTATCTATTTTATTGTAACTTTCTTTCACATTATTTGATATTGGTCCATAAAAATACTCTTCGCTACATAAATCCATAATTTCATTTTTTATAGAGTTTAGATTTATGTTAAAATACATATCTTCTATTGAATTACTACTTTTTAATAAATCAAATATTTCATAATCATCTACGTTAAAATTCATAATACCACCTATATTTTTAGTGAGGATAATTTTTCTTCAGCTTCATAAATTTTTTTACTACTTTTTTCAATATGATTTATTATATTGTTTATATTTTCTATTATTTTTTTCATGTTTTCTATATTCATATTTATTTTCTGTATCATAATATCTCTTGCAGTACCTTGATATCCAGATGCTATATTATCTATTTCTTCATTGTATTTTTTTATTGATTTTGAAATATTATCTTTGTAATTATTTAATTTTTTTATTGTATTATTCACTTTATCAAAATCACATACATATTTTGCCATAAACTTTATCCTCTCCTACTATAAAATAATAACATATTTATTTAAAAAACTAAATAATTCATTAAATTAATGTATAATTTTAAATATTCTATTTACATTTTTTTAACATTTTATAAGAAAAAAGACTATTCAGTCTTATCATCCATTATATCCATTACTGTATTCATATAATTATTAGTGAAATCTAATAGTATTGCTTGTTTGAAATCGCTTTCATCTATTGCGTTCATATATATGTCTTCGCCATCAACTTCTTCTTCAAATACTTCATATTCGGTTGTTGGATTTTTTGTAGTTGGGTCTATTCTTACTGCAAAGAAATATTTTGTATCATCTATAGTTGTTTCATCTAATAAAGCATATTCAGTGTTATCGTCTAATGTTATTAATGTTTCTTTTTCCATTTTATTTTCCTTTTCCTTTTTCTATTTTATCTTCTACATAGTTTTTACTATTTTCTAGATTATTAATTCTAACTTGCAGTTTTTCTATTTTAATTTTATTTTCTTCTGTTGGATTATTTTTATATTCTTCTTTTGCTTTTAATAAGTCATCTAATAATTTATATTTTCTTTTATTTCTTGCTTCGATATCATTTTGTGTTAAGAAATCATCTGCATTATAATTTTGTTGTTTGTTTTTTTCTTGTAATAATAATGATTCTTTAGTTGTAGTTAGAGCAGTTTTATATTTATCTTTGTAATTATTTATTTCGTTGTCTTTTTGTTTTAACTTTTCTTCAAGTTCTTTTATTCTTTGCTCTAATTCTTCTATTTTTTTATCTTTTGGCTCTTCTTTATTTTCAGGCTCTTTTGGTTGTTCTTGTTTCTTACCTACATTTTTTATTTTATTTATTATATGTTTAGATAATGGTATTGAAATCGCTAACTCAGTTAATGCTTCTATTATTTTTGGTGCAACTGCTTCATAAAGTACGCTTCCTGCTGCATTAACGTAATGTCCACTCTCTGCAACATATTTGAATGTTCCTAAAGTTGTTACTTTTGATAAACCTAGATTTACCATATGAAGGAATCCACACATTGCTCCTTTTCCACCTAGAGCTGTCCATAATGCACTGTTTACTACCATTAATGCAGATAGTCCCATATGTATTGTTAAACATAATGCCAATCCTAAAACTATTCTTTTTATTACAGGGTGTTTTTCAAACCATTCTTTTGCATCTTTTATTACTTTCTTTACTTTACATCTTTTCTTTATAGGTTTTTTGTCTTTTTCAGGTTCTTCAACTTTACCTTCTAATCCAAGTGGTTTTCCTTCTTTATTCTCTTCTTTAATTTCTTCTTTTTTATCATTTTCTTCTTCTAATACTTCACCTGTTAGTTTAGGAATATCATTATTTATTGCTTCTGTGTTGGTATTTTTATTAGTGTCTGTTTCTATGTTATCTTCTTTTATATCTTCTTTATTATTATTTTTGTTTATTCCTG
This sequence comes from uncultured Bacilli bacterium, assembly GCA_934098455.1. Taxonomy (GTDB): domain Bacteria; phylum Bacillota_I; class Bacilli_A; order RF39; family UBA660; genus UMGS1124. The sequence goes on along the minus strand of CAKOOU010000001.1, from coordinate 210,445 downwards.
ATATTTCATAATATTCATTTACTTCAATAATATTTTCATAATGAAGAGCATTTGAGTAGTGTTTACTGATATCATTTACTTTATTTACTAATTTTGAAGATACTTCTTCTCCATATTTTTCTTTAATTTCTGATTCTATTTTAACAGCCTCTTTTGTCCAATACTCATTATCTTCTATATTGTTTCCAACTATTTTTATTAACTCGTCAAATAAATTAAATATTTTATTTTTTAAAGATACTAAATCTTTTAAATTTTCTTTATACTCATTATATTTACTAGGGTCAATATTTTCTTTATTTTTTTCAATATTAGTTTCATATTCTTTTATTTTTTCATTTATATTATTTATTTCTATTCCAGAATACATTTTTGAACTTAAAATTTCTGTAATAATTTCCTTATCAATAAATAATATATTATCTTTATTCTTATTATATTTATTTATAAAACCTTTTAATCTGTTTATTGCTCCATCATAATTCTTGTTTGAATATTCTTTTTGGATTCCATTTTCTTTATTATTCATTGCCTCTTCAAATTCATTGATTGCCTCTACGTTATTTTCTTTTTTTAAACTTGATAATATTTCAAATGCTTTAGTTACTATATTTTTATTGTTTTTAGTATCTTTTATATTATTCTTTTTATTTTCTATCATATCATTTAATTCTTTTAAAAGTGTATTGGTATTTTTCATATGTACTCTCCATTTCTTAACATAATTTTATCATATTTTACTTGTTTAAAATATATTTATTTTATTGTTTACATTAATTATTAATTAATTTGTCAAATATAGTTGGATATTTATCTTCTATTATTATTTTTTTATTTGTTATTGGATGTATAAATTCTAGATATGTTGCATGTAGACACATTCTTCTTATTGGATTCTTTTTTGAATTATATTTTTTATCTCCTACAATTGGATGATTAATATTTTCCATATGAACTCTTATTTGATTTTTTCTTCCTGTTAATATTTCAATATTTAATAAAGTGTATTCTTTATTACTTTTTATTGGTTTATATTTCGTTATTGCTAGTTTCCCAATTTTTTTATCATTTGTAATATAAGTTTTTAATGATTTTGTTTCTGCTAAGTAATTTTTAATAGTATCTTCTTTTGTTACTATTCCTTCTACTAATGCTATATATTTTCTTTTAAATTTATCCCAATTTCTTTGTAGTATTCTTTTTGCTTGTTCTGTTTTTGCAAATATTATTATTCCACTAGTATCTTTATCTAATCTATGTACGATAAATATTTTATTAGTTTTATGTTGTTTTTTTACATATTCTGATACTTTTCTGTATAGTGTATTATTATGTTCCTTATTGGTTCCTATTGTTAATAAATTACTTGGTTTAGATATAACAATTATTGATTTATCTTCATATAATATTTTAAGTTTATCTTTCTTTTTCATTTTCATCACTATTTTATAATATCAAAATATTTTTTATTTGACAAATCGTTTAAATTTTATTATAATCATTTTCCGTGCTTTTAAGAAAGGGGATGAGAATTATATGTGTTTTTCTAAAAAAGATGGTACATATGACATATATGGTAGTCATGGTATTGCTTGGCAATATGTTATTAATAAGATAATAAAAAATTGTACTATTTATAATTTTAAATATATTAGGACTCCTATTTTTGAAGATACTTCTTTATATCATGAATTAATTGGGACAAATACTGATGTAGTTTCTAAAGAATTATATAATTTTATAGATAAAAATAATGATGACATCTCTCTTCGACCTGAAGGAACAACCGGAGTAATTAGGAGCTATCTTGAAAATGAATTATATAAAAATAATAATGTTGAAAAGTTTTATTATTATGGTTCTATGTTTAGACATGAAAAAATAGAGAATGGTAGATATAGAGAATTTCAACAATTTGGTGTAGAAATGTTTAATAATAATTCAATTTATTCAAGTGTTGAAATAATTAGTTTAGCTGTTGGAATTTTAAAAAATTTAGGATTAAAAGAAATTAAAGTTCATATTAATAATTTAGGAAGTTATGAGAATAGAACCAAATATGAAATTGCTTTAAAGAAATATTTTAAACCTTATATAAATGAATTATGTGATGATTGTAAAAGAAGATTTAAAAAGAATCCTATTAGAATATTGGATTGTAAAATTGATAAACGTTCTGATATAGTATTAAATGCTCCAAAAATTGAAAATTATATTAATGAAAAGTCAAAATATAATTTTGATAAGATTTTGAAAATGCTTGATACATTAAATATAAATTATGTTGTGAATAAAAATCTAGTTAGAGGACTTAATTATTATACTGATATAGTATTTGAAATAAAAACAAATATTGAGGAACTTGGATGTGCTAATACAATTTGTGGTGGAGGTTGTTACAATAACATTGTTAAAACTGACGATGGTAAAAAAATAAATGCTATTGGATTTGCGATTGGTTTAGAAAGATTAATAGACATATTATATAGAAAAAATTTATTGAAAGATATTGAAAGAATAATTGATTATAATATTTTGTTTGATGATTTTAGTTTATGTTTAAATTTAAGAAATATGGGATTTATTTCTGAAATAAATTATAGTGGTAAAAGTAAGTATACTATAGAAAGTTTTAATTATAAATATTTAATTAAAAATAATAAAAATGAAATTATAATAGATAATTTGAGTTATGATGAACTTATAGAAAAACTAGCTTCAATTAGCTAGCTTTTTTGTATTTTGTGTTTAATTCTTTATTCATTAATACTTGTCTGTATCCTTTGAATGCATCAAATATAATTGTTTCTATATCATCTTTTGTTAATTTTGAATTTGTTGTTGCCATCATAGAAGCGATACCATGTATAATTAGCCATGTATTAATATATATTTGTTTTGATGATTCTGGGCTTAATCCTGTAGATTTAATTATCATTTCTGTATATTTTTTTCCATCATCATTATCCGCCATTTCTAATATGTTATTATATTTCGTAAATGATGACATGAATAAGAATTTGAATAAATTCTTTTCTTTTGTAGCAAAATCTATATAGGATAATCCTACTCCAATAAATGGTACTTGATGTTCATTTCCTTTTAATAAGTATTTTTTTTGAAGTTCATAAACATCATCATATACAGTTCTTTTTAATTCATCCATGTTCGTGAATAATCTAAATATTGGTTGAGTAGAACATCCTACTACTTTAGCTAAATTTCTTGCAGATAAATTACTGTCGCCCTCATCTCTTATTATTTTTATTGACCCTTTTATTAGATCTTCTTTTTTTATTTTTACAGCACTCATATTTAATCTCCCCTTTTTAAATAACAAGTGTTATTTACACTTTAATATTACCATAAATTGGTATATTGTCAAGTAATTTTATTTTGTTAGCACTATCACTTGACAAGTGCTAATTATTGAGTATAATATTTATTAGAAATGGAGGAATATTTATGGAACAAAATCCTTATGAAGAGAATTTAAAGAAACCACTTGAAAAATATGGACGAGATATTGTTAAACTAGCTATGGATGGTAAGATTGAACCAGTTATAGGTAGAGATGATGAAATACGTAATATAACTCGTGTTTTATCTAGAAAAACTAAAAACAATCCAGTTTTAATTGGCGAACCTGGTGTTGGTAAAACCGCAATCGTTGAAGGCCTTGCTCTTAGAATTGTTAAGGGAGATGTACCTAATAGTTTAAAGAACAAGCATGTTTGGGAACTTGATATGGGCGCTTTAGTTGCTGGTGCTAAATATCGTGGTGAATTTGAGGAAAGATTAAAAGCTGTTTTAAAAGAAATTAAAGACAGTAATGGTGAAATAATTTTATTTATTGATGAAATTCACATGATAGTTGGTGCTGGTGCATTAGAAGGTGCAATGGATGCTGGTAATATGTTAAAACCTATGCTTGCCCGTGGTGAAATTCATTGTATAGGTGCTACAACTTTAAATGAATATAGAAAATATATTGAAAAAGATGGAGCGCTAGAAAGACGTTTTCAAAAGATACAGGTTAATGAACCTACTGTATTAGATACAATTACAATACTACGTGGATTAAAAAATAGATTTGAAGTATTCCATGGTGTAAGTATTAAAGATAAAGCTTTAGTTGCTGCTGCAACATTATCTGATAGATATATAACTAGTAGATTTTTACCAGATAAGGCAATTGATTTAGTTGATGAAGCTTGTGCTACTATTAAAGTTCAAATGGAAAGTGTTCCTGTTGAACTTGATACTCTATCTAGAAAAATAATGCAATTAGAAGTTGAAAAACAAGCTTTAAAACATGAAAAAGATGAACTAAGTAAGAATAGAGTTATTGAGATTGATAAAAAGCTTGAAGATTTAAAAGTTAGAGAAAAACAACTTAGAAATGATTGGGAAGATGAAAAAATTATTAATGATAAGATTTCTAAAAAGAAAGAAGAAATTGAAAGAAAGTCTTATGAATTAGAGGTTGCTGAAAATAATTATGATTTAGAAACTGCTGCTAAATTACGTCATGGTGTTATACCAGAATTAAAACGTGAATTGGAAGAATTGAATAACAGCAATAAACGTTCAATATTAAGTGATGTTGTTGATGATGAGTCTATTGCTAAAATTATTTCTAAGTGGACTAATATTCCAGTTGCTAAACTTGTTGGCGGAGAAAAAGATAAATTAATTCATTTATATGAAAATATGAAAAAACGTGTTAAAGGTCAAGATGAAGCTTTGGAACTTGTTAGTGAAGCTATAAAACGTGCCCGCGCTGGCATTAAAGACCCTAATCGTCCAATTGGTTCATTTATGTTCTTAGGTCCTACAGGTGTAGGTAAAACTGAAGTTGCTAGAACTCTAGCATATGAATTATTTGATGATGAAAAACACATGATAAGAATTGATATGAGTGAATATATGGAAAGTCACAGTGTTTCACGTTTAGTTGGAGCTCCTCCTGGATATGTTGGTTATGATGAAGGCGGTCAATTAACCGAAGCTGTTAGACGTAATCCTTATAGTATAGTTTTATTTGATGAAATAGAAAAAGCTCATAAAGACGTATTTAATATATTGCTTCAAATACTTGATGACGGTCGTATAACTGATGGTCAAGGTAGAACTGTAGATTTTAAAAATACAATCATTATTATGACTAGTAATTTAGGTAGTGAATATATTTTAAATAATGATGATAATTATAAAGATAAAGTTGATGAGGCTATTAGACATACATTTAAACCTGAATTTATTAATAGAATTGATGAAATTATAGTATTTAAACCACTTGATAAAGAAGTAGTTCATGAAATTCTTAACAATATTATTAAAAATATTGAATTACGTTTAAGAGATAAACAATTAACTCTAACTGTAAGTGACAGAGCAAAAGAATTTATTATTGAAAATAGTTTTGATATTAATTTTGGTGCTAGACCTATTAAACGTTATGTAAGTAGAAATATTGAAACTTTAATAGCGAATGCATTAATTAATGATGAAATTGTTTTTGGAAGTAATGTCAACATTGATGTTAATAATAATGGAGAATTTTATATTACTAAATAATTAATTTAAGGCCATAAATTGTGGCCTTTTTTCTTTTGACTTTAAATTAGTCAAGGGGTTCACTTTAAATTAGTCAATAGGTTCACTTTAAATTAGTCAATAGATTCACTTTAAATTAGTCGGAATTCATAACATAAAAAAAGAAACAAATGATGCTTCTTTAATTACTTTTTCATTTCTATAATCATATTTCCAGATATACCTAATCCAAATAATAGACTTAATAATGATACAAATCCACCAATATATGGTATATAACTTAAAACATAAATTATAAATAAACCTACTATCATTAAGATATAACTATTCATATTCTTTTTAAAATATTTCTTATCTAGTTTATGTGCTATTGTATAAGCTGTAAATATGTTTGCAATGTAAACTAAAATACCATAAATTATTCCACCTATTACACCTACTGATGAGAATATACCAGTCATTAATAACATTAATGCTACCATTGGAACACCAATTAATAATAAGAAACCTTTTCCACAAAGAATAGCAGTTTTTTTAGTAGTTAAATCTTCTGTTTGTTTTAAAGATTTTTTAAATAATTTTTCACAAGCAAATACTAATACTATTGCTAACATAGTTATGTGAACATATTTTGAAACTATAGCATAAATATATTCTTTAAATGTCATTTTATTTGAAGTAGAATTATATACTTTAGTTTTGATAGTGTCATTTAAACCATCTATAACTGCATCTTTATTATATTTTAGTGTACCAGTTATTTTTGCTCCTTCAATATTTATATTAGCAGCATAAACTGTTACGTTACCATTAAATGTACCTTTTAAAGTAACTTCACTAGCATAAACATAACTGTTTCTATTAAGGTTACCATTTATTGTAATTGTATTTGCTGCTAAATAAGTATCTCTTAGAACATTACCATTAACTTTAATATCGTTTGCTGCTAAGAATAAATCCTTTTCTATATCTTTTTCTATAGTTATTTCATTTCCAGCACCTATAACATATTCTTGATTTGCGTTGAAAGTTAATTTGTTTCCAGCAACAAAACTAATTCCATCAATTATATTATTAACATTGATTTCATTTCCAGCAATAAAAGATGTTCCATCTAATTTTTCATCAATAGAAACTTTATCTCCAGCTTGAAATAAATCCTTTGAACTTTTTGCATTAACAGTTATAATTGATAACATTATCATAACTAATGCAAGTATAAAACATTTAAAATATTTTTTCATTATATCATCTCCTAACAATAATAAAACACAATTCTTTTTTTTAGTCAATTAATTATATGAAAAATAAATAAAAATTACAATTTTTTAGTTGAAAAAATAGGTGTTTTTATCTATAATGATATTAGGTGATATGGTATGGCTAATAAAAAAGATGAAGAAATTAAAAATACGACTAAGAAAAAATCAACTAATAATAGTAATACAACTAAAAAAACTACTACTAAAAATACTTCAGTGAAAAAAAATTCTACTAATAAAAAAAGTATTAATACTAAAAATAGTAATGATAGTAAGAAAGCTAGTACAAAAAGTTCTACTAATAATAAAAGTGTAAAAAAAGTTAGTGATAATACTAAAAAGAATACAACTAAAAAGAATACTACAAAGAAAGTAGAAAATAAAGAAGTTACAAAAAAAGATATAATAGTAGAAGAAAAAATAATTAATTTAGATGAAAAGATAGAATTTCCTGATAATTATGTAAATATTGAAGATAATAATATTAGTGAACAAGAAAAAAATGAAAAAGATATAGTAGAAGAAATTAATAATATTACTAAGTTAGAAAATGCTAAATATGTTAAAAATAAAAAGAAAAATAGTTTACTTCCAATAGGTGTTATTATAGCTATATTAGGATTGGTAGCACTAATAATTTCTTTGATAGCAAATAGAATTGTAGATAGAGAATTTTTAAGTGATACAGCTATAACATTAATGTTAGTAACGAGCATAATTATAGAAACTTTTGGAGCTTTTATAATAATAAGTGAATCTTAATAATTGTTAATTATTCTATATAGTAAAGTGAGGGTGTATGAAAACAAAATACGTAATAATACTTTCTTTTCTAGTTGGAATAATTTTTTGTTTGTCTATAATTTTGGGACCTAAAAAAGTATATTTTACATTAATTGGTAAAGAATATAAAGAATTGAATGTTGGTAGTACATATAAAGATGAGGGTTTTAAGGCAGAATATTGTAATAAATATATAAAAATATTTTGTAAAGATTTAAGTGACAGAGTTAAAGTTAATAAATATGAAGAAAAGAAAGATAATAAATATTTTTTAAATTATAATATAAAGTATGGTAAGTATAATAAAGTAATAACTAGAGAAATTAAATATGTTGATAATGAAAGTCCTATAATTAAATTAGAAAATACTAAGAAATCTATTTGTCCTAATAAGGAATATATTGAAGATGGGTATAGTGCTTACGATAATGTTGATGGCGATATTACCGATAAAGTAGAAGTAGAAGTAAGAAATAGTAAAGTATATTATAGTGTTGTTGATAGTTCTGGTAATAAAAGAACTAAAATACGTAATATTGAATATGAAGATAATGAAAAGCCAACAATTAATTTAGTTGGTGGTGATACAGTTTATGTATATAAAAATCAAGAATATAAAGATAGAGGTTATACTGCTAGTGATAATTGTGATGGTGATATTACTGATAAAGTAAATGTTATAAATAATGTTGATACAAACAAAGATGGAGAGTATAATATTAGTTATAGTGTAGTTGATACATTTGGAAATAAGAATACTATTTCTAGAAAAGTCATAGTTTATAGTGATATAAGTAAGATACCTAAGAATGGGAAAGTTATTTATTTGACTTTTGATGATGGACCTGGCTGTTATACTGAAAGTATATTAAATGTTTTAGACGAATATAATGTAAAGGCAACATTCTTTGTTACAAATCAATTTAGTAGCTACCAAAATTTGATAAAGAAAGAATATGAAAACGGCCATTCAATTGCAGTACATACATATAGTCATAATTATGGCAAAATATATGAAAGTGTTGATAATTATGTTGATGATTTTAATCAAATGAATCAAATAATATTTGAACAAACTGGTACTTATACTAAAATGTTTAGATTTCCTGGTGGAAGTAGTAATACAATTAGTAGATTTAATAAAGGTGTTGTAAGTGATATTGCTAAGACTATGATTGATAAAGGTTATATTTATTTTGATTGGAATATTGATAGTACTGATACTAAATATAAAGATTCAGAAAAGATATATCAAAATGTTATTGATGAAATAGAAAAACATGATAATTCAGTTGTATTAATGCATGATATAAAGAAGGCTAACATAGAAAGTGTTAGAAAAATAATAAATTATGGGTTGGAAAATGGTTATACTTTCTTAGGTCTTGATGAAAGTAGTCCAGAAGTTCATCATCATATTAATAATTAGGAGTGTTTATGAAAAATTTATTTAATATTATATTTTATTTATTTGGTGTTTGTTTACCTATTGTTGTTATTGTAGTTGCTTTAGTTAAATCTAATTTTAAATTTAATAGAAATGTTGTTAATAAGATTTTGATTGCTGTAATAATTTTTCTTATTTTTTATATTTTAAAAGTAGGAGGAATTAAATTGATAGATAATGTAAATAATAATAAAGATGTTAAGATTGGTAATACAATAAAGAAAAAAGATAATAGAACAACATCTTCTACTACATCAACAAGTACTACTTCTAGTACAACAACTTCTACAACTACAACTAGCACTACGAAGACAACTACTACAAAAAAGAAGCAGGATGTTAGTGTTTCTAGTAATACAGAGGGATTAAAAATTATTGATGGAATATTAATTGTTAATAAATCTTATCCATTACCAAAAGATTATGTTCCAACAAATACATATAAGGATGCGACTGGTTTAAATTATTGTAGTGAATGTATAAATGTTGATGCTTATGAAAAATATAAATTGATGAAAGCTGATATGGCTAGTTTGGGTATGAATATTTGGATACAGAGTGGTTATAGAAGTTATAGTTTACAAGAAAGTTTATATAATAAGTATGTTAATAGAGATGGTAAACTTGCTGCTGATACTTATAGTGCTAGACCAGGCTATTCTGAACACCAAACAGGACTTGCATTTGATTTAAATAGTATTAGTGATGATTTTCAATATACTAGTGAGGGTAAATGGGTTAATGAAAATGCTTGGAGATATGGATTTATTCTTAGATATCCAAAAAGTAAAGAAAGTATAACCGGTTATAAATATGAAAGTTGGCATTTGAGATACGTTGGTGAAGATTTGGCTACTAAGTTATATAATAATGGTGATTGGATTACTTTAGAAGAACATTTTAATTTAACTAGTAAATATGCAGATTAAAATACAGATTATTACGTCTGTATTTTTTAGTTCCACATTATTTGATAATTTCCTTCTCCATTTGGATATATGTTATCCATATCTATTGTATAATCTAATATTGGATTGTAGACTATACCATTATATCTTTCGTATGTTTTTGCTCGAAGTCCTTTTCCTAGCGATTCTGCTGTGTAAATATTATTATCATCTATTCCAATAATTAATGCAGCATGTCCATTTTTTGCGATATAGTCTCCTACTTTATATTTGCCAGTTTTCATAAAATCAAAAGTAATTTTATTATGTGGTCCAAGGTCTGATAATTCATCTGTTAATTCTTTATAATCTCCTGCTCCAACATCACCTACATCAAATCCACCATTATACATAGCCCATGTAACAAAACCGCTACAATCCAGTCCGTTAGCTTGATAAATTTGCATTGGTATACTATATAGTGAACATCCCCATGGTTTAGGTCCTGTTAGAGTACTAGCATTAGATAATAAGTCTTTATTTTTTAAACTAGAAAGATACAAACCTTTATGATAAAATCTTCCTTCTCCATCAATTGTGGATTGTAATCCATGATTTTTAAGTCTACCATTTTCTGCAAAATAGCTTATATTATATGGGAATTCTAAAGTTAAAAATCTTGCTGCTGCAATAACACCTCCTCTAGTTCCCTCTCCTGCTTCTTTCACACGCGATGCTAATATTTTATCTAAAATTTCATTTTCTTCTTCAGTATATCTATTACATGTTAACGTTTGTTTTTTTTCATCTATGTGTAGTGGTACTATTAAATTTGTGACAATTATTTTAAAAATTTTTTTATTTCCATCATTTAACTTTACTGTTATGTTTGTTTTACCTGCTTTTAGACCATATATTGTGTCATTTTCTATTTTTATAATGTCTTCATTTTCTATTATCCATTTATATGTTTTATCAAAATTTTCTGGATAATCAAATTTTAATTCTATTTTTTTGTTTCCATTTAATGCTAAATAGTATTCTTCTAACATATCTATGTTACTCTTAATAGTTCCCTCATATTTTTCTACAACTTTATATTCTTTATTAATGGTCATATAATTATTTTTTACATATATAGTATAATCACCTTTTTTTAATTTGATATTACAATTATTTATATCTATCCAATTTTTATTATCTATAGAACAATATAATTTAGATTTAGGATTAGCGTATTTTACATTTATTAAATATTCATCATTTTCGTTAACTATATTATTATAACTAATTTTTATATTGGAAGTTTTTATATAGTTTTTATAAAATATTTTGCTATAAATAAATAATGCTATTATGCAATATAAGTTGATTATTATTATAAAATATTTAATAACTTTATTCATATTCTTACCTCTATTTTAATTTTATCATAGTTGTTTAATATATTTATTAATAACTACATGTAGTTTACGTAAAGAAAAAACAAATAGTTTTAATCTACTTGTTCTAAAAATTCTAAATCTTTTATTTCTTCTAATTCTTTTATATCTCTATTTGTCATGAAACATAAATCTTTGTATTTACAATGTTCACAGCCTATATTTTTTCCTAAAATCATTTTTGGGTTTATTTCAAAATTTGCATTTTCAATATTATTAATACATTCCTTTATTTTATTATCTGTTAATTCGATTATGTTATTTATTTGTTTTTCTGTTAATACTTTTGCATATCTATCAAAACCTTTACTGGATAGTTTCATTCCATAAATCATTTCACTTTTTTCATAAGTTGTATCAAATATTGCTATTTTACTTTCATTTCCTATTGTATAACCTTTAAGTTTTAATGAATCTTTCTGTTGTTCTTTTAATGTAGTTTTATCTTTCTTATTATATTTAGAATTGTTTAAAATTTCTTGGATATAAAATCCTATTATTTCTATATCTTTATCATAATTTTTTGTTAAGTATAGGTAAACAGGTAATTGCATAGATAATCCATATGGTAAATAATTTAATTTTATATCAATTGAATATGTTTTATAATCTATTATTACAACATTATTATCTTTTTTTAATATTTTATCTATAAATCCTTTAAATGTAGTGTTGATAATTCCTGATTTTTCAACAATTATATTTTTTTCATAATATGATTCATTCATGTTTCCTAAAGTATTTTGATATTCTATAGTTTTTATTACATTTTTTAAATTATCTAATACTTTTGTTATAAAATATTTATTTTTGAAACTTTCTGGATATGGGTTATTCTTTATATAATTGTCTACTGTTTTATCAAAATCAAAATTATCAACGAATGCTTTACTTAAAACATAATGATATAAATTTCCTATATAATTTCCTAAGTTTGTTTCAAACTCATCTAATTTTAGAATACTTGATATATAAAACTGAAAAGCACAGTGATAGTATTTATCCATATTCGAATAACTCAAATTAAATTTATTATTTAAATATTTATATAAATTTTCTTTATTAATTATCTTATATCTATTATCGTAAGTATTATAATTTATTTCATAATTAGAGTATAATAAACTTGTATTTTTATTTTTGTTATTGTATTTTATTAATTCATCTAAATATTTTGTTAAAAATACTTTATTTAGTTCATTCGAATAATTAGTATATTCTATTTTTTTATCAATAACATTCATCTTATATTCATCAATTAAAACACTTGGATAAAAAGATTCATTTAGATGTTTTTCCTTGTAAGTAATTGTTAAATTTTTAATACTTGATATGACTTTATAATACAAATCTTTGTTTATATTATTCATTTCATAACTTTTTTCCATATAATCAAATTTTATATTATCATTTATATATTCTTCATCTTTTATTGTTATTGGAAATTTATTTAAATTAAAACTAAGTAAGAATATATATTTATTATCGTCAATTATATTGTCTATAATACTTATTTCATTAATTGCATTTTTATATTTTGTGTTTTCTAAATTTGTTTTTTTCATTACTTCAATGATGTTGCTTTTAACACTTAAACATTCTTTTGTAAAATAGAATTTATTAAGAATACTTATTATTTTTTTTAATATTTCACTATTTTTTTTGTTAGTCATATCAAATTTTATTTTTATGGAATTTATTAATTCTTCTATATTGTTTGATAAATTATTTATAAAGTATTTTCCTATATTTGTTTGATATACGTTGTTTGTGTCTTTTATGTTTATTGGAATATTATACATTTTAAATATTCTTTTTATTACTTTATAATAATTTGAATCTATGTTTGATATAAATATATTGTTAATATCTATGTTATTGTTTAATAATTTACTTATTTCTTCTGCTACAAATATAACTTCTTCTTCTAATGTATTAAATTTATATACATTATGATTGTAATTATAATATTCTTTGTTAATAACTTTTATGTTTTCAACATTTTTTAATATATGATATTGATATTTTGTAATATAGTCATATCCATATACTATTATTTCTTTTTTGTTTATTAATTTTTTAAATAAATTATCTTTTATTAAATATTTGTCTATATTATTTTTTATATTAAAAAGATTGTGTAATTTATAGTTATTACTATCTTCTTCGGCGTATTTAATATTGTTTAAATAAAGATTTGCAATAGAATAATTTATATTATAATTAAGCATAATTTGATAAATTGTTTCTTCATTAAAATCTATTGTTAATTTTTTTATAAATTCATCTATGTTAAATATTTTTATATTTAATTTTCTATCTAACTCTCTTATTTCTTTTAATACTTCTTCTTTTATATTATCTGGAATAATTAAAATTGTATTGTCTTTTATATTATTTATTAGTTCATTCATACTAATCACCACTATATTTATTTTATCAAATTATTATGGCATTGTCTTTTATTTATATAATAAATTTAATTTTAATATTAAATTTGATAATATTTCATTATCATTTAATTTGTTGATGGCAAAACACTTTTTTCCTAAATCTTTAAAACTTGCTCCTGAATGATATAATATTTTTCTATCTATTATTATGAATCTATCATGAAATGTATCATTTTGTATTACATTTACATTGTTATATTGTTTATTATGTTTTTTTATCAATTCTTCACTTGTATTTTTTGTAATTACTTTTATATTACATTTTACATCTCTTAATATATCAAATAGTTCTCTACCAGCATAATTATCTATTATAATTATTTCTTCTTTTGCAACACTTAGTATTTCTATTAATAATGAATATGCGTCATATATTTGTCCTTCAAAGAATAAATGTTCTTTTTTAACTTCTAATTTATTAAATGTTTCTTCTAATTTTTGTATTCTATTTTCATGATTATATATTATAGTATTTGAATTTATTAATGTTTTAGAAATATATTTTCTCATTATTACAAAAGCTCTCATAATTCCTAAATTTATTTCTTTTGCTATTTTTGTTTTTAAAATAGTTGCTAACATTGCTACACCTTGTTCTGTAAAAACACCTACTTTATATTTTGAAAATGTACCTCTTTTTGTTTTTAAGGTCCCAGACTGGGACCTTAAAATTTTTAAATATTCTTCTGTTGTTAACTTAAAATAAAAATCATCTGGAAATAAATCACTATTTCTATTAACCGCTTGATTTATTGTTTTTGTTCCATTGGCACAACCATAAAGTTTTGCTAAATCACTATCAAGCATTAATAATTGTCCTCTTATTTCATATATCATGTTTTGATAGGAATTTCCCGTATTTACTGGGATTAAAGCGTTGTTGTTAGATAAAATTAATTCATTTTTATCGTCAAATTTTTCTAATATTTCATCAATTATTTCTTTAATATTTTCTTTTCTTAAAATTGTACTTAATGTTCTTATTCCTTCTTTTGAAAAAACTTTTGGATTATTTTTTCTTCCACCTCTACCATTATTAGTCATTCCATTTTGGAATATCAATTGATCATATTATTCATTAGTTAATTCAAAATAATCTTGTTTTTCAAACTTATTAATATTTCTTTTAACTGCCTTATTTAGATTAAATGTTTCATAATTTAACAAAAATGCTAAATCACTATCAATCATAACCTTAATACCACGTATTTCATATATTATATCTTTTATTTTCATTCAAAACCCTCCTAATATTCTAATATTTAATTTTTGTTGTGTTTTCAACACTATTTTCTTTTATGTCATATTATAACACTTACTACCAATACTATCAATATCATTTTATATATTGTATAAATCTTAAAATTTGTAAAAAATATTATATAATTTTTGATAGAGTTTATTATAGATTACATGATATAATAAATTGTAGGTGATAAGTATGCCAAGATGGACAATAGAACAAGAAACTGCAATAAATGAATGTGGTCAAAATATAATTGTATCTGCTGGAGCAGGTAGTGGTAAAACAGCAGTATTAACTGAAAGAGTTATTAGAAATTTAAAAAGTGGGGTAAGCATAAAAAATTTATTAATTCTAACATTCACTAATAATGCTGCTCACGAAATGAAGGATAGAATACGTAAATCAATAAAAAAAGAAGCTGAAAATGACTTGAATTTAAAAAAAGAATTAGATTATATAGATAATGCTTATATTACTACATTTGATTCATTTGCACTTTCAATAGTGAAAAAATATCATTACTTAATTGATATTGGAAACGATATAAGTATAATCGATTCAAGCATAATAGATTTAAAAAAAGAAGAAATATTAGAAGATATATTTGAAGAAAATTATAAAAACAATAATACTTTATTTTTAAAATTAGTTGATTTATTATGTGTTAAAGATGATAAAAAATTAAAGGAATTAATACTTAATATAAATAGTAAAATAGATTTGTTAGAAAATAAAAATGAATATTTAAATAACTATATAGAAAATTATTATAATGATAATTTTATAAACAGTATTATATTAGACTACACTAATTTATTATTAGAAAAAGTAAATACTATAAAAAAATTATTAATAAGTTTATCTAGTGAAGTTGATGGAAAATATATTGATAAATATTATTTAGAGTTAGATAATTTATTAAAATCTAATGATTATGATGCTATAAAAAATAATTCAAATGATATTAAATTAAGTCCATTAAGAAATGCTACTGAACTTGGTAAAAGCATAAAGAAAGAAATAAGTGAGATAATTAAAGATATAAATAACATGTGTTATTATACATTAGATGATATTAAAAATAATCTTATTAGTACCAAAGATTATGTGAGTGCAATAATAGATATAATTAAAGAATTAGATGTAAAGATAAATAAATATAAAAGAAGTATTAATAAATATGAATTTAACGATATAAGTATTATGGCTATTAATATAGTTAAGAATAACAAAGAAGTTAGAGATGAACTTATAAATAGTTTTAATGAAATATGTGTTGATGAATACCAAGATACTAGTGATTTACAAGAAAGTTTTATAAATTTAATAAGTAATAATAATGTATATATGGTTGGAGATATTAAACAAAGTATATATAGATTTAGAAATGCTAATCCATTGTTATTTAAAAATAAATATGATAGATATATGGCGCATGATGGTGGTATTAAAATAGATTTAGTTAAAAACTTTAGAAGTAGATTTGAAGTATTAGATGACATCAATATTATGTTTAATTTAATTATGGATAACTATATTGGTGGAGCAGAATACAGCGAAAGTCATAATATGGTATTTGGTAATACTACATATATTGAAGAAGGAAAGACTAATCAAAATAATAATTTAGAAATATATAATTATGTATATGATAAAGAATTAGGATATAAAAAAGAAGAGATAGAAGCTTTTGTTATTGCAAAAGATATAAAAGATAAAATAAATAATAAATACCAAATATTTGATAAAGATGAAAAAATATTAAGAGATATTGAATTTAAAGATTTTGTTATTTTAATGGATAGAACTACTAATTTTGATTTATATAAAAAGATATTTGAATATGTTGGTATACCTACTACTTTATATAAAGATGAAAATATAGTAAATGAGAATGAACTTTATTTAATAAAAAATTTAATTAATTTGATTATTAAAATTAAAAATAAAGAATATGATACTAGTTTTAAATATAGTTTTGTATCAGTTGCAAGAAGTTATTTAAGTGATTTTAATGATGATGATATATTTAATATATTTTTAAATAATAAATTTATGGATAATGAAATATTTATAAAATGTAATGAAATTGTTAAAAGTATTGATAGTATGAGTAATCAAGAAATACTTGAAAATATTGTTGATAAGTTTGATGTTATTAACAAATTTATTAGTGTTGGCAATATAGATAACAAAACTATGATAATAGATTATTTATATAAAACTTTTGGAGATTTAGATAGTATTGGATATGGTATAGAAGATGTTAGTGATTACTTGGATAATATTATTAGTAAAGATAAACAAATTAAAATAAATATGACAGATACTAATGGAAATACTGTTAAAATAATGACAATACATAAATCTAAAGGATTGGAGTATCATATATGTTATTTTAGTGGATTTGATAAACCTTTTAATTTAAGTGATTTAAAAGATAAAATAATATATGATAATAAATATGGTATTATTACTCCTATAAATAATGAGGGATTAGATGATATTATTACTAAATATATTGTTAAGGATAATTATATAAAAGAGGATATAAGTGAAAGAATAAGACTTTTATATGTTGCTGTGACACGAGCTAAAGAAAAAATGATTATAGTTGGTAATTTTAATACTGAAGATAGTTTTGGTGTAGAGGCAAATGGTGTAATAGATAATAGAATAAGAAGTAAATATAAAAGTTTTAAAGATATAATTATTTCTATTCGTTCTAGAATATCTAATTATTTTATTGATGTTGACTTGAATACAATTAATTTGACACATGAATATAATAATGTTAAAACATACAATATTAGTGATAATGTTGAAATTATAGAAGATAAAATTAATATAAAAGAAATTAATGTTGATAAAGAAGAAGTTATTAACAAACATTTTAGTAAAGAAAATTTGAATATAATAGATAATGCAACTAAAAATAATATGGAGTTAGGAACATATTTGCATGAATTATTTGAAAGTATTGATTTAAAAAATCCAGATTATAGTGATTTAAATGAAAGTGATATTAGTTATGTAAATAAATTATTAAGTAATGATATTATGAAAAGTGTTAATAATGCAAAAATTTATAAAGAATATGAGTTTATATATGAAGATAGTGATGAAAAATATCATGGTATTATAGATTTAATGTTAGAACATGATGATTATATTGATATTATAGATTATAAATTAATGAATACGACTAGTCCAGAATATATTGACCAATTAAATGGTTATAAAAATTATATAGAAAATAGTTTTAATAAAAAAGTTAATTTATATTTATATAGTATTGTTAATAATGAATTTGTTGAGTTGTAATATTTAATATTATAGTAAAGAAAAAAGTAAAGATTTATAAAATTATTTCTTTACTTTTTTAGTTGCTTAATTCAGTACTATACCAGTAATAATTATTATTTTCATTTAATTTAAATGTATGTTTATATGTATTAAAATCGCTAATGTTTTGTTCTATATATTTAATAGCATCATCTTTATTAGTATATGGATCCTCCTTCGTGATGTCATTTTTATTTGTAGTTTTTAAAATAGAGATTTCTCCTTGTAAATCAACTATAAATCCAGCTTTTTCATATATTATTAAATTATTATTATTAAATTCATACTTTAAAACTTTATTAATTTTATTTATTGGAGAGGATCCTAAGTTCATAAATGCTACATAATATTTTTCGTTATGTTCAACAATTCCGCCTGGAATTTTAAATGATTTAGAGTTAATTGTGTTAATATTGTACATTTTTTTCATTTCTGAAATTAAATCAGATTCTAATACATATTTATCAGCTCTACATTTAACACTATCTCCACACATATTTGATGTGATTTCTTCCTCAGTATTAGTTTCTTTTGCATTATTGTATGCATGTGCTAATAATAATTTTTCATTTATGTTATTTATGTTTTCAATTTTACCACTATATGCATCTTCATCATAATCATAATATTCATTATAATTAGAAATTAAGTCAGTTTCTGGTTTTATTGGTACATAACTTAAGTATTCTTCTATTTCTTTGTCAGATAATTTATTACTTTCAGTTGTTGTTGTACTAGATGTTGTAATATTATTTGAATTTTGTAAGGTTCTATCACTTTTTATCTTTTCATAAATTATATAACCTATAAGGCTTAATATAACTAATATAAGTAAAATTATCACTGTTATTATTCCTTTATTTATTTTTTTAGTTTCTTTCATTATTACACCATCCTATTATTAGGATAGCATATACTTTTCTATATTTCAAATAGAAATATTGCAATATAGCGTAAACTAAACATTGCATAATTAAATAAACTATGATATCATGAATATGTCAAAGAAATTTGAATACAATAAAAAAAGGGAGTACTTAATTTTAGTGAGTTGAGTACCTACCTTTATAATGGTGTTTAGTACTTTAATCTACTAAGTTTAGATTGAGTACTATTTTTTTATGCATAGAATCATTATAGAAACTATTAATAAAATGATAATTAATATTAGAAGCGAGATTAATAAATCTTTTTTCTTCATAAAATCAAGCCTCCTCTCTAAATGAAAGTAGGCAAGTACTCAACAATTAAATATCCCTACAAGTATTATAATACAAAATATTATATAGCACAACAAAAATACAATAAAAATATATATAAAAAAACAAATGTAATATATTACATATAAATATAAAAAAACAATATTATCTTTAAAAAAACTTTAAAATTAACTTTATCATTCACATATAAACCATATTATACTTACTACATTTTACATAAAAGTGTAAAGTTTTACAATAAAAAAAAGGAAATGCAAATTTTTTCACAATAATATAAGTAGGAGGGTTTTTAATGGAAGAAAATAAATTGTTTTATATAGATGGATATAGTTTAGATAAATATCAAGTAGAATGTGTTAAATGTGATAAAAATTTGTTAGTTGTAGCAGGTGCTGGTTGTGGTAAGACAAGTACTATTTTAGGTAAGGTAAAATATTTAATTTATAATGGTATTAAAGAAAGTGAAATACTTTGTATTAGTTTAACTAATGAAGCAACTAATGGATTAAAAAATAAATTATGTAAAATAGGATTAAATGTAGATTGTTATACATTTCATAAGTTAGGTTTAAATATAATTAATAAATATCATAATAAAGTAAATATATATGATAATAATTATTTAGAATATATAGTAAATGAGTATTTTTTAAGTGTTGTAAAATATAGTTATAGAAAATATTTAATTATGTTATTATTTAAAAAAATTAAATATGATGAAATTGTTAATAGTAAAGAATTTATGTTGTATAAAAAAAATATATTGACTTTTATTAATTTAGTTAAAAATAAAGGATATGATATTAATTTTATATATGATTTATATAAGAAGAGTATTTATAAAATTACATTTAAATTTATTTTAGAAATATATAAAATTTATGAAAATGAACTTAATGGTACTAATAGTATTGATTTAAATGATATGATTATAAAATCTAGAGAGTTAGTTGATAAGTATAAGATTAAATTAAATTATAAATATATAATAATAGATGAATTTCAAGATAGTAGTAAAATTAGGTTAAATTTAATAAGAAGTATTATGAAATATAATAATGCTAGAATAATGTGCGTTGGTGATGATTACCAAAGTATATATAGATTTGCGGGTAGTGATATAGAATTATTTTTAAATTTTAAAAAGTATTTTAAAGATAGTGAAATAATGTATTTAAAGAATACTTATAGAAATAGTAAAGAATTGTTGTATGTTTCTAATAATTTTATTTGTAAAAACAAGTATCAATTTAAGAAAGAATTGTTTAGTAATAAGAGTAATAATAAACCTATAAAAATATATTTTTGTAGCAATAAAATAAAGGGTTTAAAAAATTTAGTTAGATTATGTAAAGAAAATTATATGATAATTGGCAGAAATAATGTTGATATAAAATATTATGTGGAAAAAGGTATAGATATTAACAATGTAAATTATTTTACAGTTCATAAATCTAAAGGACTTGAAAGTGATAATATTATTTTAATTAATTTAAGTGATAATGTTATGGGATTTCCTAGTAAAATAAAGAATAATAAAATAATTAATTATTTGTTCGATAAAGAATTATATAAGTATGATGAAGAAAGAAGATTATTTTATGTTGCGATAACTAGAACTAAGAATAATGTTTATATGTTGGTGGATAAAAATAACATGTCTATTTTTGTTAAAGAATTATTAGATGATTATAAAGATTTTATTGAAATAATTAAATAGTAGATTTTGTTAAGATATAGTAGTATATTATTGATAGGTGATGAGTTTATGAAGAAAAAAATATTATTAACTATTTGTATATTAATTGGTGTTTTAGTTGTTATATATATGTTTTCGCCCAATAAAGTTGCTGTACTGGGATACCACAATATTATCAATTATAATGATGAGAGTAATGACATGAGTATTTTTGTTGATAAATTTGATAAAGAAATGAAGTATATTAAGAATATGGGATTTAAAAGTTTAACATTAGATGAAATGAATGATTATATGAATGGTAAATTAAAAGTTAGTAAGAGAAGTGTATTAATAACATTTGATGATGGATATAGAAGTAATTATGAATACGCTTTTCCAATTTTAAAAAAATACAACTTAAATGCCGTTGTATTTATTATAGGAAAAGAAACGTTAAATAACAATGATACTTATTTTAATAAAGAACTTATTGAAAAAACTAAAAAAGAATATCCTAATATTGAATTTGCTTCTCATAGTTTTGATATGCATGATAATCATGGTGCTAGAATTATGAGTTATGAAGAAATTTTAAATGATTTTAATGAGCAGAAGAAAGTTATTGACACTAAATACTTTGCTTATCCATATGGAGAGTATAATGACAAGATGATAAATGCTTTGAAAGAAAATGATTTTAACCTAGCATTTGGATTTGGGTATAAGAGTGATTTTAAAAAAGCTTATAAAACTGATAATAGATATGTTATTCCTAGACTTAGTATTAATTCTAGTATGCCACTTTGGAAATTTAAATTAAGATTGTTTTTGACAAATTAAAATAGAATATAGTGAAGCATATATTCTATTTTGTGTCTGAATATTATAAATCATATATAATACACAAAACTTTACTCGCTTTAATACTCAGCACTCTTAAAGTATATCATTTTATAAAGTAAATATATTTATTTTGTTTAAAAGTGGCGTTTTTATGTCTGTTTGCATTTAT
The DNA here is from genome assembly GCA_934098455.1 of uncultured Bacilli bacterium. Taxonomy (GTDB): domain Bacteria; phylum Bacillota_I; class Bacilli_A; order RF39; family UBA660; genus UMGS1124. The sequence goes on along the minus strand of CAKOOU010000001.1, from coordinate 188,108 downwards.
TTTTCAATTATTTTACTTTTTTGTTATTCTTAGAGTGTTTATAATAGTTAGCAACGTGACACCTGTATCTGCAAATACTGCCAAATACATGTTAGCATATCCAAGAATACCAAGTAATAATATTATTATTTTAACTGACATTGCAAATATTAGATTTTGTCTTATTATGTATTTTGTGTATTTTGAAATATTTATCGTTTCTGGTATTTTATCTAATTCATCTGAAATCAATACTATATCACTAGCTTCAATAGCTGAATCAGAGCCTACATTACCCATTGATATACCAATATCAGCTCTTTTTAACACTGGTGCATCATTTATTCCATCGCCCACAAAAATTGTTGTTCCAGTTTTACTAACTAATTCATAATTTTTAAATTTGTCTGTTGGTAGCATTTCATATTTTATTTCATCTATTTCTAACATGTCACCGATAGCTAACGCAACATCTTTTTTATCTCCAGTAAACATATAAGTTTTTATTCCTTGTTTTTTTAATTTATGTATAGTATCATATGCATTTTCTTTTATTCCATCATCTAATGTAATGGATGCTATGTGTTTTCCATTTATATTTAAATGAAGAATTGTATCATCATTACAATCACATATTTTTTTATTCCCTATTTTTATGTGGTCATTTTTTAAATCAAACTCTATTCCTTTACCTTCAATTTCTTTAAAATTTAATACATCTTTGTTATTTATTTTTTTTGATGGCAATTTCATAACAGCTTTTGCTATAGGATGATTAGATAATGATTCACCTTTTTTTAATATTTCTATAACTTTTTCTATAGAATAATTATCATTAAATACTTCTATATCTGAAACTGTGATTGTACCATAAGTTAGTGTGCCAGTTTTATCAAATATAATATTTTTAGCATTACTTAAATTATCTAGATAATCACTACCTTTTATTAGTATTCCTTTTTTACTAGATACACCTATTCCAGTAAAGTATGATAATGGAATACTTATTGCTATAGCACAAGGACATGAAATTACTAGGAAAGTTAATCCTCTATAAATTGCATCATTTAATTCAACATTAAAAATTAGTGGTAAAAATATAATTATTAAGATGGCTAATATGATTACTGCTGGAGTATATATTTTTGATATCTTTGATATCATTGTTTCTGTTTTTGTTTTTTTATCTGTTGCGCTTTCTAGCAAATCTAATATTTTTGCTACAGTAGATTCATTATATTCTTTAGAAGCTTTCATTTCAATTACTTCACCCATGTTTATTGAGCCAGATAATAATTCGTCATTTTTATTTTTTTCTACTAAATCTGATTCTCCTGTTAAGCTAGACATTTCGAATGATGAATTTCCTTTTACAATTACTCCATCTACTGGAACTTTTTCGCCTTTTTTAACAACTAGTATATCTCCAATATTTATTTTTTCTACTTCTATTTTTTGAACTTTGTTATACTTTTTTAAATTTGCATATGGTTCTTTAATATCTAATAAATCTTTTATAGAACGTCTTGAATTGTTAATTGCTTTTTCTTCCAATATTTTGCCTATTGTATAAAGTACGATTACCATCATACCTTCCATTACTTCACCAAGCAGTAATGCTCCTATACATGATATTGTTATCAATAAATTTTCATTTATGCTATGACTTTGTACTAATAACTTTATTGCGTTGATTGTTGTTCTATATAATAGTAACGTATATGATATAATGTATAATATTGTTTTTAATGTATTTGATATTTTTAGAAAATAAGATAAAGAACATAAAATTATTGCAATTATTAAAATACTTAAGTGATATTCTTTTTTTATTTCTATTTTTTCTTCTGATAAGTATGAGTCTGGTTCTATACTTTTTACTATGCTGTTTAATTCATTTAGTGTAAATTCTTTTTCAGATTCATATGATAAAATTGAAGTGTTAAAATTTACTATCACATTTTTCATGTCATCTCTTTTATTTAGCATTTCTTCTATTTCTCTGGCACAATTTGCACAATCTAAATTATTTATATTATATTTATATTTTTTCATTTGTTTCTCCTTTATGACCTATGTGTGATAAGGCTATTTCGAAAACTTCTTTTACATGTTCATCATCTAAAGTATAATATACTTCTTTGCCCATTTTTTTGTATCTAACAATGTTGTTTATTCTTAAAATATTTAATTGGTGAGATATTGTTGATTTTGTCATGTTAAGGACGTTTGCAATATCACATACGCACATTTCATTATCATCTAAAGTATTAAGTATTTTTATTCTAGTTGGGTCACCTAATATCTTAAAAAAGTTTGACATGTCTTCTATTGTTTTTAGTTTTAGCATATTTTTTTTAGTTTCTTTTACTTTGTGTTCATGTATTATATTACAATCACACATTAAATTAGTTTTGATTGACATATTTAATTCTCCTTACAATTATATTATAGTTGAACGATTGTTCAATTGTCAATACTATTATATGAAAAAAAGAATAAATTATCATTTTATTTCATAAATTATATTTCTTATTATATTTTTTATAAAAAAAACAGATTTTATTCTGTTTCATCTACATAATAATGTTTTATTGGTATTAAATTTTCATCTAGTTCATAACAAATTGGTCTACCAGTTGGAAGTTCTATATTCATTATTTCTTCATCGCTTACGTTGTCTAAATATTTTATTAAACCTCTTAAACTATTTCCGTGAGCTACTATAATTACATTTTTATTATTTAATAAGTCTTTTTTTATATCACTGTTCCAATAATCAATAACTCTATTAATTGTATCTTGTAAATTTTCTGTAGTTGGTAATTCTTCTTTATTTAAATCTTTATATTTTATACCATTTCCAGGATATCTTTCATCATCTAAAGATAGTGCAGGAGGTTTTATAAACATACTTCTTCTCCATAATTTTACTTGTTCGTCACCATACTTTTTACGAGTTTCATCTTTATTAAGTCCTTGAAGTGCACCATAATGTCTTTCATTTAATTTATATGATTCTTTTATTTCTATATTAGTTTCATCTAATTCTTCTAAAATATATTTTAGGGTATCTTGTGCACGTTTTAAAAGTGATGTATAAGCTATATCAAATTTATAATTTTTTGATTTTAAGATTTTTCCTGCTTCCTTTGCTTCTTTAATACCATTTTCAGATAAATCTACGTCTGTCCAACCAGTAAATTTATTTTCTAAATTCCATATACTTTGTCCATGTCTAACAATTACTAATTTAATCATATCTATCCTCCGTATATATTATATAACTTATTCATTACCTTTTAAACTACTTACCATATCTATTTTCTTTATTTTTTTAGATAATATAAGCGATACTAAATATGATACTAAGAAAGTTCCTATAGTTGCTATTATATAAGTTGTTGGTTTTATATACACATTGAAGTCAAAATTATCGTCTAAACATTTTTTGAATAACCAGCTTGTTAAATAATATCCACTTGGTAATCCAATTAATATTGATATAATAGTTATCCATATATTTTGTTCAATGAATATATTTTTTATTTGTTTATCTTTAAATCCTAATACTTTTAAAGTTGCAAATTGATATTGTTTTTCACTATAGGATAATATTCCCATATTATATATAATTACTGATCCTAATAGACATGCTATTAATATTATTAATATAATCATTTTTTTCATCATAGATAACATTGATTCCATACTAGATTTAAGATTTGATTTATTTTGAATTAATGATACATTATTTATTTCTTTTATATTTTTTAGATTGTTATTTGTATATAGAGAATCTGGTTTATAATCTATGTTTAAGCTTTCTAAATATTTTCTTTTCATTACAATATTTTGTTGTTGTGGGTCTTTAGTTATTCCTACTATTTTTGAATCATAATATGTTTTATTTCCATATATATGCCATTTGATTGTGTCTCCAACTTTTAAATTAGTACTTTCACTTAATTTACGTGTAATATATACTCCAGTATCATTATTTAATTTTATGTATTTATCTTCTGGATTTTGAAATCTTATTTTATCTTTTGCATCTGTTATGAATATAGTGTTAGTTGTTCTATTATTATCGATGTCTTTTATTTCTATATTTAATGTTTCACTTGTATAATTACCATATTTATCTATTAATGTTTTTAAATCTTTTTCACTTAAGTTTTCTTTTAAAGTAAGTTTATATTTAAAGTTGTATAAATCTTCAAATTGTAAATTTATGAAATGGTTCATGCTGTTTAACATACCTACTGCACAAACTATTAGAGTACAACATCCTACTATACCAATAACACCTGTTATTGTTCTTATTTTATTTCTTATTATGTCTCTTATATTCCATTTAGTAGAGAAAGGTAAGTGTTTAAATACTCCTTTTGTAGTTATATTTAAATTTTTATTTTTTACTTTTGGAAGTTCATTTCTTAATGATTCTGCTGGTTTCTTTCTTAATTCTTTTAAACAAGTTAAGTATGTTATAAATGATATTCCTAAAATTACTAAAGCTGCAACTAAATAGCTGCTTGGTTCTATAACAGCTTTTCCATTTGGTATTTCGAAGAAGGACATTTCCATACCTATAAATACATTACCTATAAAATATCTTCCTAAAATTATACCTGCTATTGCTGCTAATAAAGATATAATAAATCCATAATTTATATAATGTAATGATATTCTACTTTTTTTAAATCCTAATGCTTTTAATGTACCTATTTCTAATTTTTGTTGTTTTATAACTCTAGTCATTGTAGTTATAACTGATAACATTGCTATAAACAAGAATAATCCTGAAAATATTCCTATATATGCTTTTCCTTCATCTATTTCTCCTTGATACATTGAATAAGATAAACTATCTTCTATTTTAACTATTCCTAGTGCATTTTTTATATTATCTTCTATATCATTTTTTACATTATTTACATTACTTTTTTTATTTACATCTACCATGATGTAATTATATGGAATGTAGTCTTTGTAATCAAAATCTTTTTTTATTTGTTTTAAATCAACGTTTTCAGGTAAATTCATTTGTTTTTTTACCATTGATTCTATGTACGAAGAAGGTATTTCATTTGATGATAAATATATAAATCCAAATTCTTTTCTGTTTGGAAATAATTCTGAAGAATCTTTTACATCATATATATGATCTGGTACATTTATTAAACCTAGAATTTTTTCTTCTAGAGTAAATGTATCATATTTTATTTTTATTGTATCACCTACTTTTAAATTATTTTCTTCTGCATAAAAGTTATTTACCCAAACACCTTTTTTATCTTTGTTGAATTTTTCTCCATCTACTATATAGAATTTTGATATATTATTTGATTCTATAAATGATATTAAGTATGTTGTATCTTTTTCATCTGGATTAGTACCTGTTAAGACCAATTTTCTTTCAGCATCTTTTACATTATCTATTGATTTAATATCCTTTAAGTCTTCTTTTGTTAAATTTTCTCCTATTACATTTAAATCTTGTAAATTGTTTTCAGAATAAAATTTATCACTAGTATGAGTCATACCTGTCATGTATGCTTCTATACCGACATATACCATTATTCCAATCATTACCATTAGGAATATTGTTAAGAATTGACTTTTATTCTTTTTTATATCCCTAAACATTTTAATATTTAACATATTACCACTCTACCTCATCTATCTCTTTTGGTTTTTTATTGATTGTATTACTTTCTATCTCTCCATTTTTCAATCTAATTACTCTATCTGCTATTTCTGCAATTAAACTATTATGAGTAACTATTACTACAGTGTTTTGACCATTATTTGCATCACATTGTTTCTTTAATAGTTTAAGTACTTCAACTCCTGTTTTTGAATCTAATGCTCCAGTTGGTTCATCACATAAAAGTAAGATTGGATTTTTTGTTATAGCTCTTGCTATTGAAACTCTTTGTTGTTCACCACCAGATAATTGATTAGGAAATTTGTTTAAATGTTTTGATAATCCAACATCTTTTAAAACTTCTTTAGCATTTTTTGGTTTTTTTACTATTTCTTTAACTAAATTAACATTTTCTAAAACAGTTAATGTTGGTAGTATATTGTAAAATTGGAAAATAAATCCTATGTTTTCTGCTCTATAATTCGTTAATTCTTTATCATTAAATTTTGATATTTCATCTTCTCCTATTTTAATTCTTCCACTTGTTAAAGTATCCATTCCACCTAAAAGATTTAAAAGAGTGGATTTACCTGCACCGCTTGGGCCTAATATTACTACAAATTCTCCTTTATTAATTGTAAAACTTACATCATTTAATGCATTAAATTTCTTTTCTCCTACATTATATGTTTTTTTCACATGTTCAAATTTTATTAATTCTTCCATACTATTTCCTTCTTTCTAAATATGATATTAATTTCACATTTCAGATATATTATAATAATATATAATTATTAAGTCAATATAATATGATATTTTTTTCATATTTTAAAATAGGTTTTTTTGTAGTATAATTAATTTGTGGAAGTGATTATGTATGTCAACTAGAATGCCTATTCAAAAAAGAAGTATAGAAAAAAGAGATAAAATAATTAAATTAGGTTTTGAATTAATGTGTAATAATGGATACTTTAACACTAATACTAACGATATTGCAAAATATGCTGATGTTTCTACTGGGATAGTTTATCAATATTTTAATGATAAAAAAGAAATATTTATAGAAGGTTTTAAAGAATATTCTAATAGTATTATGTTTCCTATATTAGGTATAATTAAGAATAATAAAATAAGTTTTGATAATGTAGAGGAATTGTTAGATACTATGCTTAACTTATTTATAAAAAAACATACATTATCAAAGAAAGCTCATGAAGAGATGATTGCTTTAACTCATATGGATTCTGATATTGCTAATATATATCATGAAAATGAAATTCAAGTTACTAATATGATTGTTGATATTTTAAAAAATAATGATATTTGTTCTGATAATTTATTTGAAAAAGTACATATAATTATTGGAATAGTTGAAAATTATTGTCATGAAATTGTGTATCATAAACATGAGTCTATAAATTATGATATTATGAAAAATGAAGTTATTAATACAATTTGTTATTTGTTAGATAAAAAAAGATATTAAGTTTGAAAATTCTTGATATCTTTTATAATGAATTAAAATTATATATATTGCTTTTAAAATTATTTATTTTTGTTCTTCTTTGATAAATAATAAATTCCACCTGAAATACCACCTAATACTGCTAATGGACCAATTGGATTTGTTGATTCTTCTGTTGTATTTTCATCCGATTCATTGTTTTCATCATTAGTTATATATTCACAACTGTTATCATCCTCAGTGGCTTCGGAATCATAATTAATTGCATTTTCATCCATGCAACCATATTTTGTATAAGTGCATGATCCATCATCTTTATTGGCATTTGAATTATAATTATTTGCAGACGAATCTGTACAACCATAAATTGTGTATTTACAACTTCCATCATCCACATTAGCATTACTATTATAATTGTCTGCTTTACTATCTGTACAACCATATACATCTGTTTGTTTTACAGTCTCGGTGTATGAACTGTAAGATTCACAGGTACACGTTGGACTATATGTTCCATCATTACATATTTGTCTGCCATTAGAACCACATCCTGCTACTCCACCATGATGAGAACAACAACCTCTTCTTGCAAAGACATTAACTGGAATAATTGTTAAACAAATTAATAATACTACTTTTTTCTTCATTTTTACTACCTTTCTACATCAAAAAAATGCCAGCACAAAACTTATTAAATAAGCCTGTACTAGCACTTGTTTAACTAATTATATTATAGCATCAAAAAGTTGATTTTTGTATTTTTTTACATAGATTGATTAAAATTCATTCTAACAGTTTAACAATTGTATTTAAAAACAAATAATGTTATTATTATATTAAGGATAGTGGTTTAGGGTATGAATAATAATTGTAATAATGAAGAAGAAATTGAACGTTTTACACTAGAACTTCCAAAACTTAAAAGTGAAGTATTAGAAGAATTAGGAACAGCAGAAAAAACTAGAGTTTTTGATTATAAATTATTTGAAAAAGAGTTGAAAACAGAGAAAGAAAAAATTAATACTAGCAAAAAAGAATATAAAAAGAAAATCTTTAAATTTTTAATTCCTGTGGCTTTACTATCTTTAATTTTTGTGTCTATTATATTGCAGAGTAATATTAGTTATAGTTATAAATTAAACCAATATGAAGAAGATACTACGACGTATGATAAAAATATAGATGCAACTGTTAAAATATATTCTGAAGAAAATTTAGATGATAACAACGCAAATAATGCTGCTGATAATTTAATAAGTTGTATTAATTCTAAAATCGATGTAAATAATATTCCTACTAATGTACAAAACGTTATAGATAAAATAAATGATTTTTATAATGAATCTGGTAATCATTTTGCTTTTGCTTATAAAGATTTACATACTGGTTTTACTGTAACATATAACGAATCTCAACAAGTTTTTACTGCAAGTACTATTAAAGCACCTACTGATTTATATATTTATGAAATGGCTAGTCTTGGTAAAATTAATTTAGATGATGAAATGACTTATACTAGCAATTACTTTAATCCTAAAAGTGGAAAGTTAAAATATAATGAATTTAATACTAAGTATACAGTAAGAGAACTTTTAAGATTGTCAACTGTTTATAGTGATAATGCGGCACATAATATGTTAGAAGATAAGTTTGGTAGGGTAAATATGCTTAATTTTTGGAAAGAAAAAGGTACGGAATATATATTTTCACAAAATACAAATTGGGGTGTTTTAAATGCACATGATGCTATTATTTATATGGAAGAATTATATAGATTTTATTTAAAAGATGAAAAATATGGTAAAGAAATAATGGAAAATTTTAAGAATGCTTCTCCTAAATTTATTGAAGGAAAAAATGATTATTTAGTTGCAAATAAAAGTGGATGGGGTAATACATCTATACATGATGTTTCAATTATATTTGCTGAGAATCCTTATATAGTAGTTGCATTATCTACACTTGGAAAAACAAATATATATAATGCTTATTTTGATAAAGTAAATGATTTGGCTTATGAACTTCATACTGAGTATTGGAAGTATAAAACTGAATCTTGTAGTAATATTAAGCAATATAAAGCATCATGACTAGATGTTTTTTTATTTGCTATATTTCTTAAATATTATTATGTTTTCTATCATTTAAGGAATTTTTATTATTTAAGATAACAAAAAGTGGAGCCTTTCGGCTCCTTCAGGGGGATTTGGTGTGTGCTTATTTTCTAGCATATTTTTCATTATTCTTTTTTTGTCATTTGCCAAATTTATCGCAAAACACCTTATTTTACCTTTCTTGTTCTATACCAGTGTTCCCAATATGTTCCCGGGAAATTTGTCAAACGTCAATTCGCTCTCGAAAGCTAAGTATATCAAGATTTTTTACTTTATTTTTTGATGTTTTGGCGCATCTTCATGAGCATTGCATTTAATTAAAATATAGAATTATGTCTATTTAATAGCCATCTTTCTAGAAAAAATAAAATAATATATAAAAATATTAAAATTACTAACACCAAATATATATTTGTAATAAATTTACTAATAAACAATATTAAGCCAGTCACTACAGAAAAATTAATCAAAAATCCTAAACTACCTTTCCAATATTCACCTTTTTTACTAACATACCATGTTCCAGTTAAAATATATGCTAAAGCTATTAAAATTCCACCAAAAATCTAATTTATTAATTCTGTGATCCCTGATTCAAACAAATTAGAAAATGGATTAGGTAACAAAAATTGTCTTATAAAATAACTTATCCCTGCTACTAATGTATACGAACTTTCTTTTTTGTAGTTTTTATATCTTTTAACCATATTATATCCTCCTTGATAATTTTTTGATATTTATTAAATCATAAGAAAAATATACTTTTGACAATTATAAAAAAATCTAGAATTCTCTAGACTTTTTTATAATTTTTCAAGCCATTCATTGATGGATTGTTCAAATTCTTCTTTTTTATATTCCTCATTGTAAAATGGCATACCTATTATTTTGTAATTGTTTCCATAATCAAACAAAGGATTTATAGTAGCATCTTCAATTAATTGTTGCATAAATTCTTCTTTCCATTTATCCTCAAGTAACAAATTGCTACCCTTAGGTTCTACATATACTTGATGAGTGGTTAAACTATCATTATTATTTTTATAAACAAACAATAAGAAATCAGGTTCAAATCGTTCTCCATGTTCAAAACTATATATTGCTAGTTCGGGTATTCTTTCATTTCTAATTACATAATATTCAAGTTGTTTTTCATCCAATTTAGGTTGAATGTTTGTTTTAAAATATTTTATAAATAATTTTTCTTCACTTGTTCCATAATTATCATTAAATATATACCAATCCTCTTCTAGCAAATTCAACCTATAATCAGGATTAATACATGAATTTTGTGAATCTCCTTTTCCACCATTTTCATCAATCTTTGTCAAATATATACTTTTATCTTTAATAACATTATTCAACATTATAGGTTCAAATTGTCTTGTCCCCTCATAATTTTGTCTTAAGGTGTTAACATGTGATGCAATCGATTCGAATGCTCTAACACATGCTTTTCTAATATCATTAGATGTATAGGATTCTGAATAAGTAATTTCAATTGACGAATTTCCTAAATAATCATCTGAAGTTATAAATTCTCTCATACTTTTAAGATTTGGATATTTGGATTTAATCACATTAAATCTTAATTCATTAAATCTTTCAATTGAACCTCTTAGTATATTATACTCTATATCTTTGAATTTTAACGATTTAATATTTGTTTTAATTTGATTAATCTCATTAGTTTGATCTCCCATCAAACTTAATACATTACCTTTATTGCTTCTAACTGTATATCTGTATACTTTTGTCTTAACACTATCTTCAATATTAATTATATTTTTTCTATCTTTAGGAACTCTCTTATTAGAAAACACATATGCATTTTTATAAAACAGTGTATCTTTAAATTCTTCCTTAATCTTATAATCTAATTTAATTGTATCTTTATCTTGTAATCCAGCTTCTATTAACGCCTGTCTTAACTCGGCTATATATGATGAATCATTTCTACTATGAAAAAACATAGTTTCTAATATTCTCAAATCATTTGTTAAATCATTATCATATTTTCTTTTATACATTTCTTGTTCATCATTTATTTTAAACGGACAATATCTGGCACCACGACCTATTAACTGTGCTTCTTTAATTGTATAGTTTCCTATTTTTCCAGCTTTTCCGCTTCCTTGTCTTGTATCGTAAAGTCGAACGATATCGTATAGGTTCAAGACATCCCAACCTTCATTTAACATATCAACTGTAAAAATAATTCTAATTGGATTTTCTTTATCTTCCAAAGAATTTACTAACAATTGTTTTTCTCTATTATTGTCTGTTGTTTCATTCATATATATTGCATTATCTTTTGTAAAAGAATTCTTAATACTATGTTCCAGTAATTCAAATGTTAGGTCTTTTTCTTTAAAATAGTTTAATGCTTTGGATAAAATTTGAATATTTGTTGATTGTAACATTTTGATTTCTTCGCTTGATAAGTGCTCTACCTTATCAAAAAATAATTCATAAAATTCTTTTGATTCTGCAACACGCTGTGATTTTAACATGACTACAGGCTTAACATTTAATTTATTATCACTAAATAAAAATCTTCTATATTCACTTAATATCAAAGCCATTAAAGTTCTATCCCACAATTCTGATTCTGTTGCAAAATTTTGAAAATCTTTGGTATATCCGCTTTCTCTAAATTTTTTCAATTGATAATCAAAAATTATTTTATCTTTATATTTGTTTATAACATTCTTATCTTTAAGATCTGCTGTTGCTGTAAACTCTAACATGATACTATCTCTATTTTGAGATAAAGCGTGTGTAACAGAGTATTCCCAACTATTATTTTCTTCAATTTCTTCTTTTGTGGATTTCTTTGTTGATGAATTAATATGATGACTTTCATCTGATATAAATACAATTTTATTATCTTCGAAATCTTTATAAGTAATTGAATTTTCTCTTGGAAATTGTAAATCAAAATGTAATTTTTGAGTAGTAGTGAAACAAATTTGAATATCATTATTTAATGGATCAACACTAAAATTGTCCACCATTTTAATATTTATTTTATTACCTGCATGTGATAATTCTTTATTAAATAAATATTTATTTGAAGATATGTTAGTAAAATTATCTTTCGTTTTTTCAACAACATTTGTTTGGTTAACAAAAAACAAAAATTTATTATAACCTTTTGTATATAAATACAATATTAAACCTGCCATTATTACTGTTTTACCACTACCTGTTGCCATATGAAATAAAGTATGAATCTGTTTATTTTTATGTAAATTATGATTTTCGAAGTAACTTACAAAATACTTAAATGCTCGTATCTGATATTCCCTTAACTCTATCTTGGTTGATAAGCCATTTTCAATTATTTCTGGAATATCTTGAAGAACTCCTGCTTGCTCTAAAGCTTCTAAAGTTTCATATAAATACTTATCATTCATTTAACTACACCTCTTTATAAAAAGATTCTGTAAATTTCTTTTCCTCTTCAGAAACATTGGACTCTTCATCTTCTATGTCACTTAAATTTATATATAATTTATTTTTGTCAACTATAGAAATTAATAAAATCTTCTTGTCCTCAAGCGAAAGATTCGCAAATTCTTCTTCTCCTATTTTTAATTCTTTTTTAGAAATATAAGATACTATTCTTTCATCATTGTAAACCTGTTCTTTAATATTATTAATTGTTTGATCATCTGAGTTTTTTATTTTTTCAATTAATTTTTGTGCATTTTCTTTTAATTCGCAATAAACAAATGACCCTCCACCAGTCCAATTGTTTCTCTTGGAAACTCCACTTTGCTCTCCTTCAATAACTTTTTGTAATCTTCTTGTCATTATATCTATATGTTTATCTAATTGTTCAAACAAAATATATTTTCTTTTCATTTTATGTGCTACAGCACCCGTTGTACCTGCTCCGCCAAAGAAATCTAAAACCAAATCTCCCTCTTTAGTATGAGCATTAATAATTCTTTCAATTAACTTTTCTGATTTCTGTCCTTTAACTTCATCATCTGGATTCAACATCTTTGAAACAGTTTCGCCAGAAAATGATACAATAGCAATACTATTTAAATCATCATATTCATTTCCGTTCCATACATCTTCTATAGGATACTTATCTGTTCTATTATCATGGTTAATAAATTTAGCTATTTCTTTTGTTTCTTGTTTTGATAATCCATATTCTTTTAATTTTGTAAATAACGATGATTCATCAATATATTCCTTAAATTCATCATTTTGTATATATTCTTTATTAAAACTTTTTTTCATTAAATCATTATTTTTTGAGTAAAATAGAATTGTATCATGATTTCTAATCCAATTCTTGTCTATTGTTTTATAACCTGAAAGCCATCCAATTCTCCAAATAATTTCTCTTTGAAAATTATCTTCTCCAAAAATCTCATCCATTAAAACTTTAGCATAATGTACTTGATGATAATCAAGTTGGACATATATTGCACCATCTGGAGTAAGAAGTCTTTTTGCGATTTCTAATCTATTTTTCATAAATGTTAACCATGAACTTCTATTAAATTCATCATTATATGAGAATGAATCAGAACCTGTATTATAAGGTGGATCAATATAAATTAATTTAATTTTTCCTTCATATTTTTTTAACAATGAAGCGATTCCTATTAAATTATTTCCTTTTATAACTAAATTATCATTAATATTTAATTCAATATTTGTTTCAATTCCTTCTTTTGTATATCTTTTAGCATTTGATAATACTTTTGGTGATAACATTGTTGAAATTTCATCACTAGCAATTGTTTCATTATAAAAAATTTCTTTTCTTTTCTGATCTTCCTTAGTTTGACCACCTTCTAATACACAATCTTTAAAAGGAAAACTTAATACTACATCTTTATTTTGAGATAAATACTTATTATCAACAGTTAATCCAACTTTATTTGAAAAAATTGTATAGCTATCTGGCAGAAATTCTTTTGATTCAATAAACCATGCAAATTTTTGTTTATCAAATACATAATTACCTTTTATATTTATAAAAAAATGTTGCTTAATTTTTTCATCTGATATTAAACTTTCTATTAATGTTTCGTTCATTGTCATTACATCAGAATAAACTTTTGTTTTTAAAAGTTTTCCATCTTCTGTTACATATTCTTCATTAGATTTTAATTTATTTTCAACTATTTCAAATATATTTTCTTTCATCTCACTATCCCTATCCTTCCAATTTTACATCCATAATATCATTAATACTACATTCTAAAACTTTACATATTTTAATTAATGTTTCTACTTGTACTGTTTCATTTTTTCCAAGTTTAACCATTGCATTAGTAGTAATACCAGCCTTTTCACACAATTGTGTTTTATTTATTTTTTTATCAATCATTAATTTCCATAATTTATCATAACTAATATTCATTAGCATTCCTCCTGTTATTATAGAGCTATTTTAATTATAACATTTATTTTTATTTTTTCAAAATATTCTTGATATTTTCAATTTTTGCTTGACAAAAATCATATTACAGAGTGATTAATACAACAAATTGGAGGTGTCTATGATTAGAAAAAACACAAATGGCGATATTAGTGATGAAGAATTTGAAGCTATATTAAAATCATTCATTGATGATTATGATGATTTTGTAATAAGCTATATTATGCCTGAGGTTATTGCATACTATATAGCTGATTCTTATTACAGGGGTTCTATATATGATGTTTTTTTCTACAGCATTATAATTCTGCTAAAGATTTGATTAACTTATTTGGTGAAGATGTGAACAAGTAAAAGCCGAAATATATAAATTACTAAAAATAAAATACGCTTTACTTATCACTAACGAAAATCCTTTAGAAATAAAAAAAATAGAGTACGGGTTTTAATTTAACTTATACCCTATTTTTTATTTTCCAAAAAACTCACTGAAAACTTATAATTGTGTGAATGTAGGCGGGCTGTGGGTGGGGAAAAAATATATTTTCCAACTATCTACTCTCCGGGGGTGTCTATTAAATTAGATAATTCTTCTACTGTTATCTTATTCATTTCTGCTTGTTTATGATGATAAGAACATAATGTAATTAAATTATTACTATCTAATTTTCTATCATTATCTTTTTCTATTGGAATTATATGATGTACTTGTAAGTTGTTATATGCGTAGATGTTATCTTTCAAACATACCTGACATAAATATTTATCTCTTTTCTTTATCTGTTCTCTTTGTGGTGCCAAAAACTCAAAATAGTATTAGTAGAACCTTAAAGATGCTTGAAATACTCGTAAATAGGCTTAAAAAGGCTAAATTAGAGGCTAAACAATTAAATGGTTTTAATGAAAATTATTTTGGTGCTGGAGATGCATTTCCTATAAGTAGTAATGCTCTTACCGATTGTAAAAATACTAATTGTGAAAAAGCAGGAGTTAAACAAATTAGATTACATGATTTCAGGCATTCCTGTGCATAACTATTAATTAATAAAGGTGCTAATATTCAAGTAGAGTCTAAATATTTAGGGCACACTAAAATAGAAGAAACATTAAAAACATATTCACATTTATTTATTAGTACATTAGATGAAATAATAAATGTTATAGATACTTTAGAAGATAACAAAACCGATGATTAATTTTCATCGGTTACTTTTATATTTCTACATATTCATCTACATATATTGCATCATCAAAACCTTTATTTTCAAGTTTAGAAAATTCATAAACTTTTTTAATAAATTCTTCTCTATTAGATAATGGCTTTACATGATTTTGTATCAGTTTATCAATATCTACATTAGGAGCAATTGCTTTTATATTTTCTAAATCGATATGATATCCAAATTTTCTAGTTCCAACTGATATTGATATAATGTCACTTATAAAATCATATATATTGTTTTCATCAACAATATCACTAACATATTTTTTTGTCTCTTCATTATCATAATGAAACAACGACCATATATTACCTCTAGAATAATTTTTCTTTAAATATAAATTTATTTTATTCGTTAATATGTTTGCACACAATTCATCATATAATTCTTCAAATTCAAAATTATAAACAATATTTTTCTTTTTATTATTTTCAACCCAATATTTAATATTACTTATTAATTTTAAATTTTTATAATTTTTACATGAAAGTTTCTTAAACTTTTCAAATTCTTCTTTTGATATTTTTGATAATAAGTCAGCAATAATAATATTAACTCTTTTCCATGAATCTAATTCAAAAAATAATACACGATCGTAAAAGAATAAATTTAAATTATATAACACTATTATTAAATCCAAATTTTTCTCCCTATTCAATTTATTTGTATTAATATTTAATACCTCACAAAAAACCTTTAATTCATCCATATTAAAAGATTTTATTAAATTTAAAAATTCTTCTTCAAAATCTGATTTATTGTTAATAATATCAATAATTTTTTCCACTTCTCTATTAATTCTTATAAAATCATTTTCTTCACGAGTAAAATACAAATCAAAATATCTAGCATTACAAATCTTGTTATATATAATGCTATTATTATATTCTTCTAAATTTGCATGTTCTTCAAACGGATTTATTTCTTTCAAATAATTTTTTACACTTGGAAACATTTTTTCTAAATAAGTACTATAATTTTTAAAATCATTTTTGCTTAACAAATCTTTAAAATAGATTTTAGCATCTTTATTTAAACGTTTATAATCCCAAGTATATATTTCCATAATATATTGCCTGTCATAAGTTATAAAATAATTTTTATTATTCCAAATTTCATAATAAAGTTCAGGACAAACAGATTTAATATATTTTAAATTAGAATCATCATTTTTGTTAAGATATGAATTCGAACCTAAATTAGATGAAATTATAGAATTTATATACCTTTTTAATTCTCTTATATTTTTAAAATCATATTGTTCATCGTTTATAAATTCTATAAAAGTTTCTCCATTAATTAACATATTTTTTGTAATTTGTTTTTTTACTTTGTTAATTGTATAAATATCAGTTTCTGGAACATCAATTTTTAATTGAACAAGTTTTTCCATATATCTTTCTTCATAATTAAACTTTTCTTTTAATAATCTATTTAAAATTTTTTCTTCATACAACAATATATTGATTGTATTTTTAAATTGCACAATGGATTCAACGCATTTAATTAAGAAAAATGCCTTTTCTGCATCTATTCTATCTAAATTATCAAATATAACTAATAACTTTTTGTTATTACTTAATAAATAGTCATTTACCACTTCAGAAATTTGAACTTTACTTTTTATTTTTTTTATTTCATTGTAAAATATTTTATTTAGTCCACTTAGTTTAGACTCAAATACTAAATCAATTACATTTTGAATCAAAAAATTGTCTTTTTCTATATCTAAATCATAATCAATTTTATTTAAAATTTCATTCAAAAAAGATTGTAATATATTTTTTTCATCATCGTATTTCCATGGATCAAATTTAACAATTACATAGTGATCCAATAAACCATTTTGTTCTATTATTCTCAAGACATTATTAATTATAGTTGTTTTTCCATTTCCCCATTTACCATTCAAACCTATTGTAAAATTATTTTCTGGATAACAATTTATAATTGTATTATACAATTGATTAATTACATCTTTCTTATTTAAAAGATCATAATCTACATCTTTTTCTTCTAATAATGCAATTTTTTTATTACTTAATTCAATTTTATTTTTACAAACATATTGCAAATCTAAAATATTAAATTCTAAATCTTCATGTCTTTGATTTGTTTTAATTATTCTAAACACATAAATAGCAATTAACAATAAACTTAATACACTTAATACTATTAATTTATATGCTTTTAAATCAAATCCTAATACATATATAATTAAAATAAGTATCGAGATACTATAAATAAATATAGATCTATCTACTGTATTTAAATTCTTAGTCAAGGTCAATTTAAAATTATTAACGGATATAATCTTAACGGCAAAAAATATTAAGACTAAAATCAATAAAAACAGGCAATTATTTTGAACCATTAATGTTGGTAGATTAAGAGCATCAACAAACACTATAATAAAACTTAATATTATAGATTCAAATAATAAATTTTTAAAATCAAAAATATCTAAAAACCTTTTTGTATATTTTTTCATATTAACAACACTTCCTTACTACAAAAAAATACCAATACAAAAACTTATAAAATAAGCCTGTACTAGCGCTTCCTTTTTATTACTTAAATTATATCAAATTTTGTCTAAAAAGTCAGTAATATCCATTAAATTTATAAAGCTATTTTAATAAAATTCGTTTCCAAATTGTTCCCAAGAATTTTGGTAAAATTGCAAAATGTCCTACAACCCCTTATAAACATTGGCATAAAAAAAGCGATAGGTCTTTCGACCTATCTTTCAGGGGGTTTTGGTTGATCCGTCTAACTACAATATCGTTATCCGAATCTGCATGATATAATATCATGCCTATAATCATTTTATAATTAAATAAATTCTTTGTCAATTATTAATTTTACAAAAATTGGAAATTATGTAAATTAATCAATAAATTTTAATTCTTCTAATATATTTTTGTAATAATTATAATTATTAAAATTATCGTTTATATTGTTATCTATAAATTCTTTTGAATCTATATTACATTGTTTTAATATCTTAATATCTCTTTTTATATTAGCTAGTTTAAAGTCCATTTCTCCACTTTGTTTAGTACCAAATAAATTTCCACTCCCACGTAATTCGAAATCTTTTTCTGAAATATAAAATCCATCTGTTGATTCTGTTAATACATTTAATCTTTCTTTTTCATAATTACTTATTAATAAACAATATGATATAAAGTCATTTCTTCCTACTCTTCCTCTTAATTGATGTAATGTAGACAATCCAAATCTTTCTGCATTAAATATTACTATACATGTTGCATTTTTTACATCTACTCCTACTTCTATAACAGTAGTTGATATAAGTATTTTTGTATTGCCATCTTTAAAATTATTCATTATTTCTTCTTTATCTTTATTCTTTAATTTACCATGTAATATATCTATTGGAACCATATTATTAAATGCTATATTTAATTTATCTCTTAGTTTTTCTACATCATATAAATTTTTATCATCATTTTCTTCTACTAATGGAGATACCACATATATTTGATGACCTTTCTTTATTTCATTTAGCATTATTTTAAGAGCATCTTTTAATTCTGATTCTTTATATAATTTTGTTATTACTTCTTTTCTTCCACTTGGTTTAGTTTTTATTTCAGAAATATCCATATCTCCATATATTGTTAGTGCATAAGTTCTTGGTATTGGAGTTGCTGACATATATAGTACATCAACACTTTCTCCTTTATTTTGTAGATTTTTTCTTTGATTTACACCAAATCTATGTTGTTCATCTGTTATAACTAATCCTAAATTATTAAATTCTATTTCTTCATTTATTATTGAATGTGTTCCTATGATACAATCTAATTCATTATTTTTTAATTTATTTATTATATTTTCTCTATCTTTTTTCTTTGTAGAGGATGTTAATAATTCTACTTTAATATTTAATATATTTTTTATATTATCATAATGTTGCTTTGCTAAAATTTCTGTTGGTGCTAAAAGTGCAGATTGATATCCTGCTAAGTAGTTTGCATATATTGCTATAAAAGAAACTATTGTCTTACCACTACCAACATCTCCAATTATTATTCTATTCATTCTTTTATTTGATTTAAAATCATTTGTAATGTCATCTATTGCATTTAGTTGGTCTTTGGTTAATTCAAATGGTAGATTGTTTATTAATTCATTTAATTTATCTACATCAAAATCTTTTACTATATTTATTTCGTTAGTACTTCTTTTTAATCTTAAATAATTTATTTTAAACATAAAGTCAAATAATTCTTTGTATATTAAAGTTAAATTTGCTTTTTTTAAAATGTTTATATTTTGTGGATTATGTATTTCTTTTAAAGAATTATATTCATCTAATAAATTATATTTATCTACTATATATTCTGGTAAAGTATTATTATATTCATTTTTATTAAGTATATCTAATATTAAATTATTTAAATTTTTATTTTTTAAATTACCTTTTAAATGATATATGGGTTCTATTATTGTACTCATTATTGGTTTTAATAATATATTTGATGCTGTGAATAAATTTTTTTCCATATTATACTTACCTGTTAAACATATACTTTTTCCTACTATTAAATTGTTTTTCATAAATGCTCTATTAAAAATAGTTACATTAATTAATTTGTTTGATGATATTACTCTAAATGTTAAATAATTTAAGTTTCTTTTTATAAATACTATTTTAGGAGTTGATTCTATAATTCCATTTATAGTTATTGTGATATTATCTTGTGTGTTATTAATATCAGTTGGATTATAAAAGTTATATCTATATGGATAAAAATTAATTAAATCATTTATAGTAAATATATTTAATTTGTGTAAATCATTTAATGTTTTATTACCTATTTTTGGTATATTTTCTAGTTCCATATTACCTCCTAAAATTTTTTTATCAAATTTGTTAAAAATGTCATAAAAAGTGTTGACAAATTTTAAGAAATCGATTAGTATATGAAGTACCAATTCACTTTATGAGCGAATTGGTGCTAGTATCACACTAGCCAACCCCTTTTTATTCTTTGAAGCTGTTCTCAGGGGGGCAGCTTCTTTTTTTTATAATAAATTTTTGTAATAATTATATCGTTTCATTGCGTTATTTTTTTGATTTTCTAATAAAGATTCTGCTTCTTTTTCATTTTTCTTTTTTAATGAATTATATCTAACTTCATTATTTAAATATTCTTCATATTTATCAAAATTTGGTTCTTTAGAATCTATTGTTAATTTATTATCTTTGTATCTCATAAGTATATTGTATCCGCATTCTACAGATAATTTTTCTTCTTCTATAGAATTTACTAAACCACCGTTTATACCATGTTCAATACATGGAGCGTAAGCAATGATTATAGATGGACCATTATGATTTTCCGCTTCTATCATTGATTTAATTGCTTGCATTGGATTTGCTTTTAAACTTATACTTGCAACATAAACATTATCATATGTAGTTGCAATTTTGAATAAATCTTTTTTATAAGTATGCTTTCCGTTTGTTGCAAATTTTGCTACTGCACCTAATTTTGTTGATTTTGATGACTGGCCTCCAGTGTTTGAATATACTTCAGTATCTAATACTAATATATTTATATTTTCATTTGATGAAAGTACTTGGTCTATTCCTCCGAAGCCTATATCATAAGCCCAACCATCTCCTCCAATACACCATATACTTCTTGATGTAATGTAATTTATTAAATCTTTATTGAAGTTAGTGTTTTCTAATTTACTTTTAATAACAGATGTTATTTTGTAATCGTCTTTATTATTTAACCATTCTTTATATAATTCATTATCTTTATCTTTTAACATTATTTGTTCTATTTCATTTCTTTTTTGTGTATAAGATTTTAACATTCCTAATCCAAATTCTGCATTATCTTCAAATAGACTATTAGCCCATGGAATATTATATGGAGTACTAGGACAAGATGCACCATATATACTAGAGCAACCTGTAGCGTTTGCTATTATAAGTTTGTGTCCGAATAATTGTGTTAGAAGTTTTATATAAGGGGTTTCTCCACAACCAGCACAAGCACCTGAAAATTCAAATAATGATTTTTGATATTGACTTCCTTTTATACTTGTTATAGGTAAATTTGTTTTATTAATATGATTATTAAATACTTCTTTTTCTAATTTTGAAGTAGGTTTCATTTCTTTTAATTCCAAAGCACTTTTTCCTAATTTGCCAGGGCAAATTTTAGTACATAATCCACATCCAGTACAGTCTTCTTTACTAATTAATACTGAATAGTTTTCATCGCTTCCAATACATTTTATATGTTCTAATTCATCTGGTCCACCAATGATTGGTCTTATAACAGCGTGAGGACAAACTATACTACACATACCACATTGTATACAGTTTTCACTAATCCAATTTGCTGCTAAAGGAGATAATGCACGTTTTTCATATTTAGTATTTCCACCTTTTAATATACCTGATGATAGAGCTAGTAATTCTTTTGTGGATAAACTACTACCTTTTCCACAATTTATTTTTTCTATAATAGTTTGATATCTATTATTTTCTTCATTTATTTCATCATCTATATTAACTAATTCTAATTTAGTATTTTCTATTGCTCTTATATTTGCTTCTACTATACTATTTCCTTTTGCACTAAATCTTTTATTAATTAAATCTATTAATTTATTTTTATAATTATCTATATTTAAATTTTCTAATATTATTTTTTCTATTATTATGCCTATTCTACCTGGAATACCACTTTTAGATGATATATCATTTGCATCTATCTTATATACTTTTATATTTTTTTCTTTTATAGTTTCTTTTATATTATTTGGTAGTAATTTATTTAAAATATTATCTTCTTTGTTTGTATTTATTATTAGTATGCTATTATAGTTTGATTGTTCTAATACATCATATTTATATAAATAGTTTTCTTTTGTTATTACAATTATATTTGGTTTTGTTGTATAAAATGGAGCTTCTATTTTTTTATTGCTTATTCTTATATGAGAAATTGTTAGTCCTCCACTTTTTTTTGAATCATATTCAAAATATCCTTGTACGTATTTCTCATTACCTATTATTTTTAATAAATCTTTACTTGCTCCTACACTTCCGTCTGAACCGTATCCGTAAATTTTAATTTCATCACAATCTAAATCTAAATTATAATTATAGTTTTTAAGTGATGTATTATTCAAGTCATCTTTTATACTTAATGTAAAATTATCTTTTAAATCTGTTTCTAACATTTTATATACATTATAAATATCATTTGGAGTTGTATTTTTTCCTGACAATCCATATCTTCCTCCTACAATATTTACGTTTCTGTCTTTTAATGCCGCTAATACATCTAAATATAATGGAGATCCTATACTTCCTGCTTCATTTGTCTTATCTAATACAGCAACATTTTTAACTGAGCTAGGTAAAGCTCTTTCTAAATGGAATTCACTAAATGGTCTATATAAATGTACTTCTATTAATCCAGCATTATCTAATTTATCAACAACTAATTTTATAGTATCACAAACTGAACCCATTGCTATTATTACATTCTCTGCATTTTCTTTTCCATAATAATTAAATGGTTTATAATTTGTTCCTTGTATTTCATTTATTTCATTCATATATTTTTCTACAATAGTTGGTACAATATCATAAAATTTATTTCTTGCTTCAGTACATTCAAAATATATATCTTCATTTTGAGCTGTTCCTCTTGTTATTATATTATCTGGATGTAATGAAATGTTTTTAAAATCAGTTATCTTATCTCTTTCAATTAATCGTTTTACTTTATCAAAATCTATTTCTTTTATTTTATTCAGTTCATGACTTGTTCTAAATCCATCAAAGAAATGTAAAAATGGTATTGATGTACTTATTGTAGATAAATGTGCTACACAAGCAAGGTCTTGTGCTTCTTGTACGTTGTTTGATGCTAACATACAGAATCCAGTTTGTCTTGTTGCGTAAATATCTTGGTGGTCTCCTAATATACTTAATGCATGAGTTGCTAAACTACGTGAAGCAACATGTATTACACATGGTAACATTTCACCTGCTATTTTATACATATTTGGTATCATTAAAAGTAATCCTTGACTTGCTGTAAATGTAGAACATAAACTTCCTGTTAATAAAGCGCCATGCATTGCTCCTGCTGCACCTGCTTCACTTTGCATTTCTATAACATCTGTTTTAGAGTTAAAAAAATTAGGAACACCTTTATTCTTTAATTCTTCAATTTCGCTTGCCATTGGGCTAGATGGTGTTATTGGATATATAAAACTCATTTCACTAAATCTATATGCTACGTCAGCGCATGCTGTATTTCCATCTTTTATTTTATACATTTATATCACATTCTTTCTATATACATTATAATATTATATTAATTTAAACTCAAATAAAAACTTACTAATTGTGTAGTAAGTTAAGTGTTTGTTTTTAATTTAGTTTTGTTAATTTATATAAATAGTATCCAGAACTTTGTTCTCTAAATTCCATAACTACATCTTGAGAATAAATTGGACTCTCAAAATCTGTATAATTATATGTATTTACAAAAACGAATAGTATATTATTTTGTTTTATTATTTTTTTTATAATGGGTTCTTCGCTAGTATTCAATCCACATCCCTCATTATTTTCAATATATATATTTAATTTTTCTATATATATGTATTCACTACAATTTCCGTAACTAAAATTTTGCTTTTCTAAAATTGAGTTTTCTCCATATAATTGTTTTTTTGTTTTCAATAAATCATCGTATTTAACACTTTTTAATCTACTATTTTCTGTCATTCTGCTAATTAGTGAATTATTGTCTACATATTTTGAAACTTCTTTCCAATTTATTTCTGTACTAATAGTATTATTTATTGCAACTTCATTTTCATTCTCAATAATATTATTTGCGTTGTCTTCATATTTTTTTACTAACGCTTTATACTCTTCATTATTTAATACTTCATAACTACTTTCTAAATCAATATTTTCTAGTATATATGTTTCTAAAATGCTATTTTTATCGCTATTGTCTAAATTTGTATTTTCTTCTTTTTTATTTGTTGAAGATGTATTATTATTATTTGTACTTGTTGTTTGTTTATTTTTATTTAAAACTTTATCATATACTATATATCCTCCTAAACCTAATACAGATACAATTAAAACAATTATTAGTAATATTAAACCTTTTGAACTTTTTTTAGTTTCTTCCATTTCTTTCACTCTCCTACGATAATTATATTATATTTACTTGTAATTGTATATCGTTAATAATATATTTACATTGCTTTGTGTAAATTACAAAATTTTTCCGTGCTTATAGTACGTATTTTAAAATAATTATTTTATATATGTTGACACAAATATTACTTGTGTTATAATTTTATTAGGGAACATTCAAATTGCTGAATGTCTACCTGTTTGGGTTAGACACACGTATTAATTACGTGTTCTTTTTTTGAACCATAATTAAAATACTAGTGTCTAATTAATATTTAACCAATTACCCCCTGAAGAGTATTTTAGATAAAATAACCAATTTGATTATTATTATGAATTTATCAAATATTTTTAAAATAAATGATTTGTTTGTCATATAATCAACCTACCTCCTTAATAAGCTGTAGGTAGACACTAAGAACTTGAATATTCGATTAGATATACTACAATAGTTTTAAATATAAATAAAGTGTTTCGACAAAACTTGCCAAAACTTTTCATAAAAAAAAACTAATCATCAATATCGTTTATCATATCGAATATTGGATTAGTATCATTTTCATATAGAATTAAATCTTTTTTTAAAATATTTAATATATCTTTATTAGAAGTTATAAGTAAAGTATTTGTACTTATTTTTTTTATATCATTTTTATTGTTAATATCTATATAGTTTTCAACATTATTATATATGTATATACCATTTATTTTCCAAATAGATAATATGTTTGGGTAAATATCTTTGTATAAATCTTCTTCATATAATAATTTATAGTTTGATAAACCAAGATTATACATTATTGTTTTTAATATAAATAGATTTGTTTCACAATATAATTTATTTATAATTATATATATTTTGTTTTGAATAATAAGATTTGTTAGTTTATATTTATTTATTATTTGTTTTAAATTTGTTTCTAGTACTTTGTAATTAGTTATGAAGTTATTTTCTAGTATAGTATTTGTTTTTTCTTTATATAATTTATTGTTTTTAGATATCCATATTTCATTATCTAATATTTTTATATATATTTTATTATTCATATAAATCCTAGTTAAAAAGACTTAGTTATTTAAGTCTTCTAATTTCATTTGGTAATAGTTTTCTGGGTCTATATTATTACCATTTAAACTAACTTCAAATAACATCATATTATCACTAGTTGATGATATATTATTTTTACCACTAGTACCTATTACTTCGCCTTGTTTTATAGTTTGATTTTCTTTTACTTTTACATTATCTATACTATAATATGTTGTTGTTAAAGTATTAGAATGTGTTATTTCAACTACATTTCCTAGTAATTCATCTTTTGATATTTTAGTTATTTTACCATCAAGTGTAGATAGTACATCAAATTGTTCTTCACTAGTATATAGTATTCCTGTATTTGGCATATAAGTATTTTCATATAAAATTAGAGACTTTTGTTGAGAATCTTCATCTGTGTCTTTATCATAGAAATCTATATCTGTTGTAATATTTTCTTTATCAAATGGTTTTGTTATAGATTCATTTTTTATATTTGCAACTGGTGTATCATTATCAATAAAATCTTTTAATATGTAAGATAAGTTTAAAGAATCTCCATAATAATTATCTAATTTGTTGCTAATAAATACCATACTTACGAATACTATTAATATTAATGATAGATAAATTGTAGCTGTAGCCCATCTTTTTAATTTTAATCTTGTTTTCATGTTTCACCTTCCTAGTAAGATTATGGGCAAAAAAAAAGAAATTATACTATATTTTTGTAATTTCTATATCTTGATAATAATATTTTAATATTTCATCATATTTATAATTTTCTTTAGCCATTCCATTAGCACCATATTGACTCATACCTACTCCATGGCCGTATCCTTTTGTTGTTATAATATAATTATTATTGTCTTTTTCTATTGTAAAGTCAGTAGAACGTAATGTAAGTAGTTTTCTGAATTCTATTCCTGTGTATGTTTTTTCATTTACTTTAATTTTTTCTACTCTGTTTGTTTTATCTCTTGATAATATTTCTATGTTATCTATATTATTTTGATTTAATAATTCTTTTAATTTATCGATAGAATAAGTTGTTGATACTTTAAACTTATTAAGTGATTCATTATCCCATGGTGATGAAACACTTTTTATATTATTTTCACTAAATACAGCGATAGAATCTTCTGTATATCCATTTGACATTGCAAAATAAAATGATTTAAATACTTTATTATCTTTTTTCATTACTAGATTTTTTGTTGAATTTACAGCATTTAGTATTTTATTATAATATTTTGTATAATCGTCTTGCCACTTTGTTTTCATTTCATCTATTGAGTTATATACTTGGTCGTCTGTAGTTGTTTCTAAAGCAGAATTTGTATTTTCTATTTTATAAAGTGCATAAGTACGTGATGCTATTGCTTGTGCTTTTAATGCTTCTATATCAAAAGATGCTGGCATTTCACCTGCTACTACTCCTACAATATAATCTTCTAAATTTAATTCTTTTATTTCATTATTTTTATTAATTTTTATTTTTATATTTGGTTCTTCTATTTTTGATGTTGTTTCTTTAGTTTGTTTTTTAGTAGTTTGTTTTGTAATAACAGTTGTTATTTCTGTTTCATTATTATCAATATCTACACTAAGTGATTTATATATTATACTTACTACAAATACTGGAATTAATATTAGTACTACTATATATAACAATAAATTTTTTTTCATAATATTTTAGAAGAAGATAGGAAGTCTACTATAAAATTAGTTAATAAATAGGACATTATTAAACTAAGTAATATAATAAATATCTTGGCTTCTATACTTTTTTTAGAGTTCCAAAACTTATTAAAATTAATTCCAGTTAGTGTGTAAGCAGAAAGTAAAGTTGTAATTATATATAAATATACTTTTACATTCATAATTAATTTCTTCTTTCGTATTCTTTTATTTGTTCTACTCTTCTAATATGTCTTTCTTCATTGGCAAAATCTGTTGTTATAAATGCATTTATCCATTCAAGTATATCATTTATATCATTTTTATAACTCATTGCAATTATGTTTGCGTTGTTATGCATTCTTGCTAATTTTGCTTCTGTTAAATGTGATACGTGAGCACAACGAATTCCTTTTACTTTATTTGCTGCTATAGACATTCCAATACCTGTACCACATAATAGTATTCCAATAGAATCTACGTTATCTCTTACGTATTCTCCTACTGAAAAAGCGTATAAAGGATAATCATCTATTGGTGTATTATGTGTACTCTTGTCTATTATTTCATAATTATCTTTTAAACTATTAATAATTATTTCTTTTTCTTTTACTCCATTGTGATCTGTTGCTATTACTATTTTCATTTTTTTCCTCCATTACTTTTTTAAATATAGGTAGTAAACCTGTATTATCTTTTCTGTGAACTGGCAATTGATATAAGTCATGTCCTGGAAAATCATTTCCTTCTATTAGAAATGGTTTTTCTTTTCCTATACATACATCCCACCCAACATATCCTATTTCTGGTATTATGTTAGATACTTCTTGACATAATTTAATTACTTCATTCCAATAAGGTATTTTTACTCCTACTATATCTTTGTTTGTTTCTGGATGTTTATAAAATATATTTTTGTGTTTATCTATAGCTGGATATTCAATTATACCATTTTCTATATTAATTGTTGTCACCATACCATCGTGGTTGAAATTATCTACAATATTATCTTTGTTTCCAAATCTAATGAAAGCAGCAACTACTTTTTTGTTTAGTGTGACAATTCTAACAGTATTTATAGATTTAGGATATATATCATTAATTACTTTATGTTGTTCTGCTACATCTTCTACTAAATATCTTTTTGTATCTATTAAATATTCATATAATTTTTTTGTATCATAATCAGATACTTTTATTTTTTCTACACCTTTTCCACATGATAAAGATAATGGTTTTACTATAACATATTTTTTATTTTTTAGATATTTTTTAAATTCATTATAGTTGTCATTTAAATATATCCATTCTCTATTTAAATATTCATTATATAATTTATTAAATATTGCTTTATCTTCAAATATATATGATTTAGTTTTATCATTATATTTTTTTAATATATTATTATTTATTCCTCTAGTAATTATTGTTTTTCTTTCTTTATTGTTCATATTATACATTTCAAATAAATTATAGTCTACATAGCCTGCTTCATATTTTAGACCACAGTTTATTATATCAATAAATATATTTAATTTATTCTTATTTGTTTTATTATGGACATCATCTATAGTACTAAAGAAATTTTTGTAATTCATTCTAAATATACGTCTTGTTAAATATTTTATCTTTCCCATAGTATCCCTCAATTTAAATACTATCATACTTTTGTGAAAATTATGTAAAAAAAATAGACTAATTTACAGCCTATTTACTTTCTCTATTATATTTACTGTTGAATTTTTCTATCTTAGTACTTCTCTTAGCACTACTAGCTTTTCCAGTATATTGTGGATGACAAGCACTACATACTTCTACATTATATGTATCTTTGTCTATAGTAGACATTGCTTCAAATGTATTACCACAATGACAAACAAATTTAACTGATTTTTGTTCTGGATGTATTCCTTTCTTCATAAACATTATCTCCTTCCGCCATAACTACTTAGTAGTTATAGAAATTTAATTACTTGTATAGTATAACATATTTAATATATATTGCAAGTATGAATTTTGTTATTTTGTAAAATTATTTAAGTTTATGTTGTTTTTTAATGCTAATGAAAGTACTTTTTCGTTGCTAGCATTTTCTACTTCTGATAAATCCATCATTGCTGTTGGAAATGAATTTATCATTGCTGTACCATAATAATTTATTAAATATTGTCTTAGTTTTTCTATATCTATTTCCATACTAATCTTTTTTTATTACCTTTTCTAAAAATATTTTATTTTCGAACGAACCTCTTTTTAATACTTTTTTATTTGCTATTTCTATAACATTATTTAATGTACTATTTTCTAATTTTGCTAAAGAAGATATTATTTCTAGCATATCTGCTAATTCTTCTAATCTATCTTTACCTGTTGCTTCTAATACTTCTTGATATTCTTCATATAATTTATTTTCAAGTTCTTTTTTATAATCTATGTCATTTAATATTCTAGTGATAGGTTCTTCATTATTATTTTTTATTATTTCTGGAATTTTATCTCTTACTAATTTATTATATATTTGTTCCATTATTTTTCTCCTTTTCTTATTAAGTGTGTTTTTCGTACATTTTGTACGTTTTTTTATGTTAGTAAAGAAAAAGTATCGGTTATGATACTATTCATCTATTAGTTTT
This sequence comes from uncultured Bacilli bacterium, assembly GCA_934098455.1. GTDB lineage: Bacteria > Bacillota_I > Bacilli_A > RF39 > UBA660 > UMGS1124. The sequence goes on along the minus strand of CAKOOU010000001.1, from coordinate 157,683 downwards.
ATGTCTGCTCCAACATTTGATAATTTATCTACTATATTTTCATATCCTCTTAAAATATGTTCTATATTTGTTATTGTTGTTGTTCCTTTTGCAATCATTCCTGCTACCATCATTGAGGCACCTGCTCTTAAATCTGTTGCAACTACTTTTCTTCCTACTAATGGTGTTTTTCCTTTTATAATTGCTGTTTTTTCAAATTGTCTTATACTTGCTCCCATTGCGTTTAAGTGTTTAATGTGTCTCATTCTATTTTCATAAATTGTTTCTTCAAATAATGACTCACCTTCACATTGTGTTAGTAATGTTGACATTGGTTGTCCTAAGTCAGTTGGAAAGCCTGGGTAAACTAATGTTTTTACATTTACTGCTTTTAAATTTTCTGTACGACTAACATATATCTTTGAATCTTTTATAGTAAATTGTGCTCCAGTTTCTCTTAATTTTGTTATAACAGATTCTAAATGTTCTTTAATTACTCCATCTATTATTAAATCTTTACCTAATAATATTCCTATCATTAAATAAGTTCCTGTTTCTATTCTATCTGGTATAACTTCTACAATTCCGTTATTTAATTCTTCTACACCTTCTATAGTTATTGAACTAGTACCTACTCCAGAGATACGTGCTCCCATTGAATTTAAGAATGATGCAACATTTACTATTTCTGGCTCTTTTGCAGCATTCCAAATATGTGTTGTACCTTTTGCAAGTACTGCTGCTAACATAATATTTACAGTAGCACCAACGCTAGCAAAATCTAAGTATATATCTGCACCATGTAGATTTTTTGCTTTTAAAGTATATGTAGTGTCATCTATTTCTACAGTTGCTCCCATTTTTTCAAATGCTGCTATGTGTAAATCTATTGGACGTGAACCTATAACGCATCCTCCTGGATAAGATATTTTTGCTTCTCCATATTTACTTAATAATGCTCCCATAAAATAATATGATGCACGTATTGTTGAAGCATATTCTTTAGTTATTTCCGTATTTTTAACATTTTTATTATCTATTGTAATTTCATCGCCAGTATATTCAACTTTAGAACCTAAAAGTTCTAACATTTCAATAATTTTATGTACGTCGCTAATATTTGGTACATTATATATTTTACAAATACTATTAGTAAGTACTGCTGCTGGTAATAATGCAACTACACTATTTTTTGCACCGCCAATTTTTATTGTTCCTGTAAGTAAATTACCTCCGTTTATAATTAATTTTTTCAAACTATCAACTCCTAAGTTAATGTGGATAAATAGATACATTTCCACATTTCTAATTAAATTATAGTTTATAAATTAAATATTATCAAATATTATTTATAAACCTTTACATAAAAAGCATAATCCTAATATAAAAAGTAATATAGTTCCTAAGAGATAAGAATATGTTTTTAATATTTTATTGATGTATTTTCCTAAAGTTAATCCTAAGAATGTAAATGAAAAACTACATATCATAAATATTGTACTTGATAATATTAAATTATTTGTTATCGCTCTTAAGCCTAACCCTATACTAAAACTATCTAATGATACTCCAAAGGCAAAAAGAAATATTCCTGTTTTTGTTAGAGATATTTCTTTTTCTGATGGTTTTATATATTCTATAAACATTTGTAATGATATTAGAAGTAGTATTAAACCTAATAATATATCTGTGTTTATGTTAACTATATTATTTATAATATTTGATAAAAATACACCTAATAATGGCATAAAAAAGTGAAATATACCTACTGCTATACTAGTTATAGTACATTTTTTTACAGATGGATTTGTTAATCCTATTACTGTTGATACACTAAATGCATCTACGCTTAATGATACTCCTATAATTAATAATAATAGCAATTGTTTCATATTTTAATGCCTCCATACTAAATATTATTATTTATAGTCGTTTAATATTTCTAAAACTTTGGATTTGTATTCTACTTTGTCTATATTATTTTCTTTTGTATCTATCATACATAATGGCGGAAATAATACACACCACCAATTATTCCCTTTTCCTTCACCTAAATTTATTACTAATGATTCATAATTTCCTTCTTTGTAATTTATTCCATTTAATTCTTTTTGTGGAAAATAATTATTTCCATATTTTATATTGTAATTATTAGAATTAGTTGTTGTACTAACTATGTTATCTATTTCTGGTAAAGTAGATTTTATTTTTTTTCTTGCTATATTTATGTCTTTAGTATTATCTAATTTTTCATATAATTTAGATTCTACTTTTTCTTTTACTTTTAATTTTAGTACTTGGTCTTCTATATTATTACTATTTGCTATTACTCTTATTCTTATAGAATTTTCTGGAATTAATATTTTATCATATTCTTTATTATAAACTAATATTGTTATTATTATTGATATTATAATTAATGCTTTTTTCATTTAAAAACACAACCTTTCAATAATTATATGGGCTGTGTTTTATTATTTTATTCATTTATTATAAATAAGTATCTATCTCTTCCAGATAAATCACGTTCTAATTTTATTTTTGCTTTAGGAAAGAAATCTTTTGCTAATTTTTTTAAATCTTTTCCTTGTTTATCTCCTATTTCAAATGCTATAAGATTTTTTTTATTAAGATAATTAGAGCATGTACTCATGATATGTCTATAATATTTTAATCCATCATTTGTAAATATAGCTTTTTTAGGTTCATATTTTATGTTTGGAGATATTTCATCATCTTCTGTTATATAAGGTGGATTAGATATTAATATATCATATTTGTTTACTGGTTTAAATTTGAATATATTTTCTTTTATGAAATTTATATCTGCTTTATTATTTTTTGCATTTTTTCTAGCAAGTTTTAATGCTTTGTTTGATATATCTAGCCCAGTTATATTTAGAGATTCTAATTCCTTTTTTAATACTATACTAATACATCCTGAACCAGTTCCTAAATCTATTAAAGAACCATTTTCTAATTTTAATTTTTTAATGTATTCTATTGTTTTCTCTACTAGAGTTTCTGTTTCAAAACGAGGTATTAATACATGTTTATTTACATTTATATTGTATCCGTAGAAATTTACGTTTCCGATTAAATATTGTACGGGATAATTTTTATTTAATTTTTTTACTACTTTGTTTAGATTTTTATACTTTGCTTTTAAGAGTTTCCAATCATTTGTAGTAATACTCTCAGGTTTTTCCATTATTTACCTTCTAACTTCATTCTTTGGTCTTCAGTAATTAATGCATTTATTATTTCGTCTAAGTTACCTTCCATAACTTTATCTAAATTCATTACTGAAAAATTTATTCTATGGTCTGTGACTCTATTTTGTGGATAATTATATGTTCTTATCTTTTCTGACCTATCACCAGTACCAATCTTACTACGTCTTTCTTTTCCTTCTTCTTCTAATTGTTCTTGTAGCATTTTATCATATAATCTTGCTTTTAATATTTTTATTGCAATTTCTTTATTTTTTATTTGACTTCTTTCTGTTTGTGAATAAACTATAATTCCTGTAGGAATATGTGTTAGTCTAACAGCTGAATCTGTTGTATTTACACCTTGTCCACCACATCCACTACTTCTAGTAATATCTACTCTTACTTCATTCATGTCTAGTTCAAAATCTATGTCATCTGGTTCTGGCATTACTAATACAGTTGCAGTTGATGTATGAACTCTACCTTGTGTTTCAGTTGCTGGTACTCTTTGTACTCTATGTGAACCACTTTCCCATTTTAATTTAGAGTAAACATTTTCACCTTTTACACTAAATTCTATTTGTGAATAACCGCCACTTGTACCTGGTTCCTCGTTTGATATTTCTATTTTCCAACCATTTTTTTCTGCATACTTAGAGTACATTCTAAATAAATCACCTGCAAATATATTTGCTTCGTCTCCTCCAGCTGCTCCTCTAATTTCCATTATTATATTTTTACCATCATTTTCATCTTTTGGTATTAATAATAATTCTAACTCTTTAACAAGATTTTCTTTTTTAATTTCATTACTTTCCAATTCTTCACTAACTAAATCTACCATTTCTGGATCGTTAGACATTTCTTTTAATCCTTTAATTTCTTCTTCTGTTTTAATTAGTTCTTCATATTTTTTTACAGTTATTTCTAAATCACTATGTTCTTTAGAAAGTTTTTTTAACATACTGTAATCACTCATTATTTCTGGATTTTGTAATTCACTCTCTAGTTCATTATATCTTGCTTTAATTAATTCTAATCTTTCTATCATGAGTTTTACCTCCTATTAAACTATTTCGTTTTCTTCTGATTCATCCATTACAACTAAATCTTTTAAATCATCTTCTGTTTCATCGTCATCAATTATTTCTTCATCATAATTAATTTCTTCTTCTTTTTCTTCCTCTTCTTCAACATCTCTGTCTTCGATTACTTCTTCTTCATCATCATCTTCATCTATAATTAATTTAGTTTTATGATTAATTTTTAAATCCCAATAACCTTTTTCTAACATAATAAATCTTTTATCAGTAGATAATAATTCAAAGAAATCTGCTAAATGATCTTCAAAAGCACTTTCAGGTAAATTCATAATTCTAATAACTTCTTTGAATAAATCTTGAATTTTCATTTTCTTTTCTCTATGTTCTAATACCTTATAAGCAACATCGTCATAAGACATACTTAATAATTCTTCTTCACTTAAATTTAATGATTTCATATTATTTCCTCCATAACTAAATACATTTATGTATTTAAAACAAATAGAATTATATCATAATACATATGATTGTCAACTATTTTTTTATATATTCCATTCTTATTATATTAATACAATTTTCTTCTGTTTCTATTTTGTACTTAATTTCTATAAAATTTTCTTTATTTTCAATATTTAATAAAGACATATTAACTAATAAATTATTATTATACTCTTTTAAAAATATATTACATTGTTCTTTATTAAAATCTAATTCTATTAATTCATTATCGGTTTCTTTAGTTAATATATTATTATTAAATATATATTTTATACCATCTAACTTAAATATTAATTTATTATTTTGATTAATACATTTAATATCATTTTCATTTATTATAATATTATTATCTTTTTTTAATATAAAATTTAACTTATTCATATATATCTTTTCCTTTGGGTATAATTTTATCATATTATTTATTAAATATCACTTATAAATTATATTTTTTTTTACATAATATTTTTAGGTGGAAATATGAAACATATTAAATTTACTTTTAAAATATTTGTATTTTTATTTATATCATTTGTTGTTTCTATGTCATTACTATATGCATATGCTTATTTAAGCGATGGTATAGATATTAAAACTAGCAACTCATTTTATATATATGATAAAGATGAAAAATTAGTTTATTTAGGTAGTGGTAATAGTGAATGGGTAGATATAGAAAATGTTAGTCCTTACTTTTTAGATGCTATTATTAGTACTGAAGATAAATATTTTTATAAACATATGGGTTTTGATTATTTACGTATTGCTAAGTCTTTATATACTAATTTTAAGAATGGTTATATATCACAAGGTGGTAGTACTATAAGTCAACAGTATGTAAAGAATATGTATTTAGATTTTGATAAAACTTGGGAGAGAAAGATACAGGAAGCATTTTTAACTTTGAAGTTGGAAACACATTATAGTAAAGATGATATATTACAGGGTTATATTAATACTATTAATTTTGGGCAAGGATGTTATGGTATAAGTGATGCTAGTAAATATTATTTTAATAAGAAACCTAGTGAACTTAGTTTAGAAGAAGCTATAATACTTGCTGGTATACCAAAGTCGCCTAATAATTATAATCCAGTTAGTAGTTATGAAAAGGCTATTAAAAGAGGTAAGATAGTTGCTGAATGTATGCTTAATAATGGTAAAATAGATAAAAAAACTTATGATAATTTGTTTAAGAATAAGTTAGAGATTTATGCTAAAAGTGATTTAAATAATTTACAAACTTTAATGTATTATCAAGATGCTGTTATGGATGAGTTAAAAAGTTTAAATGGAATTCCTGATAGTTTAATAGATTCTGGTGGTCTAAAAGTTTATACTAATTTAGATATGGATATACAAAGCAATTTGGATAAATCTATTGTTGATAATATGACTAATGATGATGTTGAGGTTGCTAGTGTTATTATCGAACCTGATACTGGTAAGATTAGAGCATTGGCTGGTGGTAAAGATTATAAGAAAAGTCAATTTAATAGAGTTGTTAAATCTAAGAGACAAGTTGGTTCTACTATAAAACCTTTTCTGTATTACACTGCGTTAGAAAATAACATGACTAGTTCTTCTACTTTTACTAGTGAAAAAACTGATTTTGTATTTTCTAATAATAAAACATATAGTCCTACTAATTATGCTAATAAGTATGCTAATGGAGATATTACTATGGCTGCAGCACTTGCGTATAGTGATAATATATATGCTGTTAAAACTCATCTATTTTTAGGTGAAGATAAGTTAGTTGATACTATGAAAACTGTTGGTTTAAAAACTAAATTAGAACCTATACCATCTTTAGCACTAGGTAGTAAGGAAATAAATATGTTAGATTATGCTGTTGCTTACAATACATTAGCTAGTGGTGGCTACAAAGGTGATGTTTATTTAATAGATAGAGTTGAAGATTTACAGGGAAATGTTTTATATAAACACAAACAAAAAAGAGAATTAGTTTTAAATACGAATTCTTTATATATATTAAATGAAATGATGAGTAATTCTTATAATTCTAAATTTATTAGCTACAACTCTCCTACTGCGTTATCTATAAGTGATAAGTTAACAAAAAAATATGCTATTAAAAGTGGTTCAACTAATAATGATTATTGGTTAATTGGTTATAATCCAGATATATTAATGATGGTATGGACTGGTAATGATAATAATAAGGAAGTTGAAGCAAATTATTCTAAAATTAGTAAAACTATATGGGCTGATACGGTTGAAGCTAGTTTAAAAGATAAAGAAGAAAGATGGTATACTAAGCCACAAAACGTTGATGCTGTTATATTAGACCCTGTTAGTGGTAAGTATACTAGTGATAGTAAAGGTAGTTTATTTTATTTTTTGAAAGGTACTGAGCCTGTAAATTAAATTTTTGCAAAAGAAAAGTGGATAACTTAGGTGTTTTCCACTTTATTTTATATTATCTGGCACCTGCTCCAGAACCTTCGTATATATTACCTTTTTCTATTTTTACTTCATTGTTTTCAATTGTTAATATATTTTCTTGAATTTTTATAGTGCCATTTTCATTGTTTTCCGCGTCTTCTATAATATATATTTTATCTGTTTCTATAATATATCTTTCACTTGAATTATAAAATTTTGAATTTGGGTCATCAACTGTTAAAGAACTGTTAAATTCAGGTTCGTATTTGTATATTAAGTTTCCATCGTCATTTGAAATAAATAAAACTTTTCTACCGTCAAGAAATTGATGTGGTTCTTCTAATGTAAATATTAAGTATTCTTTATTATCTTTTCCTTTTATTATTTTTGTATTTGATAAATCTAAATTTTCTTTTTCTGATTTTACATTATTAATATTGTTTTCTTTATCATAATAAATAACAGTATCTTTTATTTTATTATTATCTAAATATATTTCAGCATGTAATTCATTATAAACATACTCACCGTTTCCTTTTGCTAGTTCTTTATCTTCATAATTGTCATTTCCAGCTACTATCTTATATTTATAATAAATTTTATGATTATTATTATTTAATGTAATATCGTAAGATGTAGTTTTATCATATTCACTTTCATTATTTATTGGCTTTGTTTTGGAACTTTTTGTATTGTTTGAAATTGGTGTTGTTTTATTTAACATTTTATCATAGACTATGTATCCTCCTAAACCTAATACGCAAATAATTAGAATTATTACCAAAACTATTAACCCTTTTGAATTATTTTTTGTTTCTTCCATTTTTTCACTCTCCTATGATAATTATATCATAAATTCTATTATTTTTTGTTGTAAAATTATTTTATTTACAATTATAAATGTAAACTAATATCCGTGCTTATAGTACGATATTTTAGTGTTTGACTTTACGATATTCTATATGTTATTATTTTATTAAGTAGAACGTCCACCCCCTGTAGGTTGGATGTCTACCCTGAGGGATAGCATCCGTCCTAACTGAGTGGCGGATGTTTTTGTTTTGATTTAATTTAATCTTTGTTAAGAATATTTAATATCAAAATTATGATAATTCTGTTTATTAATTGTTTTAAATTTTTAAACATATTACCACCTCACTTCTTATTCTTTGCTAGAATCAGTTAGTAAGGTAAACACCAACCTGGACGCTCGGTTAGTTATATTAAAGTGTTTTGAAATAAAAATAAAGTCTTTCGACAAAACTTGTCAAAAAAATAAAGTGGATAAGTATTAAGTTTTCCACTTTATTTTTCTATTTTTATAATTATTTGATATAAATCTTCAAAATCGTAATCTTCAGTTTCTATTTGGAAACCGGCATCACTAATTTCTTGTTCTATATCTTTTAAAGAATTTATTACAGAATTTAAATCGCCTTTTATAATTCTTTTTTGAGGTTTTGTTTCTTTTGGTTCTTCGACTTTAGTTTCTACTGGTTTAGATTCTTCTGCTGTTGGTATATCAAATATTTCATATTGATTTTGCAATTGTTTTTTAGAATCCATTATTAGTTTTGCAATGTCTTCACTTTCTAAATCTGTGTTATCTTCATTATCACTAAATGACATATCTAAAGTTTCTATTTGATTTAATAAATCTTTGTTTTCTTCATTATTTAAAATATTAAATCTAGATGATGTTTCTTCTGGTGCTGGTTCATGTAATTTTTTTATTTCATTATCTAATTGTCTTACTGTTAATCTGTTTTCTATAATTTTATTTAACATATCTATTTGGTCTTGTGGATTAGATAGTGACAATAAACTTCTTGCATGTCTTTCTGATATTTTTTCAGACATTAATGCATCTTGTACTTCATCAGGTAAATTTAATAATCTTACCTTGTTTGCTACTGAAGATTGTGAAATACCTAATCTTTTTGCTAATTGATCTTGAGTTAAATATCCTCTATCTAATAGTTTTTTATAGGATTTTGCTTCTTCTATTGCAGAAAGATTTCTTCTTTGTAAATTTTCTACTAGCGCTACTTCTGCTGAAGTGTTATCATCTAAATCTGCTATTATTGCTGGTACTTTATTTAATCCCGCTATTTGACTTGCTTTATATCTTCTTTCTCCTGCAATTATTTCATATTTATCATTAGATAATTTCCTTAAGACTAATGGTTGTATAATACCGTGTTCTTTTATAGATGATGCTAAATCTTTTAAAGCATTTTCATCAAAAGTTAGTCTTGGTTGAAATCTATTTGGAATTATATTTTCTACATTTATATATTGTATGTTTGGTTCTAAATTCATTTGCCCCTACTCCTATTCTATTAATAATAATACTTTATTTTTATATATTTTTCAAGTAGTTTATAGTTAATTTAATTAAAAAATAGTCTCTAAATTTATAGAGGCTTTTTTATAATTTGACTATAATTTCTTGGATATTTTGGATTTGTTTTATTTATTTTTTTTATTAATATAAAGTTTCTTATACCAGTATTGTTTGGTAAGTTTATATTAATTGTTTTAATATATTCTGCTCCTAGTACTTTAATTCCATTTTTACTATTATTTAATTCTTCTTCGTAGTCAGATTTCATTGCTATAAAATATCCATTTTGTTTAACATAAGGTATGGATAATTCTATAAGTACTGGAAGATTTTTTACTGCTCTTGCAGATACAATATCAAAGTATTCTCTTTTTTCTATTATATATTCTTCTGCTCTTTTATTTACTATTTCTACATTATCTAATTCTAATAGCGTTGATAGACTTTCACAAAATTTAGTTTTTTTGTTATTTGAATCTAATAAAGTTAATTTTATGTTTGGAAATAGTATTTTTATAACTATACCTGGAAAACCAGCTCCGCATCCTATATCTAACATAGTATCAATATTATTAAAATCTATTGTTTTTGTTAAGAGACATGAATCGTAGAAATGTTTTAAATATACATCTTCTTTAGTTGTTATTGATGTTAAGTTTGTGTGTTTGTTATATTCTATTAAGTATTCATAATATATTTTGAATTTGTTAATTTGATTTTGTGTTAATATTATGTCAATATTTTTTAATTCATTTATAAATTCTGTCTCATTCATTTTTACTATATTCCTTTTTTAAATATATCGCTAGTATAGATAAATCAGCTGGGTTTACACCACTAATACGTGATGCTTGTGCTAATGTTTCTGGAGCAACATTAATTAATTTTTGTTTTGCTTCGCTAGCTAAATTAGTTATTTTGTTATAGTCAATATCTTTCGGTATTTGTTTTGATTCTAACTTTAGAAGCTTTTCTACTTCTTTTAGTTCTTTGTTGATATATCCTTCATATTTTATTAATATTTGTGCTTGATTATATACTTCTTTATCATATTTATTTTCTACTATATTTTCTTTAAGTAATAAATCTATTGTGATTTCTGGACGTTTTAGGAATGTATAAAGATTTGTACCATTTTCTAATTTATCTGTTCCCATTTGTTTTAATATATTTTGTGTTATGTTTTTATTAGATATTTTAGTTTCTTTTAGTTCATTTATTAATTTGTCAATATTATTTTCTTTTTCTATAAGTTTGTTGTATTTTTCTTCACTAATAAGTCCTGCTTCATAGCCATATTTGCGTAATCTTATATCAGCATTATCATGTCTTAAAAGTAATCTGAATTCTGCACGACTTGTTAACATTCTATATGGTTCTTTTGTACCTTTTGTCACTAAATCGTCAATTAATACTCCTATATATGATTCATTTCTTTTTAAAATTAATGGCTCTTTATTTTGAATTTTTTTCACTGCATTAATTCCTGCTATGATTCCTTGTCCTGCTGCTTCTTCATATCCACTTGTTCCGTTTATTTGACCTGCTGTAAATAAATTATTTATTACTTTTGTTTCAAGTGATGGTTTTAGTTGTAGTGGATTTATTGCATCATATTCTATTGCATAAGCATATTTTAGTATTTTTGCATTTTCTAATCCTTTTAAGCTATGTACCATTTTTTCTTGAACGTCTGTTGGCATAGATGTTGAGAAACCTTGTAAATATAAATCGTCATAATATAGGCTTTCCGGTTCTAGGAATAATTGGTGTCTTTCTTTGTCTGCAAATCTTACTATTTTATCTTCAATGCTAGGACAATATCTAGGTCCTATTCCTTCTGCGTATCCACCATACATTGCACTTCTTGATAGATTTTCTTTTATTATATTATGTGTATTTTCATTAGTGTAAACTAAATAACATTTTTCTTGTTTATCTTTGTCATAATATATTTCATTTTCTGTATTAAATGTCCAATATTCATCATCGCCAGTTTCTTCTTTTAAAACACTGAAATCTACACTGTTTTTATCTATTCTTTGTGGAGTACCAGTTTTAAGTCTTAATATATCAAATCCTAATTCTTTTAATTTAGTACTTAAAAATTTTGACCTTCTTTCTCCATGAGGACCTTCTAATTTGTTTGTATCACCTACTAATATTTTACTTCTTAGATATGTTCCTGTTGTTAATACTAAAGATTTACAAAAATATTTAGTTCCGTCTTCCAATATTATTCCTTTTATCGTGTTATTATCAGTTATTAAATCTTCTACCATACCTTCTATAATTGTTAAATTTTCTGTATTTTGTAAGGCTTTTAACATATTTTTTGGATATGTTATTTTATCTGCTTGTGCTCTTAAAGATCTAACTGCAGGTCCTTTACCATTATTTAACATTTTTATTTGTATGTGACTTTTATCTGCAACTATTCCCATTAATCCGCCTAATGCGTCAATATCTCTAACAATTATTCCTTTTGCGGTACCACCGATTGATGGATTACATGGCATATCTCCAATATTTTTTATATTTGAAGTAATAAGAGCAGTTTTTGCACCCATTTTTGCTGCAGCATGACTTGCTTCGCAACCGGCATGTCCTCCTCCTACTACAATTACATCATAATTCATACTTTACACTCACTTTCCTAAACAGAAATTACTGAATATTTCGTCTAATAATTCATCTTTGTAAGTACTTCCTATTATTTCACCTAATAGGTCAAAACATTCTTTTATGTCAATAGCAAGTAAATCTATTTCTATATTGTTTTCTATACTATTTAATGTATTATCAAGTACAACAATTGATTTTTTTACTAAAGATATTTGTCTTGAATTAGATAAATAATTTAAATTAGATGATTCTAACTCACCTAAATTAAATAATTCTCTTATTTTGTTTTTTAAATCATTTAGATTTTTATATTCTTTTGTATTTCCATATACTATGTTATTTGTTTTTATTTTACTTTCATCTAGTTTTTTTTCTAAGTCATTTTTATTTATGTAAACAATTAGTTTTTTATTTTTTAATTCATTTATTAAATCTAATTCTTCTTTAGTGATTTTTTCATTATAGTTTAATACTAAAATTATTAAATCAGATGAGTTTATAATCTCTTTACTTTTGTTTACACCTATTTTTTCTACTATATCATTTGTTTCACGAAGTCCAGCTGTATCTATTAAATTTAAAATAATTCCATCTAATATTATTTTTCCTTCAACTATATCACGTGTTGTTCCTGCAATGTTTGTGACAATTGCTTTTTCTTCTTCTAATAATGTATTTAGTAAACTACTTTTTCCTACGTTTGGTTTACCTACAATTGCAACATCAATACCATTTTTTATAAGTTTACTATTTTGAGATTCTTTAAGTAAATTTTCTAATTCATTTTTTATTGATAAAATTTTTGGTTTGATTAATTCATTTGTTAGTACAATTGCATCTTCGTATTCTGGATAATCTATATTAACTTCTATATTTGCACTGATACTAACTAATTCTTTCCTTATTGAATTTACTAAATTAGTTATATTTCCTGTGACACCATTTAATGATAATTTCATACTTTTTTCTGTCTCTGAATTAATTAAATCTCCTACTGATTCTGCTTCTACTAAATCTATTCTTCCATTAAGAAATGCTCTTTTTGTAAATTCTCCTGGTTCTGCTAATCTTGCACCATTTGTTAATAATAGTTCTAAAACTTTATTAGTAGTACTTATTCCACCATGACAATTTATTTCAATTATGTCTTCTGTTGTATAAGTTTTTGGTGCTAACATAACAGATACTAATACTTCATCTACTATTTCATTATTATCCATTATATATCCATAATTAATTGTATGGGAATCTACTTTACGTAAATCTTTTCCTTTAAATATTTTATTAACTATTTCAATCGCATTTGGTCCTGAAACTCTAACAATAGAGATTGCTCCTACACCTAATGCTGTTGAAATTGCACATATTGTATCAAACATAGTACACCACTCCATAATGTATTATAACACAAAAATTATTTCCCGGGAAATAATTTTACGTAAAATAAAAACTATCAAATTTAATTGACAGTTTCTTTACTTTCTACATATTTAATTACAACATGTCTATTTGGTTCTTCACCTTCACTTATTGTTGACACTTTTTTATTATTACTTAATATATTATGAACTATTCTTCTTTCATAAGAATTCATATTTTCTAACTTTACGTCAACTTTTGTTGTTGCAACTTCACGAGCAATTCTTTTTGCAAGTCTTTCTAAATTCTTTTCTTGTTTTTCTTTATAGTTTTCTACGTCTAAAATTATATGTGGATATATTTTAAAATTATTACTTAACATTTGTTTTACTATGTATGTTAATGATGACAATGTTCTTCCATCCTTACCAATTAATATACTATTATTATCACTATACATTTTTATTATTATTTGTTCATCTCTTATTTTAGATTCAAATGTGACATCAATACCCATTAAATCAGTAAAATTTTTTAAATAGTCTTTTACATAATTTTGTATAGCGTCAAGTGTGTAAACTTTAATTTTATAACTTGATTTTTTTAATAAACTACCTTTTATTTCTTCTTTTGTTATTATTACTTCTGTTTTTTCTTTGTTAAGTTCTTGTAAACTATTTTCAATTAACTCTTCTAAATTTTTTCCTTCAAACTCTTTTACTTCCATAATTCATTATCTCCTTTTTTTTACAATTAATGATTGTATTACACTAAATCCATTTGTGACTACCCAATAAAGTGCTATTGCTGTTGGTAAACTAAATGATGCTATTGAGATAAATATTAACATAAATGTTGTCATAAATTGCATTTGTTTTTGTTGTTCAGAACTTCCTGTTGTTGCCATACTAAATTTAAATGACAAGAATGTTGTTAGAATTATTAATCCTATTAGTACTAAATATAAATAATTACCTGATTTAATTCCAACTAATGGTGTTGTTCCTAATTGTAAACTCCATAAGTTTTCTTCAAATATTGCTGGTACTCTGTTTATTGCTTCTAAGAATGCAAAGAATAATGGTAATTGTATAAACGATACTAGGCATCCACTTACTGGATTAATATCATATTTCTTATAAATTAACATAGTTTCTTGACTTTTCTGCATCATTGAATCTGAATCAGTTTTATCTTTATATTTCTTTTCAAGTTTTTCAAGTTCAGGTTGAGCTTTTTTCATATTTTCAGATTGTTTAGCAGTTTTAAGTGATAATGGTAATAAAATTATTCTTAGTGCTAAACCAATTAACATTACTGAAATACCATAATTTTTTACTAAAAGTCCTAATTTTATGATTAACCACGCAATTGGCATTACAAATAATTGTACCCATAAACCATTGTAAGTTTTTTTATTATAAATTTTTAATTTCTCACAACTTGGTAAATCTTTTAATTTAACTTCCATATTTTTTTCATACTTTTCATAAATTGCTGTTAATTCTTTTTCCTCTGGCTTACAAAGTATATTTGAAGTTAAGCTTTGACCTGTCTTTTCATTTGTTATTCTTTTTTTATCATTATCTGATAAGTACTTTGTACATCCTGTTGTTAGTGTTAATGCTAACATTATTATAAGTATTAATTTTTTTCCTGTGTTTTTTTTCATATATTCTCCTTTATCTTTCTTTCTAGGTTGTTAAGTCTTTCCTCAAATGGAGTTTCTAAACACCCTTTCCTTATCATTATAATATAATCTGTGTTATTTTTAAATAAAGATTTTAATTTATCTATAATTTCTCTTGTTTGTCTTTTTAATTTATTTCTTGTGACTGCATTTCCAATCTTATTACTTATAGCAAGTCCAAATCTTATTTTTTCTAAATTGTTTTCCTTATAATATATAACATAGTCTTTTGTTTTAATATATTTTCCAGTTTTTATAAGAGTTGTAAAATCTTTTTTTGATTTAATCATTTCTCTTTTTTTCATTTAATCACATCCTTATAGATAAAAAACCACAATAAAATTGCGGTTTATTTACATAATACTTTGCGTCCCTTTTTTCTTCTTGATTTTAAAATATTCGTTTCTTTACGTGCAAAAAAGCCATGTTTTTTACTTTTTTTACGATTATTTGGTTGAAAAGTTCTTTTCATAATTGCACCTCCACCTCTTTAAGCTTTTTTTATTTTAGTATATTTTTATATAGAAGTCAATTAAAAATTAAAAATTTCTTAAAAATAGTTTTCAACGTGGATTTGTTAATATCTTTTTTTGTTGTTAATATCATTTTGTGGAAATTGTGGATAAATAGCTTTTTATTAGATTTTATCTATGTTTCTTTGTTGATAAAATGTTGAAAAAATGTTGAAAATGCAAAAAATTAAAATTCGTGCTTTCTTTTTCAACAAAAGTGTTTTAAAATAATGTTAGTTAACAAAAATAATCTTGAAAGCGGGGTGTTTTGATGGATAATTTGTCTTGGGATTTGTTTCTAAGTAATATTAAATCTAAATTATCTTCTGTTTCATATAATACTTGGTTTAAAGAAACTAAATTATATAAACAATCAGATGATTCTATTACAATTATGGTACCTATGAGTTTTTACAAAGATTATTTAAATAAACATTATTATGATTTAATAGATAATATAATTACTAGTATTACTGGAAAGAGTTATGACATTAATTTTATATCTGAAGATGATACTATTAATGACTCAATTGTTCAAGAGGATAATAAAAGTATTAAAAAAGATAGTTCTTTTCAATCTAATTTGAATCCTAATTATACTTTTGATACATTTGTAATAGGAGATTCTAATAGATTTGCACAAACTGCTGCTGTTGCTGTTGCAGAACAGCCTGGTAAAGTTTATAATCCTTTATTTATTCATGGTAAAAGTGGACTTGGAAAAACTCACTTAATGCATGCAATAGGTAATTACATTATGGAAACAACGGATAAAAAAGTTTTATATGTGACAAGTGAAAAGTTTATTTCTGATTTTATTGATATCAACAGGAAAGATGCAGATAATTATGATATAATTGAGCATTTTAAAGAAAAATATAGAAATATAGATGTATTAATTATAGATGATATACAATTTTTAGGAGGTGCAGTTAAATCTCAACAAGAATTTTTCCATACTTTTAATAATTTGTATGATTCTAATAAGCAGATAATAATTAGTTCTGATAGGTCACCAGATGATTTAAAAGCATTGGAGGATCGTCTTAGAACTAGATTTAGATGGGGCTTAACTGCTAATATTTTTCCACCTGATTTTGATTTAAGATGTAAAATACTAAAAGATAAAATGTCTGGTTTAGAAGGTGCAAAACTAATAAAAAATGATGTAATAGAGTATATTGCTAACAATTGTGAAAGTGATGTTAGATATTTAGAAGGTTCTATAAGACGATTATTTGCATATGCGGCAATGTATAGTCCTAAAGAAATAAATTTAGAATTTGCGATAGAGGCTTTAAAAGATTATATCGGTTCTAGTGTATATAGTAATAGTAATATATCTAAAATTCAAAAGGCTGTTGCTGATTATTTTGATATAACTGTGGATAACTTAAAAAGTAAGAAACGTACTGCTAATATAAACAATGCAAGACAAATTGCTATTTACTTATGTCGTGTTATTACTGAGGAAACAACGACTAGAATAGGGCTAGAATTTGGAAATAGAGATCATTCTACAGTACTTCATGCAATTGAAAAAGTTAGTAAAGATGTTAAAAATAATGATGAATTAAGAAGTCAATTAAATGAGATAAAGAATAAGTTAGGTTAATAATGTTGAAAAGTAAAAAGTTGTTAACACCTATTAATCACTTAAATAATGGCGATTAAGTTAGATATTAACAATTTCAACACCTATAATAATAATATGTTAATAAAAAAGAAAGAAGGAGATTTTATGAAATTAACAATTAATAAAAATATTTTATTAGAAAGTTTGGTAAATGTAGTTAGAGCAATTAGTCCTAAAAATATTATTCCAATATTAAATGGTATAAAGTTTGAATTAACTAAAGAAGGATTAAATTTAATAGCAAGTGATAGTGATTTAACTATTAAGAGTTTTATTCCTAGTAGTGATATTGAATCAATAGAAGAAGAGGGTACTATAATAATTCAAAGTAAGTATATTATAGATATTATTAGAAAATTACCTAGTGATTTAATTAATATAGAAGTTGTAGATGGTTTAAAGATAAGAATTTATACAGATAATAGTCAATATAATTTAAATTGTTTAAATACTGAAGATTATCCACAAATTGTATTAGAAGAAAGTAAAAATCCTATAACTATAAATAGTGAAATAATTAAAAATATGATTAAACAAACAATTTTTGCTGTTTCTATACAAGAATCTAGACCATTATTAACTGGATTAAATTTAAAAATAAATGGGAATGTTATGGAAGTAGTTGCAACAGATTCTTATAGACTTGCTAAAAAAACAATAATTTTAGAAAATGAATACCCAGAAGTTGTTGATATTACTATTCCTGGTAAGAATATTAATGAATTTGATAAGATTATAAATGAAGAAAGTGATGTAGAATTACATTTATTTAGTAATAAAGTGTTATTTAAGTATAGAAATATTATATTTCAATCAAGTTTATTAAATGGTAATTATCCTAATACAAGTAATTTAATTCCTAATAATTTTAATATTATTATTAATTCTTCATTAAATAATTATTATGCTAGTATAGATAGAGCAGCTTTACTTACTCAAAGTAAAGAAAAAAATATTGTTAGAATGGAAACTAATGGTAATGTTTTAAATGTTTCTAGTTTTGCTTCTGAAATAGGTAAGGTAGAAGATAAAATTGAAATTACAAAAAATACTGATGAAGATATAGCTATTTCATTTAGTTCTAAATATATGTTAGAGGCTTTAAGAACATTTAATGATGAAGAACTTTTAATACTTTTAAATGATGATTCTTCTCCAATAATATTAAAGTCAGTTCAAGATGAAAGTTTAATTCAATTAATTTTACCAATAAAAACATATTAAATTTTAAATATTGTTAATAATTCGACATTTATTAACAATATTTTTTTTATTTATTTGATATAAGAGTATTTGTCAGGGAGGTGAGGAATATGAAAGACTATGAAATCAATAAGGAAACTTTAGCTATAATACCAATTGGTGATAAAAAATCTAAAGTTATTGAGAAGAATGGTACTTACATAATTAATTCTAGACCAAATAAAGTGATGGATACTAGTTGTAAGTATTATGGAAGCTCTTTTGAAGGTAGACAAAAGGGTACTTCTAATTTAACAGGTATTAGTTATAAAGCACCAATAATAGTACAAGAAGAAGGAAATATAATATTTTTTCCTACAACAAGTCCTAGATTGAAAAAGTGTTGTTGGGTTTCTTTAAATAATATTGATTCTTATTATTATGATTTTGAAAAAAAGACATGTGTTATAATATTTGATAACAAATCTAAATTAGAATTTGATATGTCATATTGTGTTTTAAACAATCAAATTTTAAAGTCACATAGATTAGAATCGATATCTAGTAAAAGAAGAGATAAAAAATAATTATTATTTTGCTTTAAAATTGTTAAAAACGTTTTAAATATGTGTTTTTTATGGTATAATGTAAATAGGTATAGGAGTATTCGCAATACCTATTTATTTATTATATTTATTAAAAGAGGGTTTAAAATGGAAATAACATCTTTGAAACTTGTTAATTTTAGAAATTTTGATAGTTTAGAATTAAACTTTTCTAATAACAAAAATATAATTATTGGAGACAATGGTGTTGGAAAGACAAATATTGTAGAAGCAATATTTGTTTTAGCCTTGACAAAGTCATTTAGAACTAATGATGATATGTTATTAGTTAAGAATGATAAAGATTATTTTAAAATAGAAGGTGTTGTTAAATCTACTTTTGTTAATAATTATAAAATTGTTTATCAAGATGCAATTAAAACTGTAAAAATAAATAATAATAAAATAAATAAGTTTAGTGATTATATATCTAATATTAATGTAATTTTGTTTAGTATAAATGATTTGAAGTTAATTAAAGATACTCCAAGTACTAGAAGAAAACTAATTAATTTAGAAATATCAGAATTAGATAATAATTATATTAAATATTTAAATTATTATAATAAGATATTAAAACAAAGAAATTCTTATTTAAAATCCTTATATGGAAAACAAGTTAATTATGATTATTTAGGTATAATTGATAGTCAACTTGTTGATTATGGACTTAAGATAAGAGATATTAGAGATAAATTTGTTAATAATATTAATAATATCATTTCTTCAGTTCATGTTAAATTAGGTGGTAATAATGATTTAAATATTTATTATAAGACTGATTATCAAGATTTTGATAAAAAATATTTATTAAATTTATATGCTAAAAATATTAATAGAGATATTAATTTAGGATCTACGCAGATAGGTATTCATAAAGATGATTTTATATTTAATATAGATGGTAATGATATTAAAGATTTTGCAAGTGAAGGGCAACAAAAAAATAGTGTAATAGCTTTTAAACTCGCTGAGTTAGAAATTTTTAAAGAAAAAACCGGTGAATATCCTATATTGATATTAGATGATTTATTTAGTGAATTAGATATAAAGAAAATAAATAAGATTTTAAATTATATTAGTGAAGATATTGAGACTTTTATTACAACTACTGACTTGAAAAAGATTAAGAAGTGTTATTTAAAGTCTAGTAAGATATTTGAATTTAAAAATGGTGAGATAAAGGAGAGATATTATGAATGAGTATAATGAAAGCGATATTCAAGTACTTGAAGGCTTAGAAGCTGTTAGAAAAAGACCTGGTATGTATATTGGTACAACCGATGTTAAGGGGCTACATCATTTAGTTTGGGAGATTGTAGATAATTCAATCGATGAAGCTTTAGCTGGTTTTTGTAAAAATATTGAAATAATTATTAATAAAGATAATTCAATTACAGTTAGAGATGATGGTCGTGGTATTCCTGTTGGAATACATCCTAAAACTGGTATTTCTACTGTTGAAACAGTTTATACAGTATTGCATGCTGGTGGTAAATTTGGTGGTGGAGGCTATAAGGTATCTGGTGGTCTTCATGGTGTAGGTGCTAGTGTTGTTAATGCTTTATCAAAATGGGTAATTGTTAGAGTTTATAAAGATGGAAAAATTCATGAAGCTAAATTTGAAAATGGTGGAAAAACTACTCAAAAATTAACTGTTATTGGTGAATGTGATATTAATAGAACTGGTACTAGTGTTAAATTTAAACCAGATCCAGAAATATTTGATACTGAAATATATGATTATGAAACTTTAAAAGTTAGAGTTAGAGAATTAGCCTTTTTAAATAGAGGACTACAATTAACTTTAAGAGATGATAGAGATGAGGAAGATACACAAGGAGATAAATTTTTATATGAAGGTGGAATTAGTGAATACGTTAAATTTTTAAATAAAAATAAAACTCCTATTCATGAACAAGTTATACATTTAGAAGGTGAAGAAGCAGGTATTTTCTTTGAAGTTGCCATGCAGTATAATACTGGGTATTCAGATAATATTTATTCATTTGTTAATAACATTAATACACATGATGGTGGAACACATGAAGAAGGTGTTAGACGTGCTTTAACTAGAATTATCAATAATTATGCTAGAAAGAATAATATATTAAAAGAAAAAGATGAATCTTTAACTGGTGATGATGTTAAAGAGGGATTAACAATGATTGTTTCTTGTAAACATCCTAATCCACAATTTGAAGGTCAAACTAAAGGTAGACTTGGTAATAGTGAAGTTAGAAAAATTGCTGATAGTGTATTTTCTAAGGGATTTGAGCGTTTCTTAATGGAAAATCCTAATGAAGCTAAAATTATTATAGAGAAAGCTATTATTGCTTGTCGTGGTAGACTTGCTGCAAAAAGAGCACGTGAGGTTACACGTAAAAGTGATATAAGTGTGACGAGTAATTTCTTTGGTAAACTTTCTGATTGTAAGAGTAAGGATCCAAAAGTTTCTGAAATATTTATAGTCGAGGGAGATAGTGCCGGTGGTTCTGCTAAAAAAGGTAGAGATTCTATGACACAAGCTATACTTCCTTTAAGAGGTAAAATATTGAATGTAGAAAAAGCTAGATTAGATAAAGCACTAGGTAATGAAGAAATTAGAACTATAATAACTGCTTTTGGAACTGGTATAGGTCAAGAATTTGATTTATCAAAATTAAGATATGACAAAATAATAATAATGACCGATGCCGATGTTGATGGAGCACATATTAGAGTATTGTTATTAACATTATTTTATAGATTTTTCCGTCCTATTGTTGAAGCAGGTCATGTTTATGCAGCTCAACCTCCATTATTTAGAATAATGCATGGAAAAACAAGAAAATATGTATTAGATGAAGATGAAAAAGAAGCATATTTAAGAAGTTTACCTGAAAATATTCGTTCAAGAGCTGAGATTGCTCGAATGAAAGGTTTAGGAGAAATGGATGCTGCTGAATTAAATGAAACAACAATGGATATAAATCAAAGAATTTTAAGAAAGATTACTGTTGATGATTGTGTTAGTGCAGACCAAATATTCTCTTCATTAATGGGAGAAGATGTTGAACCTAGAAAAGAATTTATTGAAGCTAATGCTAATTACGCAGAGTTAGATATTTAGGAGGTGTAGGTATGGAAGAAGAAAATAAAGATATAATTGAAGAAACTAATAATGAGGAAACAAATGAAATTGTTAGTGAAAATGTAGATAAAACTGAAGATCCTTCTTATTTTAGTGGTGAATTTCATGAAAGAGATAAATTAAGTGAAAATAACATTGTTGAAGAAGTAAAAAAATCTTTTCTTGATTATTCTTTAAGTGTTATTACATCTCGTGCTATTCCTGACTTGAGAGATGGGTTAAAACCTGTTCATAGACGTATTTTGTGGTCTATGTTTGATTCTGGTTATACTCCAGATAAACCACATCGTAAGTGTGCTAAATCAGTCGGTGAAGTTATGGGTAATTACCATCCACATGGTGACTCATCTATATATGAAGCTATGGTAAGAATGGCACAAGATTTCAACATGAGATATTTGTTAATTGATGGTCATGGAAACTTTGGTAATATTGAAGGTGATGGAGCAGCTGCTTATCGTTATACAGAATCAAGACTTTCTAAACTTTCTTTGGAAATGTTAAGAGATATTAGAAAAGATACTGTTGATATGACTCCTAACTTTGATGAGTCTTTAAATGAACCAGTTGTTTTGCCATCAAGATTTCCAAATATACTGGTAAATGGAGCAATGGGAATTGCTGTTGGTATGGCTACAAATATTCCACCACATAATTTAACAGAGGTTATAAATGGTTGTATTGCATACATTGATAATCCAGATATAGATACTTTAGGGTTAATGGAGCATATTAAAGGTCCTGATTTTCCAGTAGGCGGTATAATACTTGGTAATTCAGGTATTAGACGTGCATATGAGACTGGTAGAGGTACAATTACTATAAGAAGTAAGGCAATGATAGAAGAACACGGAAATCATAGTAATATCGTTATTACAGAGGTGCCTTATGGTGTAAATACTTTAGATTTGAAAAATAAGGTTGCTGAACTTGTACACAATAAAGTTATTGAAGGAATTAGTGATTATCATACTGATTTAAAAGATGGTGTTAAAATTACAATAACTTTAAAGAAGGATGCAAATGCTCAAGTAGTTTTAAACAATTTATATAAGCATACTTCTTTTCAAATAAATTATAGTATAATTTTATTAATGATTGATGGTAAAACTCCTAAAGTATTAGGTCTTAAGGATATTATCGCTAAGTATATAGATTATCAAAGAGAAGTAATAATAAGAAGAACTAAATTTGATTTGAAAAAAGCTGAAGATAGAGTACATATTTTAAATGGTTTAAAGATTGCTTTAGATCATATTGATGAAGTTATTAAAATAATAAAGGAATCTTCAACTGACCAAGTAGCTAAAACGACTTTAATGTCTAGATTTGGTTTAAGTGAAATTCAAGCTGATAGTATTCTTGAATTGAAATTAAGACGTTTAACTGGTCTTGAAAGAGGAAAAATTGAAGATGAATTGAAAGATTTATTGGAAAAAATTGAATATTACAATAGAGTTTTATCTTCTGAAGAGATGGTGTTAGGTATTGTAAAGGATGAATTAACTGAAATTAGAGATAAATATGGTGATGATAGAAGAACAACTATTGATATGACTGCTATTGATTATATTGAAGATGAATCTTTAATACCTGAAGAAAATATCATTGTGACGTTAACAAATAAAGGATATATCAAACGTTTGTCCGCTAATTCTTATAAATCTCAACATCGTGGTGGCGTAGGTGTAAAGGGAATGTCAACTAATGAAGAAGATTATGTTGAACATATGATAAACTTATCCACACATGATTATTTATTATTTTTCACTAATAAGGGTAAAGTTTACAGAATGAAAGGTTATGAAATACCTGAGTATAGTCGACAAGCAAAGGGATTACCTATTATTAATTTATTGCAAATTGAAAAAGATGAGTCTATTAATTCTTTAATTAAAATGAGTAATGATGATGATTATAAATTCTTAGTATTTGGTACTAAAAAAGGATTTATAAAGAAATCTTTAATTAGTGAATTTGAAAATATAAGAAACAGTGGTAAAATTTGTATTTCTTTACGTAATAATGACGAGTTAATTGGTGTAAAGAAATCCACAGGAAATGAATATATTATGATGGGTTCTTCTGAAGGTCGTATGGCTGTATTTAGTGAGGATGAAATACGTGTTATGGGACGTACTGCTTCAGGCGTTAGAGGTATTAATTTAGTTGATGCTGATTGCGTTGGTATTGAAGTTGTATCTTTGGATAATAATATTCTCATTGCTACTAAAAAAGGTTATGGTAAGAAAACGTTAGTTAGCGAATTTAGAACAACAAAACGTGGTAGTAAAGGTGTAAAAGCACTTAATATAACAGAGAAGAACGGTTCTTTAGTGTCATTTAAAATTATTGATGATAATCAAGATTTAATGATTATTACTAATTCAGGAATGATTATAAGACTATCTTTAAATCAAATAAGTCAATTAGGTCGTGTGACTCAAGGAGTTAGATTAATTAATTTAAAAGATAATCAATATGTTTCAACAATTAGTATAGTAGATAAAGAAGAAGAAGCAGAAAACATTGAAAATAGTGATGATTTATCCACAATAAATGAAAATAATAACAAAAAGAGCGAATAATTCGTTCTTTTTTTATGTTTCACGTGAAACATGTTTCTATTTTTTATAAATAAACTCTTAGTATAGAATTTTCTTGTTATTTTTTTTATATAAAATTATTCTTTTATTATCTTTTTTTATATTTAGTGTAGGTTTAATGTTTCACGTGAAACATTGTTAATAACTTTTATTTCAGTTATTTTGTATGAACAAAAGTATTTTAATTTATTATTTATTCTAGTTTTTATAATAATTCATTATTTTTTCATATTATAATTATATTTATTATGAATAAAAATGTTATTTTTAAATTATTTTATTATGTTAATATATTTTATTTTAAATCTTTTATAGTCCTTATGTTTCACGTGAAACATTGTTAATAACCTTGATTAATATATTCTAAAATGTTATTATTTATACGTGCAATTAATGTTTTTATAAACTGGTCAGGACAGGAATGTAGCAGCCATATTAAATAATGTTAATGTGCACTTTTTTAATGGAGCAAATTATGAAAAAAGAAAAAATATTAAAAATTTTATATAAGAAATCTTTGAAAGCCTATAGAAAAAATGAAGTACCTGTTAGTGCTATTTTATTACGTAATAATAGGGTTGTTTCAACTGCATATAACAATAAAAATATTAAATCTAATGCTTTACTACATGCAGAGATAATATGTCTTCAAAAAGCGTATAAAAAGTTAAAAAGATGGAATTTAAATGATTGTATTTTATATGTTTCTTTAGAACCTTGTGATATGTGTAAACAATTAATTCAAGAGTCTCGTATAAATAAAGTTTATTATTTACAAAAAAGAGGTGAAGTAAATAACAAATATAGTAAAACTCAATACGAACAAATGTTTGCTGAGAATGATAATGATGATTTTGATAGACTGATGTCTAATTTTTTTCATAAATTAAGAGAAAAAAAATAAAAGATATTAAATATATGATATAATTAGTCCAGGAGGGTTGTCTATGGATTATAAAGTTTTTTATAGAAAATATAGACCTAAAAACTTTTTAGAATTGGTCGGACAAGATAATATAAAGAATATATTAATAAATTCAATTAAATATAATAAAATAGCTCATGCTTACATATTTACTGGTCCTAGGGGAACTGGTAAAACTAGTACTGCTAAGATTTTTGCTAAAACATTAAATTGTTTGAATAATTCTAATGGAGTATCTTGTGATGAGTGTGAAATGTGTAAAACATATAATGAATCTGCTGATATTATAGAAATAGATGCTGCTAGTAATAACGGTGTAGAAGAAATACGTACTTTACGTGATAGTGTAAAGATTGCACCTTATAATTCAAAATATAAAGTATACATTATCGATGAAGTACACATGTTATCTAATAGTGCATGGAATGCTTTTTTAAAAACTCTTGAGGAACCTCCAAGTCACGTTATATTTATATTAGCAACTACTGAGATAAATAAAATTCCTGAAACAGTTATGTCAAGATGTCAAAGATTTGACTTTACAAAAATACCAGAAAATAAAATGATAGAACAATTAAAAAATATATGTGAAAAAGAAAATATTGAAATAACTGAAAATTCTTTAAAAGAAATTTCAAAATTATCTAATGGTTGTTTAAGAGATGCCTTAAGTTATTTAGATAAAATTTCAAAATTTAATACTGAAATAACTACTGAATTAATCGAGAATAATTTTGGAGTGTTAAGTGAAAGTAAACTAGAAAGATTATATAATAGTGTAAAATCAAATTTGGTTGAAGAAATAAATCAACAGATAGATGATATATCTAACTCTGGTATTACTCCTTTGAATTTTATAAATGATTATGTAAATTATTTGTTAAGTTTAATAATTACTAAAAAAGTAGTTAATTATAAAGAAATAGAATTTATAAAAAAGAATATTAATATTTTAAATAATATAATTGGGAGATTTAATTCTATGATAAATCCATTTATATTGATTAAAATAGAACTAATCACTCTAAATTATTTCCCGGGAAATAATAATGTTAATATTTCCCAAAGTAAAGTAGATGTAAAATCAGAGAACGAGTTAAAAAAACATGATTCTGATAACTTTCATGAAGAAAATGATGTAAAGGAAGATACAGAGCAAAAAACTAAAATACAAGATATAAAATCAATAAGGATAAATAATAGTTTTGTAGATGTTTCTAAAATTTATAAAAATGAGTTTATATCTAATTGGAATAATTTAATAGATAATATGAAACTTAATAATGATTATACAATTATGGGATATATGGAACCGTCTAATGTTGAGGTTGTATCTAAAACGAATGTAATTTTTTCTTTTAAAAATGATAGTGAAGCGATAATTTTTAATAATAATATTGATAGTATAGAATTAAAGTATAACGAAATGTTTAAAAGTGACTATAAATTTGTTGCATTGTCAATAGATGAATGGAATGTTGAAAAGAAAAAATTTATTGAAAATAAAAATAAGAAGTATAAATATTTAGATGAAAATGTTATAATTAAGGAAGAGACAAATGAATCTGATTCGGATATCAAAGATATTGCTGATGATTTGTTTGGAGATAGTTTAGTAGAAGTAGAATAGGAGAAATGTAATTATGAATATGAATAACTTAATGGCTCAAGCACAGAAAATGCAAAAAGACATACAAAAGAAACAAGATGAATTAAATAATATGACATTTGTTGGAGAAAGTGAATGGGTTAATATCACTTTAAAAGGAGATAAATCTATTATTAAGGTAGAAATAAAAAATAAAACAGATATGGATTCTGAAGATTTAGAATGTATGGAAGATATGATAAAAATTGCTTTTGATGATGCAATTAATAAAATTAATAAAGAAATAGATAAAAAGATGGGTATGTATGGTAAGTTAGCGGGTGGATTGTTCTAATGTACCCAGATATTTTAACCAAAACTATTGAATCTTTTAAAAAATTTAATGGTATTGGTGAAAAAACAGCTGAACGCTTATCTTTGTCAATATTAGAAATGTCTATGGAAGATGTAGAAGATTTTTCTAAGTACATAGTTGATTTGAAAAATAATATTAAAAGATGTAAAATCTGTGGACATATTACAGATAATAATGTTTGTTCTATATGTCAATCTGAGTATAGAAATGATAACTTGATATGTGTTGTTGAAGATTATAGAAGTGTATTTATGTTTGAAAAAACAGGAAATTATGAAGGTAAATATCATGTACTAAATGGTGTTATTTCTCCTATCGATGGAATAACTCCTGATGAATTAAACATTGATAGTTTGGTAAAAAGACTAGCAAATATTAAAGGTGATAAAGAAGTTATAATTGCTCTCAAGCCATCAATTGAAGGTGAAGCAACTACAATGTATCTAAAAAAAATATTGGAAGGAAAAGATGTAAAGATAACTAGACTTTCATACGGAATACCAATGGGTGTTGAAATTGATTATTTAGATTCAATAACTTTAGATAGAGCATTGCAGGATAGAAAAGATATTTAAAATTTTATTGCATATTATTTTATAGGTGATAATATGAAATTTTATAAATTTGTAAAAAATCTTTTCTTTTCGATAGTATATCTTTTTGCTATAAATATATTTTTGTCTAAATTGAATTTAAATATACCAATAAATATATTTAGTATAGCAATTGTATATTTGTTGAAATTCCCTGGATTAATATTATTATTATTTTTAAGTAGGTGGTAATTTTGTTTATATCAGATAAATTTGATGAAATAAAAAAAGAATTTGAAAGTGGTAAAAATTCTCATTCGTATATATTTTATACAAATGATTTTTTTAGTTGTCAAAAAGATGTTATTACTCTTGTTAAACATATATTTAATGAAGATAATTTAAATAAAATACAATCAGATTTCGTTGTTATAAAAAAAAGTGATAAAAAACAAATATTGAAAGATGATATGGTAGATTTAAAAAGTTTCTTTCAGAAAACGTCATATATAAATAATAATAGAATTTATTTGATTGAAGAAGTACATAAATTAAATTCAACTAGTGCTAATATGATTTTAAAATTTTTAGAAGAACCTATGAAAGGTGTTGTTGCATTTTTTATTACAGATAATTTAGATGCTGTTTTACCTACTATAAAAAGTAGATGTCAAATAGTTAATACATTTTATGGTGAAACTAAGGAAATAGATAATGATAATAATGAATACTTAGAATTAAATAAAGTTCTTTTTGTAGATAACAAATATTATTCTTTATTAAAAATAAAAAAGAAATATGAAAAAAAAGAACGTAGTGAATTAATAATAATGTTTAAAGATTTATTAGAGTATTATTATAATTTAGAATTTAATAAAGATAATATTACTAGAATAAAATTGTTAAATGAGTCAATTAATTTATTAAATTGTAATGTTAATACTGATTATGTATTTGATTATGTTTTGTTAGGAGGTTTAAATGTATGAGTATAGTTTCTGTAAAATTTAAAAAAGATGGTAAATCATATTATTTTGATGATAATGGTATTTCTTTATCTAAAGATGATTATATTTTAGTTGAAACAGATAAAGGTATACAATTAGGTTTAGTAAATGATATAGATTTGAATATTGATAGAGAAAAAATTAAAACTGAAATAAAAAAGATAAAGAAAAAGGCTACTAAAAAAGATTATGATATATATTTAAAAAATTTAAAAGATGCTACTACTATTTTTGAAGATACTAAAAAGAAAATTGATGAAGATAATATTTCAATGAAACTACTTGATGCTATGTATACATTTGATAGGAAACAATTGATTTTTAATTTTACAGCTGAAGATAGAGTGGATTTTAGAGAATTGGTTAAGTATTTAGCTGCAAAGTATAAAACTCATATTGAATTACATCAAGTAGGTGTTAGGGATAAGGCACGTGACATTGGTGGAATTGGGCCTTGTGGATTGCCTTTTTGCTGTAAAACTTTTAAAAATACTATGGATGGTATTTCAATAAATATGGCTAAAAATCAAAATATATCTCTTAATCCATCTAAAATAAATGGCTGTTGTGGAAGATTATTATGTTGTTTATCATATGAAGATGAAAACTATACTTGTATAAGAAAAAAATTACCTAAAATTGGTTCAGTTATTGATGTCGATGGAATGAGTGGAAAAGTTGTAAAAATTGATATTATTGGTCAAAAAGCTTTTGTTGATGTAAATGGTGAAGAAAAAGAAGTTGATTATAGTGATAAATGATTTATTAAATTATGATTTGAAAATATATCAAAATAATGATGCTTTTAAATTTTCTATTGATTCTGTTTTATTAGCTGAATTTGTTGATATTAATTTTAGAACAAAGAATATTATAGATTTTTGTTCTGGAAATGCTCCTATACCAATGATATTATCTACTAGATTTTATAAAAATATTGTTGGTATTGAACTTCAAAAAAGTATATTTGAATTAGGAAATAAAAGTATTAAATTAAATAAAATAAATAATATTAATTATTTAAATATGAATGTTAAAGATGTAGTTGATTATTTTAATTATAAATTTGATATTGTGACTTGCAATCCTCCATATTTTAAGTATAATAATGATTCTGTTATTAATGTTAATGAGGTAAAAGCGATTGCTCGTCATGAAATTAGTATTACATTAGAAGATATTGTAAGTTGTGCTAGTAAGATTTTAAGAGATAGTGGTAGTGTATATTTAGTTCACCGTCCTGAAAGATTGGTTGAAATTTTAGATTTATTTAAAAAATATCATTTTGGTTTAAGAAAATTAGAATTTGTTTATGATAATATAAATTCTAATTCATGTTTTTTATTGATTGAAGCAAAATATAAATGTAAGGATGATTTAAAAGTTTTAAAGCCACTTTATATAGATAAGTATTTGGAGAGTGTAAAATGAAGTTAATAGTTGGTTTAGGTAATCCGGGAAAAGAATATGAAAAAACAAGACATAATATAGGATTTATGTCTATTGATAGTTTTTTAGGTGATGTTAATTTTAAAAATAAATTTAATGGATTATTTTATGAAAAAAATTATAATGGTGAAAAGATTATTTTTTTAAAGCCTTTGACTTTTATGAATAATTCTGGTGATTGTGTACGTGAGTTTGTAAAATATTATGATATTGATTTAAAAGATGTTATGGTTATTCAAGATGATTTAGATTTAATGACAGGGGTTGTTAAGTTTAAAATAAATAGTAGTAGTGGTGGTCACAATGGAATAAAATCAATTATTAATAATTTACATAGTGATGGTTTTTTTAGAATGAAAGTTGGTATAAAATCAGATTTAAAAAGAGATGTAATAGATTATGTATTGGGTAAGTTTAGTAAAGATGAATTAGATTTAATAGATTTTCAAAAGATAAATAATGCTATTATAGATTTTATAAATAATGATTATATGTATGTTATGAATAAATATAATGGAAAGTGATAATATGTGGGGCAATATTTTTAAGTATGAAAACGAATTAACTGTTTCGGGACTCAATAATTCATTAATTAATGAATATATAGTTAACTATTATGAAAAATATAATAAAAATGTTTTAGTAGTTGCTGAGTCTTTATATGATGCTAATAATATTTATAAAGGTATACAAAAAAGAAATAAAAATGTATGCCTTTTTCCCATGGATGAATTTGCAACTGTATTAGCGATAAGTGCTAGTCCTGATTTACGTGTTGCTAGAATTGATACATTAAATAAAATTTCAAATTACAAACATATAGTTATTACTAACTTGTCAGGTTTTTTAAAGAAAATAGATAAAGATATAAAAAAATTAAAAGTTAATTTTAATACTAAGAGAAATGAAATAATAAAATTTTTAGGGGATAATTCTTATGTAAAGACAAATTTAGTGACAACTACAGGAGAATATGCTGTTAGAAATTTTATTATTGATGTTTTTCCAATAGAATCAGATATGGGAATAAGAATAGAATTCTTTGGTGATGATATAGATTCTATAAGATATTTTGATGTTGAAAGTCAAATATCTAATAAAAATATAGATGGGTTTACACTATATAGTTTTAGTGATGAAGCTTCTGATAATCATGAAAATATAATAGATAAATTAGATGATGTTCAAGTCTTTTTTGTTGATTATAAAAAAATACTAAATTCGTATCAATCATATGTTGATAATAAAGAAGAATTTAATATTGGAGATAATTATTTTAGTAGTTTTAATAATATGATTATCGATAATAAAATATATATTAATTCATTTGACGATAGTCCTATATGTAAAGATGTTGTTAAATATAAATCTAAGGATGTTATAAATTTTAATAATAATTATGAAGATTTATGTGACTATGTAAATAAGATGAAAAGTGAATATATTATAATTTTTATGATGACTAATGAAAATTTAATTAATAAAATAATATCTTTATTTGGAAATGATATTTCATTTGAAGGAGAGTATGAAAACAGAGTAAATATTATAAAACAAGATATCGATTCTGGTTTTGTTTTTGATAAATATATTGTTATTAGTGAGTATGATATAGAAAATGTAAAGAAAAAATCTGTATTTATAAATCATTATAATATAGGTAGGAAAATTAAGGGTTTTGATGATTTAAAAAAAGGTGACTATATAGTTCATGTTGTACATGGAATTGGTCAATATCAAGGTTTAGTGACGTTAGAAAATAACGGAATTAAGAAAGATTATTTATTAATAAATTATGTTGGTAATGATAAAATATATGTTCCTGCTAGTAAAATAGAAACTATATATAAATATAGTGATAGTGATACAACTAGTCCTAAATTAAATAGTTTAAACAGTAATAATTGGGCGAAAGCGAAAGCGAGAGCTAGGAGTAAAATACAGGATATTTCTGGTGAATTAATTAAATTATATGCTGAGAGAGAAATTGTTGTAGGAGATAGATATGTTGAAACGCCAGAAGAAGAAATATTTAAAAATGATTTTGAATATGAAGAAACTCCTGACCAAACAAAGTCAATCAAAGATATTTTAAATGATTTATCTAGTTCTAAACCTATGGACAGATTACTTTGTGGAGATGTTGGTTTTGGTAAAACAGAAGTTGCTATGAGAGCAATGTTTAGAACAGTTATGAATAATAGGCAGGTTGCATATCTTTGTCCGACTACTATATTATCTAAACAGCAATATGAAAATGCTATTAAAAGATTTAGACATTTTCCTGTAAATATTGAACTTTTAAATAGGTTTACTTCTACAAAAGATTTTAATAGAATTATAGATGGATTGGAAAAAGGCACTATTGATATAGTTGTTGGTACACATAAAATATTGAATCAAAATATTAAATTTAAAAATTTAGGTTTATTAGTAATTGATGAGGAACAACGTTTTGGTGTTAGTCAAAAGGAAAAAATTAAACAAATGAGAAATAGTGTAAATGTTTTGACACTTTCTGCTACACCAATTCCAAGAACTTTGAAACTAGCGATGAGTGGTGTAAAGGATATGTCTATAATAGATACTCCTCCAATAAATAGATTTCCAGTTCAGACTTATGTTGTAGAAGAAAATGATTATTTATTAAAAGAAGCAATATATAAAGAACTATCACGTGATGGTCAAGTTTATGTTTTGATAAATAATATTGAAAAATTGGAAAGTGAATATGAAAAGATTAATAATTTAGTTCCTGAAGCAGAAATATGTTTGGCGCATGGTAGAATGGATAAAAATCATTTAGATAAAGTTGTTAATGATTTTGTTTATGGAAAATATAATGTTCTTATTTGTACTACAATAATAGAAACTGGTATAGATATACCTAATGTTAATACATTAATTATTAAAAATGCGGATAGATTTGGTTTAAGTCAGTTATATCAAATACGTGGTAGAGTTGGTAGAAGTGATAGAATTGCATATGCTTATATGATGTATGAAAAAGATAAAATGTTAAATGATATTGCAATTAAACGTTTACAAACTATTAGAGATTTTACAGAACTTGGTAGTGGATATAAAATTGCAATGAGAGATTTATCTATTCGTGGTGCCGGAGAACTTTTAGGAAGTACACAATCTGGATTTATTAGTTCTATTGGAATTGATTTATATATGGATATGGTTAATGAAGAAGTAAATAAATTAAAAGGTATTAATGTTAAAGAAGAAAATGATAATGAAAAAACTTTACTTAATGTTAATACTTCTATTTCAAAAGATTATGTTGATGATGAATCTATTAGAATAGAAATACATAAATTAATAAATGAAATTGATTCTAAGGAAAGTTTTACTAATGTTAAGAATGAATTAGAAGATAGATTTGGTAAATTAAGTGATGATATTATTAATTATATGTATGAAGAATGGTTTCAAAGTATTGCTGATGATATGAAGATTACTAATATAAAATATATTGGAAATAATGTTGAAATTGAGTTACCAACTAATATATCTGATCTGATTGATGGAGAAAAATTATTTTTACAAATATATACTATTAATCCAAAATTTAGATTGAAATATGTTAATAAAAAAATTATAATTTCACTAAGTATATTAAATAGAAAAGGAGATTATGTAAAAGATTTATTAGATTTATTATTACTAGTTAAAAGTTGTATAAAAGAAATATAATTTTTCATAATAATACTGGTGATAAGTTTGAATACTTTTAAGAAAAGAATTGATGAATTAGGAAGAATTGTTATTCCTAAACAAATAAGAAATACTTTTAAAATTAAAAATTTTGATGAATTAGAATTGTATATTGAAGGAGATAATATTATTGTTAAAAAAACAGGTGGTATATTGTTAATCAAGGATAAATTAGATAAAGTTTTAAATTATATTTATAAATATAATAATGTAAAGGCTTTTATAACAAATGGTAATGATGTTGTTTCTTCAAATATAATTGATATTAATACTGATTCTACATTAAAGAATGATATAAATGAATTGTTATTAAATCAAGAGAAAGTAGAGTTAGAATTTAATAATAATATTAAATTATGTGGATATGTAAGAAGTTTTCAACTAATAAATGATAGTGTTTTGTATGGATATATAGTATTTGTCAGTGACGAAAAGATAGATAATAATGAAATATATAAAGATATTGTTAATATATTGATAGATTATATTAATTAATAATTGGCAATATTCTTTTTTTATTATATAATTTTTTTGGTGATTATTATGTTTACTGATACACATTGTCATATATATGAAGAATATTATGATGTTGATGATATAATGAAAAAAATTAATTCTAGTAATGTTAATAGGGTTATAAATAATGCATGTGATTTTAAAACTTCTTTAGAAGTATTAGATTTGTCAAATAAATATTCTAATATGTATTGTGCTATTGGATTACATCCAGAAAATGATTTAGATGAGATAGATAATGTTATGGCTTTGATTATAAAAAATAAAGATAATCCTAAGATGGTTGCGATAGGAGAAATTGGTTTAGATTATTACTATAATAAGGATAATAAAGAGCAACAGATAGAAGTTTTATGTAAGCAATTGGAACTTGCTGAGAAACTAAATTTACCTGTTATAATTCATTCTAGAGAAGCAACGGGGGATATGCTTAGTATTTTAAAAAAATTTAATGTAAAGGGTGTAATACATTGTTTTAATGGAAGTGTAGAAGTTGCTAAGGAATATATTAAATTAGGATATAAGCTTGGTATTAATGGTGTAATTACTTTTAAAAATTGTAAATTAATAGATGTTATTAAAACTATTGGTGTAAATAATGTTGTATTTGAAACTGATAGTCCTTACTTAGCACCAGTTCCTTTTAGAGGTGAAGAAAATAATCCTATTCATGTTATTGATATTGTTGATTTTGTATCAAATAATACTGGGGTTAGTGTGGAAGATTTGGCAAATATTTCTAATAAAAATATAAAGGATATTTTTGACATATAGTGTTAATTTTGATATATTATATATAACCTATGAGGTGATATATTTTGAAATTTATAGGAAAAAGTTTAAAATTATTAATAATATTTGTTTTTGTTTTTTCCTTAGTTAAAGTTAATGTTGAAAAAGATAATGGTATTGTTTTTAATGACAATAAGAATAAAGTGTTAGATTTAACTGCAATGGCAATAAAAATGGAAGAAATAAGAATGAATGATTTATATTATCCTAAAGATACTTACGTTGGATATTTAACAGGTTATACTGCTGATTGTCCTTTATGTGGAGGTACTTTAGGTTGTACTGGTCAAAATGTTTTAGATGGAACAACTACATATAGTGATAAAGATTATGGAACTGTAAGAATTATGGCTTCAAGTCAAAGTTTATCTTGTGGTTCTATTGTTAGATTTGATAATAATGGAGAAAAAACTGTTGCGATTGTTCTTGATAGAGGTGTGACAGGTACTAATTTGGATTTATTAGTAAGTGCAACTAGTGATGCGTATGGTATAGGAAGAAAGTATATATCTTATGATGTATTAAGATATGGTTGGTCAAGAAGTAATTCTTGATTTTTTAAAAGAGGTAATATATGATTAAACATGATTTTAAGAAGAAATATGGACAAAATTTTTTAAATAATGATAAAATACTTGATGATATATCAAATAGTTTTTGTATGAAAGATAATAGTATGATTGTTGAAGTTGGTGCTGGTAGTGGAGTATTAACAAAAAAACTTATTACAAAAAATGTTCCTGTTATTTCTTTTGAAATAGATGAAAGTTTAAAAGAATATTTAGATAAAATATCTTGCGATAATTTAAATGTTGTTTATAAGGATTTTTTAAGTATAAATTTAAAAGATTATTTAGATAGTGATAAGCATATTTATTTTGTTGCTAATGTTCCTTATTATATAACAACTCCTATTATATCTAAATTTATAGATGAAAATATTATTCCAGATGTTATGGTTATGATGGTTCAAAAAGAAGTTGCAGAGCGATTAAGTGCTAAAGTCGGTACAAAAAATTATGGTGCAATAAGCGCTATATTAAACTATTATTATGATGTTGAATATTTATTTACTGTTGATAGAAACAATTTTTATCCAGTTCCTAACGTAGATAGTGCTGTTATAAAATTTACTAAAAGAAAAGTTTTGTTAGATTTAGTTAGTTTTTCTAAATATAAAAAATTTATTAATGATGCTTTTATGCAAAAAAGAAAGAATTTAAAAAATAATTTGAAGAATTATGATTTGGAAAAAATAGAGTGTATATTAAAAAAATATAATTTAGATTTAACTAATAGAGCAGAGAATGTTGATTATAAAATATTTGTTGAGATTGTAAATAATTTATAATTTATATTATTTGTTCTTTTTTTTATTATTTTTTATATATTTAATTAGGTGATATAATGGAGTTTAATGTTGGTGACTATGTTACTAGAAACAGCTACAACAATGATACTATTTTTGAAATAGTTGATTTTAAAGATGATTTAGTTATATTAAAGGGTGTAGATATTAGATTGTTTGCGGATGCTAAAGTTGATGATTTAGTAAAATGTGATTATCAAAATAAAGATGAAGAATTTGTAAGAAATATTATTGTTAGAGATAATATGGATAGAAGTGAGTATTTTTATTTGCCTGCTAAAATATTACATATTGATGGAGATAGAGATTATTTAAATCGTTGTTTAGAGTTTTATAAAAAAGCAAATGTATTTGCAGTTGGTGAATATGTTAATGAAAATGATATTGGTAATATAACATTAAAATTATTAAAAAAGTATAAACCCGATATTTTAATTGTTACCGGACATGATTCGATAAACAAATCTAAAGATGTAAATAATATAAATAATTATAAAAATTCTAAAAATTTTGTTAATGCTGTGTTTAAGGCTAGAGAGTATGAGAAAAGTCATGAAAAGTTAGTTATTATTGCAGGTGCTTGTCAAAGTGATTATGAAGCTCTTATTAAGGCTGGCGCTAATTTTGCATCCAGTCCTAAACGTATTAATATCCATGCTTTAGACCCTGCTATTATTGCAATTAATTTAGCTCTTACTGAAAAAGATAAGGATATTAATTTAATTGATTTATTATCCAAAACTAAATATGGTAAAGATGGAATTGGTGGGTTAAAATCAAAAGGTATGATGTATGTAGGTTATCCTAGATAAAATAATAGAAATGCTAGACAAAATGCTTGCAATTAAGAAATATTTATAATAAAATGTAGTTAGAGTTTATAAAACTTGAAAGGAGTGCATGTTAATTATGAAAATAACATCTGTAAATGTAAAAAAAGTTGAAAAAGAAGGCTCTAGAATGAAAGGTAAAGCATCTATTTTATTAGATGACTCATTTGCTGTTCATGATATTAGAATAATAGAAGGAGATAACGGTTTATTTATAGCTATGCCTAGTAGAAAAACTGCTACTGGTGAATATAAAGATATAGCTCATCCAATTAACTCTGATGCTAGAAAAATGTTTGAAGATGCTATAATTGATGCTTATAATAAAGCTGAATAATAAAATTGACCTGTAATTGGTCTTTTTTTTTATATAATTTTATATATTTAATTAGGTGATATTAATGGAAAATAGTTTTGATAGTAATGTAATTAGTCATAGTATTAAAATATTGGAACGTAGTAATATATTTATTAATGGTACTAAGAAAGTACATAATTTTAATGAAAATGAATTTCATATTAATACTGTTATGGGTAATTTAGTCATTAAAGGTAGTAATTTAGAATTAATAAAACTAGATACTAATGACGGTAATATATGTATAAAGGGTAAAATTAATAGTGTTAATTATTTAGATGGTATTGATGGAGAAAAAGAAGATGGATTCTTTAGCAAATTATTTAAATGAAAATATTTGTTAATATATTAATTACGTTTTTATATTGGTTTTTATTATTTTATTTGATAAAAAAGATAACGTTTAGCAATGTATTGAAAAATATTTTATTGATTTTGTCTTTTGCTGGTTATATAACTTTATATTATTTTTATTATGATGGTAGTTTTAATATTTATAATTATATTATTATTATATTTACATTTATTTACATGTTTATATATAAATAATTTAATTATTTTTTGATTTTGTGGTATTATTATTATGGTGGAAAGTATATGAAAAGAAAAGTTAATAAAGGTGCTAAAAGAAGAATGTTTTTATGGTTTTCTATTTTTGTTTTATTGATATCTTATATGTCTTATACTACAATTACATATTGGAAAGAGATTATGAAAAATAAGAAGGAAAAGAAAGATTTAGAGACTAAATATAGTAAATTATTATCTGATAAAGAAGTACTTGAAACTGATGTAAAAAAGTTACAGGACCCGGATTATGTTGCTAAATATGCTAGAGAAAAATATTTATATAGTAAAGATGGAGAACTTATTATTAAGATAGTTGATAATAATTAATAAATGTGGTATATTATATTTCATGGGGTCGTAATGGTTTCGACAGGATATGTTTCTATCTAACTGCAAGTGGTGTGCTATTCCTTAATTAGCGACCAGTTTAAATTAACTGACAAAACATTTAATAATAACGCTTTAGCATTTGCCTAATTTGGCAATAAAGCACTTTAATCTTATTTGCTTATAGGTTTGATTAGGGTTCATATATATAAGATATATCAATTGTTTTGTTTAGGATAATTGACGAATATTTATAAACTATATTAATAAATAGGATTGTTAGACTCTTTTTTATTAATGAATAATTTGTTCTAACTAAACTTGTAGATGTTGGATAAGAAAGTATTTTGGACGTGAGTTCAATTCTCACCGGCTCCACCAAATTAATAAATAAACTTATTTTATGAGTGTAATATATTGACTAACAGAAATGTTGGTTTTTATTTTTTTTTAGAAGAATATAAATCAATTGTATTTAAATTGATCTTTTTGCGAAATTTAATTACAACAATAACGATCTTATATAAAAAGATCAAATTTTATCTTGATCTTTTTTGTTTGCTGTGATATGATTTGATTATGAGAGGTGTATTTTATGTCAAAAACTACTATTAAAGATGCAATTTATATATCTATAAAAAATTTAATGAGAAAAAATAATTGTGTATATGTTAGTTTAAAAGATATATATAGTGAAGTTGCAAGTTATTTAGAAAAAGAACAAAACTATGGGTTAGAAAGTTCTATTAGAGGAAGACTTCAAGAATGTTGTAGTCAATATAAATTTTTTAAAGGAGAAAATCTCTTTAAAACTAGAGAAGTAAAATCTGGTATGTGGACTATCGTTAAAATTGGTGAAACTATGAACAAATATATAAGATATAAAAACAATAAATTTTTGATTACAAATAATGATTGGATTGATTTTGAAGAATGTTCAATCTTAGATAATTTATATATTGAAGAAAATAACAAAGATATTATATATGAAGTTAAATTAACTAATGAAATAGGAAAAGAAAAAGCAAACGTTATAATAAATGAATTAATTTCTATTAGAAATTTGCTTAAGAATTATAAAGATTTTAAAGGATCTGATGAAGGCTATGGAAAATCTTTTGAGGTTTTTGCAGTTTCTACATTACAAAATATTTCCTATTTAGAATGTGTTTCAAAATATATAGTGCATGGTGATAAAGATGGAAAAATTGATGCAATATTTTATAATTCTAAAGAAGTTTATGTTTATCAAATAAAAATTGGAATGATTAATGATGATTGTTTTGATGCTATTAATTATAATTATAATTTATGTAAAAATAATAAAATTCCACAAGATGGAAGTGATTTATATAATTTCTATAAATTACATGAAAATGAACTAAAAAATAAAAATACTAACTATAAAACTGTATCTTCTAATTCTAAACAAGAGTATAATTATACTCCTAACGAAATATATGATTTATTTTTTAAAATAAAATTATTACCATCTTATTTTAATAATCTTGAACTTTATATAAATAAACCGATAACCAATAATTCTGGAAGACGTGTATATAATGTTTCAACTGATGGGGAAAATAATTATATTTTCTTTATAAAAGCTTATGATTTAATTGAAAGTATATGTAATGCTTTGGGTATAAATTATGAAAAAAGTGAAAATGTTAATATTGATTTATCTAAATATTTTTATGATAATGTAAGAGGAATGTTGTCTCAAAAAAAAGATATGATTAAAACTATAAAAGAAGAACCACATAATTTTATTAAATATAATAATGGTATAAGCATTAATGGAAAAGTAGAAAATTTAAATGATCAGATTAAAATAAT
Source organism: uncultured Bacilli bacterium (assembly GCA_934098455.1). Taxonomy (GTDB): domain Bacteria; phylum Bacillota_I; class Bacilli_A; order RF39; family UBA660; genus UMGS1124. The sequence goes on along the minus strand of CAKOOU010000001.1, from coordinate 116,642 downwards.
TAATCCAGTAATAAATAATGGACAACAAACTATTTATACATTAGTGAAATCAAATGATGATTTAACTAAAGTCATTTTACCGGTTAAAATAACTAATGAAACAGATCCTATTATCAATGTTAATATTTCTAAATATACGAATGATCAAGTAAATGTAAAAGAGATTGATATGTTATCAATTAATAAATATATTAGAAATATTCAATTTAAACTTTTAAATAATAGTGAATATTTTTTGAAGATTCATACTAGTGGGACAAAAGAATATGAATCTTTAATGAAATGCATATATAAAGACAGTAAAATTATTAGTTTAATGGATTTTATAAAGTTATATTATTCTATTTTAAATAGTGATAATTTAGGTAATTGGAAAAATAGCCCTAATAAAATGATAGATGATTTTAAAATTGAAGAGGATTTTGATTTTGAGATATCTTTAAAAGTTTGTATGGCAACTGAAATGTATAAAGTTTATGTAAATAATTTAAAGGATAAAAAATTAAAAGCTGATTTAAAAACTGCTGATATTGCATTAAAATATATTTTATATAAATACAACTTTAATATTGAAGATGCGGTTAAAATTATAATTGATATTAATAATAAATATTTTTATAATCTCAATGACAAAAAAAGAAAAAGCAAGTTAATAGATATATATAAGAGCAACAACATTATCAATATAATAAAAGAAAAATGTGATAATATTACAACAAATTGATTTTTAGTATAATTATGTATAATTTTTATTGATTTTAATGTAAGTTTTGTGTGATAAATGCGGTAGACTCAAGAAAAATAAAAGATAAATATAAGTTAATTAAAAATTTAAATACCTTATTTTAAGGTGTTTTTTATGTTAAATAATTTACATTGTTTTTAAATAATGATACAATTTATTTAGGAGGTTATTGAGATGGAAGAAAAGAAAAAAGTTAATTATGGTTTAATTATATTTATAGCAATAGTTGTTGTATTGTTTATACCTATCATTGTAGATTATGTTGGTAAACAAAATATAAGTATTTTATCAAGTAAAGATATTACTGAAAAAATGAATGCTAAAGAATCATTTATAGTTTATATAGGTGATGCTGATAAATCAACTAAGAGTGGTTTAAGAAGTGTTAGAGATTTAACTAAAACTGATTATGCAACTGATTATAGTGTTTATACTGTTAAATCTAGTGATGATGTTAAAAAAACTTTAGGAGATAAAGTGGAAGTTGCTGTAATTGTTGAAGGTGATATTCAAAAAACTTATGCTAAATATGATGAAAAAAATATTACTAATGATGCAAATATTTATTATTTAGGAAATATTACTGATAAAAATAGAGCTTATAAAGTTGCAGAAAACTTTAAATCATATAAAAAATTAGTAAAAAGTGATAAAACTACTATGGCTGTATTTGGTAGAGATAATTGTTTCTATTGTAATAAATTTAAGCCAGTATATAATGCTGTTAGTGAAAAATATAATGTAGATATTTATTTCTTTGATTCATTAAGTTATGATGAAACTGAATATGAAAAAATAACTAATATGGACTTAACTGTTCCTGCTAAATGTAGTAGTGAAGGTAAAGAATTTAAATTATCTGATGGATTTGGTACTCCATTAACATTAATTACTAAAAAAGGTAAAGTTGTTGACTGTATAAGTGGATATGTTAATAGAAGTTCATTAATAGATAAATTAAAAACAAATAATATGATAAGTGAGTGATAGATATGTCAAAAGATAAAACTGTATTACAATGTGTATTAGAATTTAAAAAAAGATATCCATGTACTATAATGTGGAGAGTTAGAAAACATTGTGCTGTTATAGAAAAGCATTTAAATCCTGGAGAAAGAGTTTTATATGCTTTTGCAGCACAAAAAAATGATATTGCAACTCAAATATTTGATACAGCTGTATTGTGTGTTACGAGTGATAGATTGTTGATAGCACAAGATCAAATATTATATGGCTATACATTAAATTCAATTACTCCTGAAATGTATAATGACATGCAAATTTTTTCTGGAATATTTTGGGGTAAAATATGTATTGATACAGTTAAAGAAGTGATGTATTTTTCAAACTTTTCTAAAAAAGCATTACCAGAAGTACAAAGCGTAATATCTATGTACATGATGGAAGCTAAGAAAATGTATCCTGATAAAGATAAAATTAGTTCTAGTAAGTAGAACTTTTTTTATGTTTTGTAATATATTATTATAGGTGAATAAATTATGAATAATGAATTATATGATACTTATATTATAAAAAAAGGAGACACATTATATGGTATTGGTAAAAAATATAATATAAATCCAGAATTATTAAGTTTAGTAAATGGATTAAAGATGGAAGATTATATATATGAAAATCAAGAAATAATGATACCTAAATCAGGATATAGTTATTATTTAACTAAAAGTGGAGACAATTTAAATGATATATTAGATTTATTTAATGTTGATTATAGAGAATTTAATAAAGTTAATAATAGAATATTATTAGAAGAAGGACAATTATTTGCATATAAAAGATAGAATTATATCTTTTTTTTTGTTATACTTTATTTAGTATAGGATAGGTGATTATATGGTATTTAAGAAACCTTATGCATTTTTTATTAAATATTTTAGATTAATTAATTTAATATTAAGTTTATTACTTATTTTTATAACTTATAAATTAAATTTATTAAGACAAGTAGTTAATAATATATATTTAGGCAAAGTAGTTAATTATAGTACATTAAAGAGTGATTATATTGGCTTTAGAATGTATTTGTTATTATTTATAGTAATAGCTATATTAGTAAGTATAATATTATTATTTATTAGGAAAAAGAAACCGTTGTATGATTATTTATATTGTGTTATATATTTAGTATTTGTTTTTATATATTTAATAAGTGTTAGTAATTTATTTTTAACTTTAGATGAAAGTATAGTAGAGATAACTACTTTGAAACTTTATACTGATATATCTTTTCTTATAATGATTCCAATGATATATTTTTTAGTTAAGTATATTATGATTGTTATTGGTTTTAATTTAAAAAAATTTAATTTTAGTAAAGATATTATTGAACTTAAACAAGATGAAAAGGATAATGAAGAAGTAGAAGTAATATTTGATAAGAATACTTATAAATATAAAAGAGGTATAAGAAGATGGTTTAGAGAGTTTAGATATTATTATTTAGAAAATAAGTTTTTAATAAATATTATATTATGTGTAGTAATAGCTGTTATTTTTATAAGTATATTTAGTGTTAATATGTTTAACTCTAATAGAGTTAGTGTTGGTAGAAGTTTTAATGCTGGTACATTTAATTATAAAGTTGGTAATGTTTATGAAACGAAATATGATTTAAATTATAATATTATTAAAAAAGATAAAAAATATGTAGTAGCTAATGTTAGTGTTAGAAATAATATTCAAGAATCTAATAGTATTAATTTTAAAAGAATAAGATTGATGTATGGTAAGGAATATGTTTACGCTACTAATTATTTTAATAAATATTTTTATGATTTAGGTACTCCATATAATAATGATGTTATAAAATATGGTAATGTATATAAATATATTTTAATTTTTGAGGTACCTAATACTTACAAATCAAACAAATATACTATAAAATTTTATGATAAGATTGAATATAGTAAAGAAGGAAGTAAAGGTTCTTATAGAGAAGTTAAAGTTAGTGCTAAAAGAATAAATGAAGAAAGAAATGAAGAAGTTTTAAAATTAAATGAGAATACTGTGTTTGATAAAAGAAGCTATGGTAATAGTAATATTACTATAAGTAGTTATGATATTAAATCTAGTTATGTGTATAAAGATAATGACAAGAGTGTTGTTATAAGAGATAAAAATATTAATAATGTTTTACTTATTTTAGATTATAAATTAGAATTAGATAGTAAAAAAGATATTAGTAAATATTTTAAAGATGATGAAGAATTTTTTGATAAGTTTATAACTGTTAGCTACAAATATAATGATAAAAATAAAAATTATAAAGATGTTAAAGCTGTTGGAAATGTTGATGGTAAAGTAATGTTATCTGTTCCATATGAAGTTATGAATGCAAGTAATATAAGAGTAAATATTGAATTTAGAGATGTTAAACTTGTTTATGAATTAAAATAAAAAGTTCAGTTGTGTATTTTTTGAACTTTTTTAGTTTGTTTTCTGATAATTATATTCTATATCTCCATCATTATATATTGTAAAATTTTCTGGACCTAATTTTTCTATTATTGTCGTTAGTTCTTTTACAATGTTTTCTTTACTTTTGTCATCTTTTATTTCTAGTTTTCTATATTTTTTTAAATTATTATTAAAATTATGATATAAATATATATTGTCTTTATTTATATCAAAATAGAATTCTAATGCTAAAGAACTTTTGAAAATAAATTTGTCATAATTTTTCTTTTTTATACTTATTTTATTTTTCATTAATTTATACCTTTCTTTGTTATTATGTTTTTCTTTTTAATTTATTATATAATAAAAAACGCTTAATTTACAATTAGGTTGCTTAAATATTTTGATTATTATTTATATAAATAATATATGTTGGTATAATTCTATATGTAATTGTAATAAAAAAATGACACTCTTTAATCATCATTGATTGAGTGTCAACCACAAATTATTAGAGTTTACGTTCATAGTTGAATTTGAATGTTCCTCTTTTTTAAGTAATCAACCTATAAATAGGTAATAATTCAATTGGAGGACCCAGTCGGATTTGAACCAACGATCAGGGAGTTGCAGTCCCATGCCTTACCACTTGGCTATGGATCCATTAGAAATAAAAATTCATTTCATGTATTAAATTTTACAATATAATTGTCTTAAAGTCAATTAAATATAATGTATTTCAATAATATTCTATTAAATTAAAACACTTTTATTCAAAATTATTGTTTTTGACTACTAATTTTTTGTTTTTTTGTGTTGTACATATCGTCCGTCACGGAAATAAATAATTATTTTTATTATTTTCTACCACATAACCAATCTAGTGATATTTTATATGACTTACATATTTGATACGCAAATGCGGTTAATATTAATGTTTTACCACTCTCATAAGCACTTAGTGTAGAATGTGTTGTATTTAATATTTTTGCTAATTCAACTTGTGTGATATTATTGTTGTGTCTAAATTTTTTTAGATTATTTCCTATTAATTTTTTATCAAGATTTTTAATTTTATTTGTTTTTTCATTTTGCACAGAAAGATTAGTAAGATAATCTAAACTAACGTTGTAATAGTTTGCGATGGCGTTTAAGTGTTTTAATGGTATTATTTTAGTTCCATTTTCCCAAGCACTATATGTTGGCTGTTTAACATTAATTAATTCTGCTATTTCTAGTTGATTTAAATTTTTATCTTTTCTAATATCTTCTAGCAATTCAAATTTCATTTTTTTCACCAATTTTATTATTCTATAAAAAATCATTTCATTTAAAATATATAGACAAATACGACAATTTGTATTATCCTATAATTGGAGGTGATATAGTGAAAGAAGCAAGTGGAGAATTAAGTATGACAGCAATTACTGTTGTTGCTATCGCCGCTATTGCTGGTTTGTTTTCAGTATTTTTATTACCAGGATTGAAAGGTACTATTACAAAAAAAACTCATTGTTCTCAAGCTTTTGATTGTGATAGTTCTGGTAATAATTGTACTTATTGTAAAAATGATGAATGTACTAAAACCGGTACTGTAGATTGTGGTACAAGTAATACTAAAACAAATAATAGTGGAACAACACCAGGTTAAAATGATTATTTTTTAAATAAAAATATAGACAAATACGACAATTTGTGATAATATGATTATGATAGAAATTTTGGTATATGTATCATATTCTTTCTTATTATATCTATATATATGATTTATATACCTTTTTCTATTAACATTAAAAAAGTATAAATAATTTTTAAAGGAAGTGATAGTGTGAATAACAAAAAAATTACATTACCAATACAGATAATTATTATTAGTTTTTGTATTGGGTTAATTATTTCAGGAATTGGATTAGTAAAACAGTTTAATGCTAAAAAAGTTAATGATGATAGAAGATTGGCTGCTCTAAAAGCGTCTGAAGAAGCAATTAATTCTGCTAATAAAAGACTTGAAGAAATAAAAAAAGAATATGATGAGTTAAAAAATCAATATAATTTGAAGTCTGAGGAATGTGATGCTATTACAATAAATGATGAGAATTGGATGTCAAAAAAAAGTAAATGTTCTAGAGAACAAACAGAACTTCAAAATAAAATTTTCAATTTAGAAACTGAAAATGCAAGTATTAAAAGTAAAGATTATACAGGTTATTATCAAAAGGTAAAACCTATGAGTTATCAAATATTTTATATAATTGGTGCTTCTGTTTTTGGATTGGGATTAATCGGAGCTTTTATAATATATTTGGTTAAAGGTAAGAAAACTTATTAAGTAGAATAGAGGGAACAATATGGAATATTTAAATGAAGAAAAATATAATAAAACTCAAAAGAAGGTTAAAATTTTATCTTTGTTGATTTTGATTGTTGGTTTGGTTATTGGAATAGGTCTCATTATAACTGGAGTTGTTCTTTCAAACAAATCAAATCCAATTAAAGTTAATTTAAAAGAATCTCAAAGTACTGATTCTGTTAATTCTAGAAGTGTAGAAGAAATAGAAGCTGATATAAATTCGATTAAACCTAAAATTAATTCTATGGAAAGTGAAATAAATATTTTAAGAGCAAAATTAGCACAAATACAAATGACTGATAGTAATAGTGAAGATTATTATTCTAAGCAAAAAGAGGTTGAAGAAAAAGAGAAAGAATTGTTAGATTTAAAATCTAAATTAAGCAAATACCAGAGTGAGTTAAAAAGCGTTAATGGTAGTGATTTTAATAATGGATTAGGTACTGTGGATGACATATTTAATACTGCTTCATCTAGAATAAATAATGTTAGGTATTATGGTATTTGTATGTTTGGGGTTTTTATTTCAGTAGCCTCTATATTTGGTTCAGTATCTTTATATTTGTTTGCAAAACGTAGAGAAATTATTGCATTTAAAACACAACAAGTAATGCCAATCGCTAAAGAAGGAATAGGCGAAATTTCACCAACACTTGGAAGTGCTGCAGGAGAAGTTGCCAAAGGTATTACTAAAGGAATTAAAGATGGATTAAATAATAAAAAATAATGTTGAAAACTAGATGTTTATTAACATTATTTTTTTATTTTAAAAGACTACAATAATGTAGCCTATAAAAGTTTGAGGAGGTTAGTGTATTAGTTTAGGGAAAAATTATTTAAATCAAGTTAATATACATGTGTAATTAAGTTTATTTATTATTATCATCAATATCTTTATTGATGTCATTAAATTTATCTTTTAAAATTTTAGGTATTTTTATACCCATATTAGTCCAATTTTCTAATATAGATATACCTTCGTTTGCGATAAACATATATATTACAATATTTCTAATATTACCAGTACTATTTAATAATTTATCTAATAATGCTGCAAGTATTACTATAAATATATATCCTACTTTTTTTATAATACCTTTTGCTCCAATTTTACTACTTAATTTTTTTGTGTATATGGCCCTTAAAATGCCTGTAATATAATCTATTATAATAAATACTAATAATGTTTTAAATAGTATATCGCATCCGCCAATTATAAAATCTATAGAAAAGTTATTCATAAAAATCATTCCTTTTCTAATATATAATATGTATAATATAAAATTGATTATATGCTTTTGACTTGGTTAAAATAACATATGTTATTTATCTTATATAGTTGAATATATTAAAAAAATATAATATATTATTGTTATATAAAAGAGGTTGTTATGAGTAATAATAGTAGTATTAAAGAAAGAGCGAAGAGAAAAATTAAATATAATTATTGGCATAGTGTAATTATTAGTTTTCTTTTTGTAATTGTAGTTAGTGGTGGATATAAATATAATAGTTTTATATCTGATAGTTTTAGTAGTATTGGTAATGATATTTTAAGTAAGAATAATGTATTTATTTATAATAATATAATGAAGTCTGCTAAAAAAGTTATTAGTATTACTAAAAATTATAAACCTACTAGAGGAGTATTATCTGTTTTCTTTAATAAAATGAATGGTAGTAGTTCTTTGGTATTAGGTTTTGTTGATGCCATATTAGAATTTATTACTATTAAATCTATACCTAAATTTTTTATAAAAATATTTGGATTTTTGTTATTTATTTTAATTTATATATTTATACAGAATATTATATTGGTTGGTAAAAATAGATATTATTTGGAACATAGTAGATATAAAAAAGTTAATGTTGATAGAATAATGTTTGTTTATAAAGTTAAAAAGACTATTAATGTTGCTTATATAATGTTATGTAAAACAATTTATTTGTTTTTATGGTTTTTAACTATTATTGGTGGAGTTATTAAGTATTATTCATATTTTATGATAGATTATATTGTAAGTGAAAATCCTACTATAAGTAGAAAAGATGCTTTTATATTGAGTAATGAAATGATGAATGGTAATAAATTTAATTTGTTTAAAATACAATTTAGTTTTATTGGATATATTATTTTAGGAGCTTTAACATTTAATATTAGTAATATATTTTATTTTGATGTTTATAGAGAAAGTATCTATTCAGAATTTTATTTTAATATTAGAAATGAATTTTTAAAAAAAAATAAAAAGAAATATAGAAAATATTTTAAAGATGAAATGTTAGATGGTAATAAGTATAATGATGGTTATTATCCTAATGATAAGTATTTTATACCGGAAAAGAAAATGTTTAATTTTTTAAAGTTAGATTATAAGACTGATTATGATGTTTGGACTATAATAATGTTTTTCTTCACGTGTGCTATGATTGGTTGGTGTTGGGAAGTACTTTTAAATTTATTTGTTCAAGGAAAATTTGTTAATAAAGGTACGATGTATGGACCTTGGCTTCCAATATATGGTTATGGTGCAACTTGTGTTATAGTTTTATTTAAAAAGTATAGAAATAAACCTTGGAAAGTATTTTTGTATTCAACTATCTTATGTGGTTTGATAGAATACTTTACTGCTGTTTATTTAGAAACGTTTTTACATAATAGATATTGGGATTATGATGGATTCTTTTTAAATATACAAGGTAGAATTTGTTTAGAAGGATTATTAATATTTGGACTTGGATGTATGGTATTTACATATTTTCTAGCGCCTTTATTAAATAATATATATAGTAAAATTAATTTGAAATATAAGAAAATAATTGTTATTATATTGGTAGTGTTATATTTAATAGATTTATGTTTTACTAAAATAAGACCTAATAGTGGAGAAGGTATAACGTTTTATATAATGTTAAAGGAGTGGTTATGATGTCTTGGTTTTTATATTTTGTATTTATATTTTTTATAGGAAGTACATTTGGATATGTATTAGAATTGTTTTTTAGAAGAATAGTTCATAAAAAATGGGTTAATCCAGGTTTTTTAGTTGGACCTTATTTGCCTATATATGGTTTTGGACTTTGTACTTTAACCGTTATATATTTAATATTTTCTAAGTTGGTTGTTAATCCTTTTTTGATAATTATATTAATGGGGTTGTCTATGACTTTGATTGAATTAATTGGTGGATTAATTTTTATTGAAGCTGGTGGTGTTAAATTATGGGATTATAGTGATATGCCAGGTAATTTTAAAGGAATTATATGTCCTCAATTTACACTTATATGGACTTTGTTAGGAGCTGTATATTATTACTTTATTGCTGATAAAATTATGAATGCTTTAGATTGGTTTAAAGTTAATCAATCATTCTCATTTATTTTAGGAATATTCTTTGGAATAATAGTATTAGATTATATTTATTCTACTAAAGTATTGGTTAAGATAAGACGTTTTGCTAAGGATAATGATTTAGTTGTAAAATATGAAGAATTAAAAAAACATATTAAAGATATACAAGATAAAAATAGAGAAAAGTATTCATTCTTGTTTCCTTTTAAACAAAGTAAAGCTTTAGGTGAATATTTAAATTTGTATAAGAAGAAAAAAGTCAATAATAAAAAAGGATTTTTGTTATTTGGTAAAAAGTAGTACATTGTGTGCTTTTTTTTTGAATTATACTTTATTTTTATAATATATTGTAGTATAATCGATAGTTTTGAAAGGGGATTATTTATGAGTTATACAACTTTTTTAATTAGAATTAGTGTTTGTTTTATATTGAGTTTATTAGTTGGATTAGAAAGACAATATAGACATAGAATGGTAGGTTTGAGAACTAATGTGTTAGTTTGTTTGGGGGCATTTATGTTTGTTACTGTGTCTTTTGGTATTGGAGTAAATGATCATGCTAGAATTGCTGCACAGGTTGTAAGTGGTATAGGTTTTTTAGGTGCTGGAGTTATTTTAAGAGATGGTTCAAAGATAAAAGGACTTAATACTGCTGCTACTTTGTGGTGTGTTGCTGCTATAGGTGTTTTGTGTTCTGCTGGAATGCTTTTTGAGGCTAGTGTTGGAACTTTATTTGTGTTGATATCCAATGTTGTTTTAAGAATTGTATCTATTAAAATTATGGATGTTATTAAGAAAAATAATTTAGAATTATGTAGTATAAGAATTGAATGTAAAAAAGATGCAGAAATGGATATTAGAAATATTTTATATAATTCTTTAGAAAATAATAGATTAACTTTAGAAAGTTTAGAAAAGAATGAAATAACTAAAGATGAAGTTAAATTACGTGCTAATATTATTACTAATGAACCTAATAGAGTAGAAAGTGTTGTTAATGTTCTTAGTTCTAATGTAAATATTATAAGTATAAAATGGGCTCATTTTAATTATAAAGATATAAATAATGAAGATGAAGATGATAGAGATTAATTTTAATATCTTTTACAAACAATTTGTTATTAGATATTTAATAATGATTTGTATCATTTTTGCAATAGTATTGGAATTAAATTTGGTGAAGTACAAAAATAACATTCTAGAAGTTTAAATTTAAAAGAAATAATAAAAGTAAGTATAGATGAAATAAAAGAGTTGACTAAATATATTAATAATTTAGATGTTTTAAATTATATAAACATAATCACATCAAATGTAATAAATGCACCTGTTGAAACTAAAGGTGGAATAATGTCTGTTTTAAAACAATATTTAGGATATTTTGCACATAGACCTAATTTATTAGATAAAATTAGTGTTGATAGTGTTATTAAATTAAAGAGTAAAAATCAAGTTATATTATTAACTAATTTTAGTCAAAAGACTATATTTAATATTATTATAGAAAATGCTTTAATTAATATTATAAATGAAATGATTGATAGTAAAGAAGAATATGTAGTTGTGCTAGATAACTATGATAGTATAATGAATACTGAAGAATTTACTAAGTTATTTAAATCTTATTTATCTGATAACATAGAATGTATTGTTGGTGTAAGAGATAATAGTTTAGTTAAACCTTTAGATGAGTTTTTAGTTATGTACAGAAAAGGTAAATTAACTGAATAATAACAAAAAAGCATTTGACAAAACTAATATCAAATGCTATTATTTGATTAAGTAGAACGTCTACCCCCTGTAGGTAGATATCTACCTTTGTGTTAGTAGAAATCCGTCCTAACTGAGTGGCGGATGTTTTTATTTTAATTTAATTATTCTTTATCTAAGAAGAGTAATATTAAAATAACAATGATTCTATTCATAAATTTTTCTAAATTTTTGAACATAATATCACCACCTTACTGCTTATACTCTTTAATAATTCAGTTAGTAAGGTAGACATCAAACCAGACGTTCGATTAGTTATACTAATATAAATTAATTTTAATTTAAAGATTTTCGACAATACTTCTAAAAACTTATCAAATTGTGACAAATATTGTCTTTTTTTATTGCAATGTAGTTTAAAATGTAGTATAGTGTTATTAGTAATCATTACTAATAAGAGGTGATTGTTTGAGAAATACTAAACAGAAAGAAGTAATACTTAATATAATAAATAATAGTTCTAATCATCTAAATGCAAATGGAGTTTATTTAGAGGCAAGAAAAGTAATTCCTAATATTAGTTTAGGTACTATATATAGAAATTTAAATAATTTGGTTGATGAGAATAAAATTATTAGATTAAAAATGAGTGATGGTGTTGATAGATTTGATAAAAATATAATTCATGCTCATGTTGTATGTAGTATTTGTGGTAAGATAGATGATGTTATGTATGATTATATAAAAAAATTACCTAATATAAAAGATTATGAAGTAATGAATTACGATTTACGTTTTATTGGAAAATGTAAGGAATGTATAGAGAAGGAGAAATGAAAAAATGGAATTAAAAGGAAGTAAAACAGAAGCTAATTTAATGGCTGCTTTTGCAGGAGAAAGTCAAGCAAGAAACAAATATACTTATTATGCTAGTAAAGCTAAAAAAGATGGGTTTGAACAAATAGCAGAAATATTTTTAGAAACTGCTGATAACGAAAAGGAACATGCTAAAATGTGGTTTAAGGAATTACATGGTGGAGAAGTTCCTAGTACTAGTGAAAATTTATTAGATGCTGCAAATGGAGAAAATTTTGAATGGACTGATATGTATAAAGAGTTTGCAGAAACTGCACGTGAAGAAGGATTTGATAGAATTGCTAATTTATTTGAAGGAGTAGCTGAAATTGAAAAGCATCATGAAGAAAGATATAGAGCATTATTAAGTAATGTTGATAATGAATTAGTATTCTCTAAAGATGGGGATAAAATTTGGCAATGTAGAAATTGTGGACATATTTGTATAGGAAAAAATGCTCCAGAAGTTTGTCCTGTATGTAGTCACCCACAAAGTTATTTTGAAATAAAGAAAGAAAATTATTAGTAGTTTGTTAACTACTTTTTTTCTTAAAATTAATTAGCACAAACTATTGACAAGTGCTAAAATATATTATATAACTTAGTTATGGGAGATGTTATGAATGAAAAAAAGAGAATTTAAAAGTGAATCAAAAAGGTTGTTAGATTTAATGATTAATTCTATATATACTAATAAAGATATATTTTTAAGAGAATTAATTAGTAATGCTAGTGATGCAATAGATAAATTATATTATAAAAGTTTAACTGATAAGTCTATTAAAGTTAATAAAGATGATTTAGAAATTAATATTAATTTTGATAAAGATTTAAGAACTATAACTGTTAGTGATAATGGTTGTGGTATGAGTGAAAGTGACTTAGAGAATAATTTAGGTACTATTGCTAAAAGTGGTTCTTTAGCTTTTAAAGAAATGAATGAAGTAAAAGATAAAGATATTGATATAATAGGACAATTTGGTGTAGGTTTTTATAGTGCATTTATGGTTGCAGATGAAATTACTGTTATAAGTAGACCATATGATAGTGAAGATGCTTATAAGTGGAATTCTAAGGGATTAGAGGGTTATACGTTAGAAAAATGTGATAAAAGTAGTGTTGGTACTGATATAATTTTACATATTAAAGATAATACTGATGATGATAATTATGATGATTATTTAACTGAGTTCAAATTAAAAGATTTGATTAAAAAATATAGTGATTATATTAGATATCCAATTAAGATGGAAGTAAGTCATAGTCATAAAAAAGATGATGATGATGAATATGAAACTGTTAAAGAAATTGAAACTATTAATAGTATGATTCCTATTTGGAAAAAGAATAAAAAAGATGTTAGTGACGAAGAATATGAACATTATTATACTGATACTTATTATGATTATGAGAAACCTTTAAAAGTTATTAGTACTAGTGTAGAAGGTGCTGTTAGTTATAAAGGGTTATTGTTTGTGCCAAGTCATGCTCCTTATGATTTTTATACTAAAGAATATGAAAAAGGATTAAGTTTATATTCTAATGGTGTATTAATTATGGATAAATGTAGTGAATTATTACCTGATTATTTTAGTTTTATAAAAGGTGTAATTGATACTGAGGACGTATCTTTAAATATAAGCCGTGAGATGCTTCAAAAAACAAAAGCAGTTAGTTTAATTGCTAAAAATATTGAAAATAAAATAATTAAAGAATTTAAAGATATGTTAGAAAATGATAGAGAAAATTATGTAAAGATGTTTAAGGTATTTGGAACTAATATTAAATTTGGTATTTATAATAATTATGGTATGGATAAAGATAAATTACAAGATTTAATAATGTTTAATTCTAGTAAAACTAAAGATTTAATTACTTTAAAAGAATATGTTTCTAATATGAAAGAAGACCAAAAAGATATTTATTATGCTAGTGGTGAAAGTGTTGATAAGATAGATTTACTTCCTCAAATAGAACAAGTTAAAGATAAAGATTATGAAATATTATATTTAACTGATTATGTTGATGAATTTTCATTACAAGCATTAAGAGAATATGATGGTAAAAGTTTTAAAAATGTTAGTGATGCTGACTTAGATTTAGAAGATAAAAAAGAAGATATTGAAAAATTAAATACTGACAATAAAGATTTATTAACTTTAATGAAAGATACTATTGGTATTAGTGGTGTTAGATTTACTGGTAAGTTAAAAAATCATCCTGTTTGTTTAACTAGTAAGGGTAATGTTTCTGTCGAAATGCAAAAGGTAATTAATTCTATGCCAGGAGATGAAAGTGTTAATGCAGAAATTGTGCTAGAAATTAATGAAAATCATCCTATTGCTGACAAACTAAAATCATTATATGAAACAGATAAAGAAGAATTAAAGAAATATAGTAAAGTTTTATATAGTGAAGCTAGACTTATAGAAGGACTTGGAATAGATAATCCTACTGAGATAAGTAATTTGATTTGTGATTTGATTTCAAAATAGACTTTGTGTCTATTTTTTGATGTTTGTTTTTTGTAGTGTGAAACTTTTTTTACAAAATATGAGAAAATAGTTTCACACTGTGGTAAAATATAATATAATCGTTTTTAGAGGTGAAATTATGTTAAAGGTTATAGATTTAGAATTAAGATTTACTACTAAAACTTTATTTAAAAATGTAAATTTAGAATTTTCAAAAGATAATTGTTATGGAATAATTGGTGCTAATGGAGCTGGTAAAAGTACTTTTTTAAAAATATTAGATGGGAGAATTGAACCTACAAATGGAGAAATAATACTTGGTAAAGGTGAACGTATATCTACTTTAGTTCAAAATCATAATTTATATGATCATTATAAAGTAATTGATACTGTTATTATGGGGAATAATGAATTATATTCAATTATTAAAGAAAAAGAAGAAATATATAGTAAAACCGATTTTACAGATGAGGATGGAATTAGAGTTGCAGAGTTAGAAGATAAATTTTTAAATATGAATGGTTGGGATGCTGAAAGTGATGCTGAAAAATTATTAAATGGTTTAGGAGTTAGTAAAGATTTATTTTATCTTGAAATGAATGAATTAAAAGATAGTGATAAGGTTAAAGTGTTACTTGCAAGTGCTTTGTTTGGTGATCCTGATGTTCTTCTTCTAGATGAACCTACGAATGGTTTAGATGTAAAAAGTAAGATGTGGTTAGAAGAATTTTTAATTAACTTTAAAAATACTGTGTTAGTTGTTAGCCATGATAGGGCTTTCTTAAATAAAGTTTGTACTCATATGGTTGATATAGATTATGAAAAGATTACTATGTTTGTAGGTAATTATGATTTTTGGTATAAATCTAGTCAATTAATACAACAACAAATGAAAGATTCTAATAAGAAAAAAGAAGATAAGATAAAAGAATTAGAAGATTTTATTAGAAGATTTAGTGCTAATGCTAGTAAGAGTAAACAGGCTACTAGTAGGAAGAAAGCGTTAGAAAAAATAAAATTAGATGAAATAAAGCCTAGTAGTAGAAAATATCCATATATTAATTTTGATATAGAAAGAGAATTAGGTAATGATGTTATTATTGTAGATAATGTTTGCTATAAAGATATTTTACATAATGTTAAGTTTGTTATTAGAAAAGGTGATAAAATTGCACTTATTGGTAATAATGAGATTGCTAAAACTACTCTTCTTAATATAATCAGTGGGGAATTAGAACCTGACTCTGGTAGTATTAAATTAGGTTCAACAGTTAAAATGTCTTATTATGAAAAAAATCATGATAAATATTTTCAAAATAATATGAATATGATGGATTGGTTAAGACAATTTACTGATAGTACTGATGATACTTTTATTAGAGGATTCTTAGGTAGAATGCTATTTAGTGGAGAAGAAGTTTTTAAAGATGTAAAAGTACTATCTGGTGGAGAAAAAGTTAGATGTATGTTTGCAAAAGTTATGTTAAATCATGGAAATGTTTTGTTATTAGATGAACCTACTAATCATTTAGATATTGAAAGTATAACAGCACTTAATGAAGGTTTAGAAAGATATAAAAGTTCGCTAGTTATAAGTACGTTTGATGAAGAAATAATTGATACTGTTTGTAATAGACTTATAGAAATAAAAAAAGATGGTACAATAAGAGATAAAGAAATAAGTTATGAAGAATATATAGAAAGATTTGGAATAGAGAGTTAATTTAAAATAAATTGACTTTTCTCTTATATTAATATATAATCTCATTTGTTTGGAGGACATTTATGAAAGATATAATAATTGATACTTTAGTTGATGCTTTGAAAATATTACCGTTTCTTTTTATAACTTTTTTGTTATTAGAACTTTTAGAACATAAATTAAATAATAAAACTAAAAATGTTATAAGTAAATCTGGTAAAGTTGGACCTATAATTGGTAGTTTACTTGGAGTAATACCTCAATGTGGTTTTTCTGTTGTTGCAACTAATTTATATATAACACGTGTTATTTCTTTAGGAACTTTGTTTTCTATTTATCTATCTACTAGTGATGAAATGCTTCCTATTATGTTAAGTCAAAATGTTAGTTTT
This sequence comes from uncultured Bacilli bacterium, assembly GCA_934098455.1. Lineage (GTDB taxonomy): Bacteria > Bacillota_I > Bacilli_A > RF39 > UBA660 > UMGS1124. Next base: position 99,645 of record CAKOOU010000001.1, on the reverse strand, counting down.
AAAACTATAATAGTAGTGCTTTTAATAAAAGTTATTACTGGTATGTTGTTTGGTTTTATTATAGATTTAGTTATTAGAAAAAATAATAAAATTAAATATGATTATCATATATGTGAAGAAGAGCATTGTCATTGTGATCATGGTATTGTTAAATCTAGTTTAAAACATACTTTTAATATAATAATATTTATTATTGGTGTTAGTTTTATATTAAATGTTGTATTTTTATATTGTGGTAATGATTTAATTAGTAAAATATTTATGAAAGATACTTTATTTGGTCCATTTTTGGGCTCATTAGTTGGTTTAATACCTAATTGTGGGGCAAGTGTTATTTTAACTGAAATGTTTTTAAAAGGTGCAATTAATTTAGGAACATGTATGGCTGGTTTGTTAACTGGTAGTGGGGTTGCTTTGTTGGTTTTATTCAAATCTAATAAAAATATTAAAGAAAATTTATGTATTTGTTTAACTTTATATTTAATTGGAGTGCTCGTTGGTATATTTATTGAATTTATAGGTATACTAATATAGGGTACTTTTTTAAATTTTTTTTAAAAAACTTAGCACTTAGTATTGACAAGTGCTAAAATAGTGGTATAATTATAATTGTGAAAGGAAGAGAGATATATGAGTTTAATACCTAGAAAGTATTATTTAGATGATTTTTTTGATGATTTTGTAAGTTCAAAGGATGGATCAGTTATGAAATGTGATATTTATGAAAAGGATGGTAAATGTAATATTGAAGTTGATGTACCTGGATTTGATAAGAAAGACATTAATGTAGAATGTAAAAATGGTTATTTAACTATAACTGCTAAAAAAGAAGAAACAGAAGAAGATAGTGATAAAAACTATATTAGAAAAGAAAGAAGTTATGGTGAATATTCTAGATCATTCTATGTTGGAGATGTTGATGCTAGTTTAATTAATGCTAAATTTAATAATGGTACATTATGTATAACTGTTCCTAAAGAAGAAAAACAAGATAATAAAACTGTCATTGAAATCAATGATTAAGGACACTTTTGTCCTTTTTGTTTTGTAAAATTTTATTTTTTATATTATACTAATGGTGAAAGGGTGATCTATTTGAAACAATGTGTTATGATATACAATCCTAACAGTGGTCATACAATGAATGAAGAAAACTTAAAAAGTGCAAAAAAAATATTTCCAGAATATGGATATAATTTAAAGATTATTCCAACACAATATGCAGGACATGCTAAAGAAATAGTAAGTCATTTGGAATATGTTGATTTAGTTGTTAGTGTTGGTGGAGATGGAACATTTAATGAAGTAGTTACTGGAAACTATTTAAGAACTAATAGACTTTTAATTGCAAACATTCCAGTTGGAACATGTAATGATGTTGGTACAATGTTTGGGTATGGAAAGAATTTCGAAGCAAATTTAAAATTACTTCTTGAGGGCGAAGTAAAGAAAATTGATATATGTATTGTAAATGAAAGACCGTTTGTTTATGTTGCTGGGCTAGGTAAATTTATTAATATTGCTTATGATACTCCTAGATATTTAAAAAAGAAATATGGTTATTTTGCTTATTTAATAGAAGGTATTAAAGATTATTTTAGACCTATAAAATCTTATTATATAGATTTTGAAGTTAATGGAATTAAAAAAAGTGGGTATTATTCTTTTATATTAGTTAGTAATGCTAATAGAATTGCGGGTATAAATAATTTTTATAAAGATGTTAAATTAGATGATAATCAGTTTGAAGTATTGTTATGTAATTTTCCTAGTAGAAGAAGTATTATAAAAGCATTAAGATTGTTAATAGATCATGATCCTAATAACATTAGTGGTATAGAATTTTATAAAACTAATAAAATTAACTTTAAATTTTTACAATATCCTAAAAAAGCATGGTGTATAGATGGTGATAAATTAGATAGAGCAGTACTTGAATATAATTTTAGTACAGTTAGTGATTTTGAGGTAATGATGCCTAAAAAGAATGTAAAAAAACTCTTTACTAGAGACATTAATTTAGATGATTAATAGTTGATTATTTAAAATTTAATGAAATTATGTTGAATTAAATAAAAAAGGCTTAGTTTTAATTTACTAAGCTTTTATTTTTTGTTGTTTTTTCTTGATTACTAAATAAGTTATAGTAATTATTAGTGTTGTAATACTTATAGATATACCTATATCTAAATTATTAGGAATATATTTTAATTCTATGTTGTTTTTTCCTTTTTTTAAATCAAATCCTAATAGACTATTATTAATTTTATAAGTTTTTATTTCTTTATTATTTGAATATACTTTCCATCCTTTATCGTATGGTATAGATGTATATATTGAAGTATCATTTTGAAGTGTAATATTTCCTTTTATATTATTTTCTTTGAAATTAGTAATGTTTATTCTATTTGAATTTAGTATGTTATATGCTTCTATAAATTTATTATTTTCTATAGTATAAATATCTATTTCTTCATTTAAATATGATTTGTATGATACATATACTTCTATATTGCTATCACTTGATATTGTATTTATAACATATTCTTCATCATAAGAATTACATTCTTTAAATGATTTATTTAATTTTATTTGAATATCATTTATATTGATATTATTTTTATAATATATTTTATCATTTATTATAATGTAATTAATTTGTGAATTATTTGAGTATAAATATATATTATCAAATTCATTTAAATAATTATATTTAACTAATGTTTCTTTTTTATTTTGTGAAATTATTTCTTTATTGTTAAGCGTTAATCTATGGAATACATTTTCTATATTTGTTCCATAATTTATAAAATCATTTTGATATTCTATTGGATTTATAAAATTATTAGTCCATTTTTTTATTGATTTATTTACTCCAAACATTAATCCTGTTGTGTAATTAAATTTATATGTTAAAGTATTATTTTTATTTAGCTCTAGATTATATCTTTTATTATCGTTATTTTTTTCAATCGTATATTTTATATCAAACATTAAATCGTATACTGGAGTATTTTGTTTATAATAATAACTATTGATTCTATTACCTGGTTGTCCTAAATCATTATTTAATTCTGCTAGGTTGTTATATGCCATTGATGTAAATGTACTTTGTCCATAATAGTTATACCATGCTCCATCATTAAGAGTTAGTATTGTGTTTTTTTCTGTTCTATAAAACAATTCATTATCTTTTTCTTTAATTTCACTTATACTTTCATGTACGTTATTGTATGTTGAATAAAATTCATCAATGTATTGTAAAATATCCCAATTATGATTTACTGATATTACACATTCGATAGAACATACTATTATAAATAAAAGCGTACTTAAATTTTTAAATTTTGGATAGAAATGATATAAGGTATAGATTAAGAAATAAGTTGATATTAATAAATAATTTATCGTTATCATGTTGGATGTTATATTGTTATATTTTGTTATGTATACAAAAGTTATAAACAATAAACAAATAACATATGTTATTAATACTTTTATAAATGATATTTCTTTTATATTTTTGAGTGAATAAGCACATGTTAATATAAGTATAAAACTATATATAAATGAGTATCTATATGGCAAATCATTTGGTACATGAAATGCGTGCCATACATAATCTAATGGTGCAACATAAAATGAAGTTAATAAGAATGTAAGAATTAATGTGTATACTATTTTTCTTTTAATGTTGATTTTTTTATTAAGTAAGAATAATAAATATAATCCTATAGAAAGTATTCCACATGATATGTTTGGAGCATTTGATATGTCTGATGCAAATACTGTTTTTGTTATTCCAGTTAAATGATTTTTGAAAAAATTAATTATAGTGAATGCATAATATTGTTCTGTTGGAATAGTTCCCATAGTTGCATTTGTACTTTTTAAAGATTCATACATTGGTAATAGTTCAAATGCTAATAGTAATCCAGAAACTAAAGAACATAATACAAATTTTAAACATTTTTTTGATATATTTTTAATATTAAATTTTTTTGTTTTAATTATTAAATATGATAAGAAATATATACAGGAATAAATACATGTCATATAACCTATAAAATAATTTGTAAACAACATTAATGTTAGAGATAGTGTGTATAAAACTCCATTATCTTTATTAATTATATTTTCTATACCTAACGTAATTAAAGGAAGAATATACATCCCATCTAACCACATTATATTCCAATAATATGCTGTAAAATATGCTGAATATCCATAAAGAAGTGATATTCCTATCATATATAATTTGTTTGTATTAAATTTTTTATGTATATAATATGAGCATGTTATACAAGATAATATACTTTTTAAACCTATTATTATTGAATAAGACATTATAATATTTCTTCTTTTGAATAAAAACATTATTATATTTAGTGGTGATGATAAGTAATTAAAAAAGTTTCTGAAATACGGTAGTCCTAATCCTGTATTAAAACTATATATAATGTTTGTACCTTTTTTTATTCTGTCGTATAGTTCTGCTAGCATGGGTCCGTATTGATGAAAAAAATCTATTGTTAGAAGTGAATTTCTACCAAATGGTGCAACATCTTGTAGTATATATATTGTAGATATTATTGTTACTCCTAGTATAAATACTACTATTAAATATCCATATTTTTTTAAAAAGTTTTTCATAAGTACCACCTAATTAAAATTATATAATATAGGTTATTTTTATTCAATTTTTTATTTGTTATTTTTTGTAACATTTTGATAAGTTTTTAGAAGTTTTGTCGAAAGCCTTTAAATTACTATTAGATTGTATTAGTATAACAAATCGAACGTCTGGGTTGATGTCTACCTTATTAACTGAATTATAGAGAGTAAAAGTAGTAAGGTGGTGATATTATGTTCAAAAATTTAGAAAAATTTATGAATAGAATCATTGTTATTTTAATATTACTCTTCTTAGATAAAGAATAATAAAATTAAAATAAAAACATCCGCCACTCAGTTAGGACGGATGCCTGCAAACAAGGTAGACATCTAACCTACAGGGGGTAGACGTTCTACTTGATTAAATAATAGCATTTGATATACTGATTGTCAAATGTTTTTTTATGTAGATTTTATAAAAAATGTAGAAATATGATAAGTTTTTGGAAGTTTTGTCGAAAGCCTTTAATTTATTATTAGATTGTATTAGTATAACAAATCGAATGTCTGGGTTGATGTCTACCTTATTAACTGAATTATTAGAGAGTAAAAGTAGTAAGGTGGTGATATTATGTTCAAAAATTTAGAAAAATTGTTGAATAGAATCATTGTTATTTTAATATTACTCTTCTTGGATAAAGAATAATTAAATTAAAATAAAAACATCCGCCACTCAGTTAGGACGGATGTCTTCCAACACAAAGGTAGACATCTAACCTACAGGGGGTAGACGTTCTACTTGATTAAATAATATCATTTGATATAGTGATTGTCAAATGTTTTTTTATGCAGATTTTATAAAAAATGTAGAAATATGATAAGTTTTTAGAAGTTTTGTCGAATGACTTTAAATTGTTATTGAGATGTATTAGTATAACAAATCGAACGTCTGGGTTGATGTCTACCTTACTAACTGAATTATTTAAGAGTATAAGCAGTAAGGTGGTGATATTGTGTTCAAAAATTTAGAAAAATTTATGAATAGAATCATTGTTATTTTAATATTACTCTTCTTGGATAAAGAATAATTAAATTAAAATAAAAACATCCGCCACTCAGTTAGGACGGATGTCTCCCAAACAAGGGTAGATGTCTAACCTACAGGGGGTAGACGTTCTACTTGATTAAATAATAGCATTTATTATATATAGTTGTCAATTAATAATGGAGGGTTTTGATGAAAAATAAATTGCAGATAATAAATAAAATGTATCATGATGAAAGTGTTAGAACGTATATAGTGATAGAAGATAAGAAGTATTATATAAGTATATATGATGTTGTATTAAAGTTAACTAATTATAAAAATATACAATCTTTTATAGTACGTTTAAAAAAGAAATTATTATTAGAACAAAATAAAGTTATTTATAATTTTAAATCCTTTAATTTAGTAAAAAAAGGTGAGGGTAGGTATAAAAGAACTGAAATGGTAGATTTTGATAGTTTAATTATTCTATTAGATTATATTCCTATTAGAAATAAAGAATATGTTAAGGAGTTTGAATGAATATATTCTTTATGTTTTATATAAGATAGTACTATTACACTTATTTTATTATATTATGCAAAATAAAAAAATTCCAATATTAAGAATTTTTTTTATTATCTAAATCTTCAAATAATATTTTAGGATTTATTTCTAATGCTTTACATATTTTTTGTAATGTATCTAATGAGAATTGTTTAGTACAACCACTTTTTGTTTCTATTTTTTTTAAATAATCAACACTTATATTACTTTGCATAGCTAATTTAACCTGAGTCCACCCTTTTAATTTCCTTTGCTTTTTGATATTTTGAGCTACTAGATAGTAGATATTATCATTGTTATTCATATAGTAATCACCTTAATTATTTTGAATAAATACTTAATTCATATACATTGTCTCATTAAAAAATGTAAAATAATTTACGTTATAGTACACTTTCTTTGAAAACTATGTTATACTTTAAATGTAATTATGGTAGAAGGAGGTATTGTTAGTATGGCATTAGGTAAAAGTTCAATAAATAGTGTAAGAAATTATTTGGAAAATATTAGTAATGACATTAAATATGGTGATTATAGTACTAATACTGAAAGTATTTATTCTTGTTGGAATACGTATCAATTTGTTGCAAATAACTTAAAAGAGTGGGCAGATGATACTGTAATTGGAGCAGAAACGAAACAAAATTTATTAAAATTATCTGATTTATTGTCACAATTAATAGAAGAGACTAGATTGATAGAAAATAAAATCAGTGATTTTTGTGATAATCAAGCAATTGTTAATACTGGGAAAAAGGGTATTGAAATTATTGCTGGATATCAATAGAAAAAGCAAAAGTTATAAAGTTTGTAGTGGAGGGAAAATAAATGGCATTAGGAAATAGTTCATTAAATAATGTTAGAACATATTTAGAAGAAATTAGCAAAGATATTAAATATGGCAACTATGAAACTAGCACAGAAAGTGTGTATTCTTGTTGGAATACGTATCAATATGTTGCAAACAACTTAAAAGAGTGGGCAGATGATACTGTAATTGGAGCAGAGACAAAACAAAATTTACTTAAGTTATCAAATATATTATCACAACTAATAGATGAAACAAGAAATACACAAAATAAAGTAAGTAATTTTTGTGATAGTCAAGATAAAATTAATGGTACTAAATCTAAAGCGAATGGCAGTAAATATTACAATCCCGGAGGACAAGAAAAAAAATATTCTGAGGGAGATTGTTCAAATTAATAATTTTAATATAAAAAATAAAATATCAAATATGTAGAAAGAAGGAATTAAAATGGCAAATATAAATGCAAATGAAATAGAAAGACAAGCAGGTAGATTGGATACTCAAAATGTAATTTTTACCAAAAAAGTAAGAGATGTTATAAACAATTTAGATAATATAGCAACAACAGTAAAATCGGAGGATAGTAGTTTATCAAATGAAATAAGTAAACTTTCACAAAATTATGCTGTACTGGAGAATAAATTAAGTACTAATTTTAAAAATTTAGCATTAATAATGCATAATTATGCTAAGAAATCTTTATCAATAGACCAAACTGTGACAAGTGAAGTTAAGTCTACAAATACTAACTTAGACAACATTTCAAGTGAATTAAATTCTGTAAATGGTGTGCCAGAAATATATGTTGATTTTAATTAAAAGGAGTTAAATTATGGCATTAGGAAAAAGTGGTATAACTAAATTGTTAACAAATATTGATTCTATAAACGATTGCTTAAAATATGGTAATTATGAAACTAATACAGAAAGTATATATTCTTGTTATAACACATATCAATATGTTGCAAACAACCTAAAGGAATGGGCAGATGATACAACAATTGGAGCAGAGACGAAACAAAATTTATTAAAATTATCAAAAATATTAGAGGATTTAATACAAGAAACATTAGTTTTATTAAATAAGTTAAAAGCATTTTCTCAACAACAAATGAATATTAATGACCCAAATGATTTAACAAAATATATAAAGATTGATAACGAATGGTATGTGTACGGGTCTGGAGAACTTAATGCTAAACTAATGGGACTTCGTTAAAATGAAAGGAATGAATAATTATGGCATTAGGAAATAGTTCGTTAAATAATGTAAGAACTTATCTAGAAAATATTAGTAATGATATTAAATATGGTGACTATGAAACTAATACAGAAAGTGTATATTCTTGTTGGAATACATACCAATACGTAGCGAATAACTTAAAAGAATGGGCAGATGATACAACAATTGGAGCAGAGACAAAACAGAATTTATTAAAGTTATCAAATATATTATCACAATTAATAGACGAAACTAGAAATATACAAAATAAAGTAAGTAATTTCTGTGATAGTCAAGATAAAATTAATGGGACAAAATCAAAAATAATAAAACCTTGTGCCAAATGTGGTAGTGAAGAACATTCTGTTCATAATGATTGGGGGATTTAATCAATTTCCATTTTATAGATAAGTATAATTATAATAATTAGAAAGAAGGAATTAAAATGGCGCTAGGAAATAGTTCGTTAAATAATGTAAGAACTTATTTAGAAAATATTAGTAATTATATAAAATATGGTAATTATGAAACTAGTATAGAAAGTGTATATTCTTGTTGGAATACGTATCAATATGTAGCAAATAACTTAAAAGAATGGGCAGATGATACAACAATTGGTGCAGAAACGAAACAGAATTTATTAAAGTTATCAAATATATTATTACAACTAATAGATGAAACAAGAAGTATACAAAATAAAGTAAGTAATTTTTGCGATAGTCAAGATAAGATTAATGGGACAAAATCAATTTCTAATAACAGAGAAATTGCTAATCCCACACATGGCTATGATTAAGGAGAAATAAATAATTAATAGTATAAGAATAAGAAGGTGTGATGTATGAAAGTAATATTAGAAGATAGTAATAAATTACTTACTTTTAAACTTACTAAAGAAGTAATAGGTAATTATTGGATAAGTAATAGTGAAAGAGTTAACTTAGTTAATGTTGTTGCTGAAAATGGTAATTGGGTTGTTAAAAGTAATACTGATGTTAAAATAATTAAAGATATTAATTATAAAGAAAGTGAACTATTAACTAATGTTAATCAATTAGATAATATTACTTTAAAAGACTTTATAAGTTTTTATATAATGGAAATTATAAGTAAGAAAATTTATAAAGTTTTCATCATGCCTACTTATGATTATACTATGAAACAATTAGTAGTTGATTATAGTAAACTAGATAATATTGTTATTGGTAATAATAAGAATGCTACTATAAATTGTTCTTTAAATAGTTTTAGTAAAGAACAAATAAGTATAGTTTATAAAGATAAAGTTTTAAGTGTTATTAATAATAATACTAAACTTAATATGTTTGTTAATAATATATTAGAAACTAATAAAGTTCTTTTTAATGGGGATATGGTTTTTATAGATGGTATTATGTTTAGTATTGTTGGTAATATACTAATAATTAATAATCCTAATAATGTTATATTTTATGATTCAATGAAACTTGCTAAAAGATTATTACCTAATAATCCTGATAAAGATTATAGTAGTGAACAAGAGACTTTTGTAGAAGTTTTTAATAAAAACGAGTATTTTCAAAGACCTCCTAGATTTAAGAGAAGTATTGAAGAAAAAACATTTAATATAGATGAACCTAGTGGTGGTAATAATAGTAGTAATGAAGAAATGCCTTTTATTTATACGATGGGGCCTATGATGTTGATGGGTGTGACAAGTATTGTGTCTGGCTTTAGTGCAGTTTCTAATGTTATAAGTGGTAAGAGTACGTTTAGTGAGAATGCAACTCAAATAATTACTTCTATATCAATGTTAGTTGCTATGATAGTATTTCCAGTATTACAAAGATTATATACTACTAGAAATAAGAATAGCAGAGAAAGAAAAAGAAGAAGAAAATATAAAAAATATATTGAGAAAAAGAAAGAAGAAATATTACAAGAGATAGAAATAGAAAGACAAATACTAATAGAAAATAATTTAGATTTAGTTAATGTTGCTAATATTATTTTAAAACATGATAGAACTTTATGGGATAGAAAAATAGAACATCCAGATTTTTTAAATATAAGAATTGGTATTGGTAGTGTTAAACCTAAAATTAATATAAATTATCCTGAAGAACATTTTAGTATGGATGAAGATAGTTTAAAAGATGTATATCAAGAATTATTTAAAACTGTTAAAGATATTGATAATGTACCTGTGACTATAAATTTAGTAGAGAAGAATATAACAGGTGTTGTAGGTAAATATAATTATGTTAAAAAGTTTTTAGATGGATTTATGTTAAATATTCTTGCTTTTCATAGTTATGATATGTTGAAAATAGTTGTTATAAGTAGTAATGAAAAAAGAAGTACTTGGGAAAAGTATAGAAATATACCACATTTTTGGAATAACGAAAAAACTGTTAGATATATTGGTATTGATAGTGATGATATAAGTAAAGTTAGTAATAGTTTGATACAAATATATAATGAAAGATTAAATAATGTTAATGATGATAAAGAAAATAATGATAAGGAAAATGATTTGTATAAGAAATTTAAAGAATATTATTTGATTATTAGTGATGAAATAGATTATATAAAGAATACTAGTATATTTAATGAATTGATTAAAAGTAAAAATAATTTAGGTTTTAGTATGGTATTGGTTACTGAAAGAATAGATAATTTACCTAATGAATGTAGTAATTTTATTAATATAGAAGAGAATAATAGTGGCATTTTTGAGAATGAATTAATATCTACTAATATTAGAGGTTTTAAAGCTGATATACCTAATTTTAATATGAATATGTGTTATTTAACTTTATGTAATATTCCTATTGATATTGATGCTGGGAAATTTAGTTTGCCTAAGAGTTATTCTTTTTTGGAAATGTATGATGTTGGAAATGTTAATCAATTAAATATTGTTAATCGTTGGAAAAATAGTAATATTATTCAAAGTTTGAGTTGTCCTGTTGGTGTTAATGAGCAAGGGGAATTATTTAAAGTCGATTTACATGAAAAGGCTCATGGTCCTCATGGATTGGTTGCAGGTATGACTGGTAGTGGTAAGTCTGAGTGGATTATTACATATATTTTATCAATGGCAATAAATTATCATCCTGATGAAGTTCAATTTGTACTTATTGATTATAAGGGTGGAGGTCTTGCTGGAACATTTTTAAATAAAGAAACTGGTGTTAAATTACCTCATTTAGCTGGGACTATAACTAACTTAGATATTAGTGAAATTAATCGTAGTTTGGCAAGTATAAATAGTGAACTTAAAAGACGTCAATCTTTATTTAATCAAGCACGTGATAAATTAGGTGAAAGTAGTGTTGATATTTATAAATATCAAAAATGGTATCGAGATAAGAGAATTGATACGCCAATAAGTCACTTGTTTATTATAAGTGATGAGTTTGCTGAATTAAAATCACAACAACCTGAATTTATGGCAGAACTTATAAGTACTGCAAGAATTGGTCGTAGTTTAGGAGTTCATTTGATACTTGCTACTCAAAAACCTAATGGTGTTGTAGACGACCAAATATGGTCTAACTCTAAATTTAGGGTATGTTTAAAAGTACAAGATAAAAGTGATTCTAATGATATGATTAGATGTCCTGATGCTGCATTTTTAAAAGAAGCGGGTAGATTCTATTTTCAAGTTGGTTATAATGAATTTTTTGCAAAGGGACAAAGTGCTTATGCTGGTGCTCCTTATTATGAAAGTGATAAACATAAGAGTGTAGTTGATACTGATTTGGTATTTGTTGATAATGTTGGAGAAGTCTATAAGGAAGTTAATAGTGAAAAAAAAATTGTTAGTGCTGTATTTAAGGGTGAAGAATTACCTAGTATAATGAAAGAAATAATTGGGGCTAGCAATAGTGTTCAAACTCACGTAAGGCAATTATGGTTAGATGCTATTCCAGATAAGATATATATTGATGAACTTTTAAAAAAATATAAATATACTAAAGAAAACTTTATATTAAATCCTGTTATTGGTGAATATGATGCACCTGAACTTCAAAAACAAGATTTGCTTACTTTACCAATTAGTAAAGGTGGAAATACAATTATATATGGTATGGCTGGAAGTGGTAAAGAAAACTTACTTAGTACTATACTTTATTCATTAATGATTAGTCATTATAAAGAAGAAGTAAATGTTTATGTATTAGATTTTGGTGCTGAAGTATTAAATTCTTATAGAAAGAGTCCTATTATTGGAGATATTGTGACATCTAATGATACAGAAAAAATTAAAAATTATTTTAAATTTATAATGAAAGAATTTGAAAATAGAAAAAGATTGTTGCAAGATTATAATGGAGATTATTTGTATTATTGTTCTAAGAGTGGAAGTACTATGCCAAATATTTTAACTATAATTAATAATTTTGATAATTATAGAGAAAGTGTTAATGATGTTTATGATGAAACTTTGTCAAAAGTCTGTCGTGAAGGAGAAAAATATGGTATTTTCTTTATCATAACTTGTAATAGTACTAATAGTGTTAGCTATAGATTAAGTCAAAATTTTAAACAAAAAATATGTTTACAACTTAATGATACTTATGATTATAGAAGTATATTTGGAAATGCAACTAGATGTGTTCCTGCAAATATTAAGGGAAGAGGTTTAGTTGAAGTTGGAAATGTTTATGAATTTCAAACTGCTATTCCAACTAAGACAGATGATTTAAATGAATATATAAATAATGTTAGTAGTGAGTTATTAAGAAAAAGTAATGGGCGTGCTAAAGGAATACAAACTTTACCAGAAATAATTAATTTTGAATTTATTGAGCCTAATATAAATACATTAAGTGATATACCAATAGGTGTGTATACAGAAAATTTAGAAATTGTTAAATATAACTTTTTAACTAAAAACTTTAATGTTGTATCTTCAAATTTATTTGATGATGTAGTACCTTTTATGAGAAGTTTAATAGAATTAATATCAAGTAAAAAAGAAACTTTAAAAGTTATTGTATTTGATGGAAATTCCATATTAAGTGATTTAAGAAGTAATGTCACTTATGTTAAAGATAATTATTTGGGTGCTTTACTTAGTTTTGAAAAGTTTTTAGATAAAGTTAGTGAAAAAACAAAACAAAGTTTAGTTATTTTTACTGGTTTAAATAAAATGATATCTAGTGATGAAAAGTTTGTTCAAGAATTAAAAAATGTTTTGAATAAGATAAAGAGCATTGATAAAATTAATGTATTATTTATGGATAGTGCTAAAGAGATTAATAGTTATTCAAATAATGATTGGTTTGATGTAGATAAAAATAATGGTATTTGGATATCTAATGGTATTGATAGTCAATATTTAATTAATGTAAATAAAATAACTAGAGATATGAGAGAAGAAATACCTAATAATTTTGGATATGTTATTAGTAAGGGAAAATCAAATAAATTTAAAACAATAGAATTTTTTAAGGATGAGTGATGGTTAATGAAAAATAAAATAAATGTTGATATAGTTGTTCCTAGTATAAATGAAACTTATAATTTATTTATACCTGTAAATAAAACAGTAGGAGAAGTAATTAAGTTATTAAATTTAACTATTAATGAATTAACTGAAGCTGAGTTTCCTATAAGTAATAATTTATCATTAATTAATTTATATACTGGTGTATTATATAATTTGGGTTATAGTGTTAAAAACAATAAAATTCAAAATGGTAGTAGATTAGTATTAATTTAAATGGTTTGAATTTTGTATTTGAAATTAATAAATGAGATGTTAACTAAATTAAAACTGAGGCGTAATAATTTATGGAAAAGAAAAAAGTAATAATAAATGGTATTGAAGAAGAAATATATGTTGTTAGTGATAAAGAAAAGGAAGATAATCGAGACTTACTTAATTTAGAAGATACTGTTGATTTATCTGAGGTAATTGATCATGAATGAGTTTTTAGAAAGAATAAAGTTAATTGCTAAATACAATCCTAGTTTATTAAATGATGATTTTTGTGATATAGTTTATACTGAATTAATTGGTTTTAATTTAGGGCATAATCAAGAAAAATTTAAAAACGTAAGTAATATGTTTAATAAATGGATTAATAGGAATAATGTTAATGAAAGACTACGTACTTTTATAGATAAAAGATTTCCTTATTTTTGTCAGTTTGTTAATCGTGGTGCTAAACCTATAAATAAAGATGCAATTAAATTATATATTCCACTTGATGAAGAACATTTATATGAGGGTGTTAATAGATTATTTACATTTATTACTAATATGGGTATTGAACATAATTCTAAAGTAGGTAGTGAAATTAGAAATGATAATGTTGTTATTAGAGTTAGTAATATTAAGGATGCTGAAACAATTATTAATTATGTTAAAAATGATAAATATATAAATGAAGGTTTACTTAACGTTAATCCATTTACAATTAATTTAAATGGTGTAGGAATTGCTATGGATGGTATGCGTTCATATAATATAGAATTATCTAAATCTATTGCTAATTTTACTAAAATATTGAGTGAAAAAGATAGATTGGAAGATTTAAATGTAGATACTTTTAATGAATATTTAAATAGTGTTAAAAGTAATGATAGAGATTTAAATATGATAAATGATATTCAAAAAAGAGTTACTGCAGGTCAAAGTTTTGATATGAATTATGTTAAGGATATATTTTCTAAGTATAATAGAAATATTAATAATATAAATAAAGAAGATATTTTAAAAGAAACAATAATTGAAACATATAATAAATATCAAAGTATAGACCATGTAATTCATGCGATTGCTAGGTTTAGATATAATTGTGATGCTAGTGGATTTACAAGAAATAATGGTGCAAGAGCTAGATTAGAAATGGGTTTAAGTTTAGAAGATGTTAATAATATTTTAAATAATTATCCATATTATGGTGATAATAAGATTGAAGCATATATTAATAATTGTATAGGTTTAAATAATCAAAAAGATGATAAATATCAATATTTAGTTAACGCTTATAAAGATACATATAATAAATATGGTGATAGACAAGCTGATTTAGCTTTAAGAAAGTATATTCTTAATAAAGAAGTAAAATATATTACTAATATTAATGGTGCTAGAACTAATTTAGAGATGTATTTAAAAGATAGTGATATAATGCAAATTTTAAAAAGTGGAATGAATATAGATAGTTATTGTTCTTTAGAAGATATATGTGAATCTTTTATAGAAGAAATGAGACAATTGAACATGAGTCGTGGTAGTTATTAAATTCTCAATTTAGTTGGGAATTTTTTTTGTGCTTTTGAAAAAGTCGTTAGAAAAACGTGATTAGAATTTGACACATTATGTATTTTTTGCTATTATATAGGGCAATTACTTAGGAGGGTTTGGTTATGGATAATAAGTGTTTAGTAATTAATGTGGTACTGGTTCATTAAAGTTTTCGTTATATAATACTAATAAAGAAGAAATGCTTAATTCAATGGGTATTTAGATCATAAATTAATATGAGAATTAAATAGAAATAAAGATAATATTAAATTAACAGAATTTTCATATGGAATTGTTACTTGTGAAGGAAATATAATTGGTCAAATAATTCCGTATTATCCTAATAGTGAAACAGTATTTAATTATACTAAAAGAGCCAAAGATATAAATATTATCAAATATTATAAGAAAATGATAATTATTATAAACGAATTATTAAAAAATGGTATAACATATAGTGATGCGTATGTTAAAAACTTTTTAGTTGTGAAAGATAAGATTAGATTAATAGATTTTGAATATTTTTCAATGAGTTTTAAGGATAGTGCTTGTTTTTATGAATCTATGATTTGTAACTTAATATCTACTATAAATAATTTAAATAATATAGTAGGTATTGATTACTCTATTAATTTTAATATAAAGAATATTGATGATTTAAAAGATAGTGTTAATAAAATGGAGAAAAAGCTAGTTAAATAGCATTTTTTCTTGCAAAACTATATTATTTGTTGTATTATTAACTAGTTATTAAAAAAGGGAAGTGTTTTATAAATGGATAAAATAATTAATGTTGCTGTTGTTGCTCACGTAGATGCTGGTAAAAGTACTTTAGTAGATGCATTACTTGAACAAAATGGTGTTTTTAGAGAAAATGAAGAAGTTGTAGATTGTGTAATGGACTCTAATGATCTTGAAAGAGAAAGAGGTATTACAATTTATTCTAAGAATTGTGCTATAAGGTATAAGGATTATAAAATAAATATTGTTGATACTCCAGGGCATGCTGATTTTTCAAGTGAAGTTGAACGTGTTATTAAAACTGTTGATACTGTTATTTTAATAGTAGATAGTGCAGAAGGTCCTATGCCTCAAACTAGATTTGTTTTAAATAAAGCTTTGGAGCAAAATTTAAGACCTATATTATTTATTAACAAGATAGATAAAAAAGATGCTAGACCAGAAGAAGTTGTTAATATGACATTTGATTTATTCTGTGATTTAAATGCTAATGATGAACAATTAGATTTTCCAATTGTTTACGGTATTGCAAAACAAGGTAAATCTACTAGAGATTTAAATAATATGGAAGATTCTATTAGTCCTTTATTGGATACTGTTTTAGAACAAGTAAAACCTTTTGAAGGTAATGAAAATGATGATTTACAATTACAAATAAGTCAATTAGATTATGATGATTATATTGGTAGACTTGGTATTGGTAGAGTTAATAAAGGTATGATTAAAGCTGGAGAAAATGTTACTTTAATAAGTAATGATGGTAAAGAATCTAGTTTTAGAATTAGTAAATTGTTTGTTAATGAAGGTATTAACAGAGTAGAAAAAAATGAAGCATATTATGGTGATATAGTTACTATTGCTGGATGTAGTACTATAAGTATAGGTGATACAGTATGTAGTTTAGGTAAACCTAATCCGTTACCTCCAATACATATTGATAGACCTACATTATCTATGAATTTCTTAGTTAATAATAGTCCTTTTGCTGGACAAAGTGGTAAGTTCTTAACTAATAGACATTTAAGAGAAAGATTAGAAAAAGAACTTGAAACTAATGTTGGTTTAGAAGTAGTAGAATTAGAAAATAGTGATGGTTTTAAAGTTAGTGGTCGTGGAGAATTACATTTATCTGTACTTTTAGAAAATATGAGAAGAGAAGGATATGAATTATCTGTTTCAAAACCTCAAGTATTGATTAAAGAAATTGATGGTGTTAAATGTGAACCTTTTGAAAAAGTAATCGTTAATACTCCTAGTGATTATGCTAGTACAATTATTAGTGATTTACAAGAAAGAAAAGGATTACTTTTATCAATGCAAACTACTGATGATGATTATACTCATATGGAATTTAGTGCTCCTACACGTGGTTTAATTGGTTATAGAAGTGCATTTATAACTAATACTAAAGGTGAAGGTGTTATGGTTCGTAGTTTTGATGAATATAAACCTTATGCTGGTGATTTAACCACTCGTAAGAATGGTGTATTAGTTTCAATGGAGACTGGTAAAACTTTAGGGTATTCTTTATTCAATTTACAAGATAGAGGTACATTGATTGTTGGACCAGCGACTGATGTTTATGTTGGTATGGTTGTTGGTATAAATAATCGTGATAACGATTTAAATGTTAATCCTTGTAAAAATAAAGAAATGTCTAATACAAGAAGTAAAAGTAGTGATGATGCTATTCAATTAGTACCTCCAAAAACATTCTCATTAGAAGAGGCTTTAGAATTTATTGAAGATGATGAATATGTTGAAGTTACTCCTGATGCTATTAGAATAAGAAAAGCTGTATTAGATCCTAAAGATAGATATAGAAATAATAGATAATAAAATGAGTTTCTAGTTTTTAGAACTCTTTTTTTATGTAAAAACATACAAGATAACATACAAGATAACATACAAGATAACATACAAGATGATTGAAATTATAATTATTGTATTGTATAATAAATTTATGAGAGGTGATTTTTGATGGATGACTATGCACCACCATTTGAAATAACTAATTTAATGTTGGAAAGAGTCTCTTCTATAATGAAAAAAATAGGCAAAATAGATAATTATAATGATTTGAATAAAATGCCTATATTAAGAAAAAATAATAGAATTAAATCTATTCATTCATCTTTAGCAATTGAAGCAAATTCTTTATCCTTTAATGAGGTAAAAGATGTTATTGATGGAAAGGTTGTTTTTGGAACACAAAAAGAAATACAAGAAGTGAAAAATGCCTATAACGCATATGAAATGATGATAGATATAAATCCATATAGTATAAATGATTTGAAAAAAGTTCATGGAATAATGATGAATTTGATTATAAATCAATCTGGAAAATTTAGAAATACTAACGAGGGTGTATTTGATGAAAATGGGAAATGTATTCACATGTGTCCTCCACCAGAACATGTTAATGATTTGATGAAAAAATTATTTAAATGGATGAAAGATAACAAAGATAATATTCATCCGCTAATTTTATCATCTATATTTCATTATGAATTTGTATTTATACATCCTTTTCAAGATGGAAATGGAAGAATGGCAAGATTATGGCAAAATATAATACTTTCTAATTGGGAAGAAATTTTCTTGTATATTCCTATTGAAAGTGAAATAATGAAATATCAAAATAAATATTATATTTCTATTAATAATTGTAATGCAAGTGGAAATTCTACTTTATTTATAGAATTTATGTTAAAAATGATTGATGAAGTTTTAAGTAAAGTAGTTATGAATGTTAGCAATCAAATTAATTATAATAACAATTATATAGCAAGGTTGTTAGATGTTATGGATTTTGGTGCTTTATATACAACAAAAGAATTAATGAATTTACTAAATATGAAATCTAGAGATTCATTTAGAAAAAATTATTTGTTGCCAGCAATAAATAATGGGTTAGTAAAGATGAGTTTACCCAATAATCCAACAAGTAAGAATCAAACATATTATAAGGAATAATAAAAGATGTTCAAGTAATTAAATTTTAAACATCTTTTTTCTTTGTAAATTCATTTGATAATAAGTTATTTTTTTCTACTCTTTTAAATCCCCAATTATTGATTACTAAATCTAGCTCTCCTATGTATTCAACTATTTCTGGATTAAATCCTATTTTAAATCTATTTAATCCTTTGAATTTAGATTCGTTTTCAAAATCATCTGCAATACCATTTATGTCACATATATTATAATCATTTTTATACATTTCAAATATTTTATGATGTAAGAAGTAATTTGGATTTAAATAATTATAATTTTTATCTACGCCGGCAATAAATATACTTACTTTGTCCTTATATTTAACAGTAATTGCTCCAGCAATATAAGTATCTTCACTTCTTTTCATTCCTTCTGTTGCAAATATAACATCTTGTTTGTATTGTTCTAATGCTCTATCTGAATTCATTTTTTCGTTCAAGTTTTTTTCACTAGTGTCTGTTCTTAAACGTGCATTTAATTCTTCATTTTTAACTTGTTCTTCTTCTACTCTTTTTTTTGCATTTATTAAATAAGTTTCATAATTTACTTTTACTAATAGTAAATCTGCTTTTTCTTCTCTTTTGAAAGCATTATAAAAATTTCTATAATAATTTAAACTTCTATCTTTCATATTTTTAATGAATTCGTATAATATTTCTATTTTTGTTCCGTCTGCTACAACTAATTCTAATCCATTGTCTTCACTTTTTAAAATATTACTTCTAAATTTTTTATCTAGTTTATTTACGTCGTATTCTTTTAAATTTACTAGTGCTGTTAGTTTTGGTTGTAATAACTCAAGTGGATTTAATTCTTTTCTTTTTTTAAATCCTAAACTTTTTAAATTATCTAATATATTTATGTTTTCATTTGTTATTCTTTCAAAATTATTTTTATAATCTATAGTAGCGATAGGTATTTCAGGATTAATTTTTAAGAATATTATTTTTTTTCTTTTATAATATTTTATTAAATTTCTTGTAAATTTTCTTACTAATTCTGTATCATTATAATCAATAATAAATCCTTTAGGACAATATGCATAGTAGTATCTTTTACCTATTTTTTTTGTTAAAAACATACCTGATGCAAGTATTTCTAAATCGTTAGTAGTATAAGCAACGAATGAATAATCGAATCCTGTTTCTGACATAACCATACCGTAGCTTGCTGTTTGACAATAATTGCTATATGGATTTTTATTTGCAAATTCCTCAAATTTTTCTTTACTTATTTCTATCATTCTCATGCTTATTCACCTATATATAATTATAACAAATATGAAGTTTGTTGACAATTTAATTTTTGTATGATAGATTAAATTTATATATTTATTATTTATTAGTTGAAATACTTTTTATTTTATGATAAATTAATTATTGAAATTTATTGAATTTACGGAAGGTGATTAAATGGAAACTGTATTAATGGTTGTTTCGATATTATTAATAGTATTAGTATTATTACAAAGTAATAAGGCTAGCAATGGAGCACAAATAATAAGTGGTGGTAATGCTGATTTATTTTCTAAACAAAAAGAAAGAGGATCAGAATTATTCATTACTAGATTAACTGCTGTTTTAGGTGCTGTATTCTTTATAATATCTTTTATATTATATATTAAATAAGTTTACACTTTTAAGCATGAATATTATAGTATTTATGCTTTTTTAATGATATAATTTTTAAAAGGGTATGTGATATTATGAAAGAACAAATAATTAATGTAATGAGTGATGAATATGAAGCACTTGATGTAATAGAAATTAATGATTTATTAGAATTAACTAGTCCTGAAGATTTAAGTAGATTAAATAATGTTTTATGTGAATTAGAAAAAGATGGTATTGTTTATAAAACTAAAAAGAATAAGTATATTTTATTTAAAAATTGTCCTAGTTTAAAAGCAGGTGTATTATCTTTAAATAAAAAAGGTTTTGGATTTTTAATTGTTAAAGATGGAGAAGATATATATATTGATAAAGATAATATTAATGGTGCTGTTAATGATGATAGAGTATTAGTTGAGATAATTAATAATCATGGTAAAACTGAGGGTAGAGTACTTAGAGTTTTAAATAGAGAT
This sequence comes from uncultured Bacilli bacterium, assembly GCA_934098455.1. Taxonomy (GTDB): domain Bacteria; phylum Bacillota_I; class Bacilli_A; order RF39; family UBA660; genus UMGS1124. Next base: position 78,334 of record CAKOOU010000001.1, on the reverse strand, counting down.
TTAAGTAATTTGATAGGTGAAATATATTTTGTTGATAACAAACCTTTTGTTAAGTTGGAAGATAAGAATAAAAAGTTAGATATTAAGTTAGATTCTAAGAGTACTAATGGACTAGTAGAAGGTACTAAAGTTATTGTTAGCATAACTAAAGAGATGTCTAAGAATAAATATATGGGAAGAGTTACTACTGTTATAGGTCATAAAGATGATCCGGGTGTTGATATTAAGTTAGTCGCTTATAAATATAATATTTATGAAGAATTTAGTAAAAAGGCAATGGAACAAACAGATGCTATACCTAATTTTGTAAGTGATAATGAATTAAAGGGAAGAACAGATTTAACTAATGAAGTAATTTTTACAATTGATGGTGATGATACTAAGGATATAGATGATGCAATTAGCTATAAATTTGAAAATGGGTTACATGTTTTAGGAGTCCATATTGCCGATGTTTCATATTATGTTACTGAAAATAGTTATCTTGATAAGGACGCTTTAAGTCGTGGTACTAGTTCTTATTTGGCAGATAGTGTTATACCTATGCTACCTCATAAATTATCAAATGGTATTTGTTCTTTGAATGAAGGTGTTGTTAGACTTACTCAATCTTGTGTTATGAAAATAAATAATGAAGGTAATGTTGTAGACTATGATATATTTCCATCATTTATAAAATCTAGAAAGAAAATGACTTATAAGAAAGTTAATGATATTATTATGCGTAATGTTGTTGATTCTAGTTATCAAGAATTTAGTGATATTTTAAAACAAATGAATGAGTTAGCTCATATATTACGTAGAAATAAAGTTAAAAGAGGGTATATAGATTTTGATTTAGATGAAGCAAAGATTATTGTTGATGAAGATAAGAATGTTGTTGGAATAGAAAAAAGAGTTAGAGAAGATGCAGAGCGTATGATTGAAGATTTTATGATAGCTGCTAATGAAACTGTTGCAACACATATTTATAATATGGATTTACCATTTATTTATAGAGTTCATGATGTTCCTAATGCTGATAAGATCGATAAATTCTTAAAATTAGTAAGTTTACTTGGATATAAAGTTAATGGAAAAGTTAAGGATTTAACTCCAGTAAGTATGCAAAAATTATTAAATCAATTAAAAGATGTTCCTCAATATAAAATACTTTCTAGTATGTTATTACGTAGCATGAGAAAGGCTGTTTATCAAAAAGATAATATAGGACACTTTGGATTAGGTAGCAAATGTTATACTCATTTTACATCACCTATTAGACGTTATCCTGATTTAGAAGTTCATAGATTGTTAAGAAAATATTTATATGAAAATAAAATTGACAATGAAACTATAGATTATTATAATGCTAACTTGGATTATATTGCAGGACAAGCTAGTGAAAGAGAACAAGCTAGCGTTGATGCAGAACGAGAAGTAGATGATATGAAAATGGCTGAATACATGGAAAAACATATTGGAGAAGAATTTGATGGTGTTATAAGTGGTGTAGAATCTTTTGGATTATTTGTTGAATTAGATAATTTAATTGAAGGTTTAGTTCATGTAAATAGTTTAAAAGGTGATTATTATAATTATGTTGAAGAACTATTATGTTTGATTGGACAAAATACTAAAAAACGTTATACTTTAGGAGATAAAGTTCGTGTAAAGGTTGTAGGTGCTAGCAAAGAAGCTAGAACTATTGATTTTGAGTTAGTGGGGGATAAAGATGATGGAGATAAAGAATAGAAAAGCATATTTTGATTATTTTATTGAAAGAGAAATTGAATGTGGTATAGTTTTATCTGGTACAGAAATTAAATCAATTAGAAAAGGTAGTGCCAATTTAAAAGATACATATGCTAGAATTAAAAATGGTGAAGTATTTATTATAAATATGTATATTGCTCCTTATGAAGAGGGGAATAGATATAATGTTCCTGAAAGAAGAGAAAGAAAACTTTTATTAAAAAGAAATGAAATCGTTAAATTGAAAAGTGAAGTAATGAAAGATGGATATAGTTTGATACCACTTAAATTATATTTTAAAGGAAATTATGCTAAAGTACTTCTTGGATTATGTAAGGGCAAAAAACTATATGATAAAAGAGAAAGTATTAAGGAACGTGATTTGAAAAGAGAAAACAAAAATATTAGTGTCTACTAGTATTTTTTATATTTAAAATAAAAATAGAACATTGTTTATATATTCTATTTGTTTGTAAATTCATAATAATTTCTTTCAGATAATTTATCTAATAAATCAACTAATTCTGGTATATCTTCTTCATAATCTAAAATATCTTCTATTTTTATCATTAAGTCTCTTAGACTATTTGATGTTTCATAATCAATATTATATCTTTTTAATATTTCTATTTGATTATTTGTTAAATAAAGATTGTTATTTATTTTAATAAGTTTATTGTTGTCGAAGTCTATGTTATTTAATATATTTTTAATTTCTTCATTCATTTTTTTCACTCTCAAATATTTTATTATTAATTATAATGTTATAATTATTATCAATCTTCCCTATTATTTCGTTACTAAATATAACATTATTATTTTTGATTGTAATATTTCCTTCGTAATATTCTTTTTCACAATTATCATTTGTTATGTTCATTGTATATGATTTATCTTTATTTATAATTATGTAATCTTTAGTATTACATTCTGTAATATTTATTTTCTTGCCTGTTATTTTATTTATATTTGTTGCATTTATATATGGTAATAACTCGTTATATGTTAAATAAATAACAAGTGTTACTAATAAAATAATTACTATTATTATGAGTATTTTAATAGGGTTGTTTTTCTTTTTTTCTACATATGGTAAAGAATCAACAGTTTTTATTTTTTGTTTTAAAGTAGTCATATAGTCACTTCCTAGAAATATTATAATATATATTTATTAAACAAACTAGCATTATATTTAATTTTGTAGAAACTTAGATAAAACAATTGTTTTCATGTAAAAAATATGATATACTTTTTATAGTATGGGAGGCTAGATATTTATGTATATCAATTCCTTTATAACAGAGTTATCTAAGAAAATAGATACTGTTGATGAGCAGTTAAAAGATTTTCAAAGTAAGATGGATAGAATAAATGATGTTAAAAATATGCTTACATTGAAAACATTAAAGGATATAGATGATTTAAAAGGGGAGGATTTGGCCTTACTTGATAAAGATGACTTCATGAAAATATTAGAAGTATTTAATTTCGATGAAAAAGAAGAAAAGATGAAAATTTTCTTTAATGCTAGTGTTAGTATTAAAGTTAATCAAAAGTTGGTTAGTGATGGAGAATTTGATGTTGATAATAAAGAACAAGTTTCTACATATGTTAATTGGCTTAATGAACAAATAAAATATATTAAAGAATATATAAAAGATTTTAATAATAATAATAAAGAATATTATAATAGTTTAAAAATAAGTGATACTTTATATAAAAAATATATAAGTTATTTTAAAAATGATAAATTAATTAAGCCTATATATGATATAGAAGAATTTAATGAAGTTCTTAAAAAGAGTGGAATTATAACTAGTGAAAAGTGGCAAATATTAGAATATATTGGTGAAAAAAATATTGATTTTGCTAGAAAAAGTGAAGCTGATAAAAAGAATGACATTATAGAGTATAGTGATGAAGAAATATTATCATTTGTTGAAAGCATATTAATTAGAGAGAAAAATTTAATTAATAATATTACTGATGAAATACTAAAAACATCATTAGAAATAATGGATTATGATGATGAAAAATTAGAAAAAATGAATTTAACTAATGATATGTTGGTTAAATATCAAAAGGTTCCTATATTAGATACAATGAATAAGATGTATAGGGAAACTAAAATGATGTTAAAGGAAGATAAAGATAGTGATGCTATTAAGATAGAGAAGAATTTAAAAGATTTACTTGAATTAGTAGATAGCTACGACGTTATTAAAAAAATTGAAAGTTAGGAGGTTATATCTTGGAATTTATTAATGTATTATTAGAATATTTTTCTATGTTTAAAAAATATGAAGAGTCTAATGAAAATGATAAAATTATTTTGAAGAATATAGATAATATTATTAATATTTTAAATAATGTTAAAAATCGTACTGATAAAATTCAATATATTACTAATTATAAAGAAGTTAGTAAGATTGCTACTAGATGTGATATAAGTAGTATATTGGATGATTATTTGAAAGAAAAATATGATATAACAAAGGATAGTGTTAGTGGTTATCTAAGAGATATTGTTAATAATATAAATAAAGGTATAGATTTTATTATGTATGATATTATGCTTAATTTAAATAGGTATAATATATATTTGATGAATAAGAAAGTTAAATCACAAGATATACCAATAACTTCTGATATTAATTTTAATACTATTGATGTAAAGTTAAAGGATGTATTAAGTTATTTAGAGGTTAGTGAAAACGATATAGATAAAGATTTATTAAGTGATTTAAGTAAATATGTTAATCTAGATAAATTTAAAGCTTTTGCTATAAGTATTAAGACTAATAATGGTATGAAAAGAGTTTTATTTGATAAATTAGAAGATAAAAATGTTTTAATTAGTATTATGCTTCATTCAAGTTTAGAAAATGTGGACAATATCATTAAAATATTTATGAGAGAAAATGCTAATATTAATAAAGTTGTTTCAAATATTCCTTCTATATTTATTAAGGATTTGGTTAGTAGCAAATGCAAATATAATTGTGTTATGTGTAATTATGATAACTTTGTTAATAATTATAACTTGATTAAAGAAAATGGTGTAGATTTTAAGAAAATGCTTAATTTTGATATTTTCTTTATAAATGATTTTAATGTTAATAGGGGTTTAGTAGATAAATTAAATAAAATGGAGGTAAGTAATTAATGGGGGCAATATGTAAAAATGTTTTAGAACATGTAGGTGGGATTCTAGTTAGTAATCCTAATGTTGTTTTTGAAAATATACATGTTTTAAATAGATATGGTATTAGTTTAACTAATGATAGTAATAATAATGGTTATGTAATACTTGGTATGCAATCTTTACCTCTTAGATTAGATTATCTAATTGAAAAAGGATTATGGAAAAAAAGTGATGGTATTACTTTAGATAATATTGATTTTATCAGAGGACTTAACATACAAAAGACTTATGGAGAAGCTAAGACTTGCAAAGATAAATCACTTTATGGTAAAATAGATAGTGCTTCGTCTGATGAAGAGGTTTTAATTAATAAAATGTTTGTTAATGAAAACTTTGATGAAGTACGTTTAGAAAATCTTTTTAATGACCATAATGTAATAAAGGATATAGTTTTAGAACTTGATAATAAATATTTAAATAAAGAAGGAACTTATTCTTTTGGAGTACATGTAGTTAGTAGAGAGAGAGTACTACGTAATTTATGTAATTATAGAGGAAAAGAAAAGGAATTGGATATGTTTGTTAGTTGTTTAAAATATAGAAATAATGTAGCAAATATAGATGAAGTTATTAATGCAGTAATGCCTCTATTAGAAATGGGTGAGGAAAGTGTTAAGTTATCTCAAAGAATATGATTTAAGTGATGATCAGATTAAAGATATAATTAATACTTATGATAATGTTCTTCTTAAGAATTTAAATTTTTCTAAGAGAAATGTTAAAGAAATTATAAAATATTTAAAAGATTTTGGTGTGGAAGATATTTATAATGTTATTAAAAATAGAATAGATTTATTTTTCTTACCATTATCATTAGTTAAGCAAAATTTTACTAAATTAGATAAAAATATGCTTTTATATTTATTAAATAATTCTATAGATGATTTAATAAATTATAATATTTAAATAACTGCCTTTGGTGGTTGTTTTTTTGTGAACAAATGTTTTTGTTTTATTAAAAAAAGTATTTAATAATAGATTGATATTTGATATAATAGTTAATATGTGAGGTAGAATATGGAATTATTAAATAATTTAAATAAACAACAGATAGAAGCTGTTAAACATATAGATGGACCATGCTTAGTAATGGCTGGTGCTGGTAGTGGTAAAACTAAAGTACTTACTACTAGAATTGCATATTTGATTGAAAATGGAATAAGAGATTATAATATACTTGCAATAACGTTTACAAATAAAGCTGCCAAAGAAATGAAAGAGAGAGTTAATAAAATATTTGGATATGATATATCTAGTTTTATAGGAACATTTCATTCATTTGGACTTAGAATAATAAGAGAAAATTATATGTATTTAGGATTAGATAAAAACTTTACTATAATAGATAGTGATGATGTTTTAAGCATAATAAAAAAGATTCTTAAAGATAAGAATTTAGACCCTAAACATTATAGTCCTTATTATATAAGAAATAAAATTAGTTTGATTAAAAGTCAAATGTTAAGTGATATGGAAATAGAAAAGTGTTTTAATACTGATATAGATTTAGTTGTTAAAGAAGTTTATCATATTTATTTAGATAAAATGAGTAAGAATAATAGTATAGACTTTGATGACTTGTTATGTAAACCTGTAATATTATTTAGTGAACATAAAGATATATTGGAACAATATCAGAATAGATATAAATATATTTTAATAGATGAGTATCAAGATACTAATCCAGTGCAGTATAAATTAACTAAGTTGCTTGCTAATAAGAATAAAAATATATTTGTTGTTGGAGATATGAATCAAAGTATTTATGCTTTTAGGCAAGCTGATTATAGAAATATATTAAATTTTGAAAGAGATTATAAAGATTGTAAGGTTATTAAGTTGGAAGAAAATTATAGAAGTACTAATAATATACTTAATGCTGCTAACTCTGTAATAAAAAATAATAAAGAGAGGAAAGATTTGAAGTTATGGAGTGAAAAGGGTGAGGGTATTAAGATTAAGTATATGAGAGCTTATGATGAAAAACATGAGATAACACTTGTTATTGAAGAAATAAATAAGCTTTTAAATGAAGAATATGATAGAAAAGATATTGGAATACTTTATAGAACAAATGCACAAAGTCGTGTAGTTGAAGAGGGAATGCTTGCTAAAGGGATACCTTATAAAGTTGTTGGTAGCTATTACTTTTATAATAGAAAAGAAATTAAAGATTTAATTAGTTATTTAAGACTTATATATAACAATAATGATGAAGTTAGCTTAAGAAGAATTATTAATGTTCCTAAACGTGGTATAGGAGATGCTGCTATTAAAAATTTAGAGAATGTTAGTATGTTAGAAGGTATAAGTATGTTTGATGCTTTATCTACTAATAAAGAAATTGAATTTAAGAATTTAATAACTGATTTAGTTAATGATAGCAATAACATGAGTTTGACAGAATTAATTGATAGTGTTTTAACTAAAACTGGTTTGAGACGTGAGTTAGAAGAAGATAAAACGTTAGAAAATGAATTAAGACTCGATAACTTGATGGAATTTAAAAGTATAACTGCTTCGTTTGAAGAGAGAACTGGTATGGTTAGTTTAGGTGAGTTCTTGGAAGAAATAAGTTTAATAAGTGATATGTCTAGTCATAAAGAAGATGGTGATGAAGTTACTTTGATGACTATACATAGTGCTAAAGGTTTAGAGTTTGATGTAGTATTCTTAATTGGTATGGAAGAAGGCTTGTTTCCACATACAATGAGTTTGATGGAAAATGGTATTGAAGAAGAAAGACGTTTGTGTTATGTTGGTATTACAAGAGCTAGAGAAAGATTATATATAACTAATGCCAAAAGAAGAATGTTATATGGTAAAGATACAATGAATATGCCTAGTAGATTTATAGATGAAATTGATAGCAATTGTATTGAAGAAAATGATGCCGGTGTCAAAGTAGAAAAGAAAATTGATACTAAAAAAATGTATAACAAGAGTGAAAATGCAGAAATTAAAATAGGTGATATTATTAGTCATGAAAGTCTTGGTACTGGTGTTGTAGTAAATATGAATGGTGATTTAATTGATGTTGCATTTAAAAGTGGAGTTAAAAAATTAATGAAGAATCATAAAAGTATTAGTAAATTATAGGAGGAAAGATTTATGACATTATTAATATTAGCTGCTGGAATGGGTAGCAGATTTGGTGGTTTAAAACAAATGGAGCCTATGGGTCCTAACGGAGAATTTATTATTGATTATTCAGTGTATGATGCTAAGAAGGCAGGATTTAATAAGATAGTATTTGTTATTAAAGAAGAAATGTATGAAGATTTTAAAAATACTATTGGTAAAAGAGTAGAAGATAAGATTGATGTAGAATATGTATTTCAAAAGATGGAAGATGTTCCAGTTAATATAGATTTTGAAAGAGTTAAACCTTGGGGAACTGGGCATGCTATTTTGGAATGTAAAAATGCTATAAATGAGCCTTTTGCAATCATAAATGCTGACGATTTTTATGGAAGAAATTCATTTGTTAAAGCATATCAATTCTTGAGTGATGGAATTAGCGATAAAGAATTTGGCTTGATTGGTTATAGAGCATGTAATACTATAACAGAGAATGGTAGTGTTAAACGTGGTGTTTGTGAAATTGAAGACGGTGTACTTACTGGTATAAATGAGAGTAGTATTGAAAAAGTAGATGAACATATACATTGTAAGTCTTTAGTAGATGGTGAAGAATATGATGTAGAACTTAATAGACTAGTTAGTATGAATATGTTGTTATTTACTCCTAAAATATTTGATTATTTAGAGAATGATTTTGTTAGTTTTTTAAATAATATTAAAGATAAGGAAAAAGATGAATTTTTAATTCCTGAAGTGGTTGATTTGCATATTAAGTCTGGTGATATAAGTGTTAAAGTTATTGAAACAGATAGTGTTTGGTATGGAGTCACATATAAAGAAGATAAAGATAGTGTTAAAAATGCTATAAATAATTTAATTAATAATGGTGAATATAATAAGAATTTGTGGTGATAATTTATGTTAGATAGATATAATGAGTTAGTTGATATATTAAATAAGGCTAATTACGAATATCATGTTTTAGATAATCCTACTATAACTGACCAAGAATTTGATAAATATTTAAGAGAACTTATAAATCTTGAAAAAGAACATCCTGAATTTGTTAGAGATGATAGTCCTACACAAAAAATAGGTGGAGAAGTTATTGATGGGTTTAATAAAATAAGACATGAAATTCCTATGCTTAGTTTAAGTAATGTTTTTAACGAATCTGAAATAATGGAATTTGATAATAGAATAGCTAAAGAAGGATATCATCCTAGTTATGTATGTGAACTTAAAATAGATGGTTTATCTGTTTCATTGAAATATAAAAATGGTAAGTTTGTTAGTGCTGCAACACGTGGTGATGGTGTTGTTGGGGAAGATATAACACATAATGCTAAAACTATTAAAAGTATTCCACTTAAAATAAATAAAGATATAGATATTGAGGTTCGTGGAGAAATATTTATGTCTAAAAAAGTTTTGGAAGAATTAAATAAATTACGTAAAGATCAAAATTTACCTTTATTTCAAAATTGTAGAAATGCTGCAGCTGGTTCTATTAGACAATTAGATAGTAATATTGCAAGACAAAGAAAGTTAGATACGTTTATATATCATTTACCTAATCCAGAAGATTATGGAATTAAAACTCATTTAGAAGCTTTAGAGTTTATGAAAGAATTAGGTTTTAAGACTAATCCTAATAATAGATTAGTTAATGACGTTAATGGTATATTGGAATTTATTAGTGAAAAAGGAAGTATTAGAAGTGAACTGCCATATGATATAGATGGAGTTGTTATTAAAGTTAATGATATTAATACTCAAAAAAAATTAGGATATACTCAGAAATATCCTAAATGGGCAACTGCTTATAAATTTCCTGCAACAGAAGTATTAACTAAATTAACTGATATAATATTTACTGTTGGAAGAACTGGTCAAATTACTCCAAATGCTGTTTTGGAACCTGTCTTAGTTGCTGGAAGTACTGTTAGACGTGCTACTCTTCATAATGAACAATATGTAATTGATAAAGATTTAAAAATTGGTGATATTGTTAGTATTAGAAAAGCTGGAGATGTAATTCCAGAAGTTGTTGGTCCTGTTAAAGAACGTAGAGATGGAACTGAAAAAGAATTTGTTATGATTAAGAAATGTCCTATTTGTGGAAGTGATTTAGTATTAAGCAAAACAGGTATAGATTATTTTTGTATGAACGATAAATGTAGCAAAAGAAATATTGAATCTTTAATTCATTTTGTAAGTAGAAAAGCTATGAATATTGATGGATTAGGAGATAGAATTATAGAAGATTTTTATAATATGGGAATTATAAAAAATATTATAGATATTTATAATTTAAAAGATAAGAAAAAAGATTTGATAGAACTTGAAGGTTTTGGAGATAAGAGTGTTAATAATTTAATAGATAGTATTGAAGTTAGCAAAGAAAATAGTGTTGAAAGATTAATTTTTGCTATTGGAATAAGTGGTATTGGTGAGAAGAATGCAAAGCTTTTGGCAAAGAGGTATAAAAATATAGATAATTTGATGAATGCTACGTATGAAGAGTTGGAATCTATTAAAGATATGGGGCCAATTTTAGCAAAAAACGTTGTTTGTTTCTTTCAAGATGTGGATAATATAGAACTTATTAACAATTTAAAAAATATTGGTGTTAATATGGAATATATTGGTGAAGATATTGTGGAAAACGATAACTTTATTAACAAAAAATTTGTTGTTACTGGAACTCTTGATAAATATTCTAGAGATGAAGTTAAACAAATAATTGAAAATAATGGTGGCGTTACTAGTGAAAGTGTTAGTAAGAAAACTGACGTAGTAATTGTAGGAAAAGATGCTGGTTCTAAATATGATAAAGCATTGAAACTAGGTATTGAAATTTGGAATGAAGAAAAATTAGACAATATGTTAAAATAGATTTGCTTTTGTGAATCTTTTTTAATTTGTCTAAAAAATGTTATAATTGAATAAACATTAATTATATTGTATAATTATTTTATTAAAGAGGTGGATTATGAAAAAATTTAAGGAATTTTATAAAAGAAATAGGGTATATTCTATTTTAATGATTGTATCTTTAATTTGCATTGTATCCATATTGGTTGGTGTAATAGTTTATTTTATTGGACAGACTACTAAGGATAAATATGGTAATAGATTAGATGGAATAGAAAATGTAAAAATTAGTGATACTAAAAAAAGTGAAGTAATAAATAAAATAAAAGAAAATGAATTAGTAGATAATGTTGATATTGATATTAAGGGTAAATTAATCTATGTTAATATTACTTTAAAAACTGGTAAACATACTGATAGCGAAGTTGTATGTCAAACTTCATTAGATACATTTACTGAAGATGAAAAAAAATTCTATGATATTCAATATATTGTGTCTAATAAGGATAAAAGTATTGAAGAGAATTTTCCTGTTATGGGATATATTAAAGCAGGTAATTCTGTTATAAAATGGACTAATTATGTTCAATAGGTGATGTTATGAAAAAATTAAAAAAAATAATTATATTGTCTATTATTTCATTGATTCTAATTAGTGGAATAGTATTTGGAATATATAAAGTATTTAAAGATAAAAATAGTTTAACTATTAGTGAAAAAACTTGGATTAGTAATAACAAAAATAGTGTTTATACAATTAATGTTTTAAATGATGTTAATGTGTTTGGTAATAGTGGTAATGGTGTGTTTTTTGATTTTGTAAATGATTTAGATGATGATTTAGATTTAAAATTAAATAGTACTGTTTATTCTATAAATAATAAAAATGATTCTTTTGGATTTAATGTAGGTACTACTTATGATAAAAGAGATTTGCTTATATATACAGATTATTATGTTTTATTGAATTTAGAAGATACTACTGTATCAAATATAAATAATATTAAAGATAAAACAATAGGTGTATTGAGTAGTGATTTAAGTTATGTTAGCAATTACTATAATTTAAGTGGAACTATAAAATCATATGAAAATGCTGATACATTATTTCAAGACTTTGAAAAAAACGAGTTATCTTATTTAATAGTTCCTTTAAATCAATATAAGGATAGAATTATTAATAAAGGATATAATGTTTGCTATTTCTTTAATGATGCTAAAATTTATTATTATTTACATTTAGGTGGAGATGATACATTAAATTCTATTGTTACTAAATATTATAATAAATGGATAGATACTAATTTTTTAGATAGTTACAATGAAAATAATTATAAATTATATATTGATAGTTTAAAAATAAATGATGCTGATGAAGATAAATTAACTGATAAAAATTATAAATTTGATTTCTTGGTATATCAACCTTATCAATTATTATCAAAAGGTAAACTTACTGGAATAGCAAATGAATATTTAAAATCATTTAATCAATTTAGTGGTGTAGATTTTGAATATAATAGAGTAAGAAAATATAGAGATTTAAAGTTTGATATAGATAAGAATAAGATAGATTTATATTTTGATCAGAGTGCTTATAGTGGTAAATATTCTAAAATTAATACAAATTTCTTAATTAAATATTATTTGATTAGTGATAGAAAATTAAAAATTAATTTAGATTCGTTGAAATCCTATAGTGGTGATATATATGTATTAGAAAATTCTAATTTATATCAATATTTAAGTCAATTTAATAATATAGTTACTAAAACTTATAAAAAATCTAGCGATGTAAAAAGATTGATAAAAAAAGGTTATTTAGTTTTAGTAGATAAATATTATTATGATGGATATTTAGTTGATAATTTAAGTAACGTTGATATTATTTTAGAAGATGTTGCTAATGATAAGACATATGATTTCTATTATAAAAATGATAAAGATGTATTTTATAAATTATTTAAGAGTTATATTAATACGTTGAATCCTAATGTTATAATAGATAGTGGATTAAATGAGTATTATAAAACTTATGAAACTGGTAGTAGGGCTGTTAAACTTGCTAAATATATTATATTACTTTTAGTTGTTATTGTTATTGGTGTATTTGTGTTAATAAGAAACAAGAGAAAAATTGTTTTAAATACTAAGATAAAGAATAATGAGAAGATTAGATATGTAGATATGCTTACTAGTTTAAAGAATAGAAATTATTTGAATGATAGACTTGAGATATGGAATCAAAACACTGTATATCCTCAAAGTGTAATTGTTATTGATTTAAATAATATAAAATATTTAAATGATACTTTTGGACATGAGGAAGGTGATAAACAAATTAAGGCAGCTGCTAATGCTTTATTCAAAACACAACTTGAAAATACTGAATTATTACGTACTGATGGTAATGAGTTTATGATTTATATGGTTGGTTATACAGAAAAACAAGTTGTTAATTACATAAAAAAATTATTAAAAGAGTTTAAAAAGTTACCATATGAATATGGTGTTGCAATTGGCTTTAGTATGATTAGTGATGATTTAAAATTAGTAGAAGATGCCTTTAATGAAGCAACTATTCAAATGAGAAAAAATAAAAGTGCTTTTGAGGATAATAATGATAAATAAAATATTAGATTTGTTAGCTAAAATATTTAATAAAAATAGAAAATATTTTAAAGACTTTTTTAGCAAAGTATGGGAAATAATGTTTAAACCTGAAATGTGTTTTTTACCAGGACATCTTGCGTTTTCTGTGATACTTAGTGTTGTTCCAATTTTATCAATTGTTACAGCCATTGCTGGTTCATTTGGATTGACGGTTGAAGATTTAAGTTCATTTTTAAATAGAATATTTAGTAGTATTAATTTTGAAGTAATAGTTCCTAATATTATAGGACAAGAAATTAGTTTGAAATATATTAGTGTTATTTGTATTCTGTTCTTTATAGCTGCAAATGGTGCAAGTAGTATTATAGTGGCAAGTGATCAGATATATGGTATTAAACAAACTGATTATTTTAGAAGAAGAATGAAAGCAATTGTAATGACTATGCTTCTTTGTATATTATATATATTTGTTTTGTTAGTTCCACTTTTGGGGAATAAGATTATTTCAAGTTTTGATTATTTTAATTTAAAAAATATAATTGATCCAATTTTGACAATTATTAGAGGCCCAATAACATGGTTTATTATATATTTCTTTGTAAAATCAATTTATGTTATTGCTCCTGATAAAGTAGTTGATACTAAAGGTATGAATTTGGGAGCAATATTTACGACTGTGTTTTGGTTAATTGCAACTTATTTATATAGTGGATGGATTAATAATTTTACGGCTTATGATAAATATTATGGTAGTTTGAGTGGACTTGCAATTTTAATGCTATGGATATATTGGCTATGTTATATATTTGTAATTGGATTATGTTTAAATCTTAAAGTAGAAAATCATGAAATGGAAAAAACTGGTATTATAAAAGAAGTAAAAAAGTAGATACTAAAAATGTACTCACGAGTATTATTTGAGTACCGATTGTTTACGATATCAAATTAATTTGATGTTTTAAATTAAAAAATATTGTAGAATAATATTCAAGAGACACATTCTAGTTAATGTGTTTCTTTTTTTGTGTGAATTTTGTGAATTTATAGTGTATGTAATTTGATATTGATAAAGTATATAATGAATGGTATAATAAATTTTAATAGAAAATAGTATATGGTTATAAATATAGTTACTTTAAGTTTGTAAATTTCAGGAGGGTTTTGAATGGATATAAAAGGAAAAGTATATGAAATACGCGGAAGTAAAATTATGTTAGACAGAGATTTGGCATATGCAATAAACTATGAAACAAAAGTATTAAATCAATTAGTAAGAAGAAATATTAATAAGTTTGAAACTTCTGAATATTTTCAAATTAATCTAGAAGAATTTAATGTTTTGAAGTCACAAATTGTGACCTCAAATGTGATTAATCGTGGTGGTACTAGGTTCTTACCATATGTATTTACAAAAGAAGGAATAAGGACATTAAGCACAATTTTAAGAAAAGAAAATAGTAAGAAAATAATTGATAAAATATTAGAAGATTTTGATGGTAAAAATGAATTGATTTTATCTGGCAAAACATCTCTGAACTCCATAAATATGGGAGATTTTATACAAAATAAGATATATGAAATTAGAGGACAACTTGTAATGTTTGATAGTGATTTGGCTAGAATTTATGAATGCATAAATGGAACAAAAACAATTAATTTGGCAGTTAAAAGACATGCTAATAAATTTCCAGAAAGGTTTATGTTTCAATTAACGGAGAATGAATATTATAGTTTGCGGTTTCAAGTTGAAACCGCAAATACAAAAACTAGAAGCCTTCCATATGTTTTTACAGAACAAGGTGTTGCAATGCTTGCATCAGTGTTAAGAACTAATGTTGCAGATGAAATAAGTGTAAAAATAATGGATGCATTTGTAAAAATGAGAAAATATATTTCTAATTCATTGATAGAACAAAAATACATTAATGAATTAGTATTAAAAGATAATAAAAGAATAGAATTATTAGAAGAAACTTTTAATCAATTAGAAATTAAGAAAGAACATTTATTCTTTGAAGGACAGATATACGATGCTTATTCATTATTAATTAAAATATTAGGTGCTGCAAAAAAAGAAATAATTATAATAGATAATTATGCTGGTAGAGAACTATTTGATATATTAAGAGATGTTAAATGTAATATAAAAGTAATTACAAAGAATACAAGTGAAGAATTAATAAAAAAATATAATATACAATATAATAATGTTAAAGTAATAAAAAATGATGTATTTCATGATAGATTCATAATAATAGATAGAAAAATATTATATCATTCAGGGTCAAGTTTTAAAGACTTAGGTAAAAAATGTTTTGCAATAAATAAAATTCAAGATAAAGATTTTTTAGAACTCTTATTAAATAAAATAAAGTTATAATGTGTAAATAGACATTATATCTTTTTTTTGATAAAATTTAATTAGTTAGGGTGTGATGGTATTATGGATATTAGTATTAAGCATTTAGATATAAATATAAAATCTGGTGAACTTGTTGGTATTATTGGTACTAACGGGTGTGGAAAAACTATACTTTTAAAAATGATATGTGGAAAATTTAAGAATAATAGTATATATATTAATGGAAGAAATATTAATAATTATAGTTTAGAATATAAAAAAAATAATATAGTTTGTGTATTTGATGATAATATTTATAATACTGATAATCCTTTGAAAGAATTAAGATATTACTTAAATAAAATAAATATTAATATAGAAGAAATTGATAATAGAATAAGAGATTTTATAAATTATTTTGTATTAGAAAATATTATAAATAAAAAGTTTATAGAACTTAATACAGAATCTAGAGTATATATTAAAATATTATCATTATTAATAATAAATCCATCTCTTATTTGTATAGATGATTTATTAACATATTTAGATTTAGATAAAAAAACAAAAATATTAAATTATATAAAAGAAAAAAATATTACCTTAATTAATGTTAGTAGTAATATGGAAGAATTACTTTATATGGATAAAATACTTATTATGAATAAAGGTAAGAGAGAAATATATGATAAAACTGATATAGTTTTAAGTAAAGAAGATATATTTAAGGAGTTAGGATTATCATTACCATTTATTTATGATATAAATAATTTATTAAAGAGCTACGAGTTAATAAATGAAAATCATATAGTTATAAAAGAATTGGTGGATTTATTATGGAAATAATGTATAGCAACAAAAATAATGATATATTTAAAAATAATATTATTACTGGTGTTTATGGTGATAAATTAGATTTAATTAATAAAGGTTGTGAATTTTACGGAATAGAATATGATGATGAATGGACTGTAAAAAGATTTCTTAATGGATATAAATTAAAGATAGATAATAATATATTAGAATTATTTAGTGAATTAGAAGTTAGTTATAGTTTGCTTAAAAGAAAAATAAAAGAATTAAGTAAAGGACAATTTAAGTTAATATTATTAATATATACAATATTAAGTAAAAAAACAGTTGTTATTTTAGATTATTTTGATAAAGGTTTATCTTATAAATATAAAAAAAGAGTAATTAATTATTTAAAGAGTAAATATAATGGAAGTTTAGTTGTTATTAGTAATGATTTAGTATTTTTAAATAATTTATGCAGTAATTTAATTGTATTTGATAATGGTGAAATAGTATTTAATGATGAGTTAAAAAAAATATATAATAGTAATATAAAAATAGACTATCCTGCAATTATTAAATTTATTAAAATTGCAAATGAAAGTAATGCAAAATTATCTTATACTGTTGATAATAAAGAATTATTAAAGGATATATATAGGAGTGTAAGATGAAGTATTTAATTACAGTTAGTTATGATGGTAGTAAATACTATGGATTTCAAAGATTAAATGATTTACCTAGTATACAAAAAGAATTGGAAGATGCGATAAGTGTTATAAATAAAGATAGAGTAGATGTAAAGGGTAGTGGTAGAACAGATAGAGGTGTTCATGCTTTCGGACAGAGATGTCATTTTGAACTTAAATATGATATACCATGTGATAGACTTATTAATGCTATAAATAGTTTGTTAAGTAATTATGTTAGAGTAATTGATTGTATTAAAGTTGATGATGATTTTCATGCTAGATTTAATGTTAGAAGAAAAAAGTATAAATATATAATTAATATGGGAAAATATGATGTTATTAAAGAAGATTATTTATATAATTATTGTAAAAAGTTAGATATTAAGAGTATGAAGAGAGCTAGTAAATATTTAATTGGTAAACATTTTTATAAAGTTTTTGTTAGTGGTGAAAGAGAAAATTATAATAGTGAAATATATAATATTAATTTTAATAGAGATAAAGATATTTTAATAATAGAATTTATTGGTAAAAGTTTTTATAGATATATGGTTAGGAATATGGTTGGTGCTTTAATCTTAGTTGGATGTGGTAAAATAAGTATAGAAGAATTTAAAAATATGATAGATAATGAAAATAAAGAATATAGTTATTTAACTGTACCTGCAAATGGTTTATATTTAGAAAGTGTGGAATATTAATGAATAAAAAAGGATTTACTTTAATTGAATTAATAACTGTTATAGCATTATTAAGTATTGTTGGAATAATTACTTTACCTAAAATAAATAAAGCTTTTAAAAGTTCTAGAGCTGACCAATTAGAAGAAGTAAGAGAAAATATAGTTAAAAGTACAGAAGTATACTTAAATAGTAGTTGTGGAAAAGATAATTATAATAAATTAATAAATGATGATAGTATAAGAATATATTTAAGTAGTATTAAAGATTGTGGATTAATTGAAAATAAAATATATAATCCAGTTAGTGGTGATTATTTTAATATTGATAATGAATATGTTGATGTTAAAATAGATGAAGTTGGTATATTAGATTATAAATTAAGTTTTTAGTATAAAATAGATATTATTTTTCATAATAATAATGGTGATATTATGAATGAAAATAAAGAATTCTTAACTTATTTATATCAAGATAGTGATATGGCTTTAAATAATTTAACTTTGTTGATTAAGAAAATTAATAAGAAAGATAATAAAATTAAAAGAGTAATAGAAGATATTATTAAAGGATATGAAGAATACTTAAAAAAGATTAAGAAGTATATGAAAGATAATAAATATTGTATTGAAAGTAAACCTTTAATTAGTAAAATGGGTGCATATTTAGGAATAAATATGGAAATTATGAAAGATAATAGTGATAGTCGTATTGCTGATATGTTGATACAAGGTATGACTATGGGAGTACTTAGTGTTAGTAAGAAAATAGATAATTATAAAGATAGAATTGATAAAGAATTAATTAAATTAGGAGAAGAATTTAAAGAATATCAACAAAAAAGTATTGATAAATTGAAAGTATATTTATAATTATTCGTAAACGAATAAAATGCTCAAAAAGTGATTGAAATATATCATTTTTTTTGTTATATTATTTGTAAGGTAGAAATACCAAATAATTTTCTATTCGTAAAAAAGATTGTATTAAGATTTTATTCTTCTCTTCCACACTTAACAAACGAATGTTCAGGGAGGAGGGACAAATAGAAGTAAATAAAGTTTTTTTTGATGATTAAAGGAGGAATAATATGAGTAGAAAGCAAAAAATAATAATAAGTGTAACAGGAATATTTATAGTACTTTTAATTCTTGTAGGATTAACTTACGCATATTTCTTAACTAAAATAAAAGGAAATGATAATGAAAAAAGTATTAGTGTTACAACAGCAGACTTAAAACTAGAATATAGTGATATTAATGATATTTTAGTTAGTGAAGAAAATGTAGAACCAGGTAATAGTTGGACTAAAACATTTGCAGTAACAAATAATGGTAATAAAACAGTAACAAACTATGGAGTTGCACTCGAAAATATTGAAAATGGATTAGAAAGAAAAGAAGATTTAGTATATACATTAACATGTACACAATATACAAAAGCAACATACAAAGTAGAAAATAAAGTTGCAAGCGGAACAACAAGTGGAACATGTAATGGAGTAAGTAGTGAAACTACTTATCCATCTGTTGGAACAATACTAGTAGAAAACTCAATAGATACAGATAAAGTACAAGCATATACATTAACAGTAACATATAAAGAAACAAATACAGACCAAAGTATAGATATGAATAAAAGATTTAGTGGAAAAGTAAATATAGTAGACCCAAAACTATTTGGACCATTTGGAACAGATACACTTGCTAGTACTATAATAAATACAGCAAAAACACAAACAGACAGTACAAGAACAACATTAGGAAGTGAAGTAACAACATTTACAAGTGTATCAAGAGAAACAGAACATGTATTAAATACAGCGCCAGATGATTATGGAACAAGTTATTATTTTAGAGGGAATGTAATAGATAATTATGTATCATTTGCAGATAAAGTTTGGAGAATAGTAAGAATAAATGGAGACGGTTCAATAAGACTTATACTAGATGATGTTGCAAAAGATACAAGTGGTAATGCTATAAAAACTGCATTTAATACTAACTCTAATGATAATGCATATATAGGATATATGTATGGAACACCAGGAAGTGCAACGTATGATGCTACACATGAGAATAAAAATGATAGTACAATAAAAATCGCAGTAGACAAATGGTATGAAGATAATTTAAAAACAAATTATGCAAACTATTTAAGTGACACATTATTTTGTGGAGATAAAACACTAGCAGAAAGTGGAATCGGTTCAAATAATACTGCAAAAGGATATGGAACAAATATAACATATTATTCTTCAGTAGAAAGATTACTATATAGCACTGGAACAACAGCAATAACAACATCAACACCAACATTCAAATGTGCAGAGAAGGCAAACGATAATTATTCAAGATATACAACAACAAAAAGTACATTACCAAATGGAAAAGAGACTAATGGAAATTTAAAATATCCGATAGGCCTACTTACTGTGGATGAGGCAGCATATGCTGGTGCTTATAAATCTGGTCAAACAAACAAATCATATTATTTGTATAATTCATCTATAACTTCTCATTGGTGGCTTTCGTCTCCACTCAGCTATAATGGTTCGTATGCGTACGGGTGGTTCGTTAATGGGTCGGGTGGTGGCATCTACACCTTCAACGTCCGCAACACTGCCGCTTTCCGCCCTAGTATCAATCTAAAGGCTGAATTGCTAATAAATGGAGGAGATGGAACTAGTTCAAATCCTTACACAGTTAAGTAAAGTTAAGACTAGGATAAAGGATTCAAAAAGCATAGGCAAATGCTTTTTGAGGGCACATCTAACGGCAAAATCGCGCCGTGGATGTGTGGGTGTAAATCTAAAAAAATTGGGTACTTCTAATTGGTGGCTTTCGTCTCCGAACAACTATAATGGTTCGAATGCGAACGAGTGGAACGTTAATGGGTCGAATGGTAACATCAACACCAACAACGTCAACAACACTAACGCTTTCCGCCCTAGATTCCTACTATGTAGAATATTAAATAATATTTGCTATACTGAGTATTAAGAATATATAATTTTTAATGAGAAGAAGTAAATGCACTTTGCATTAATCTAAATAGATTGGAAACAAGATTTATTCCCTGATTTAATTATAATTAAACTAAAAATAGAGTAAGCACACAATATAGTTTATTGTAATCTATATTGTTATATGGCTTACTTTTTTTGTATAATTTACATAATAATAGTAAAAAATACTTGACACGTGTGTGTGTGTGTGTGTGTTATATTATATTTATGGTGATAATATGAGATTAATAGAGATAAATAAAAAATTAAGAAGTGAATATAAAAATACAGTTATATTAATGAAATATGGTAATTTTTATAGATGTTTCTATAATAATGCTATTGTTGTTGGATATTTGTTTAATTATAGATTACATAATAATAAAGTAGGCTTTCCTGTTAATATTATTAAAAGTATAGAATGTAGGTTGGATGAATATAGTATAGATTATTTAATATATAATAGTGATCATGATATAAAATATATTTATCATGAAATAAATAATTATAATAAATATTTAATATTAGGTAATAGTAAATATAATTTAGATAATTATATATTAAATATTAATAATAAAGTTAAAGATATATTAGATAGTGATATAAATAAATATATAGATATTATGAGGTATTTGGATGAATTATAATTTTAATTTATTAAATAAATGTTATTTAATAAATAATTATATTAATAAATATATATTAAGTTGTTTTCCTAATAAAGAATATGTTTTAAAGAATGAAATAGATAGTTGTATGTATAATAATATTAAATATATATTTAAGTATCAAATATATGATAGTAAATTAGATATATTAAATGATATATTAGTTAATGTTAGTTTATTAAATTATTATGTTTATATATGTTTTAATAAAGGGATTATTAAGAATAAAAGATATGTTAGTGTTAGTAATTATTTGATTGAAATAAAAAGAATTGTGTATGGGTTAATAAAGTATGAAAAGAATAAGTGATGTAGTTACTATAAATAATTTATTAGATTGTTATTATGATATAAAGAAGAATACTAAGAATAGAGATAAGTTAGTTAAATATGATATGTTTATTAGTAGTAATATAATTAATTTATATAATAAGTTAATTAATGGTAAATATTGGCATGGAATATATAATATATTTTTAATATATGAACCTAAGTTAAGAGTTATTATGAGTGAAAATATTAATGATAAGATTGTTAGTCATTTGATATGTAAATATTATTTGGTAGATATTATTGATAAAAAATTAATTAATTCTAATATTGCTACTCGTAAGAATATGGGTAGTAGTTATGGTGTAAAGTTAATAAAAAAATATATTAATAGTATTAAGTTAAAACATAATAAGTTTTATATATTGAAGATTGATATTAAGAAATATTTTTTTAATATAGATCATGATATATTACTTAATAAATTATATAGTATTGTTGATAAAGATATATATAATATTATTAAGAATATTATTGATAGCACTAATAAAGATTATGTTAATGATAGAATAAGTAAATTAGTAGAAGATAAAGATTATTTATATAAATATAATAAGGGATTGAATATAGGTAGTTATATTAGTCAGATACTTGCTAGTTTTTATTTAAATGATATAGATCATTTTATAAAAGAAAAATTAGGTATTAAATATTATGTTAGGTATGTTGATGATTTTGTTTTGATAGATTATAATTATGGATATTTATTATATTGTTTAGAAATAATTAAGAAAAAATTAAATGAATTAGGACTAAGTATTAATAATAAAACTAGAGTATATGACTCTAAGAAGGGATTTTGTTTTTTAGGATATAAATTTTTTCTTAATGATAGTAATAAGTTAGTTATTAAAGTAAAATATAAAAATAAAGTTAGAATTAGAAGAAAGTTAAAGTATTTGAAAAAATATGATATCGATAAGTATAAGGTCGTTGTTAATAGTTATAAGGGATATTTGTAGTTCGCAATAGACAAAAATGCAAAAATACTAATTTTGTCCAGTGTGCAAAACAAAATAGGATTAAATATTCGTTATAACTCCAAAAAAGTATGAAAATATTTGATTTTTTTGGAGTTATAAAAAAATCAAAGTTTAAAATCTTTGATTTCATCGTCGAACATATTTTTTCCGTCAAAATAGTTTCTAAGTTTTATTTTATGAAATTTAGCAATTATATTTGTTGGAAATTTTTTTATTAATAAATTTATTTCTGTTGTGTATTTGTTATAAAATGCTTTTGCTGCTTCTAATATTTCATCACTATCTTTTAAATCATTTATTATACTGATATATTCTTCATTATCTTCTAAAGATTTATAATCATTTTTTACTTGATGAATTAAGTTTTCACCTTCTACAATTTTTCTATCTAAATCAAAATTTGATATATTATCTTTTTTTAATTTTTCTAAATCTTTAAAATATGTAACTTCTTTTTTTAATAATTTATTTATTGTTGTAGAAGATTTCATTATTAAATCATATTTATTTCTTAGTTCATTATCTATTATACTTTCTGATTCATTAATTTTTATATTCTTTTCTTGTAAATTATTAAAATTATATATATAACTTATTATTAATATTCCTATAAGTATTATTGCAATTAAAATTATTATCATTATTATATTCATTTACATCACCTACTATATAAGTATAGCATAAATATTAAAAAAATTGTAAAATAATATTGGTGATATATGTGAATATTAAAAAAGTTGTTGTTGGTGAATTAGAAACTAATTGTTATATTGTAGAAAATGATATTGAATGCTTGATAATAGATCCTGAGAGTGAAAGTGATAAAATAATTAAAAATATTGATAAAAAAGTAGTTGGTATACTTTTAACACATAGACATTTTGATCATGTTGGAGCATTAGATAGTGTATCTAAATACTATAAAGTTCCTGTGTATGATATTAGTAATTTACATGAAGGTATGAATGTTATTGGGAATTTTAAGTTTGAAGTTAGATATAATTTAGGACATACTATGGATTCTATAAGTTTTATTTTTGATAATATTATGTTTAGTGGGGATTTTATATTTAAAGGTTGTATTGGTAGATGCGATTTAGGTGGAGATTTTAATTTGATGAAGGAAAGTATTAAATCTATTTTGAAATCTAATGTTAATTATAAAATATATCCTGGACATGGAGATAGTACTTATTTATTTGATGAAAGAAATATGCTGGAAAGTTATATAAAATAAAAATGCTCTAGGGCATTTTTTTAAATGGAATAATTTATTTTTTCTTCAAATTCTACATAGTTTAAATAAATCATTAGAATTAGATACCACTTACCTGTTGTTGGGTCACTTATAATTAAGTGGTCTCTTCCTGCTTGTTCTATTATTCCTGTATATACAGAATCTTTCCAATCTATAGAATCAGGATAACTAACATATGCTTTTACTTTCTTTCCTTTATTTAGTCTTAAAATATTCTCTATGTAACTTTGTTCCATAGGTAAGTCATTTCCTACTGGTACTATTGTATCTTGATAGTTAGATGTTGTAGCAGCGGGAAAAGTTGGATTTTGATAATATGTTCCGTTCATTATTTCACCTCTTTAAAATATATGAAATATACAATTTTATATTCTTTGTATTGATTTTTTTTTAGTTTATCGATATACTAGTTAACGAAAGAAGTTGATTAATATGCGTGAATATTCTGAACAAGAACAAGTTAGACGTGATAAATTAAAAGAAATAGAAAAAGTTTGTAATCCCTATCCTGATAGTTTTAAAAGAACACATACTTTAAAAGACGCTTCTAAATTAGAAGATGGTATTACTGGAGTTAGTGTATGTGGAAGAATTATGTTTATGAGAAAGATGGGTAAATTATCTTTTATACGTATTCGTGATTTGGAAGGAAGTATACAATTAGAATTAAAAGTTGATGAAGTTGGAGAAGAAAAATATGCATTCTTTAAGAAAATGTTTGATTCTGGTGACTTTATGGGTGCAACTGGTGAAATGTTTACAACTCAAACTGGTGAGAAAACTTTAAGAGTTAAAAGTTTTGAATTTTTAGGTAAAGCATTAAGACCTCTTCCAGAAAAATTCCATGGACTTACAGATCAAGAAATGAAGTATAGACAAAGATATACTGATTTAATAATGAATGAAGAGTCTAGAAAAGTATTTTTAGGTAGAAGTAAATTTTATTCATTTTTACATAGATATTTAGGTGAAAATGGATTCTTAGAAGTTGAAACTCCTATACTTCAAAATGCTGTATGTGGTGCTAGTGCTAAACCATTCTTTACACATCATAATGCTCTTGATATGGAATGTAATTTAAGAATTGCTCCAGAAACTTACTTAAAACAATGTATAGCTGGTGGATTTGATAGAGTTTATGAACTTGCAAAATGTTTTAGAAATGAAGGAATGGATACAGAACATTTACAAGAATTTACACAAGTTGAATGGTATGTTGCTTATTGGAATTTTGAAGATAATATAAAATTTTATCAAGGATTTATTAAAAATTTATTATTAGAATTACTTGGTACTACTACTATAGAATATCAAGGACATAGTTTAGATTTTGGAAAAGAAAATTGGAATAGAATAAATTACGTTGAAGAAATGAACAAAGTATTTGGATTTGAATTCTTAGATATTACTGACCCAATAGAATTAAAGGATAAAATAGTTGAAAAAGGATTATTTAGTTATGAAGATTTAGAAGATTATAAATCATTAAGTCAAATAATTGATTTCTGTTATAAAAAGAAAATTAGAGAAGGTATAATGGAACCAACAATTATATATAATTATCCTGCAGTTATGATACCTTTAGCTCGTAGAAATGATGAAGATAAGAGAAGAATAGATGTATTCCAAGTACTTGCTGCTGGAACAGAGTTATGTAAAGCTTATTCAGAGTTAGTTAATCCAATAGAGCAAAGAGAAGCATTTATGGAACAATTAAAAGCTAAAGCTCAAGGTGATGATGAAACTATGGATATGGATGAGAGTTTCTTAATGGCTATGGAACAAGGTATGCCACCTATAAGTGGATTAGGATTTGGAATAGATAGATTAATGATGTTAATATTTAATCAACCATCTATAAGAGATGTTGTATTATTTCCACAAATGAAAAATAAATAATTTTTAATAGTTAAGGAGGTGCATTTAATGATTGATTTTACAAATTGTGTTGAAGAAATGAATAATTATAAGGGTTCAGAAAAGAAAAAAACTTTAATTTTTGAAGATAAAAGATATTTAGTAAAATTTCCGGATCCAGTAAGAGAGAAGAATAAAAATATTTCTTATATAAATAATTCATTGTCTGAATATGTTGGTAGCAATATATTTAGATTAGTAGGTTTTGAAACTCAAGAAACTTTATTAGGCAAATATAAATTTAATGGTGTAGAAAAAACAGTTTGCGCTTGTTTAGATTTTACAGATGATGAAAATGAATTATATGAATTTGAAAGTATTGCATTAAGTGCTAATCCTGATAAAAAAATTGGTACTGAATTAGAAGATATTTTAGAAATACTTAGAAATAGTAAATTGTTTGATTATAACTCTATACAAGAAAAATTTTGGGATATGTTTATAATTGATAGTATTATTGGTAATACAGATAGACATAATGGTAATTGGGGCTTTTTAGTTAATAAAAAGACTAAAAAAATTGAATTTTCTCCAATTTATGATTGTGGTTCATGTTTAAATCCAATGCTTGAAGATAGTGATATTGAAAAAATGAGGGTAGAAGATTTTAAAAATATTGTTCTCAATTGTTATTCATGTTTAAAAGATAATAACAAAAAAATTAATTATATGACTTTTATAAAGAGCAGAAAGAATAATGGATGTAATGAAGCATTAAAAAGAATGTTTAATAAAATTGATATTGAAAAAATAGATAGTTTTATAAATAATATTTCATGTATTTCTGATGTTAGAAAAGATTTTTATAAAAAAATAATTTCTATGAGATATGATATATTAAAAAAAGTATATAATGAACTAAATGATTGTTAACTAGATGTGTTAGCAATCTTTTTGATTTAAAATAAATTATTAATTAAAAAGGAGATATAAATGAAAGAAATAGAAGTATTAGTAGAAGTATATGATGATATTGAAACTATAAAAAATAAATTTAAAAAGTTTAATTATGTTGGGTTAAAAAAGACTATTGATGAATATTATTACGATCCTAAAAGAGATGATTTAAAGCCGGATGATAACAATCAATTAAATCATTGTTTAAGATTAAGAAGTAAAAATGATGAGTATAGCATTACATATAAAGATGATGTTTTTTCAAATGGAAAATGGTTATATTCAGATGAATATGAAACTAAGGTAGAAGATTTAAACATGATGAAACAAATATTTGAAAGATTAGGCTTGGTTAAATTTATAGAAATAAATAATGAAAAAGAAACATATACTTTTCAAAAATATGAAATAGTAATTGAAAATGTAAAAGATTTAGGATTATTTATGGAAGTAGAATTTTGTACTAATGAAGATGTTGATGTTAGTGAAATAAAAAAACAAATACAATCATTTATAGATGAAATTGGGTTAAAAGTATCTAAAGAACTTAACATGGGTAAACCTGAAATGTATATGAAGAAGCATAATGTAGTTATAAACTAAAGTTGTTAGAATTTCTAATAACTTTTTTTGCTACTAATTTTATTACATATGCTACTTAAAATATATTGTTTTAGAATTGATAATATAATATACTTAGAGTGTAAGGAGAGTATTTATGATAAAACTTAAAAATGTTTCTAAATTTTATTATAGTAAAGGTGTTATTGCTACTGGATTTACTAAAGTTAATTTAGAATTAGATATGGGAGAATTCGTTGCTATTACTGGAGAAAGTGGTAGTGGTAAAAGTACATTATTAAATGTAATAAGTGGACTTGATTCTTATGAAGATGGAGAAATGTATATTTATGGTAAAGAAACAAGTCATTATACAGAGAAAGATTATGAAGATTATAGACGTAAATATATAGGTAATATATTTCAAAATTTTAATTTAATAAATAGCTATACTGTTAAACAAAATATAGAGTTAGCATTGCTTTTAAATGGTAAAAAAAGAAAAGAAATTAAAAAAGATGTTATTGATATTATAAAGAAGGTTGGATTGTATAAATTTAGAAATACTAAAGCTAGTAAATTGAGTGGAGGACAAAAACAAAGAGTTGCAATTGCAAGAGCACTTATAAAAGATACTCCAATTATTATTGCAGATGAACCTACTGGTAATTTAGATAGTAAATCTAGTAAAGAAATAATAAAATTATTACATGATATTTCTAAAGATAAATTAGTTATTGTTGTGACACATAATTTTGATGAGATAAGTGAATACGTAACAAGAGTAATAAAGATGAATGATGGTAGAATAATAGAAGATAAAAGATTAGATAATACTAATATTAAAAAAGATATAAGTGGTATAGATTATAAAAATATTACATTATTAAATAAAATAAGATTAGGGTTAAGAAATACATTTAATATTGTTCCTAAATTCTTATTATTACTTTGTGTTTATTTGTTTATATCAATAAGTTTAATGAGTGAGTATTCGTCATTTAAAAAAGAAGAATATATAGAAAATAAGAATGGTTATAATCAATTCTTTAGATATATTGATGATGATAGAATTATTATTAAGAAAAAAGATAAAAGTAGTATAAGTGATGATGATTTTAATAAATTATCTAAACTAGATAATGTGGCAAATGTTGTTAAAAATGATTTGATGTTAGATAGTAATGTTAGTATTACTGATAATGAATATTTATGGTTATATGGTACTGCTTTTAGTATAGATAATTTTAAAGGTAAACTTGATGTTGGTAGAATGCCTACTAGTGAAAATGAAATAATTGTTAGTGGTGATAAAGATAGCTATTATTTATCTAATAAAGATAAATTGTTAGAATCTACTATGTATTTACAAAATGATTATACTGGTGAAATAGATAAAACTAAAGAATTAAAAGTTGTTGGAATTAAATATACAGATGCAACATTATATGATGATATGAAATTTTATTTTAGTGATAAATATATAAATGATATAGCATTTACAATAAATCAACAATATAGCAAAACAAAAATAGAATTTCAAGGAATAAGATATAATTCTGGTGATAGCGTTGATTTTAAATTAGAACCAAATAAAAATGTTCCTGTTGGAGAAACTTATATTAGTAATGATTTAAATAGCTTATGTAAAAATAGTTATTGTATAAATCAATCCTTGAATATATTAGTAGATAATACTTATTATAGTGATGCTATTAATTTAAAAGTTAGTAAAGTTTATTATAAATATAATATTAATAATTTATTAGGTATAAAAGATTATGATAGTAATAATGGTAAGATATTTATAAGTTATGAAGATTATAATAATTTATATAATAAGGGAATATATCAAAGTAGTGTATTTGTTAAAGATGTTGATAATATTAAAAATACATTAAGTAGTTTAGATAGTATGGGTTATAAAACTTTAAGAGTTAGTGATAATTTAAAAAATAGTGAAGTAGTACATATAATTAGAATATTTAAAACTATTGTGACAATAATACTTGTTGTTGTATTATTCTTTGTATGTTATTTTGTGACAAAATTAATATTAAAATCTAGAAATGTATATTTTAGTACTATAAGAATGTTAGGAGCTAGTTTAAGTACTTGTAAGAATTTACTTGTAATAGAATTATTAACTATATCTAATATATCTTATCTTGGTACATTATTATTAGTTTATTTAAATTATAAGAATGTAATTAATTTAGGATTCTTGGATGTTATTATTAAATATTTAAAATTAAGAGATTATATACTTTTATATTTAATATTAATTATTATGTCTTATGTAGTTAGTCTTAAGTTTGCTAAGAAGTTATTTAAGAATAGTGCTATTACTACATTAAATGAGGAGGTTTAATATGTTATCTTTAAAAAATGTTAATAAGTATTTTAATAGACATAGAAAGAATGAAATACATGTAATAAATAATATAAGTTTAGAATTTAATGATAATGGTTTAGTTGCTCTTTTAGGACCTAGTGGATGTGGTAAGACAACACTTTTAAATGCTATTGGTGGATTAGATAAAATTAAAAGTGGTAAGATATATGTTAATGGTAAAAAGATTAGTTCTAAAATAGATGGTAAAGTTGATAAGATTAGAAATTTGAATATTGGATATATATTTCAAGATTATAAATTAGTTGATAATATGAGTGTTTTTGATAATGTAGCATTGGTTTTAACTATGCTTGGTATTAAAGATAAAAATGAAGTTAAGAATAGAGTAGAATATGTTTTAGATAAAGTTGGAATGTTAAGATATAAAAGACGTCCTGCTAACATGTTGTCTGGTGGAGAAAGACAAAGAGTTGGTATTGCGAGAGCATTAGTTAAAAATCCTAATATTATATTAGCAGATGAACCAACTGGTAATTTAGATAGCAAAAACTCACTAGAAATTATGAAAATAATTAAATCTATTAGTAAAGATAGATTAGTTATATTAGTGACACATGAAGTTAATTTAGCAAAATTTTATGCAGATAGAATAATAGAATTAAAAGATGGTAGTATAGTTAAAGATTATATTAATAAAGATAAAGAAGATTTAGATTATGCAATTGATAATAATATATATTTAAAAGATTTTGATAAACATGATGTTATAAAAGATGAAGATAAGTTGATAAATATTTATTTAGATGATAAAGATAAAATTAAATTAGATATAGTTGTTAGGAATGGTAATATATATGTTAATAGTAAGAGTAGAGATAACATTGTAGTTATTGATGAAGATTCTAATATAGAATTAATTAATGATAGTTATAAAAAGATACAAGAAAGTGATATTGATAAATATAATTTTGATTTAAAAGATGATGGCAAGAAAAAAAGATATAGTTCTATATTTAATCCTATTAGTTTAATTACAAATGGGTTTAAAAAAGTATTTGATTATAGTTTTTTAAAGAAGTTATTATTACTTGGATTTATATTAAGTGGTATGTTTATAATGTATAGTGTATCTAGTATTGCATCTACAATAAATGTTAAAGATGAAGATTTTGTTACTATGAATAAAAATTATTTGAGTGTTAATTTGAATAAAATTAAAGTAGATGATTATTTAAAATATGAAAATTTAGATAGTGTAAATTATATAATGCCTGGTAATAGTTCTGTTAATTTTAGTGTTAATTATAACGATTATTATCAATCAATAAATATTAAAGATATTTTGAGTGGATCTTTATCTGATATTAATTTAATTAAAGATAGTGATATAGTATATGGAAATATGCCTAAAGAAATGAATGAAGTTGTAGTTGATAAAAGAAGTATACTTTCTATGTTTGATGAAACTGGATATGCTAATATGATTGGTATTAAAAATGTTAGTGATATGATAGGTAGAGAAATAAAAATAGATACAATGGATGCTTTTGTTATAGTAGGTATAGTTGATTTAGGAAGCCCATCCATTTATATGAATAGAAGTAATTTTATTAATGTTTTATCTAACACTAAAAATAATGATACTAATATGTATATTAGCGAAGAAGAAATTGGTAATCAAAAAATATATGATTATAATTTAGAAGTAAATGATATTGAGTTAAAGAAAGGTAATTATCCTGTTAATGATTATGAAGTAATTGTTAATATAAAGAATAGTGATACAATGCCTCTAAATAAATATATTGATACTAAAGTAAATGATAAAAAATTATTAGTTGTTGGATATTATTTTAGTAAAGATAATATGGATGCTTTCTTGGTTAATAATAATACTGTTAAATACGATTTAATTAGTAAGTCTAAAGATTTGGTTTTAGTTAGTAAAGATAAGGATAAAACTATAAATGAATTTAGAGATATGGGATTAAATATAGAAGATAGTTATAGTGTTAGTAGAAAGAAATATATTGAAGGTAATAAGGAAAGAGTTAATACTACTTTATTGGTATCTGGTGTAATACTTATTATATCTTTAGTTGAAGTATTTTTGATGATTAGAGCTTCTTTCTTATCTAGAGTAAAGAGTGTTGGTATATATAGAGCAATTGGTGTTAAGAAAAGTGATATATATAGAATGTTTTATGGAGAGATAATAGCTATTACAACTATTGCTAGTGTACCTGGTATTATTTTAGCTAGTTATATTTTGAAAGTATTAAGTAATATTAAATTTTTAAGTAAATATTTCTTAGTTAATTTTAGAATTGTTTTATTAAGTATTATATTTGTTTATATTTTTAATTTAATAATTGGTTTAATACCAGTATTTAATACTATAAGGCGTAGACCTGCTAGTATATTATCTAGACATGATTTGGATTAGTATAGGTAGATTGTATGAACTATGTTTATCATGGAAGTAATATTTCAAATTTAAAAGTTATAAAACCTCATAAAAGTACTCATTTAAATGATTGGGTTTATGTTACCCCTTCGAGAGCAATCGCAACTATATTTTTATCACCACTTCATAGTGATTATTATTACTATTTATCTGGGAATGGAATTACAAGTGATGTTCTTTTAGTAGAAAGAAAAGAAGGAATGTTAAAAAAAATATTTAATTATGATGGGTATATATATAAATTAAAATCTGATAATTTTAAAAGTGGAAAGACAAGTTGGAGTGCTGAAGTTGTTAGTGATAGAGAAGAAAAAGTTGTTTCTTCATACTATGTTAAAAATATTTATGATGAATTAGTAAAATTAGATAAAGAAGGATTAATTAAATTATATTTATATCCTAATAGACCTGATGATGTTCCACTTGATAACAGTGATTTAATTCCTAAGGTAGTTAAATGGTATAAAAATGGATTTAAAATCGATAAATTTTATGAACTTTATCCTGAGTTTAGAGATGAAGTGTTGAGAATTATAAATAATGAAAATAACGATTTTTGATAAGTCGTTATTTTTTGTGAACTGTTTATTAAATTAATTACTCTTGTTTACTTTATTGATAATAAATTGCATTTATTATATTAATTTAATTTTCTTACAAAATGTTTTGTTATAGTGTTTTAATGCATATAGGAGTTTGGTTATATGTTTTTACAATGATACGGATAAATGCTATAATGTCCGTATGAATGTACAAAGTAATGAAACTATGATTTTTATAACAAATGATATTTTATAATAAAAGTAGTATAGAAATTAAAAATTTATGCAAATAAGAAAGGATTGAAATAAAATGATTGATTTACATACACATACAAAATATTCGGATGGTACATGGGAAGTTAAAAAATTATTAGAAGAGGCACAAAAGAATAATGTGGAAATAATAGCAATTACGGATCATGATACAGTTGGAGCACATTTAGAATTAGAAAATAGGGATTATTCTGATTGCTTTAAAGGTAAAATAATAACTGGTGCAGAATTTAATTGTGTTTTTAACAATGCAAAAATAGAACTTTTAGGTTACAATTTTAATGTTAGAGAAATGGATAAATGGATAAATAAAATTTATAATGTGGAAAAGAAGAAACCAAATTTAGTGGAGGAATTTAATTTATTAATGAAAGCATGTTATAAAAATAATATAAAGGTAGATGATATTGATTATAAAGAAGGTATGGGATGGCCTATAGATTATATTTTTGAATCTATAAAAAAGTATCCTGAAAATAAGAAATTTTTTACAGAAAGAGAATGGAATGATATAGATCATTTCTTTAGGTGTTGTACTTGCAATATAGATTTTCCATTATATATAGATTTTTCTTATCAAACTCCGAATGCAAAAGTGGTTTCAGAAGAAATAAGAAAATTAGGCGGTAAAGTTTTTTTAGCTCATTTATTTACTTATCCGCTTAGAAATTATGAAGAATATTTAGATAGTTTGGTTAATGAAAATATAATAGATGGTATAGAAACCTACTATTCTAAATTTACTGAAGATGAGATTGAATTTGTAAAAGCATATTGTGAAAAAAATAATCTATATATGTCTGCTGGAACCGATTGTCATGGTGATAAGAAACCTGATAGAAAAGTAGGAATTGGGTATGGAAATATGAATGTTCCAAAAAGTGTTGTTGAAAATTGGATTGGTTGTTAGAACTATTATTTAATGAAATAAAAATAACGATTTTTGATAAGTTGTTATTTTTTATGAATTGTTTATTAAATTAATTACTCTTAATTTAGTTTGGTTGATAACAAATTATATTTATGCCCGTAAATAAAAAAATTTTCTAAGTATTACAATAATACAAGAAGATTTTGTTTGGTATTTTTAAAAAAGAATTTCATCGGGGTTATATAATGACATGGGTATATAAGAGATATTTTTTATGAAAATTGGTCTTTTAAATTCTACTAGTTTATTTATACGTTTACTAGCCATCCAACTATTTGGTATACAATTAGTAATATTATTATTCTTTTCATCCACTTTTAATCCTAATAAGCAACATATGTCTTTTTCATACATTTTCATAAGCCCATAGTCTCCATCATATAATGAATATTGAGTTTTTGGTTTTAAATTGTAAAGAGATGCATTATTGTTTTTTAATAAATCTAATATATTTGAAAATGTTTTTACTCTTAAAGATAATGTGTCTTTTTCTTTTAATTGATTTTCTAAAATGTTGTTAAATTTTTTTGTATTCTTTTTAATATATTTATATTGCTTATCCTTGGATTTTATATAATTTGGAAAGTAATTATCAAAATTTTTTATTTTATGTAAGCCGACTAAATGATAAAAATTACTATTTTGAAATTTTACAATCATTATATCTTTGTCATTTCGATTAATAATAAAAATATATTTTTTTAGTTCTTCAAATGTATCAATTAATGTTTCTACCATCTATTTGCCTCCTAAATTGAAAAGAACTTACCACAAAAAGATAAGTTCTTTGGTAGAAGCCTAATTAGTATTAGGCAAAGTGTTCTTCAATTTTTTGTTTTACCATAAAGGTCGCCGAAGCTAGGCTGGGACTACCAACTCCCGTCATTAATATTATACTACTATTTTGCATAATATATTACATAAATTGTTATACAATATGTTATGTAAATGTAAACAAATGCAATAACTAATTTAGTGAACTTATTATAAACAATATAATTTGGTTTGTCAACATA
Source organism: uncultured Bacilli bacterium (assembly GCA_934098455.1). GTDB lineage: Bacteria > Bacillota_I > Bacilli_A > RF39 > UBA660 > UMGS1124. The sequence goes on along the minus strand of CAKOOU010000001.1, from coordinate 43,107 downwards.
TTTTTTTGCATGTTAAAACCATTATTTTTTTAATATCAAAATTAATTTAATTATATTATATATTAAAATAGTATTTGAATCAATGGTAAAAATTTTTTTATTAATTCGAATAAAATTTATTATCTTGATTTAATTTTATTATAAAATGTTTTATTATAAAAGTATTGTTAAAAATTGGATTGATTGTTAAATTATTTATTGTTAAAGAATATAATGTATTCTTTTTTTTGTTATTTTGTTGACTTTTTGTTATCATTAGCATAAAATAATATAAATTATTTTCAAAAAAACAAAAAAAATGTATTTTTTAAAATGAAATATGATATAATACTATTAGAGAAGGGGATGTTATTATGAAAATTTTAAAAATAGTTGCAAATAATTTTAAATTGTGTGAAGATAATTTTACAATTTCTTTTGTTCCAGAAGCTAATAAAACTCATGATGATAAAGAATTTGAATTACATGAAATAGATGATAATTTATTTGTTTTTACAACAATGAGTATAATTGGTAAAAACGCTTCTGGTAAAACTAGTGTTACTGATTTATTAGCATTGGTTTATGATATATTTTCATTTTTTAGAGTTAGAAGCATGGCAAAATTGTTTATGTTATGGAATAAAATCATTAATTTAGATATTACTTTTTATCATGAAGGTTATTTGTATAGATACATTACTGATTTAGTACCTTCAACTGACTCTATTAATCAAACTATTATATTTAAAAATGAAAAATTATTTAGAAGAATATATTATAAATCTTATTCAAAAAATTTGTTTGATTATGATAAATATGAAGAAATGCATATTAATTTTGATTTGCCTGAAGATACATCTATGTTATATGGAATATTGAATAAAATAAAAATAAGGGGAGTATATTTTGATAGTGATGAAAATAATTTTGGTGATTATTCTTTAACTTTTGATTTTTATAAGGCTATTGATAATGGGGATAAATTAACAGAACTTATATTAAAAATACTTGATGAACATTTGGATAACATAAAAATGATAGGCGAAAATAAATACATAATGTATTATGCAAATAAAGAAACTAAAGAAGTATCTGGTATGGAACTATATCATATATTATCAAGTGGTACAACTAAAGGTTTTAATTTATTTACATTAGTATTACATTCATTGATAACTGGTTCTGATTTAATTGTTGATGAAATAGAAAATCATTTTCATAAAACTTTAGTACAATATTTAGTTAATTTATTTAAAGATAAAAGTGTTAATAAAAAAAATGCTACATTAATTTTTACTACTCATTATTGTGAATTATTAGATTTATTTAATAGAAGTGATAATATTTATATAACAAAATATGATAATAAAATTAAATTGGAAAATGTATATAAAGATTATAATTTTAGACCAGAATTATCTAAGAGTAAAAAGTTTTATAATAATGCATTTGATACTGGAGTTAATTATGAATCATTGATGAATTTTAAGAAAGAATTAATGTAATTTATGAAATATTTGATTTTGTGTGAAGGCAGTAATGAATTAACATTGATTAATTTATTGTTAGAAAGTAATAAACTTAAAATAAAAAAGGAAGATTTGATAAACTTAGTTCCATTTAACGTAAAACAGTTATCTAATCCAACTATTATTTCTCATTTAACTACATATAATAAACCCGTAACAGTTTTGAGAATTGGAGATACTCAAAGGGATAGATTTTCAATACCTAATGAATTAAAACATATTGTTTCTAAAGATAGAATTATTAAATATTGTACTTTACCAGAATTAGAAATTTTATTAATTATTAATGAAGGTATGTATAAACAATTTATTAAATCTGGTGAAAAGAAACCTAAAACTTTTGCTAAGAGAAATATAATTTATAATAAAATAAGATATAATCAATCAAATGAATTTTTAAAAATGTATTATGGTGGTAAGCGTATTTCTTGTTTAATAAATAATTTAAAGGAGTATAAAAAATTAAAAAAACATAATAATGATGAAAAATATCTTATAGATTTAATAAAATAAAAATAACATTTTTTGATAAGTTGTTATTTTTTCTTGAAAAAATTGTGAAATTTTGGAGAAAAACGCTTGCATTCTGTTATTTTATGCTATAATTATCTTGAGGAGGTTAGATGATGAAAAAGTTTTTTGAAAAACACGATTTAGTTAAAATAGCTTTATGTATGATAATCTTTACTTTATTATTAACATGGATTATTCCTCAAGGTTATTTTAATGCTGGTGAGTTAACTAAAGGTGAAATTACAAGAATAGGTTTATTTGATTTTGTGACTTATGGACTTTTAGGAATGTATTACTTTACAGTACTTGTTACTTTCTTATTTGTTACTGGTGCATTTTATCAATTCTTATCTAAACTTGGAGCCTATCAAAAGTTAACTGACAAGATTAGTAAAAGATGGAAAGGAAAAGAAATATTATTCTCTTTAATAGTTAGTTTCTTATTTGCTGCACTTGCAAGTATGTTAAATGAATATTTAATATTAGTTGCATTTATGCCATTTGTTATTACTATTTGTTCTAAATTAAATATGAATAAGATTAGTTCATTTGTTATGACATTTGGTGCTATGTTAGTAGGTATATTAGGTTCTACTATAAGTGCTAAAGTTATGGGAATGAATGTTCAATATTTGAGTCAAAGTTATACTACTCATTTATTAGAAAAAATAATATTATTTGTTTTAGCTTTTGCTATTTACAGCTTATTTAATGTTAGATATTTATTAAATGTTAAGAAAGATAGTAAAGCATCTAGTAAAAAAGAAACTAAGAAAGATAGTAAGAAAAAGAATGCTAAAGAAGAAACTAAAAAAGAAGAAGTAGTTGAAGTAAAAGCTGAAACTGATTTATTTGCTAATAAAGTAAAAAATAGTGAAAAAGCAAATACTATTCCTTTAATTATAGTTGGTGTTTTAGCTATAATAACTGTTGTTCTTGCTTACTTACCATGGACTAGTGTATTTAAAGTTGAATGGTTTACTAAAGCAACTGAATGGGTTACTGGTGCTAAAGTATTTGGACATACTATTTTTGGATATTTACTTGGTAATGTAAATGAATTTGGTTCTTGGGATATATTTGGTGTTCAAGTAGTCATGGTATTAGCTATAATAATTCTTCAAATTTGTTATAAAGTAAGTATTAATGATACTATTGAATCTTTTGCTGAAGGATTTAAGAAAGCTAGTAAATTAGTTGTTGTATTATTACTTGCTTATGTAATACTTGAATTTGCTGTAATGTATCCAGTTATTCCAACAGTAATTGGTAAGATGTTAGGTTCTAAATTTAATGTATTTACTACTACAATATCTGGTTTAATTACAGGATTATTTACTAGTGAATATCAATATACAGTTAATTTAGTATATTCATTCTTTACTACTAAATATGCAAGTAATTTAAGCGTTGTTTCAATGATTTTACAATCTACATATGGTTTAGCTTCATTTGTTGCTCCATCTAGTGCTATGTTATTAGTTGGTTTAAGTTATTTAGATATTCCATATAAAGATTGGATGAAATATATTTGGAAGTTCTTAGTAGCTATGTTAGTAGTTATTATAGTAATGGCTTTCATTATAAAATAGTATTTAAAGTATCAATTTAATTTGGTACTTTTTTATATACTTGTTTTAAGTTTATATGTTATAATACAAATATGGGAGGTTTAATTTATGAATACTAATAGAATATTTTTGGGAAATTTGATGTATGATGAAAAATTTGTTGGAATAAGGATATTTTTAAAATGTAAAGGAGATGTGTATGTTGCATTAGATGATATTAATTCAATAATGGATGTACATAGAATTAACAATAAAAAGTCGACATTAACTACTTTTACTACTATGAATAGTGATTATTATTACATTGATGAAGATTCTTTGACTCCGTATTATGAAAAACAAAAACATAAATCTTTAAAAAAAATAAAGTTTGATGTTTTGTTAGATTCAAGAAATCCTAAAGGAATTAATTTATAAAAAAAATTCTATACTTTCTTAAATATAAGATATTGTATAGAATTTTTTTACTTTTATAGATTGTAGTTAGTTTTTATATTGCTTATATTTTTTTCTTGTATAAATTAAATCATAATAATATAATTATATTAGGAAGGAGTATAACAAATGGATAGAGTTAAAATTAAAGAGAAAGCAAAGGAGACAATTAAAGGTAGAATATGGACTTTTATAGCACCTAGTTTATTAGTTAGTTTAATTGCTGGACTAATAGGTGGGATAATTGGATTTGCCTTTGGTAAAGATAGTTCGGTTGGTGAAATGTTAAACGTTATTTTAGAAGTTGCGATGTTACCTATTACTGTTGGTTTATTATCTTATTATATGAAATTAGTAAGAGGTAAAAGTGTAGAAATGGCTGAAATAACTAAATGGTATAATTTATTTGGTGGTATATTTGTTATGTTTTTATTAATTGGTATATTTACTACTTTATGGACATTATTATTTATTATACCTGGTATAATAGCTGCTATTTCATATAAAATGGCACCATATATCTTTATTGATGGAGAACATGATGGAGCTAGTTGTATAAAGAAAAGTAAAGAATTGATGAATGGATACAAAGCAGATTATTTTGTATTTCAATTAAGCTTCATTGGTTGGATTATATTGGGTGTGTTTACATTAGGAATATTATATTTTTGGCTAATTCCATATATGACTGCTGCTGATATAATTTATTATGATGAACTAAAGAAAGTTAAGAAAATTAAATAAGTGTTGATTAAATTCAATGCTTTTTTTGTACAAAAAATTAAAATTTGATTTACTTAATAGGTAAATTAAATGTTGAATTTTCTTTTTTCTGTGATATAATATTTATACATCAAGGGGTTGGTATTGAAATGGAACTTACATATAAAAATGATAAATTACGTAATTTATGTGAAAATCCTAAGTATAGACATGAATTAATTAAAAAATATTGTGTTGAAGTTGCTAATAAATTACCACTAAGAATTAATATGTTAAAAGCTTTTGATAATTTAAATGATGTTCCATCATCTTTACCGTTTAGAAGACATAAACTTAATGGTAAATATAAAGATTTTTTTGCAATAAATATTACTCAACAATATAGATTAATTTTTAAACAGGGTGACAATAATATAATTATAAGTTATTTAAAATTAATTAAAGATATAAAAGTTATGGAGGTATCAAAACATTATGAATAAAATTAATGAAGAATATATAATCGCACCGGGTGAGACTATAAGTGAACTTTTAGAAGTTAATTCTATGACACAATTAGATTTGGCAATGAAACTTGGAATTAATAAAAAAACAATAAATGAAATTATAAAGGGGAAGGCCCCAATAACAACTTCTACTGCTATGAAACTAGAATATGTTTTTCATATACCTGCTAATTTTTGGAATAATTTAGAAATACAGTATAGAGAAACATTAGAAAGACAAAAAGATTTGAATTCAATTAAAGAAGATGAAACTAAATTATCTGCTATTCCTTATTTAGAAATGTCTAAAAGAGGATGGAATTATATAAAAAAAACAAATGATAAATATGAAAGAGTTATTAACTTGAGGAATTTTTTTTCAGTAGGTTCTTTGTCTTTTAATACTGAATTAAAAAATAAATTATTATTTAGAAAAAAAGGTAATCTTAATTTATCAATAGAAAGTTTGTATTGTTATATAAGATATGGAGAAATAATGTCATGTAGTGATGTGTATCCTAAATTTAATAATTTGTTATTAAAAGGTAAAGTTAATGATATAAGGAAACTATGTAATAGTAAATTTTTAAGTGTAATTGATGATATAAAATTAATTTTAAAAGAGTGTGGAATTTCTTTAGTATACGAACCTGCTTTACCACATACATACGTTAATGGTCTTTCATATAAAGTTACTAGTGATAAAGCAATTATAATGATAAGTAATAAAGGTAAGAGAGATGATATACTTTGGTTTACATTATTTCATGAAATATGTCATTTAATAAAACATAGTAAAAAAGAATTATTTATTGATGAAGTTGATACAAATTTAAATGATATAGAAATAGAAGCAGATAATTATGCAAAGAATATATTAATTAATAAAAATAATTATAATAACTTTATTAAAAATAAAATTAATAAGAATAGTATAATTAAATTTTGTAAAGAAAATAATATTAATAATGGTATATTAGTTGGGAGATTACAGAAAGATAATATTATTAAATGGAATGAATATAATGATTTAGTTTATAGGATATAAATTATGTGTTGATGTTCAATACTGTTTAAAATATACTTGTTTTGAATAAATAATTGTGCTAAAATAACACATGTAATACATTGATTATGTCTTAGTATTTTATATAAGTTCATTCAAGAGAGTAATTGTTATTAGCTGAGAGCAATTATATTGATAGTATAAAAGAAATTTCAACATAGGAGTGTTAATCGTTAATTCACGTTAAGAATATGAGTGCTAGTTTTACTAGAACAAAGGTGGTACCGCGGAATTTAAACAGTGTTTCGTCCTTTATGGATGGAGTACTGTTTTTTAATATAAGAAAGAGAGGAAGATATTATGTATAATGATAAGTTAGAAGAATTATTAAAAGAAGTTAAAAGTTTAACTAAAGTTGATAATAGAAAAGAATTAGATGAATTAAAGAATACTTATATGGGTAAGAGTGGTAAGATTACTTTAATACAACAATTAATAAAAGAGATACCTAATGAAGAAAAGAAAGAATTTGGTATAAAAGTTAATGAGATTAGAAATACATTTAATGATTTTTATAATGAATTATTAGATACTATTACTACTAATGAAATTAATTTAAAATTGGAAAGTGAAAGAATAGATGTTACTTTGCCTAGTGAAAAGATTAAAAGAGGTAGTAAACATCCTATGACTAGAATACAGGAAGAGTTTGAGGACATATTTACATCTATGGGATATACAGTTTATGATGGACCTGAAGTTGAAAGTGATGAAAATTGTTTCCAAAAATTAAATTTACCAAAAGGACATCCTGCACGTGATGCTCAAGATACTTTTTATTTAAAAGATGAATATGAAAGATTTTTAATAAGAAGTCAAACATCTACAGCACAAGTTAGAGCAATGGAAGCTAATAAAGAAAAAGGGCCATTAAGAATTGTTTGTCCTGGAAAAGTATATAGAAGAGATGAAGACGCTACTCATAGTCATCAATTTATGCAAATAGAAGGTTTAGTTATTGATAAAAATGTTTCTATGGCTGATTTAAAAGGAACTCTTGAATTATTTTGTAAAAAAATATTAGGAGAAAAAACTAAAGTTAGATTTAGACCTAGTTTCTTTCCATTTACTGAACCTAGTGTTGAGGTGGATGTATCTTGCTTTAAATGTGGTGGTAAAGGATGTAATTTATGTAAACAAACTGGATGGATTGAAGTATTAGGTGCTGGAATGGTACATCCTAATGTTTTAGAAATGTGTGGATATGATAGTAAAGTTTATCAAGGATTTGCATTTGGTACTGGTTTAGATAGATTTGCAATGTTTAAATATGGAATTCCTGATATTAGAACTATTTATGGAAATGATATAAGATTTTTAAAACAATTTGATAGAAAGGATGAAGACTAATGTTGTTAAGTAGAAAATTTGTAAGTGATTATATAGATTTACCACATGATTTAGATATTAAACAAATTGCTGAAGATATGACTGGTGTTGGTAATGAATATGACAGTGCTGGAAAAATAATCACTGCTACTAATTTAGTAGTTGGTGAAGTATTATCTTGTGATATGCATCCAGATAGCGATCACTTGCATGTTTGCAAGGTTAATGTAGGAGATGAAATATTAAATATTGTATGTGGTGCTCCAAACGTACGTAAAGGCATAAAAGTTATAGTTGCTTTACCTGGTGCAAAATTACCTGGTGGTGAAATAAAACGTGGTGTAATTCGTGGTGTAGAAAGTAATGGTATGTTATGTTCTATTCAAGAGTTAGGATTAGATAATAAGTTCTTAAGTGATAAAGATAAAAATGGAATACATGAACTTCCTGTTGATGCAAAAGTTGGTAGTGATCCAATAAAATTATTAGGTTTAGATGATGAAGTAATTGATTTTGAACTTACTAGCAACAGAGGAGACTTGTTAAGTATACTAGGTATGGCTTATGAATTAGGTGCTATTTATAAGAAACAAGTAAAAGATATTGATTTAAAATATAATGAAATAGATGAATCTGTTAAAAATGAATTTGATGTAGAAGTTAAAACTGGTGATTGTACTTTGTTTTTAGCAAAGAAAGTTAAAAATGTTAAGATATGTGAAAGTCCTGATTTTATAAAAAACAGATTAATTGCTAGTGGAATTAGACCGATAAATAACGTGGTAGATATATCTAATTATGTTATGTTAGAAACAGGACAACCATTACATTTTTATGATGCAGATAGATTAGGCAATAAGATAATTGTTAGAAATGCAAGTGATGGAGAAAATTTAACTACTTTAGATAATATATTAAGAACTTTAACTAGTGAAGATATTGTTATTGCTAATGAAAAAGAAGCAGTTGGACTTGCTGGAGTAATGGGCGGATTATCTACTGAAGTAGAAGAATATACTAAAAACATTATAATTGAATCTGCTATATTTGATAGTGTTAAGATACGTAAAACTTCTAAAAAAATATTAAGAAGTGAAGCAAGTAATAGATTTGAAAAAGGGATTGATCCTAAACGTACTTATATGGCTATTGATAGAGCATGTCATTTATTAGAAAAATATGCTGATGCTAATATTTTATCTGATACTATTATTTATGATACTACTGATAAAGAAGATAAAGTTATTAATATAACTAAAGAAAAGATATGCAGAGTTTTAGGAATTGATATTAGCGAAGATGATATAACAAGTATTTTTGAAGCTTTAGGATTTGGCGTTAATAAAAAAGATGATGTTTTAGAAGTAGTTGTACCAACTCGTAGATTAGATATAAAAATTGAAGAAGATTTAATCGAAGAAGTCGGAAGAATATATGGTATGGATAAGATTGTTGGTAAATTACCTGTATTTGAATCTAAATTAGGATATTATGATAAGACTAAAAGAGCATTAAAAAATAAATTAGTAGATTTAGGTTTAAATGAAACATTATCTTATTCTTTGATACCATTAAGTGAAGTAAAAAAATATACGGTTGATGAATTTACTCCTATAAGTTTAGCTGATCCTATGAGTGAAGATAGAAATACTTTAAGATATAGTTTACTTTATTCTTTAAAACAAATATATGATTATAATAGTGCTAGAAATAATAATGATATTTCTATATTTGAGATAGGTAAATCATTTTATAAAGAAGATGGAATTTATAAAGAAAATAATAATTTAGCAATATTAATGTCTGGTAATTATTATGATGGATTAAATAAAAAGAATGTTAATTTCTATATATTAAAAGGTATAGTTGAAGAATGTTTAGATTTCTTAGGATTTAATGGTAGATATAGTTTAGATGTAAAGGGTGAATTACCTAAAGAATTACATCCTGGTGTTAGTGCTAATATAATCGTTCAAGGAATGAAGATAGGTATTATAGGTAAATTACATCCTAGTGTTAGTAAAAAAGATATATTCGTTTTTGAAATTAATTTAGATAAATTATTAAGTTTACATCCTACTAGAATGACTTATAAAGATATTCCTAAATTTCCATCAATAGAAAAAGATTTAGCATTTGTTGTTGATAAAAATATTACTAGTTTAGAAATAGAGAAAGTTATTAAGAAAACTGGTGGTAAGTTATTAACTGATATAAATGTATTTGATGTTTATGTTGGAGATAAAGTTGGTAGTGATAAAAAGAGTATTGCTTATAATTTAACTTTTAGAGATAATAATCGTACTTTAACTGAAGATGAAGTTATGTTAATATTTAATAATATTATAAGAGATGTAGAAAACAAATTAAATGCTAGTGTTAGAGATAAATAAGTTTGAAAGTACTTTTTAGGAAGTGCTTTTTTCTTTACTTAATAAACGTAAAATAAAAATTATTTTTCTTGTTTAAAGTTTATTGTCATTATATACTTATATTGGAGATGTGTAGTTATGAAAAAATTAAATAAACAAAATAAAGATTATTTAAGTTGGGATGAATATTTTATGGGAATTGCTGTTTTATCAACTATGAGAAGTAAAGACCCTAATACTAGAGTTGGTGCTTGTATAGTTAGCAAAGACAATAGAATTTTATCGATTGGATATAACGGTGCTCCAAATGGATATAAAGATGATGTATTTCCTTGGGATAGAGAAGGTGACCCTAAAGATACTAAATATTTTTATGTATGTCATTCTGAATTAAATGCTATACTAAATTATGGAGGTACTAGAAGTGATTTAGTTGGTTCTAAATTATATGTGACATTATTTCCATGTAATGAATGTGCTAAAGTAGTGGTACAAAGTGGGATTAAAGAAGTGATATACTTATCTGATAAATATCATGGTACTGATGCAACTGTTGTTAGTAAAAAAATATTTGATGTTTGTGGTGTTAAATATAGAAAATTTGAAGGTGAAAGTAAAAATATAGAAATAAATTTAGATTAGGTGATAATATGTATTGTTCTAAATGTGGTGTAGAAAATAAAAATAGTAATAAATATTGTTATAATTGTGGTAATAAATTAGATATTAATAATAGTGTGACAACTAGTGGAAATAAAGAAACTAGTTTAGTATTAGGTATAATATGTTTAATAAGTAGTGTATTTTTAAGTATTATTGGTTTTATACCTGGTATTATTAGTTTGGTTTATGGAAATAAATATAAAAAAGAAAGTGGTAGTTACGGTACTGGTTTTATATTAAGTATAATTGGTATGATTATTGGAGTATTAGAAATGATTGGTATTATATTACTATTTATGTTTTTAATTAATTTTGGTAACTATGAAGAAACTACTGATAGTACTATAGAAAATATTAATAATGTTTATGATAATAGTTTGATAGAATTATAGATTTTTTGACTATACTATGATATTATATATGACAAATTGGATGTGATTTGTATGTTAGAATTAAAGAAAATAGAAGATTGTAATCTATATAGAATAATTAATTTCGTAAGTGAAGATAATTTGCTTTTAAAAACTTTTGGTAATGGAAAAAATATTAAAAGCCGTTTATTAAATAGTTGTTATGCATGTTATATATGTTTAGACAATGTTGAAATAGGTTTTATTAATGTTGTTGATGTTAATAATGTTATGGAAGTTGACCTTGGAGTTTTATCAATGTATAGAAATAAAGGATATGGTACAATTGCTTTGAGAATGTTGAGAGAAAGTATTTTATGTTATTGTAGAAATGTTATAATACAAACAGAAAGAAATAATATTCCTGCTAATAAGAGCATTGTTAATAATGAATTTAGGTTAGTAAGGAAAGATGTGAAATATAATTATTATACTATGTAATTATTCTTTTTTTAAATTAAATTTAGATAGGAGATAGGTTTATGCAAGAAATTATTTTGTCTATTATGGGAAAGTATGGTTATATTGGTGTTTTTTTACTTATTATGATTGAAAATATTTTTCCTCCAATACCTAGTGAAGTAATATTATTATTTGGTGGTTTTATGACTACTTATACTAAATTAAATATATTTGGTATGGTACTTGCTAGTACTTTAGGGTCTTTATTTGGTGCTATAATTTTATATTATATTGGTAAAATTTTTAATAAAGATAGATTGAAAAAGATAATATCTGGTAAATTGGGTAAGATACTTAGACTTAAAGTTAGTGATATAGATAATGCAGATAATTGGTTTGATAATAAGGGTAATAAAACAGTATTTTTTTGTAGATTTATTCCTTTAGTACGTAGTTTAATAAGTATTCCAGCTGGTATGAGTGAGATGTCTATGTTTAAATTTTTATTGTATACGTTGTTTGGTTCATTAATATGGAATACTGTTTTAATAATTGTTGGTAGTGTTGTTGGTGAAAATTGGACTAAAATAGTCAATATTCTTGACACTTACTCACATATTGTTGTATTAATTTTGTTTGTTGTAGTTGTTGTAGGAGTTTACTTTTTTTATAGAAAACGTGGTAATAAGAAGAGTTAATCTTCTTTTTTTAAACAAAAAAATCATTTTTACATATAATGTTATATCGGGGGTATGTTATGAACTTTGATGATAAGATAAATAGAATAATTGAAAATGGTGAAATAAGAAAAAGATTATGTGAAATAGGAGTTTGTGGTTCTATGGGACCTCGTGGTTGTAAGGGAGATGTTGGTCCAACAGGCCCACAAGGAATTCAAGGTGTTCCTGGTCCGACAGGGCCACAAGGTTTAAAAGGAGAACAAGGTGTACAAGGATTAGTTGGTGCAACTGGTCCGACAGGACCTCAAGGTCCTACTGGTACTGGATTAAAAATATTAGGTACTTATGATACGATGGAAGAGTTAGAAAGAATGCATCCAGTTGCTCAAGATGGAGATTGTTATATAATTCAAAAAACTTTGGTTGTTTGGGATCATGAAACAAATTCTTGGAAAGAAACAGCTGTTATTGAAGGGCCTCCAGGAGAAAGTGCTACTATTGAAGTTGGTAGAACAGAAACAATTGAGGCTGGAAATGAGGCACAAGTTTTAGAAAATGTTGTGGGTAATCATCATGTATTTGATTTTTTGATTCCAAAGGGTGATAAAGGTGATAAGGGTGATACTGGATTAAAGGGAGATGTTGGTCCGCAAGGTGAAATCGGTCCAACTGGTCCAATTGGGCCTAGAGGTTTTCCTGGAGAAATTGGTATAAGTGAGGTAATTACGATAGATGGGACTGAAACAGTAGAAAGCAACGAAGAAGCAAGCGTTCAAGATGATTTTGATAGAAATATTCATCATTTAACTTTCTACATTCCAAAAGGCGAAAAAGGAGAACAAGGTATACAAGGTTTACCTGGTCCGACAGGGCCAACAGGACCATCTTATTATAATCCAACTGTTTATAGCGCAATTTTGTTTATAAGTTTTCAAGATACAGATAAAGCAGGAACTGTTAATGTGTATACAAAGAGAATGATACCTGGAGTCAGCAGTGATATTGAAGTACCAAATAATTTAGACATAAATGTTTTACGAACTGGAATTTTTGAAATTACATTGTGTGGAAGAATATCTGGTGTATCAGAAACTAATGGAGCATCATTTTACTTATATAATGAAACTACTGGAGAAATAGTAAGTGATTTAGATTGTACTTTGAATAAAGGTACTACGGTAGATATGAATTTTTCTGAAACTAATGTAGTTGATATTTATGGACCGGCAACATTGCATTTAATGACTAAAATAGATGATGAAAATAATTCAGATGTTAAATTTACTTATATAAATTTATTGATGAAAAGATTATAAATTATAATAAAATTAATTATCTTTTGTTGTAATTTATTCTTTTTTTTATGTTTTAATTATGATATTATTTAATTGTAAGGTGATTTAGACGTAAAAATGATACTTTTAGACAAATAAAATGTCATTTTTATAAAAATATTTTAAAATATCCAACACATTAAGGGGGAGTTTTTTAATGAATATTGGTATTGATATAGATGGTGTTTTGACTGATATAAGAAATTATCAAATAAAAAAAGGAAAAACTTTTTTTAAAAAAGATTTAGTTAATGAAAAAGGATTTACAATAGAAGAAATGTTTAATTGTTCTGAAGCAGAATCAAAAAAATTTTGGACAAGGTATTTATTAGAATATTCTATTTTCTTAGGTGCAAGATTGAATGCTTCTAGTGTAATCAATAAACATAAAAATAATAATAAAATATTTATAATAACTTCTAGAGCATTTACAAAACAAAATAATTTTTTGGGAAAATTAATGAGATATATTGTTCAAGAATGGTTAATTAGTAACAACATATATTATGATAAAATTATTTATTGTGGAGAAAGTAAAAAAGAGGAAATTATAAATAATAATATAAACGTTATGATTGAAGATAATAAAGATAATGCATTCGAATTAAGTGATTATACAAAGATTATTTTATTGGATCAAGAATATAATAAAGATTTAAGTAAAGATAATGTATATAGGGCAAGTGATTGGAATCAAATTGATTCTTATTTAAAAACTTTTAGTAATTTATATAATAAAAATGCTTATTCAAAAAATGGTAATGTAACTGGTTATCCATCATTAGATAAACCTTGGCTTAAATATTATTCATATGCACAATCTATCAATAAAATTCCAAATTTAACAATATATGAATATATGGAAAATGGTGTTAAAACTAATTTAAATAGAGAAGTATTAAATTATGTTGGAAGAAGTATATATGGTAAAGAATTTTTAGATAATATTGAAAAAGCAAAAAAATCTATCTTATATTTGTTCAATAGTATTGGGATAAGTGATAAAGATATACATAATGAAACAATTTCTATAGTGTCTAATAATGTTCCTGAAGCGTTGTATGTTTTTTATGCAGCAAATAGATTAGGTATTTTAGTTAATTTTGTTCATCCTCTTTCTAACAAAGATAATATAGTTAATAGTATAGAGAAATGTAATTCTAAAATTAATTTTTGTATAGATTTTGATTATAATAAGATTAAAAATTCAACTATTGATAATGCAAATTCTAGATTTGTAATTTTGTCAAATAATGATTCAATGCCTTTGTATGTAAAATTATTATATAGTTATAAATTAAAAGATTTAGAATATTATAATGAAAATAAAAAAGAAAATTATATGAGTTGGGAAGAATTTAAAAAGTATTCTACTAAATCAAATAATGTAGCAGATTATCCATTTGAAAAAAATCGTGCTCAAGTTATTTTAAGTACTGGTGGAACTACTGGTGAACCTAAAGGTGCTCTATTAACAAATGAAAATTTTAATAGTATGCCAAGTCAATATGGAGTTAAGGCAAATTTTGATAAAAATGATAAAATGGTAGCTGTAATGCCTATTTTTCATGGATTTGGTTTATGTAATTGTATTCATATGCCATTATGTCTTGGGGCTTCTGTTATATTAATGCCTAAGTACGATTCAAAGAGTTTAGCACATATATTTAAAAAATATAGACCTAGTGATATCATGGGTGTGCCTACTTTGATGAGAGATATTTTACGTAATAAGAATTATTCAAAAATAGATTTCTCATTTATTAATTATATTGTTTCTGGTGGTGGCTCAATGGGTGCAGATGAGAATCTATTCAATGATTTCTTAAAGGAAAGAAATTCTGATAAAAAAATTACTAAAGGTTATGGATTGACTGAGGCGACTAGTAGTGTTACTTTTACTTTTGATGATTGTAATGAAAATAATAGTGTTGGAATACCTTTAGTTAATACGAACATAAAGATTGTTAAACCTGGAACTACTGATGAATTAAGATATGATGAATTAGGAGAAATTTGTGCGAGTGGTCCTTCTATTATGAAGAGTTATTATAAAGATGAAAATGCTACTAATAAAGATCTTATTATTCATGAAGATGGTAATACTTGGCTTCATACAGGTGATATGGGTTATATCAATCAAGATGGTAAATTATTTGTTACAGATAGAATAAAAAGATTAATAATTGTTAGTGGTGTTAATGTATATCCATCTTTGATTGAAAATGCTTTATCAAATCATCCAGCTGTGAAGGAATGTTGTGTTATAAAAGCACCTCATTCTTACAAGGTAGAAGTTCCTAAAGCATATATTGTTTTAAATGATGGATATATGTATGATAATAATTTAAAAGAAGAACTATTAAATATGTGTAATTCTTTGCCTAATAAATATTATTTACCAGAAACAATTGAAGTAATAAAAGAATTACCAAAAACATTAATGAATAAGATTGATTACAAAAATTTAGAAAATAAAGAAAATGAAAGTGACAAAATTTTGAGAAAGGAAATTAGAAATGTTTAATTATCAAACTGGAAGAAAGGTTGTAAAAGGATTATTTATTCCTTTATATCATCCTAAAATTATTGGTAAAGATTTTATTCCTAAAAATGGTCCTATAATTTTATGCGGAAATCATTTACATGTGTGGGATCAGGTTCCTGTAATATGTTCAACTAAAAGAACTATTCATTGGATGGCTAAAAAAGAATATTTTGATTCTAAAATGGCTTGGATGTACAAAGGATTTGAATGTATACCTGTTGACAGATATAATAATCCTCATGAATCAAAAGAAATTGCTATCAAATATTTAAAAAATGGTGAGGCTGTTGGAATATTCCCAGAGGGAACTAGAAATAAGATTACTGCTGCAAGGAAAAATTATTTAGAAAAATTAGAAGATTATAAAAAATATTTAATTGAAAATCATAATAATGATAAAGAAGTATTATGCAACAATCAATATTTTATTAAATTAAAAGAAGCTGAAAAAAAATTGCTTGAGGTAAAACAAGATTTAGATAATAGAAATATTGTTGATTATGATGAAGATGATATAATATTGCCTTTCAAATTTGGTGCAGTTAAAATGGCACAAGAAACAAATTCTTTAATAGTACCTTTTGGAGTTACTGGAGATTATAAAGTGAGTAACAACAATTTGACTTTAAGATTTGGAAATCCTATAAATGTAAATAATATGGATTTAGAAGAGGCAAATAAATGTTTAAGAAATACTGTAAAAGAATTAGTTTTGGAAAATAGGAAATAAATTTTTCAAAACTATTTTTTTGTAAAATTTTAATTTAAAAGTGTGCTAAAACTATTTTTTGAATAGTTGTATTACTATTAATTTTTTGATATACTTTCTATAGTAGGTGAGAATATGAATAGCGTATTAATACAGATTTGTAGTTTTTTGTATATTGTTTTGTTATTATTTGTTTATTTTTCAAAAAAAAGATTAAATGTTTTAGAAAATAAAATATATAAATTAATGATGATAGCAAATTTTTTCGGTTTAATTTTTGATGTTACAAGTATTTTTACAATAAGAATTATGGATAAAATTCCTTTGATTAATATGATTATATGTAAGATATATTTATTATATTTATTGACTTTCATGTTTTTATTTACTATTTATATTTTTACAATTTCTGTAAATGATAGAACTAAAGAAAAAAATAAAATATATAAGATTATAAAATTTTATTCAATGATTTATTGTTTATTTATAGTAATAACTATGAGTTTACCTCTTTACTTTAAAAATACTAAAGATATTATTTATTCATATGGTCCATCTGCAAATTTTTTATATTTGGTAAGTGGTATGTGTATGATTAATTGGATTATATGTATGTTAATGAACCATAAAAATATTAAAAATAAAAAATATTATCCTGTATTTGCATTCTTTTTAATAGGGGGTGTAGTTACTTGTATTCAAGGCTCTCATCCTGAATTATTATTGATGACTTCTATGGAATCTTTTATTATAATGATGATGTATTTTACAATAGAAAATCCAGATTTAAAACAATTAGAAGAAGTTACTAAAAATAATGAAATTACAGAACAAGCTTATATAGATAAATCTAATTTTATATTTGAAATGACACAAGAAGTTAGAGAACCATTAAACTATATAAAGAATAGTAGTAAAGAATTAATTGATAATGATTATAAAAAAGAAGAATATAAAGAAGGATTAAATTATATATATAATGCATCTAGGCAATTAGATTTTGTAGTAAATGATGTTTTAAATGTTAGTAGTTTAGATGTACAGAAAGTTAAGTTTTTAAATAACAGATATAACTTAGATATGATATATGAAGATTTAATAAAAAGAGTAGAATCTAGTATAAATAGAAATGTTGAATTTAGGTATAATATACCAAATAATGTGCCATATCTTTATGGAGATAACATAAAATTAAAACAAGTATTATATTCTATATTAATGAATTCTGTTAAAAAAACAGAGAAAGGTTTTATAGAATTTAATATAGATATTATTGAAAAATATGATGTATGTAGAGTTATATTTAGAATAATTGATAGTGGTGTTGGTATTGGAATAGATAAAATAAATGAAATATTAAGTACTACTAGTGAATTAAATAAAGATGATATAGTTAACTTACAAAAATCAGAATTTAATATAGAACTTTGTCAAAAAATTATTAAATCTTTAGGTGGAAATTTGTTAATTAAAAGTAAACTTGGTAAAGGTACTGAAGTAATACTAACAATAGATCAAAAGATATATAGAGAAAAGGAAGATAATTTTAATTTATTTAACAATTATAGTAATAAAAGAGTATTAGTTGTTAATCAAGATAAAAAAGTAAATGAAGTAATAAAAAAAGTATTTAATGAATCTGATATAAATTCTTCATATATACTTTATGGTGCTGATGCAGTTGATAGAATAAAGAGTGGTAAAAAATATGATTATATAATAATAGAAGATGATATGAAAGAAATGAGTGGGTATGAAACATTAAAAAGATTAAAAAGAATAAATAAATTTAATGTACCATGTATAGTAATATTAGATTCTAATAAAGAGAATATAAAGAAACACTATATAGAAGATGGATTTAGTGATTATATACTAACTAGTGATTTGAGAAATGAATTAAAGAGAATTATGGAGAAATATTAAACTTATAAGATTTTATAAGTTTTTTCTTTACAATAATGTATCATGTGATACAATATATTTAGAGTGGATGTGATATATTGCCTAAAAGTGTTGTAATAACAAAAGAAAAGATTCTTGATACAGCATTTTTGTTAGTTAGAAAAAAGGGATCGAGTGGTGTTAGCAATAGAGAGATTGCTAAAAAACTTAATTCATCTATTAGACCTATATATTATCAATTTAAAAATAGTGAAGAATTAAATAAAGAATTAATTAGTAAAATAGAGCATTATTTTTTTGATTATATATTTAATTTTGGTAATGGTAAAGTTAGTTATAAAGATGCTGGTATTAGATATATTTCTTTTGCTAGAAATGAGAAAAATTTATATAAAATATTATTTATGAGTGAATGTAATATGTTTTGTAATGAATTTGTTAAATCTGATGAATATAATTTTAGTAAATTACAAGATTTAGTTAAGATTAGTACTAAGTTGGATAGTGATGGTGCATTTGATTTTCATATGAAAATGTGGATATTTACACATGGTATTGCAACTTTAGTTGCTACTGATACCGTTAACTTTAGTGATGAAGATATATCAAATTTGTTAACAAGTCAATATAAAGCATTAATGAAATTAGAAGGAGGAAATAAAAAATGATTGAAATAAATAATGTGAGTAAAACTTATAATGGTGTAAAGAAAGCAATTAAGGATGTTAGTTTTAAAGTTAATGGAGGAGAAATATTTGGTTTTATAGGACATAATGGTGCTGGTAAAACTACTATGATAAAGTCTATTGTTGGAATACTTGATTTTGAAGATGGAGATATTTTGGTAAATGGTAAATCTATAAAAAGTAATCCTATTGAATGTAAAATGGATATTGCATATGTTCCTGATAATCCTGATTTATATGAAAATATGAGAGCGATAGATTTTATAAATTTTATATGTGATATGTATGAAATTGATAAAGATACTAGAAAAAAGAATGTTTTAAAATATGCTAAGATGTTTGAAATTGATGAAAAACTAGGCGATGACATATCAAGTTTCTCTCATGGTATGAAACAAAAAGTTGCGTTGATTGCTGCATTAAGTCATGATCCTAAAGTGTTAATAATGGATGAGCCATTTGTTGGATTAGACCCTAAGGCTGTATTTGATATGAAAGAAATAATGAGAAGTATGGCTAAAGAAGGTAAAACTATATTCTTTTCAACACATATTTTAGATGTTGCAGAAAAGTTGTGTGATAGAGTAGCAATTATAAAATCTGGAAAGATTGTTAAGATAGGTAAGATGAAAGATATTAAAGGTGATGAATCTTTAGAAGAAGTATTTCTTGAGTTAGGTGAACAAGCATGAAAAAGATATTTTCACTTATAAAAGCAACATTTAGTCAAGATATGAATTTCTTAAATTATAAGTCTAAAAAAAATAGCAAAAACAAATTATTTTTACCAATATTTCTATTTGTTTTAGTAAGTATCAGTATTGGCAGTTATGCAGAATTAATTGCAAAGCCTTTACATGAAGTGAATATGACTTACGTTTTATTAACGTTATTTCTATTTGTTGTTTCAATTTTAACTTTTATTCAGGGAATATATAAATCACAAGGAATTTTATTTGAGTCTAAAGACAATGATATGTTGTTCTCTTTACCTATAAAAAAAAGTACTATATTATTTTTAAGAATATTCAAATTAATTTCATTTCAATATATTTATAATTTGATGTTTTTATTACCATGTTATTCAACATATATATATCATGAAGGAATAAGTTTTTCATTTTTACTACTTAGTGTATTAGAAATATTGTTAGTACCACTCTTACCAACTATATTATCTAGTATACTTGGATATATTGTTATGATGATATCTAGTAGATTTAAATCTAAAAAAATTATACAAACTTTAATATCTATATTTATATTTTTAGGAGTATATTATTTAAGTTTTAATTTAGATAGTTTTGTTAATGATATTGCAAGTAGGGCAACTAGTATAAATGATATGTTAAGCAAAATATATTATCCTATAGGTTCTTATATTAGTTTAATAAATAAATTTGATATAGTTACTTTTATTAAAATGTTATTAATAAATATTATTCCATTTATTATATTTATTATATTAGGTTCTAAATATTATTTCAGTATTATATTTAAATCTAGTGAGACTTCTGTTAAAAGCGGAGGAAAAGTTTCATATAAATCTAGAAAAAAAGTATTTAGTTTATGTAATAAAGAATTAAAAAGATATTTTTCTAGTCCAGTATATATGTTTAATACTTCTTTTGGATTAATTCTTTTACTTATTGCAAGTATACTTTTATGTGTTAAAGGGAAAGATATTTTATCTAGTATATTTAGTCAATATGGTATTAGTGGTAATATGTCTATAAATTTAGTATTTATTGTAGTGTTGTTATTTAGTTTATTTTTTACTAGTATAACATCCTCTAGTATAAGTTTAGAGGGAAAAAGTATTAATATTACTAAGAGTTTACCTGTTATGATAAGTACTATATTTAATTCTAAATTATTAATGGCTATAACTATTGAAATGCCATTTGTTATTATTAGTTTATTAATTGTTTCTATAAAATTTAAATTAAGTTTTATATATTTTATATTAGTTTTATTATTTAGTTTAATGATAGTATTGTGTAATGGTATTACTGGTTTAATAATAAATTTAAATTATCCTAAATTAAATTATAGTAGTGATACTGAAGTTGTTAAACAAAGTATGAGTTCTATGATATCAGTATTTATTGGTTTATTATTTTTTGTTATTATAACATTTTGTTTATTTAAATTTATTGATGTTATTTCTTTGAATTTATTGATTTTAATAATAATTATTGGGCTAGGAATTGTATGTAGTGGTTTATATTACTTTTTAAATAAATTTGGTGTCAAAGATTATGAGAGGCTGAGTGTATAATGTTAAATGTAGTTAGTTTTTTAAAGAATGCTTTGCCTTTTGTTATATTTGGTATAAGTGTTGTTGTAATTGTTGTTAATTTAAATAAAAAAAATACTTATTTAAGTGAAGGTATGTTATTTGGTATTGCAATTGGTACGGCAGTTGGATATGGTTTTAAGTTGCAGTTAGAATTATGTATAGCATTTGGAATGATTGTAGGAGAAGCAGTTGGGAGTTTATTAGTAAAGAAGAAATGAGATATAAAAAAGTTAAGAAAATATTAGAATTTTGGTGTTTATTTATAGGAATTGGTGCTATATATGGTGCTATAAATATGCTTATTGACCCAACAGGTAAGAGTTTGGGGATGGATGGTATGTTAAGGTATTTTGGTGTACTTCCATTTAGTAATGTTTTGTTTCAAAATTATACTTTTTCTGGAATAAGTTTATTAATTATAAATGGTATAACTAATTTGATTGCCTATATATTATTGTTAAAAAATGAAAAATTGGGTGTTGTATTAGGAATGGTTTTTGGTATAACTTTAATGTTATGGATTACTATACAATTTATTATATTTCCTAAAAATATTTTATCTACTATGTTTTTCATCTTTGGTTTATTACAATTTATTACTGGGTATATTACTTATGTATTTTATACTCAAAATGAATTTAAGTTTGATATAGATAATTATAAAAATATTGATAAGAAAAGTGATACGTTAGTTATATATTTTTCTAGAATGAACTATACAAAATATGTTGCATATACTATTGCTAATAAAATGCATGCTGATGTTTATGAAATTAAATCTAAAGAAAAAGTTGGTGGAACAATAGGATTTTGGTGGTGTGGTAGATTTGGTATGCTAAAAAAATCTATGGATATTGAAGATGTTGATATTAATTTAGAAAAGGTTAAGAAAATTATTATTTGTAGTCCTATATGGGTATATGATGTTTGTGCTCCTATTAAAAAATTTATTTCTTTATATAGTGGTAAAATAAAAAATATAGAGTATGTTTTGGTACATTATACTAGAGGACAATATGTTGGAGTTGCTAATTATATGGATAGTGTTTTAAAAATAAAGAGAAGTAAATTAACTAATGTAAGAATGAGATTAGGAAAAGTAAAAGAGTAGAATTAATATGATGGCTAGCAAATACGTTAAATTATGGGAATATATTAAAAATAATAATAAAGAGTATTATAAATTAAGTTTTGATGATATAGAAAATATTTTAGGATTTGAGATAAATCATTAGTTTTTGAATTGTAAAAAAGAATTAATAGGATATGGATATGTTGTTAAAAAAATTAGTTTGAAAGAAAAATATGTTGAAATCGATAAATTAGATTAAAATTTTTGTGGATAAGTATGAATTTGTTAACAATAGCTTTTGATAAAAAGAAAAGAAAGATTTGTAAAAAAATTACATTTCTTTCTTTTTTCTATGTTTATATTATCATAAAATGTAGTTTTTTTCAAGGCTTGTATGTTTTATATATTTGTAGTATTAAGTATTAGAGGTGATTTGAAATGGAAAATATGACTGCGAAAGTTAGTGCATTTGTTAGATACTATCATATGGTAAATAGTAATATTAAAATTTATAATGACAAGTATGCAAGTTTGATTTTATCTAAAGATGAATATGATGAAATTTATAAGAATATGGAGAAAGGAATAAATTTTTTTAATCCTAATTATGTTGGAGATAATCCTGTTGAATATATTGTAAACAATTTTATAGGACAAACTGTTTTAGGTAGAAGTGCTGTTAATTATAAGTATTTACTTAATGAAATTAAGTTAGGTTTAAAACAATATGTTATTCTTGGGAATGGGTATGATACTAGTGGTTATTTAGTAAATGATAGAGTTAAAGTTTTTGAACTTGATAGAAGTGAAGTTATTGAAGATAAGATTATTAGAATAAAAAAAACTAATATAGATAATAGTAATGTTAAATATATTAGTTGTGATTTTAATAAAGATTGGATAAATAGTTTAATTTCTAATAATTTTGATTGTACTAAAAAATCTATGTTTAGTATTTTAGGTGTTAGCTATTACTTAGATAAGAATGTATTTTTTAATATGTTGGAAAGTATTAGCAATATAGTTTCTCAAGGTAGTATTATTTTATTTGATTATCCTAATGGATATGATGATAGTGGTAAAAATAAAGTTTTAGCTGGTGGTAGTGGTGAAGAAATGAAATCATATTATAAAGAAGAAGATATAGCTGATTTTTGTGATAAGAATAGGTAGAAAATATTGGTAAGTATCAAATAGATAATGAATATTTTTATGATTATAATACACTTAATTCTAATAATAAAATATTTTTTAATAAAGATATAAACATATGTGTTTTGGTTAAGAAATAATTATAAATTAAGTACACTAATAGCTTCTTTTTTATTATAGTATTCTTGTATCATTGTTTCGTATTCATCTACAAAATGTTGAATAGTTTGATGTTTAATATTAGTGCTTTCATTGAAATATTGATTTTCGTAATTTTCTATAGTTTGAAATAGTAGTATTATATTAAATGAGTTAACATTTGACAATGATATTGTTTTTAACATATGATATGTGTTTTCATAATTATTTAAAGTTAAATTATTAGAACTTATGAAATTATTTATAATATATGATTTGGTTGATAAATAATTTAAATTATGTATAAAATTTGAAATTATTAATTCTTTATATTTTTTATTATAGTAGTCCATATAATTGTTGTCTATTGTATCAACTTTGTTATTAATTAATTTTATAAATCTTTTATTTTTAATCATTATATCTATTATGTATTTTTTAAATTTGTTTATAAAGTAGAAGTCTGTGTTAAATCTTTTTAATATGTAATTTAATATTTTTATTGATGTTTCGTTTATAGGTTCTTTTTCCATCGTTAACCCTCCTAACATTATTATATCATAATATGTGAGTTAATTGTTCACATATTTTAAAAAAATATAATGAGATAATATACATGGTGATTACTATAATATGAGCAGTATAAATATTTATGATGTAATTAGGCACAATATTAAGAAATATAGGAAGGAAAAGAATATAACACAAGCTGAACTTGCTGAAAGATGTAGAGTTAGTCATGATTATATTAGACAAATCGAATCGGATAAAGTTGCTAAAACTTTTTCTGTTCAAACTTTATATGATATTTCTTTAGTATTAGATATTAATCCTGGTATGTTATTTGAGATTGAATGAAATACTCTTTGTGAGTTTTTTTTCTTTATGGTATAATTTTTTTAGAGGTGGATTATGAAAAAAGTAATTGTATGTTCTAAGAATAAAGCAAAAAATGATGCAGTTAATAATGTTATTAAAGATTTCTTTTTAGATTTTTCTATTGTTTCTTTAGAAACAGAAAGTGGTGTTTCTGAAACTCCGATTGGTGATGAAGAAGGGATTAAAGGTTCAAAAAATAGAATTAATTCTGCATTAAATCAGGATGATAGTGGCAATTTATATGTTGCTATGGAAGGAATTTTAACAGAAAGTAGTTATGGAACTTTTTTATGTGGATGGACTGTTATATATGATAAAGATTTAGATAAATATTATTATGGTTGTAGTGCTAAAGTTAAAGTTCCTGATGAAATAATAGAAGATGTTGATAAAGATAAAAGATTATCAGATGTAGTTGCTAAATATTATGGTAGTACTGATAAAGAAGTAAGTATGTTTGGTACTAATGGAATACTTACTAATGGATGTTATACGAGAACTCGTGAATTTACTGATTCTATATTATGTGCAATTAGTAGTGGATATAAGATGTTAGAAGAGTGATTGTTGAAAAGTGTTTTATATTACTTTTTATATTATAAATTTTAAGATTCAGTAATGGGTCTTTTTTATTTATAATATTTTATAATCAAGTGTTTTTAAATTTTTTTCGCTTGTTTTAATGTTTTGCAATTATGCTTTTTTGATTGGTAAATATTCAATATACTAAAAAGTAAATTAAACGTATAATAAATTGAAAGGGGTTTGATTATGAGAGTAATAAATGATAGTGTTAATAGAATAACTCAACATTACGATAATAAAGGACATAGAGGTGTAGATTTAGGTTGGAGAAGTGATGAAAATCAAAATAGAGTATATTCAAATTGTAAGGGTGTAGTTTATGAAATACAAACTGGAATACCTACTTTAAGGGGTTCAACTGGAACTAAATCTTGGGGTAATTATGTATTAATTAAGCATCCTAATGGAATGTTTAGTAGATATGCACATTTAAGAGAAGTTTATGTTAGTGTTGATCAAGAAGTTGATGAAAATACTTGTGTAGGACTTATTGGTGAAAGTGGTAATGTTACTGCAAGACATTTACATTTTGAGGTATCAAAATCATATAGTTCTAGTACTAGAATTAATCCTGAACCATATTTAGAGAAGGCAATATATTCTGGAAATAAATCAAAATATTGTGCTTATGATAATGTTAAAAATAAATGGTTACCAGAGGTACAAGTAGGTACGAATGCATATGCTGGTAATTTAGGTAATGGTGTGAGTGGCTTTAAATTAGAGAATGCTACTTATAGAGTTCATGATAAAAAGAAAGGTTATTGGCTAGCATGGGTTGATGGATATAACGGATATGCTGGTAATTTACCCAATGATATTGATGCAGTTCAAATAAAAAATAGAACCTATAGAGCTTATGATAATAAAAAAGGTTATTGGTTACCGTGGGTGAATGGTACTAATGGGTATGCTGGTAATATCAATAATTCTATTGGTGGTATTCAAGTGAAGTAGATTAGTTAATTCTAGTCTCTTTTTTTATGGCTTTAAATAAAATATATTATAAAGTTCGACAAATTATTTATAGCTTATATGATATTTTAACTAGAAAGGAGTGAAAAAAATTGACTTTTATTAGTAAAGTGATAAAATATGTAATTGCAACACAAAAAAAGTTGTGTTATAGTTTAAATATAGTAAGAGGTATGAATAGAATGAAGAAAGAAGAAAGAGGAATATTTGAAGCAAAAGACCTAGCTTGTTATATAAAGGAGAAATATTATGAATATACTAATGGTCTTAAGTCAATCACACCAATAAAAATGCAAAAAGCATTATATTTTTGTTTTGCTTTTTGGAGTGGCTTTGTAAATAAAGGCAAAATAGATTCAGAGTTGTTTCAAGATCAGAAGGATAGATTATTTGATGACAGAATAGAAGCTTGGTCGTATGGACCGGTAGTACCAAATGTATATTTTAATGAAAGAGAAAGTTTATTATTCCGAAAAAAATCTCAAGAGCAAGAAGCTATAAAAAGAGTAGAAGTAATATTAAATGGTAATCAATTTTTAGCTGAAACTTTAGACGCAATTTTAAATGATGTTTTTGAGGTTAGTGATTTTAAACTTGTTAATATTTCTCACATGGATAAATCTTGGCAAAACCATTTTCACGAAGAAAAAAACAAACACAATGAAGAAATTCCAAAAGAGGAAATAATTAATGAGTATACTACAAGAAAATGTAATTAATAAAGATGGTGTTCTTAAAAGCAAAAATATATTCGGAGAGAAAGAACCGAATGTATTTTTTAATTCAAATATTAAATCTGTTAATCTTCCAGAATTTTATTTTACTAACTTTATAGATGGTAAAAAATCTCCAATGGTTAAATTTTTGAAATCTCAAAAATATGGGTTTGAATCAAAAAAAATTGATATTGATAATTGCTATGAAATTAAAAATATTAAACACAAAAAAGAACAAAAGAAGATTGATAAAATATTGTTAGAAACACTTAATATGAATAGTATACCTACTTCTTTAATTTTTAGATTAAAATCAATACAAAATAATGGCGTTCAATTTTTCTTTTTAGATGATTTGCAAGGAAATTATGAAGTTTTATTTGTTGATGTATACCATATGGTTTTACCAGCACCTAATAAAGAACGCGGAGAAAGAGTTGCTAAACCTAAAGAAAATTATGAAGAACATAAGAATGCTAGGTATTGTTTATCAGAAATATTTAAATAAAAATACACCTTATCAACGGGTGTATTTTTTATATACTAACATCTCTTCGTTCCAATAATCATATTTACTCATAAGATAATTTTTAGCAAATTCTTTCATTTTTTCACGATAAATAGATTCTTCAAATAGGTTATGACATCTTTCACAATTGGTCATTAAGTTTTCTGGTATTCCCATACCTAATTGACTTCTTTTTATATAATGTGAATTAGCGTATTCCCAAGACACTTCTTTTTGGCAAAAAATACATCTATGGTTATCTCTTTTCCATACAGTCATTTTCACATTTTTACTTATTTCTGTCTCTTTAGTTATTTTATGCTTTTTACCTTTAATTGGACTTTTTTTGATTAAAGTGGACTTTTTATTGTCTTTATATTCTTTATATTTACAATTGCTACAATCTTTAAATGTGATAGTACATTTGTTAATTTTACAATACAAACTCTTATCAAATTTTTGTTTTAAATTTATACATTTATTATTCATAAAAATGTTAGCAAAAATTACTCCCAAATTACTCCGAAGTATATAAAATTAGAGTAAAAATATAAAATTAGAGTAAAAATATAAATAAAAAAACCCTTATTTTAAGGGATTTCGTACAAATTAATGGAGCAAGTGAGCGGAATCGAACCGCCGTCTCAGCCTTGGCAAGGCCGCATACTAACCGCTGTACTACACCTGCGTTCGTTAATAATATATCAAAATTGAGAGATAATTGCAAGTCTTATTGACTTGTTTTTATTAAAATAATATAATTTTAGTATGGAGTTGACGAGATGTTAGGAAGTATTATAAGTTTTATAGGACAAAGTTATGTAGAAAGTAGACATATATACAACATTATAGGTAGTGTACTAGGTATAATGTTAGCATATAAGGCAGTTTATTATGCAATAGGTTTTTTATTTACAAGAAAATTTAAACCTGCTAAAAAAAATCACAAATATGGTGTTTTAGTTGCTGCTAGGAATGAAGAGACTGTTATAGGTAATTTACTCGATAGTATAAAAAAACAAGATTATCCTAAAGAATTAATTGATATATTTGTTGTCGCTGATAATTGTACTGATAAGACAGCAGACATTGCTAGAAAACATGGTGCTAAAGTATATGAAAGATTTGATAATGAGCATAAAACAAAAGGTTTTGCATTACAATTTCTTTTTGAAAATATAAAAAATGATTATGGAATAGAAAACTATGAAGGATATTTTATATTTGATGCGGATAATTTATTAAATAGAAATTATATTAGTAAAATGAATAATGCGTTTGATAGTGGAGAAAAAATAATTACATCGTATAGAAATACAAAAAACTTTGATGAAAATTGGATAGCAAGTACATATGCTATACATTGGTTAAGAAGTATAAGAAGTAATCATAGGGCACGTAGTATTTTACATTTAGCAACTAATATACAAGGAACAGGATTTTTATTTGCTAATGAAATAGTTAGAAATGGATGGAAATATACTGGACTTACAGAAGACAGAGCATTAACTGCTGATGCTGTAAGTCGTGGTTATGAAATTACATATCAAGATGAAGCAGAATTTTTTGATGAACAACCTATTAGTTTAAAAGTTGCTTTAAGACAAAGACTTCGTTGGAGTAAAGGTCACTTAATGGCTTTCGTTGAATCTGGTCCACAATTGTTTGTAAATATATTCTTTGGAAAATTATTTATAAAAGATAATTGGGGTAAAGAAGAAAAAGAACGTAATATATTTGGTAAAATTGTTGAATCCATTAGACATAGATTTGCATCATATGATACATTAATGCAATTAACACCTATTGTTGTAATTAACTTAGTAAGATGGCTAATAGTAAGTGTAATAATATATGGATGTTATAGTTATACAAATGGTATAAAAAATTTATATGTATTTGGTGGTAGTACTATAGTTGCTAAATTCTTATCATTTATATTTAATAAGCCTTATATAAATATTGAGCCTGGTATAAAAGCATTTTTTGTTTCAATGTTAATTGCTATATGGTTAAGATTACTATACAGAATGGGTGTTTACTTTGTAAATATGTGGAATGCAATTTATGTATTTATTACAGAAAGAAAAAGAATTAAGAAAATTCCATTTTTGAAAAAAGTTTTATATACTTTTACTTGGCCTACGTTTGATATTATAGGAAGATATACAATTTATTTAGCATTGTTTGTTAAAGTTACTTGGAAACCTATACCTCATGTAAGTAAAGTAACAATTGATGAAGTAGATACTTCAGATGGGGTGAAGTAATGAAAGAGTATATGGATCAAATATTTTATGAAGGTTTAGGATATAGTTTATATGTTCCTGTTGAAAAACTTATAAATAAAATAAATAATAAGAAATTAAGTAAAATTTTAATAAGTACATATAAAATATTATATTTTGTGTTTAGTATAGCAATTGCTTTGATTATTTTATATGTTAAAATTAGTTAATTGGAGGTTTTGGAATGAATTTATCATATAGAGATGCAAATTTTATTGAAAAAGTATCAAAAAGATTAATTAAAAATTATGAGTCATTGAGTGGTAAAGAATATAAAAATGATGATATAAATTCTATAAAAGAAGTTGTACAGTTTTTAAAAGGTGAAGTAATTTACTTAGACATAAAAGAAAAGTATGATATAGATAAGATGTTATATTTAAAAGAAAATGATAAATTTGTTATTATAATTGATAAAAGTGTTGTAAATAATAAATTGATTTCTGAAGAAAAAGAAATTATTTTAGATATGATGTGGAAGTATTTGCAATCTTATATTCATTTTAACTTATATGCTAATACATTAATATATCCAGAAAATAGTAATATAGATGAAAATGAAATAAGAGAATTACTTAATAAGAATGTTAAAAAATATATTAAAAAATAATGTAAAATATAGTAAAGTTTAGTAAGAAGTAAAGTGCTAAACTTTTTTTATTTTTTATAGTGTGATATAATTCTGTGTACGAGGGATACGTTATGAAAAAAAGAAAAGTAAATAACAAAAATATAAAAGATATATTTAATATTTCTAAAAGAAACATAGTTAGATATTTTAAACACAATAGATTATTCTTATCTTACTTATTATTAAGTTTTATAAATTGTTTTTTAGTAAGATATTTAACAGTTGGTAATTGGTATAATTATAAAACTTTATTTATAGATTTATCTGTTAACGCAATATTGGGTAGTTTTGTATATTTATTTAAAGTTAATAGGCAATATTATTATTTAGCAATATTAATGTTTTTAAATACTTTTGTGAGTACTGTAAATGCTATTTATTATTCTTGGTATTCTTCATTTGCATCATTTAGTTTATTATCTGCTTTAGGACAAGTTGGTGAAGTTGGAGATGCAGTATTAGCTAAATTAAAGATTATATATTTTATATATTTAATACCATTTGGATTATTTATATATATAAATAGTAGATTAAATAAAAAAGATTATTTTTCATATATGAGGAAGATAGAAAAAGGAAAAACAATGTTTGTTTCTACATTAGTTATTTCTACAATAATACTAGGACTTAATATGGCTATGGTTAGCAAAGGAAGTTATAGTAGTTTACAAAAACAATGGAATAGAGAAAGTATTGTTAAGAGTTTTGGTATTGTAATATATCAAGGTAATGATTTATTTCAAACTAGTTATAGTAAAATGAATAGTTTATTTGGTTATGATGAAGCGGCTAGAAAATTTGTAGATTACTATAATAATAGAGAAGTAGAAGAAAGTGATAATAAATATACTGGAATGTTTGAAGGGAAAAATGTTATCATGATGCATATGGAAAGTATGATGACTTTCTTTGTAGATTTAAAAATAAATGGAGTTGAAATTACACCTAATTTAAATAAATTAACTAAAGAGGGATTATATTTTAGTAGTTTCTATCCTGAAATAAGTGTTGGTACTAGTAGTGATACTGAGTTTACTGTTAATACAAGTTTGCTTCCAGTATCTAGTGGAACAGTTTTTGTTAGTTATTACAATAGAGAATATGTTAGTTTAGAAAAACTATTAAGTGATAAAGGTTATTATACATTTAGTATGCATGGCAATAAAGCTAGTATGTGGAATAGAAATAAAATGCATCCTAGTTTAGGTTACAAAGATATGTATTTCGAAGATAAATATAATATTGATGAAGTAGTTGGACTTGGATTAAGTGATCATTCATTCTATAATCAAATTATGCCTATACTTACTGATATAGAAAATAAAAATACTAATTATATGGGAACAATTATAACATTATCTAATCATACGCCATTTAATGATTTAGAACATTATCCAGAATTAGATTTGACTTATAAAACAACTAAATTAAATGAAGAAACTGGTGTGGAAGAGGAAGTTGTATATGATTATTTAGAAGGAACTAAACTAGGTAATTACATTAAAAGTGCCCATTATGCAGATATGGCTTTAGGTGAGTTCTTTGATAGTATAAATAATAGCGATGCAATGAAAAATACAGTATTCGTTATGTATGGAGATCATGATGCTAAATTAAATAGGAGTGAATTTGATAGATATTATAATTATAACTTTGAAACTGGTGAGATAAAATCTAGTGATGATCCTACTTATATAAATTATGATTATTATCAAAATGAATTAAATAGAAAAACACCATTAATAATATGGAGTAAAAATAAAAAATTAAGAACTGAAGTTAAATATCCAATGGGAATGATAGATGTTCTTCCAACAATTTCTAATATGTTAGGTATTAAAAATGTATTTGCATTAGGACATGACATATTTGAAACTAAGAATGATAATATAGTACCATTTCCTAATGGAAATTACTTAACAAAAAAAGTATATTATAATGCTAGTAAAGAAGAATATATGCCTTTAACTAATGAACCTATAGATGAAAATTATATAAAAGAATGTAAAGATTATACTGAAAATATAATTGAATTATCTAATGATATAATAGTATATGATTTAATAAAGAATGAAAAGGATAGAATAAATAATTATGAAAAATAAGAATAAGAAAAAAAATAAGAATTTATTTAAAAATAAAAAATTTTGGCTGATTATATGTTCTATAGCACTTTTATATTTTATAGGTGGAATAGTATATGTAAATTTAGATAGAAGAAATAGTAGTGTAAAAAATAATAAGAATGTAGATAAAGGAATATCTATTAAGGGTTTTGATTATATATTATATGAAGATGATATAGATATTTATAAAGCTGAATTTAAAAAATTGAAGAAAAATTTAGAGAGTAGCAATATAAATTATACTGAATATGCTGAAAGTATTAGCAAAATGTTTGTTATGGATTTATATAGTTTAGAAGCTAAAAAAAATATGTATGATGTAGGCGGAGTACAATTTGTTTATCCTGATATTAGAGATAATTATAAGTTGAATGTGTCTAATACATTATATAAATATATGAAAGATAATAGTGATGGTAAAAGAGAACAAGATTTGCCTATGGTAAAAAGTGTTAGTATTAAAAATGAAGATGAAACTAAATATAAAATTGGTGAAGAAGAATTTGATGGTTATAAGATAAATCTTGACATAGAATATGTTAAAGATTTAGAATATGATAAAAGTGCTGAGATTATATTAGTTAAAAAAGATAAATATCTATATATAGTTGAAAAAAATTAGGAAGCATTTTGCTTCTTTTTTAGGAGGAATATTATGACTGATATTGAAATTACTAAAAAATTTAAAATGAAAGAAATTAGTGAGTTATGTGATAATCTTAATATAAAAGATTATGATATGTATGGTAAGTATAAGGCTAAAATAAATAGTATAGATGCTAATAAAGATGGAAAAGTTATTCTTGTTACTGCAATAAATCCTACACCTTATGGAGAGGGTAAGACAACAGTTGCTATAGGACTTCATGATAGTATGAGAAAATTAGGATATGATTCTATGTTAGTTTTAAGAGAACCGTCTATGGGACCTGTTTTTGGAGTTAAAGGTGGAGCAACTGGTGGAGGATATTCACAAATAGTTCCTATGGAAGATATTAACTTACATTTTACAGGTGATTTTCATGCTATAACAAGTGCAAATAATTTAATAAGTGCATGTATTGATAATAGTATATATTATGGCAATCCTCTTAGAATAAAAAAAATATTATTTGAAAGATGTTTAGATGTTAATGATAGAAGTTTAAGAAATGTTAATATTGGTTATGATACTAAATTTAATATAACTGCTGCAAGTGAAGTAATGGCAATATTTTGTTTAGCAAAAGATTTGGATGATTTAAGACAAAGATTAGACGATATTATTATTGGAATTGATGAAGATGATAATGAAGTTTATTTGAAAGAATTAAATATAACAGGTTCTTTAATTGTACTATTAAAAGATGCTTTTAAACCAAATATAGTTCAAACATTATACAATAATCCTGTTATCGTACATGGTGGACCTTTTGCAAATATAGCACATGGATGTAATAGTATAGTTGCTACTAATATGGCTAGAAAAATATCTCGTTATGTAATATTAGAAGCTGGCTTTGGAAGTGATGCTGGTGCAGTTAAATTTTTCGATATAAAATGTAGAGATAACAACATTAATCCTTATTGTGTTCTATTAGTTGCAACAATTAGAGCTTTAAAATACAATGGAAATAATTCTTTAAAAGATGGATTATGTAATTTAGGAGTCCATATAGAAAATTTATTTAAATTCAATCAAAATGTTATTGTTGTATTAAATAAATTTCCAGATGATACAATAGATGATATTAATATAGTTCGTGAATATGTAAATAGTTTTAATATACCATTTACAGTTAGTACAGCTTATATTGATGGAGAAAATGGAGCTAGTGAAGTTGTTAAAGAAGTTATTAAATGTAAAGAAAAAGAATTGAATTTATTATATAAATTAAATGATAAGTTAGAAGATAAAATAGATGTTATGTGTAAAAGTATTTGTAGATGTAATAAAATAGAATATAGTGAGATGGCAAAAGAAAAAATAAAAAGATATTCTAATATAGAATATCCAATATGTATTGCTAAAACACAATATAGTATTAGTGATGATGCTAAAAAACTTGGTGCACCTAGTAATTATACTTTGACTGTTCGAGATATAAAAGTAAATAATGGTGCTAAGTTTATAACTGTATATTTAGGTAATATACTTACTATGCCAGGTCTTTCAAAACATCCTAATGCTTGTAATATTGATTTAGTGAATGATGAAATAGTTGGAATATTCTAACTATTTTTTAATCTTCATCTAAATGCATTACTAAAATACCTATGTTGATTAAACCACATAAACCAACTAATGAATATACTATTCTAGGAATAATAGATTCACTACCAAATAAAGCTTCAACTAAGTTAAAATCTAATAAACCAATTAAACCCCAGTTTATAGCTCCAATAATTGTTATGCATAAGCATATCTTTTGTAATGTATTCATTTTAACCTCTTTTCTGTTCTTATTATGCATAGATTAAAATAAATTATACATTTTTATTTAATTTAATAATTTTTATTTTTTTATGTATAAATAATTATTTAATAAAATATATTTAATTAGAAAAGGGGAGTTTATGAAAAAGTATATAATAATATTATGTATGTTCTTAGGATTATGTGGATGTGGTAAAAGTGATAATGTAGTTAAAAAATTTCAAAATAAAATAGAAAAAGCAGATAATTATATTTTGAAAGGTAATATGTCTATCGTAAGTAATGAAGACACGTTTACTTATAAAGTAGAAGCTAGTAAAAGTAAAGAAGGGTATTATAAAGTTAGTTTAATAAATCAAACTAATAATCATGAACAAGTTATATTAAAAAATAAAGATGGTGTTTATGTTGTTACACCTGATTTGAATAAGAGTTTTAAATTCCAAAGTGATTGGCCTAATAATGGTAGTCAATCATACTTGATTGATGTTTTGTTAAATGATGTTGTTAATGATGATAAAGTTCATGTAGAAAAAGATTATATCCAATGTAAAGTAAATTATCCTAATAATAATACTTTGTATAGTGAAAAGATTTATTTGGATAAAGATTATGGAGTTAAGAAAGTTGAAGTATTAGACCAAGATGGTAATGTTAAAATTACTTTAAATGTTAATAGTATAAATTATAAAGCTAAATTTAAAGATGAATATTTTTCTTTAGAAAGTTTAATAAGCGAAGATGAAGTTAAAGATGAACAAGATAATATAGATAATAAAGATAAGAAAAATACTACAACTACTAAGAAAAATAATGGTGAAACTACTACAACTACAACAACTACTAATGTTGGTGATACTACAAATACAACTACAACAACTACTACAACAAAAGTTCCAAGCGATGAAAATAATGATATTAAAGATAATAACAATAATACTAATGAAGAGAATACTAGTAATATATTAAAAGATATAATTTATCCTTTGTATGTTCCACAAAATACACATTTAAGTACTGAAGATACTATTAGTACTGATAATGGTAATAGAGCAATATTAACATTTAGTGGAGATAGTCCATTTGTATTAATAGAAGAAGTTAGTAGAAGATTTGATGATTTAGAAATTATACCAGTAAATGGAGACCCATTAATAATGAGTGATTGTATTGCTGCTTTATCAAATAATTCATTATATTGGACTAGTAATGGAATAGATTATTATTTAAGTAGTAATAGTTTAGATGGTAAGGAATTAATGACTATTGCTGAAGGATTAACTGGAACAAGTGTAATAGTATCTAGCGAAAAGTAAATTAAAAGTTTACTTTTTTTATGCAGTTTAAAATATTAAAAATAACTAAATTAAATGAAAAATATAGTATTGGTCTTGTTGATATATTTAGTATTTTATCTTAAAATAAAATTAAATGATTTTATTAGTGAAAATTAAAACATTAGTGATGTAAGAATGTAAATGAGTTTGTTATAATTTGTAACTCTTTGAACTTAAAACTTTCTAATGGAAAATATTTTAATATTAGTGTTGTTGATATATTAGACGTTTAAACTGATAGTAAAAAAACTAAAAATACTTAAATTTGCTAAAAATAAATTGTTAAAAGAAGAAAATTTTGAAACGTCTAGAATTACTAGACAGTTGAAATTAAAAGCACCAGGTGGTAATTACTATAATAATTGTGTTGTTAAAAAGATGTGAGTTTTGATGTACATTACAAATTGAAATTAATTTAGAAAATTCGACAAAAAATGATATATAGATATGATAGAATATTAAATTAAAAAGGAGAAGAATAATGAATCAAGAAAAAATGTATTTAATTAATAAAATATTTAATAATGAAACTATTAGAACAGTATGGGATAAGGAAGATGAGAAATATTATATAAGTGTTGTTGATATAGTAGGTACTATATCTGAAAGTAAGGATAAACAATCTTATTGGAGAAAGTTAAAGCAAAGGCTAAGGGAAGAGGGAAATGAAACCGTGACAAATTGTCACGCTTTGAAACTTAAAGCTCAAGATGGTAAATATAGATTAACAGATGTAGTTGATGTTCAGGGAATGTTTAGAATAATTGAATCAATTCCTAGTAAAAATGCTGAACCTATTAAAATGTGGCTAGCTAAGTTAGGTAGCGAGAGGATAGATGAAGTATTCAATCCATCTATAAGTGTTCAACGTGGTATAGATATTTATCGTGCAAAAGGATATGAAGAAGCGTGGATAAGCAAAAGAATAAAAGGTATGCAAGATAGAAAAAAGTTAACTGATATTTGGAAAGATGGAGGAATAAATGGAAATAAAGAATATGCAATTTTAACTAACGAAATATATAAAGGTTGGTCTGGTATGACAGCAAAAGAATTTAAAGAATTTAAAGGACTACGAAAAGAATCTTTAAGAGATAATATGAGTGATATTGAAATTACACTTGCTGACTTAGGAGAAATTGCAACGAGAGAAATTGCCATAAAACATAAACCACAAGGTTTAAAAGAAAATATAAGTATTGCAAAACGTGGTGGTAAAATAGCAAATAATGCAAGAGTTGATTTAGAACATGAAATTGGAGAGAATGTTATAACAAATAATAATAATCTAAATTATAAATATATTGATGATATAGAAAAAATAGAAAATAAATAAAAATAATTGATACAAGTGTAGTGGTGTAAAGTGAAAAGTAAATTAAATGTTTACTTTTTTTCATATAATTTAGTATGGAAGATATATTAAATAATGATTTAGCTAGATTAAAATTTGAAGATATTATATTTATTATTTTTATAGTTGCAATATCTTTTAATATAGTTGCTAATCAATATCAAAAAAATTATGTTAATACTGGTAATAAGAAATCTGAAAAGACTGCAAATGATATTTATTTGTTTGTTTTAATTGTTGTTTTATTAATATATTTATATTTTATTTATAGAAATTATGATGCTTATAAGAAAGCTAGTGTAGAAAGCAAAAGACTTTTTAGAATCAAATTACTTGGAAGTGCTTTGTTAATTGCTGGAGTATCTTGTCTAATATATTTTCAAACTAATAATCCTGATTTTGTTGGTGCACCTTCTGTGTAAATTATGTGTTTAATTTATTTATTGAATATTGTTTAATAAATGTCTTTGTACTATAATTTATATGATAGGAGGCATTTATATGAAATGTGTTAAAATAAATGGAAAGAGAGAATTTACTCAAGGTGAAATAGATAAACCTGTTAGTAAAAATGGTAGTGTAGTATTTAAAGTAGAATCTTGTGGTATTTGTGGAAGTGATATTCATTATTGGGACATGGGTGAACCTGTTGGGTTAGTAATGGGACATGAATTTTGTGGTACTGTTGTTGACCCTGGCTCTAGAGATGATTTAAAGGTAGGAGATAGAATTACTGGACTTCCAATATCTCCATGTGGTGTGTGTCATGCTTGTAAAAGTGGTAATCCACAATATTGTAAATTAACTTGGAGCAAAGCAGTTGGGTTATCTTTAACTAATCCTGGTGGATATGCTGAATTTTCTAGTTGTAGAGCTGATATGGTAAAAAAATTACCTGATAATGTATCAAATGATGAAGCTGCTATGGTTGAACCTAGTTCAGTTAGTTTACATGCGGTTAATTTAGGAAAAGTAAAAAAAGATGATAACGTTTTAATTATTGGTGGAGGAATAATTGGATTAATGTGTGCACTATTTGCTAAAAAGGCTGGTGCAAAATACGTAGCACTTTTAGAAACAAATGAAATGCGTGGTAAAAAATCATTAAAATTTGGTTGTGTTGATGAATATTATAATGCAATTGATGCTAATACAGTTCCAAAGTTGGTAGAAAAGACTATTGGTGGATTTGATGTAGTACTTGAATGTTGTGGAAATAGTCCTGCAGTAAGTGAAGCAATAATGGCTGTTAGACCTGGTGGAATGATAGTATTAGTTGGTGTTAGTATGGTACCAGTTACTATACCTACTGTAATGACAGTTATGGGAGAAATAACAATGCAAGGTGCTATTGCATATACAGTTAGTGAATTTGAAAGCGTCATAGAAATGATTAGCAAAAAAGAAATAGATGTAGCAAAATATATAGATGATATAGTTGGATTAGATAAAGTACAAAATTCATTTTTAAGACTTACAAATGGTAAAGATGATGCTATAAAAATAATAATACATCCTAGTGAGATATAATTATGCTTAAAACTGATATAAAATTTAATCATGTAGATAAACATGGAGATATAAAACAATATAATATACTTGATAAAATAAATATAAATAATAAAAATTATATAATATATGAAGAAGATAAAAGTAAAGATATATATGCATCACTATATGAAATAATTGATGATAAAATAAAATTAATAGAAATTACTGATGAAAAAGATTATGACTTGATAGATAAATATTTGGAGAAACTATGAAAAATTTAATAGAGATTATTATAAAAGATAATAATAAAATAGTTTGTCATATATATGATGAATATGGTAATGTACATTATGAAGTTTATCAAAATTATATAAATTATATGTATAAAATATTAAGAAATTATAAAGATATAAAAATATGTAATAATGAAATATATTATAATGATGATAAATATAAAGTAAAAATAAGTGCTTTTAGTTATACTGATAATAAAGATATAAATGAATTAATTGATAAAATAGAAACTTTATATATTAAAGAAAAAAAGAATAAATTACGTAAGAAAAGAATTAAAAGAATAAGTGCATTTAGTGGTGCTGTTATAATAAGTATTGGAGGATTAGTAAATAGTCTTGGAGATAAAAATATTATAAATGATAATAATATATCATATTTGAATAATGTAGATGATAATGAAAATGATATTGATAATGTAATTGATTTATCACTAGATAATATAAATACTTATGATTTAGAGTATGAAGATAGAACTGATTCTAATAAATATATTAATACTAAAAATAAATATGGTAATATAATAAATGAATTATCATTAGAATATGGTATTGACCCAAGAATTATGTTAGCAATAGCTACACAAGAAAGTGGAGAACATATAATAAATGATAACTTACCTGCTATAGGATTAATGCAAATAGAAAAATCAGTATGGAATAATCAAAATTTAAGTGCTTATAATTATAAAACAGATAGTGTAGAAAATGTACATATAACAATAGATAAACTTAAAGATATTAATTTTAATATTAAAGTTGCTTGTATGATATTTCAAAAATGTTTAAAAGATACTAATTATAATATACCAGTTGCTATACAAATGTATAATTATGGGTATGGAAATATAATTAAAACTATGAAATTATATTATGGAGATAATATTGATTATAATGAAATTATAAATGATAATAATAATTCATGGTTAGATGCTAGAAATCAAATAAAAGTAGGAGATAAAAATTATTTAGAACATGTACTTAGTTATATAGAAGATGATAATAATTTATCTTTTAAAAATAATAATGTATTAGTAAGTTGTTCATTTAATAGAGAATATAGTAAAAAAATATAACTTTGTGTTTAAGAAGTTATATTTTTATGATAGAATATTATTTGTAGGTGGTTTAAATGGAAAAGAAAAATAATAAAATAAAACAAAAAAGAATAATTAATGAAGATATGAATATAGTTAGAAATATAGGTATATTATTAGTTTTAGTTGTTGGAATTAGTTTAGGAATATATTTTTTAACTGACCATATGATAAAGAAAGAAAATAGTAGTAATGATAATAAAGTTGATACCAAAATAGATTATGATATTGCTACAATAGGAACTATGTTTAATAGAATAGAAGATGAATATTATGTAATATTATATTCTAAAGAGAATGATGGTAGTGAATTAGATAGTGTACTTGCTACTTATAGAAGTAGTGATAATTATATTAAAACATATTTTATTGATTTAGATAAAAAGATAAATAATAGTGTTTTAGGAGATAGTTTAGTAGAAAAACCTAATAATAGTAGTGAAGTTAAAGTTAAAGGTGCTACATTATATAAAATTAATAATGGTAAAGTTGTTAAATGTTATAGTGGTGTAGATAATATTGTAAACATATTAAAATAAGATGTATAGTCATCTTTTTTTTAATAAAAATATATGATAGAATGTATGTTATGAAGAAGATTAAATTAAATTATATACAATTATCTTTATTAGTATTAGTACCAAGTATAATTACTTTTATTATAGGTGGTTCTTTAGTATATAGTAGACTTAATAATACTGGTAAAGTTACTACAACAAATAATAAACATGTAAATGAATTTATTAGTACTTATAATAAATTATTAGAAGAATATTATGAAGATTTAGATGAAAATAAATTAGTTGATGCTGCTATTAATGGAATGCTTAAATATACTGGTGATGATTATACAATATATATGGATGAAGATGCTACTAATAGTTTAAATGATAAATTAGATGGTACTTATGATGGTATTGGAATAAGAATAACTTTAAATGGTGATAATAAAATATATGTTTATGAAGTATTTGATAATAGTCCTGCTAAAAATGCTGGTATATTAAAAGGGGATATATTAGTTAGTATAAATGGAGAAAGTGTTGAAGGGAAAAATACTACAGAGGTTGCTAATATAATTAAAAATAATAAAGATAATAAAAATGTAATAGTTGTTAATAGAGATGGTAATGAAATTAGTTTTGATGTTGATACTAAAACTCTTATAGTGCCTGCTCTTACAAGTAGTATAAAAGAAATTAATGGAAAGAAAATAGGATATATTTATTTAGAAACTTTTTCAAGTACTTTAGATACTCAAGTTGAATCTAGTTTATTAAGTATGGAGAAAGAGAATATAGATTCTTTAATAATAGATGTAAGAGGTAATACTGGTGGTTATTTGAATAGTTGTACTAAAATAATAGAGTTATTTTTAGAAAAGAATAAAGTAATGTATAGTATTAAATCTAAGAAAGAAGAAACTAAATATAAAGATACTACTGATACAAAAAGAACTTATCCTATAGTTGTATTAGTTAATGGTACTAGTGCTAGTGCTAGTGAAATACTTGCTGGTGCATTAAAGTATAGTTATGGTGCTAAAATTGTTGGAACTAAGACATATGGAAAAGGTAAAGTTCAAACAACAGGTAAATTAGATGATGGTACTATGATTAAGTATACTAGTGCTAGATGGTTAATGCCTAATGGTGAATGTATAGATAAAAATGGTATAGAACCTGATATAAATATTGAATTAAGTGATGATTATAAAAATAATCCAGTTGAAGAAAATGATAATCAATTAAATGAGGCTTTAAGAATATTATCTGAATAAAATACTTGATGCAAATTAAGTATTTTTTTAGAAATTTTATGAAAATGTATTTACAATAAAATTAAAAAATGCTAATATTTTATTAAGGTAGAAATACCAAAGCGAATTAAAACTTGGTACATTTTAATTCGCAACTAATTTACGATTCATGAAAAAATTAAGAAATTATATCTCTCTCCCAACCCCAAAATTCGTTGGGGGGGGGGGTATAAAGAGATATAATTTTTTCGTGTAAAAATGACAAATTAATTAAAATATTTATGGTACTATAAGCACATGGTAATTAAGTAAAATAAATTATATAATTAATTTGTTAAATATAGGAAGGGTGAAGTTAGATGAATCGT
This sequence comes from uncultured Bacilli bacterium, assembly GCA_934098455.1. Taxonomy (GTDB): domain Bacteria; phylum Bacillota_I; class Bacilli_A; order RF39; family UBA660; genus UMGS1124. Next base: position 275 of record CAKOOU010000001.1, on the reverse strand, counting down.
AGACAGAAGTTAATAGTAAGTGTAACAGGAATATTTATAGTACTTTTGATTCTTGTAGGATTAACTTACGCATATTTCCTAACTAAAATAAAAGGAAATGATAATGAAAAAAGTATTAGTGTTATAACTGCAAACTTAGAATTAGTTTATGGAGATGGTAATGCACTTATAACAGCAGAAAAGATAGAGCCAGGTGACTCTATAACAGCAAAGACATTTACAGTAACTAATAGTGGTAATGCAACTATAAATAATTATGCTGTATACTTAGAAGA